>CAJOHX010000006.1 GCA_905234475.1 uncultured Bacteroidales bacterium | reverse complement strand
GGAAGTTGCCCACACCGGCACGTTCACCGCACCGGCCTGCATGGATGGCATCTGGCCGACCGACAGCGGTTCCGGCATCCCCATCGGCTGGACTTTTGTGGGCAACCCCGGAGGATCCGGCGCGGAAGGTTTCACCCTTGGTGATTACGGGAAGTGGCAGTAGATTTCTCGACTACGCTCGAAATGACAACCTGTTCGCTCGAAATGACAAAAGAAATGAAGAAACTGATCTATATCCTGTCCGCCGTCCTGCTGGTGGCGGCGTGCACCGAAAAGATGGCCCCGGAGGGGGCCGTGACCACCATCTGCGCCTCGCTGGAGCAGGTCGTCACCAAGTCTGCCCTTGACGGCATGGCCGTCGTCTGGAGCGAGGGCGACCAGATCAAGGTCTACAATGCGACTACCCCCGAAGGCAAGATCTATACCCTTACGTCGGGTGCCGGCACGAGCTTCGGGACCTTCTCCACCGACGACCCCGTGACGGGCGCCGGCCCCTATGAGGCCGTGTATCCGGCAGATGCCGTCACCGGCGCAAGTGGAGGGCGAACCGTGATCCTCCCCTCGACCCAGAACTATGTGGCAGGTTCTTTTGGCTCCGGCGCCAACATCGCCCTGGCCCAGGGGAGCGACCCGGCCAACCTGCCCTTCCGCAATGCCGGCGGGATCCTCCGGCTGACGGTCCGGGGCGAGGCGACCATCCAGAGCATCGAGGTCTTGCCGCGGGTCAGTGAAGCGCTCTGCGGCGGTTTTCGCCTGGCGACGAATCCCCTGTCCCTTCAGGCTCCGGATGTCGCCTTTGACCTCTATGACCCCGTCACGCTCGATTGTGGCACAAGCGGCGTGGCGCTGACGTCCAAAGGGGTGGATTTCCACATTTTCCTGCCCGCTCCGACGCTCTCCGACGGCTTCAAGGCGGTGATCCACGACACCGACGGCGGCTCGATGACCGTACTGGGCAAGGGGGGCGGCTACTGCCACATCTACCGCTCCATGATCCGCCCCATGCCTACCATCACCTACACCCCCACCGCCACCGGCCAGGGTACCGATCGGCCCTACCTCTCCTGCTACGAGGTGCCGGCCATCGCCCTGAAGGCCGGCACCACCTACGGCAGCGGCAGCGAGAAATCGGGCTGCGGATACAAGTGGTACAACCACGAGACCGCCAACGCGAATCAGATGGTGGCCACGCACACCTACAAGTACAACGGCAAGGTCTACCGCAACTACACCTGCCTGGTGGACAAGACCAAGAAGGCCCCGCTCTGGAGCGCGTTTGTGATGCACAAGGATGCCTATCCGGATAACAGCGTGGGCCGGAGCGGCAGCTGGACCGACGATCCGGCCATCCCTTCCGGATGGCAGCAGAGCGGGGTGGACAGTCCGTACAGCCGCGGCAACTTCGTGGCGTCCAACTACCGCCAGGTGTGCGACGACGCCAACAAGGCGACGTTCTACCACACCAACCAGGCCCCGCAGTACCAGACCTCGTTCAACGACGGCGTCTGGAACAGCCTGGAGAATGCCGTCAAGAGCTACGCGCCTACCGGACGCGACACGCTCTATGTCGTAGTCGGCGTCCTGTACGAGACCTCGCAGACCAGCAGCGGCGTGCCCATCCCTAGCCACTTCTACAAGCTCCTGATGAAGTGCAGCTTCGATGATGGTGGCACGATGACGGCCGCGAAGGGCGTCGCCTACCTGTTCACCAATGAGGCGCACTCCGGCGATAAGTACACCGACGCGAAGTTCCGCACGACGATCGACGCCATCGAGGAGCGGAGCGGCTTCAACTTCTTCGCAAACGTCCCGGCGGCGCTACAGGAAGCTGCGGAGCAGCAAATGGCTTCGCTGTGGTAGGAGCTCCCTGATCAGGCCGGGGATGCTGGGCTAGCCTTCGGCGGCCTCGACGGCCTTGAAGTAGCGGTAGCTGTTGACCTTGACCTCGCCGATGGCGGCTTCGTCGCAGACGATGATGCCGGCGGGGTGGTTCTGCATGGCGCTGACGGTATTGTAGTGGGACATCGGGCCCTCGATGGCGCTGGCCAGGGCGCGGGCCTTTTTCGGGCCGAAGGCCAGGATCATCACCTCGCGGGAGTCCATGACCGTGGCCACGCCGACGCTCATCGCCCGGGCGGGCACGGCTTCGGGGTCGCCGCCGAAGAAGCGCGAGTTGACCTCGCGGGTGTCCTGCGTGAGCGTCACCACGCGGGTGCGGGAGGACAGCGGGGAGAAGGGCTCGTTGAAGGCGATGTGGCCGTCCTCGCCGATGCCGCCCATGAAAAGGTCGATGCCGCCGGCCGCCAGGATGGCGCGCTCGTAGGCGGCGCATTCGGCCTCGGGGTCGGGGGCGTTGCCGTTGAGGATGTGGATGTGGTCCTTCGGGATGTCGATGTGGTCGAAGAAATTCTTGTGCATGAAGGAGTGGTAGCTCTCGGGGTGCTCCTCGGGCAGGCCCACGTACTCGTCCATGTTGAAGGTGATCACGTTCTTGAAGGAGAGCTCTCCCGCCTTGACCATGCGGACGAGCTCGGCGTACGTGGCGAGCGGGGTGGAGCCGGTCGGGAGGCCCAGCACGAAGGGCTCGGCGGTGCGGGCCGCTTTCTCCTTGATCCGGGCGGCGATGTGGCGTGCCGCCCACAGGCCGCCTTCCGCGGCGTTTTCGCGAATGATGACTTTCATATCAGCAGAGTTTTAGGAATACTTCGATGGCCTGGTACTCCGCCATTCCGAGCTGGTCGTAGAGGCGGGCGGTGTTCTGCGTGCGCTCCTCCGCGCGCTGCCAGAATTCGCGGGAATCCTCGCCCGGGAAGGGGACGATGTCCTTCTGCGAGAGGTGGCGGAAGATGGCGTGGCGCTTCTTGATGACTTCCTCGGGGCTGAGCGGCACGGCCATGTCCACGCGGCCCAGCTCCCACTCCATCCAGGCGCCGCGGTAGAGCCAGATGTGGGTCTGCGCGAGCCAGGCGTGGCCCTCGGCGCGCAGCTGCTCCACGGCTTCCAGCGCCGCCTCGGTGCACACGCGGTGCGTGCCGTGCGGGTCGGCGAGATCGCCCGCCATGAAGATCATGTGCGGCCGCAGCTCGACGATGAGCGCCTTGATGATGTCCACGTCGGCCTGCGTGCGCGGCATTTTCTTGATGCCGCCGGATTCATAGAAGGGGAGGTTGAGGAAATGCACGTTGGTGTTGTCGTCCAGGCCGAAGGAGCGGACCGCGGCGCGGGCCTCGCTGCGGCGGATGGCCGCCTTGAGCGAGAGCAGCTGCCGCGGCTCCGGCTCGCCGGGGACCTTGGCGTCCACGAGCCGTTTGACTTCCGCGTAGCGGTCGTCCATGCCGAGCTGCGCGGCGGCGTCCAGGTGCTGGAGCACCACGTCGTCGTGGACCGCCACGTCGCCGGAGGTCTGGTAGGCCACATGCACGTCGTGGCCCTGGGAGACGAGGCGGATGAAGGTGCCGCCCATCGAGATCACGTCGTCGTCGGGGTGGGGCGAGAAGATCAGCACCGTCTTGGGGAACGGCGCAGCCGGGACCGGACGCGTGCTGTCGTCGGCGTTCGGCTTGCCGCCCGGCCAGCCGGTGATGGTGTGCTGGAGGTCGTTGAACACGTCGATATTGACCTTGTCGAAGGGGCCGTAGGACTCCAGCAGCTCGCTGAGGTTGTTCTCCAGGTAATCCTGCTCCCGCAGCTTCAGGATGGGTTTCCCGACGGTCTGGCAGAGCCACACCACGGCCTTGCGGACGAGCTTGGGCTTCCAGTCGCAGGGGCCGACGAGCCAGGGCGCCACCACGCGGGTGAGGAGGCTCCCGGCCGTCGCGTCCACGAAGAAGTGGATGTGGTCGTGGCGCTGCAGGAGCGACGCCGGGTAGGCCGCCGTCATCTCGCCCTCGGCGATGGCCTTGACGGCCTGCGCCTTGTCTTCGCCCCAGGCCATCAGGACGATGCGTCCGGCGGTGAGCATCGTGCCGATGCCCATCGTGATGGCGCTCTGCGGCGTGCGGGCGATGTCGTGGCCGAAATTGCGCGCGTGGCGCTTGCGCGAAGCGTAGGAGAGGCGCACCGTGCGGGTGCGCGTCTTCTCGTTGCTGCCGGCTTCGTTGAATCCCACCTGCCCCTCCTCGCCGATGCCGATGACCAGCAGGTCCAGCCCACGCGCCATCTTGTCGAAGGCCGCGCAATAGGCGGAGACCTCCGCCTGCGGGACGGTCCCGTCGGGGATGTGGACGTTCTCCTTCAGGATGTCCACCTTGTCCAGCAGCGCCTCGTGGAGGCGGTGGTTGCGGCTCTGGCGGTCTTCGGAGGAGAAGGGATAGTATTCGTCGATGGAGACCACCTCTACGTTGCGGAACGATACCTCGCCCGCCTCGTAGCGGCGCGCCAGCTCGGCGTAGAGCGACACCGGCGTGGCGCCGGTGGTGAGGCCCAGCCGGAACAGCCGCCCCTCGCAGGCCTTGATGGCATTGACGATGAGGTCGGCCACGGCGCAGGACGCCGGGACGGACTCGGGGTAGATCTCCGTCCAGATCTTCTCATAATTGTGGAGAATGCCGCCGGGGAGGTTCTCTTCGATGAGTCCCCCTTCGTAGGGTAAGGTGAAGTGCTCGTTCATAAGAATCGGATTGACAAGCACAAAGATAAATATTTGCGCGTAAATGTGCTGACGGATTCCGCGTAATCATGCACTCATTTTGCGTATTTTCATCCATTATTTGCGAAACTTTATTATTTTCGCAAGTTGAACACTGAATGATAACACCATCTATATGAAAAGAATCCACATCCTTTCCGCCCTGCTGGCCCTCGCGCTCTGCGCCTGCGGCTGCGGTTTCCTCAATGGCCTGGACAACCCCAAGATGGAGGAAGAGTCCTCCGGGGTGTACCGCGTGACCATCCCCGCTGCGATGGCGGAGCTCCCCACAACGTTCCGGACCACGGACAAGATCTACCTCTACAACAACACCAAGGATGCCTTCGCCAGCGACAAGAGCGGCAATCCCACCGCCCTGCGTCCCGCGGAGATCGGTGACGACGGCACGACCTGCGTGCTCAGCGGCTCGGTCTCGTTCTACAAATACAACGACAATACCGAACGCTGGTCGCTCGTCACCCCGGGCGAGGCCGACACCTACAGCCTCTTCTACAACCTGAGTGACATAGACCCCGAGGATCCCTACGCGTGCTATTTCAACTACGAGGGCCAGGACGGCAGCGCCGAGAGCGCCCTCGCGCACTACTACGCCTATGCCTCCGGCTTCAAGATGAACACCGTCGGCAGCACCGCCCGCTTCAGCGGCGTGCAGTCGATGGTCAGCATGGTCCTGAGTTTCCGGCGCGACGGCGCGACGGTCAACCCCACCCTGAAGCGCCTGACCATTTCGACGGGCGAGGGCACGCTTGCCCGCATTGTGTACGCGCTGACCAGCGAGGTCCGTCCCGACGACCTCGTCCTCACCAACCCGGCTGGCACGGAACTTTACCTGTCCATGGCGTTCGAGCCGGACAACGAATTCGATCATCTGATTCTGCAGGCGCAGGACACCCAGGGCAATTTCTACGACGCTGTCGCGCAAATGCCCCCGGGTGGCTTTGTGCCCGGCGGCTCCTATGGCTACGACATCCCGTTCGACTACTCGATGTCGCTGAAGGCGCCCACCGTGACGCGCAGCGACGGCGGCTCCGAGGACCAGCTCACGCCCAATGCGGACAATACCTATGAGATCAAGCCCAAGGGCGGCAAGATCGCCATCAGGATCGACGGCGACTGCTCCGGCTACAACTTCGTGCTGACGGGCAAGAGCACGGTCACCCTCGCGGGTAATGGCACCGCGTACTATCCGTTCTACGGCTGCTTTATCGCATCGCTGTTCAATGACCTCACCGTCGTGCTGGACAGCGACTACACCGTCAAGTGCCCCAACTGGATGTCCGCCATCATGGCCGACGTGGCCAACCTGAAGCTCAGTACCACCGGCGGCACCTACAAGCTGACCATCGTCGCGCAGAGCAGCGAAACCTACACCATGAAGGGCCTGAAGGGCGACAACTACTATGCCGTCTTCGGTGCGGATCCCGCCGATCTCGCCGCCAACGGCTTCACCGTCACGCTCAGCAGCGAGCAGGACAACGGCGACGGCACCGGGACCTTTGTGTACACCGTGGCTCCGGCCAACTAAACCCCGCGCTCCATGCACATCCACGAAGAAGCGGCGCGCTGCCTGCTTTGCCAGGACGCTCCCTGTACCAAGGCCTGCGGCAAAGGCGATCCCGCCCGCGCCGTCCGCGCCATCCGTTTTGACAACGAGAAGATTGCCGCGCAGTGGCTCCGGGGCTGCTCGGAGGAGGACCTTGCCCGCGCGGAGGCCGCCTGTATCCATTATGACCGGCCGGTCCGGCTGCGGGAGATCGCCGCGGCGCTGGGAGATTCGCCGGTCAAGCCGGCGAATGACGACAGGGGGTCGGGCAAGACCCCGTCCCTGGCCATCGACTTCGTCGGTATTCCCTGCGAGAACCCGTTCTTCCTGGCGTCCTCGGCCGTGTGCACCAACTACGAGATGGTCGCGCGGGCGTTCGACGCGGGCTGGGGCGGCGTGTTCTACAAGACCATCTGCCTGCAGGAGATCAAGGAGGTGTCGCCGCGCTTCGACGCCGTGGGCAAGCCCTTCATCGGCTTCCGCAACATGGAGCAGCTCAGCGAGAATCCCCCGGAGATGGATTTCGACATCCTCCGGCGCCTAAAGGAGAATTATCCCTCGAAGGTTGTCATCGCCTCCATCATGGGCCAGAGCGAGGAGGACTGGATCCAGCTGGCGCAGCGGGCCGAAGCCGCCGGGTGCGACGCCGTGGAGCTCAATTTCTCCTGCCCGCAGATGCGCGAGAGCGGCATGGGCAGCGACGTGGGGCAGGACCCGGAGCTGGTGACCTTCTTCACGGCGTATGTCAAGCGCAGCGTCAAGATCCCGGTCATCCCCAAGATGACGCCGAACATCGCCCACATCGCCCAGCCGGCGATGGGTGCCTATTTCGCGGGAGCGGACGCCATCTCGGCCATCAACACCATCAAGAGCGTCACGCTCGGCGAAGGATCGGAGGTGAACGGCTGCCAGACGGGCTCGGGCTATTCCGGCCGCGCCATCAAGCCCATCGCCCTTCGCCACATCCTCGCCATGGTCAAGAATCCGATGATGAAGAACATCCAGTACAGCGGCATCGGCGGCATCGAGACCTGGCGTGACGCGCTGGAATTCATCCAGCTGGGCTGCCGCAACGTCCAGGTGTGCACCGCCGTGATGCAGTACGGCTACCGCATCATCGACGATCTCATCCTCGGCCTGCAGAACTACATGGCCGAACGGGGCATCGACAAGGTGGAGGCGCTGGTGGGCGAGCTGCTGCCGAAGTTCTACCTCCCGCACGACCTCGACCGCACGACCGTGGTCTTCCCGAAGATCGACCGGGACGTGTGCATCGGCTGCGGCCGCTGCGCCATCTCCTGCGCCGACGGCGGCCACCAGGCCATCCGCTTCGATGCGGACACGCGCCAGCCGCACATCCTCGGCGCCAAGTGCGTCGGCTGCCACCTCTGCCGCCTCGTCTGCCCGACCGGCGCCATCGGCCTCAGCAAACGCGTCAGCAAATAGCGGCGGCTAGAAGCGGGTCTTGAAGGTGTCCCAGTCGTAGTAGGGCCAGGTGTCGGTCTCGAAGGGCAGGTGGGCTTCGCGGCCGTTGAGGAGGACCTTGAAGAGGACCTTCGGGCTGCGGGGACTGCGGTAGAAGACGAAGTGGATGTTGGCCCCCATCGGGACCTCGTGGAGCTGGCACCAGACCGGGATGTCGTCGGGATTGGCGACGTCATGGTCGAAGCCGTTGACCCCCAGGCACATCAGCAGCGGCAGGAAGGTGTAGTCGTGGCCGAAACGCAGGTCGGCGCCCTTCTCGCCGGAGGCGATGCGCTCGTCGGCCTTCGCGATGATGTCCCGGACGATGGGCAGGTACCCCAGATGCGTGGGCCAGGCGTTGGCGTAGAACTGGAAATCGTCGATCTTCCAGAGGGCGACGCGCTCCTCCGAGGTAAAGATGTCCGTGAAGTCGAGGTCCGTATCGAGGCTGTTCATGCCGGCGGCGAAGAAATACAAATAAGATAAGAAATCCCACTGCTCCGCGGCCGGAAGGGCCTTGTCGCGGTCCTTGAACAGGCGCGAGAGGATGGCGCGGTAGTCCACCGTGCGCTCGATATACTGCTCCCAGGTCTCGCTGAAGCTGACCGGCGTGGCCTCGAAGGTCGCTTCGCGGAAGGGATTGCTGCGGTCCATCGGCAGGATGGCCGGCAGGAAGCTGACGCCGAAATTCTCAAAGATATCCAGCTTGGGATCCTTCGCCTTCAGGCCGAGGCAGAAGGAAGACATCGTCATGATGCAGCGCGTGGAGGTGGAGGTCCAGGAGCGCACTTTGGCGCCCTTGGCGAACACCTTCGGGAAATTGGCGTACATCCGCCCGGCAAGCTCCTGCTGTTGCTGCCAGCCCTTGCGGGAGAGGTCGCCCACGCGGTAGCGCACCGACGGGTAGAGCCCGTCGAAACGCTCCTTGAAAGAGGCGCCCAGGGGGGTCAGGTTGCCATTTTCCGCGGCAGCGGAGAAGACGTCGTTGAGCCGCTCGTACATGTCGCTCTGCCAGGCGTAGCGGGCGCCGTGGCGGCCGTAGTGGCTGATGTAGAAGGGCTGGTAGCCCTTGGGGGCGGGCGAGAGCGCCACCGGGCCGGTGGGGCAGAGGTAGTCGGTGCCCGCGAGGTATTCGGGGTGGGCCTGCAACTGCTGCAGGATGTCGTACTGCTGCGCGCCGGCGCAAAAGCATGCGCCCAACAGGACAACAAAAATAAGGAGGCGTCGGGTCATATCTGTCTTAGGAGTTTGTTTTCTGGTGCCGGGCCCGCCATTCGTTGGGCGAGCAGCCGTAGATCTGCTTGAAGCGGCGGGAGATGCTCTTGGTGTCGTTCTCGCCCAGGGTCAGGGCGATGCCCACCACCTGCTCGTCCGTGTCGAGGAGCAGCTCCGCGAAGCGCTTGATTTTCAAATCAGTAATATATTGATAGAGGGTCTGGCCGGTCACGGCCTTGAAGCGCCGTTCGAGCAGGCGCCGGGACAGGGCGACCTCGCCCATGACGTCCTTGACGGAGATCTTCTTCTGGTAGTTCTGGTGGATGAACTGGATCGCCTTCTGGATCTGGACGTCGGTGGTGGCGAAGGCGGCCGTGGACATGCGTCCCACGACCTTGACGGGCTTCAGGACCACATCCTCCAGCGGGGCCTGCGGATTGGCGATGCGCCGCTCGATGAGCTCCGCCGTCTTCCAGCCGCCCTCCTCGATGTCCACGTAGATGCTGGACAGGGGGGTGCTCCCCAGGGTGCAGAGCAGCTCGTCGTTGTCCACGCCCATGACGGAGATCTCCGAGGGGATCTTGATCCCGGCGGTGTGGCAGGCTTCGATCAAGTTGTTGCCCTGGTTGTCGTCGCAGGCCATGATGGCGATGGGCTTGGGGATGGAGTGGAGCCATTTGCGCATGCGGTCGCGCTCGTAGTACCACAGGTGGTCGATGTCCTGAAGGTTGTAGGCATAGAAGGAGTCGCCATAGCCGGCGGCCTCCACCTCGCGGCGGAAGCCTTCGCAGCGCTCGTCGGACCAGCAGACGTTGTTGAAGCCGAAGAAGCCGTAGTGGCGGAAGCCGTGGTCGATGAAATAGCGGGCGGCCATGCGGCCGGTGCCGAGGTAGTCGGCGGTGATGTTGGGGATGGTGGTGAAGCGCTTCTTGAAGTCCTGGGCCACGACGACGATGCCGTTCTTCTCGAACAGCTTGACGTCGTCGGTCTCCTCGAACTGGCCGATCACGGCGTCCGCGCCCCAGTCCCTGGCCCATTTGACCACGCCGGGGATGCCGATGCTCTGCTTGTAGGAGGGCGGCATGCGGCACACGACCCATTGCTCCTTGCGGCGGGAGTATTCTACGATTCCCTTGAGCAGCTTGCTCGGGAAGGATTCGGTGAAGTCGGAGATGAAGAGTAGTCTAAGCATGGCGCGAAGTCTTTTCTAGTGTCTGTGGTATGCAATTCCTTGATCTTCGTAGAATGAATATTCGTGGTCGACAATGATGCTGAAGAAACGGTCGAAGTCGGCCGTGAAGGCCGGGTCGTCCGCGACGGTGGTGCCCGCCCAGGCGGGGGTGGCGTTCCAGCCGCGCTCGAAGAGCCCCAGCGCCTTCGGGAAATAGTAGTAGGTCACGTGGTCGAAGCAGCGCAGCGTCTCCGCCCAGAGGTGCCCCTCCACGCCGAGGATGAGCCGGCGGGCGGCGGGCTTGAGGGCGGGTTTGCCTTCGCCGGAACGGCTCAGGTCCACGATCTGTCCGTAGTCGTCCCAGCGGACGGAGCGGTACATGTCGAAGGGCTGCACGCTGAAGGCGCGGCGCTCGTCCACGAAGCCGCCCCAGGAGTGCCCGCGCTCGAGCTTGCCGTAGTTGTAGGCGAAGTCCATGTAGCAGTTGGGGGCGCTGGAGATCATCACGGGGATGCCCTGGTTGGCGAATTCGTAGGGCAGCACGTCGAGGCCGCCCGAGACCGTCCAGAGGTTGGTGAAGGCGAGGTTTCGCTTCAGGCGCTCCAGGGTGGCGGGCTCGAGCTCCTGCGCGACGTCCTGCCAGCCGGCGAGCTTGACCCCGCGCGCCTCGGCGATGTCCAGCAGGCGGTTGGTGAAGTAGTCCTTGAGCCAGCCGATGTCGGTCTTGCCGTTGGCTTCCATGAGGGCCTTGCAGGCCGGGGAGCCCGTCCATGCGCCCTCCGGCACCTCGTCGCCGCCGATGTGGATGGCGTCCAGCGGCACACCCGCTTCTTTATACATGGCGATGAGCGCGTCGAAGACCGTCTCGAAGAAGGTGTAGGTGGAGGGCAGCGCCACATTCATGACGTTGTCGGTGTAGTCCTGCACGGACTCATATTCGGAGGTGTCCTCCGGCTCGGAGAGCAGGCAGGAGGCGTCGCCCGTGCGGGCTGCGCGGACCTCCATGGCTTTGAGCTCCGCGCGGGCGTGGCCCGGGGAGTCGAACTCCGGCACGATGCGGATGCGGCGCTCCCAGGCGTAGCGCAGGATCTCCACGAAATCTTCGTGGGAATAGAAACCGTTGCCCGGCGAGGGCGTGTCGCGGTCGGGGGCGACGCAGTAGGTGGGCTGCAGGCCGTTTGGCTCCAGGATGGAGCCGTCCGCCTGCAGCTCGGGGATGCAGCGGTAGGCGCCGTAATCGGTCAGCTCCGGCAGGGCGTCGATCGCGATGCGCCAGCCCTCGTCGTCGCCGAAGTGCAGGTGCAGGAAATTCACCTTATAGTGGGACATGATGTCCAGGAGCTTCAGCAGGTCGTCCTTGCCGGTGAAATTGCGGCTCACGTCCAGCATCAGCCCGCGGTAGGGCAGGTCCGGCCAGTCCGTGACGGTGGCGCTGCCCACCGTGGCGCCTTTCGCATTGCGGCGGATGTTGTCCAGGGTGATGCCGGCGTAGTAAGCGCCGTCCTCGTCGGAGGCCTCGATGCGGATGCTCCCGTCCAGGGTGAGGCGGTACCAGCCCGGGGCCTGGCCCTTGACGAAGTCCACTTTCGGCTCGGCGGAGGGGTCGGTCGTGCCCTTGCGGGGCTGGACGCGCTTCAGGCGGGGAATCATGTCGTAGGGGCTCGTGGGCACGGGCGTGTAGTCGAAGGTATGGACCACTTCCGCGGGCAGGAAATCATAGGCGGTCTCCAGGGCCACGGGGGCCTCGCCGCTGCGCTGGAGGTAGAAGCCCTCGGGGGCGCGGCACTGGTTGACGAGGGGCCGCGCCTCATAGCGCAGCGTCATGGTCTTGCCCCGGTGCCTGGCGGGCACCACGCGATACAGCGTCCCGCTGATGTGGTCGATGGAGCCGGGGGCGTCCGGGGCCATGGTCACCGGGGTGCGGAACTGGCTGAACCAGATGGTCCAGTCCGTGCCGGCCGGCGGGTTCTGGATGGTCAGGGTGTGGAGGGCGAGGCCGGTGTCGGGGTCGGTCTCCCCTTCGGTCCAATTGACGACGCAAGGTTGGGTGCAAGCAGCACAAATTGCGCACGCCAGGAAAAAGGAGAAAAAGCTTTTCGTGTTCACAATCAGTGGTTTTGTATCTTCAACACAAAGATATGAAAAAAGTGGACAGTCGGAAGATAATGACGCAAATTGTATATTAAAATACGCAAAATAAGTTTTTTCTTGTAAATCTAAACCCTATTTTTGCAAAATAGACAATCACACATGATGACACTTGGAATCGATGTCGGCGGGACCAACCTCGTGTTCGGACAGGTTCGTGACGGCGATGTGGTGCGGCGCGTGAGCACGCCGTGGTCCCCCCGCGAGGCCGATTTGCAGCAGACCCTGGATATCCTCTCGGAGCAGATAACGCGCATGCTGACGCCGGACACGGCGAAGATCGGCATCGGCGTGCCCTCCGTCGTGGACGTTGAGCGCGGGATTGTGTATGACACCGCCAATATCCCTTCCTGGACGGAGGTCCCCCTGAAGGAGTACCTCGAAGCGCGTTTCCACCTCCCGGTGGCCGTCAACAACGACGCCAACTGCTACGCCATGGGCGTCTATGCGGGCTATCCCGCCGACGCCAAGCCCGGGCTGCTCGTCGTCGTGACCCTCGGCACGGGCGTGGGCATGGGCATCGTGGACCGGGGCCGGCTCATCTGCGGCGCCAACTGCGGCGCCGGGGAGCTTGGCGCCCTGCCCTACAAGGATGCGACGCTGGAAGCCTACTGCAGCAAGCAGTATTTCACGGCGGCCGGCTGGGACAGCCGCGAGGCGGCGCAGGCGGTGCGCTCGGGGGATCCCGCGGCCCTCAGGCTGTTCACGGACTTCGGTGCTCACCTGGGCAATCTCCTCTGCACGGTCATGTTTGCCTACGACCCCAGCCACATCGCCTTCGGCGGCGGCATCGCCAACAATTACCCGCTTTTCCGGGCCTCCATGGAGGAGCGCCTGAAGCGGGATTTCCCGTACCACAAGAGCGTGGAGCGGCTCCGGATCGACGTCTGTACGGCCGACGACATCCCCGTCCTCGGCGCAGCCATGATTTGACGATATGAAAAAGAACTGCATACTCCTCCTCATCCTGGCCGCTGCGGCTTTCGGCTGCAAGCAGCCCGCGCCGCTCGGCAGCGGCGACAGCGTGACCCTCTCCGAGGGCTGGCAGCTTTCCCGCGCGGGCAGCGCGGAGCAGTGGGCCGCCGCCGTCCCCTCGACGGTGGCCGGCGTCCTGAGCGATGCCGGTTATTTTGGTGAAGGCCTCATGGAAGGCCGCGCCTATGCCGCGGTGGACAAGTCCATCTTTGACGACGTCTGGACCTATAAGACCACCTTCGCGGCGAAGCCCGTCGCGGGGCAGCACGTGGAGCTGGCCTTCGACGGCCTGGGCTACTACGCCGACATCTTCCTGAACGGCACGCAGCTCGCCTCGTCGGACACCACCCGCGGCGTGTTCCGCCGCTGGACGTTCGAGGTCGGGGGGCTGCTGAAGGGCAGCAACACGCTGGAAGTCAAGCTGCGCCGCGCGCAGAAGGGCGACCTCAACATCGGCTTCGTGGACTGGAATCCCCGCCCGCTGGACGAGAGCATGGGCATCGTCCGCCCGGTCACGCTCCACGCGACCGGCGCCGTGAGCGTCGAGGACGTGTTCGTGATCCCGGATCTGGACGTGCAGACGCTCGCGCAGGCGGACCTCGAGGTCCGCGTGACGCTGCGCAACCATGAGCCGAAGGCCGTGGAGGGCAGCCTGAGCCTGAATCTGCAGGATGCCGGGCAGGCCGCCGTGCCCTTCGCACTCGCCGCGGGCGAGACGAAGACGCTCTGCCTGACCCCCGCGGAGCTGCCCCTGCTGCACCTGGTGAATCCCCGCGTGTGGTGGAGCTATGACCTCGGCACGCCGGAGCTGTACACCCTCGAGGCGCGGGCCGAGGTGGGCGGAGCGCTTTCCGACCGCAGGGAGGTCACGTTCGGTGTCCGCCAGATCACCAGCTGCCTTACGAAGGAGAATTACCGCCAGTTCAAGCTCAACGGCCGCGACATCCTCATCAAGGGCGCCGGCTGGACGGACGACCTGTTCCTGCGCGACACCCCGGAGAGCATCCGGCAGCAGGTGGAGTACGTCAAGGACATGAACCTCAACTGCATCCGCTTCGAGAACATCTGGGGCAAGGACGACACGGTCTACGACCTGTGCGACCGCTTCGGCGTGCTGTCGCTCGTGGGCTGGAGCTGCCAGTGGGAGTGGGAGGACTATTGCGGCCTCCCGGAGGTCGGCCACTTCGGCTGCATCAACACCCCGGAGAGCGAGGACCTCGCAGTCGCGTATTTCCGCGACCAGGTGGTCCGGCTGCACAACCACGCGTCGCTCATCGGCTGGCTGACGGGCAGCGACCGCATCCCCAATCCGGCCCTGGAGCAGCGCTACATGGAGATCTACAACGCCCAGGAATACCGCCCGTACGTCTGCTCCGCCAAGAACATGGAGAGCACCGTGACCGGCTGGTCGGGCACCAAGATGGAAGGCCCCTACGAGTGGGTGGGCGCGGACTACTGGTACCGCGACACGCAGGCAGGCGGCGCCTTCGGCTTCAACACGGAGACGGGCATCGGCGCCAACCTCCCGCAGGCCGAGTCCCTGCGCCGGATGATTCCGGAAGGGGAGCTCTGGCCGCTGTCCGCGGCATGGGACTACCATTGCACCGCGTCCGGCTCGGCGATGAATTCGCCGAAACAGCTGAATGAGATCATCACTGCGCAGTACGGCGCGGCGACCGGCTTCGAGGACTTCGTCCGCAAGGCCCACGCCGTGGACTACGACGGCACGCGCGGCATGTTCGAGGCGTTCCGCGTGCGGATGCCGCGCTCCACGGGCATCGTCCAGTGGATGCTGAACTCCGCCTGGCCGTCGATGTACTGGCAGCTCTACGACTGGTACGGCGCGCCCACGGCCGGCTACTACGGCACCAAGAAGGCCTGCGAGCCGCTGCAGCTCATGTTCAACTACGCCGACCGCAAGGTCTATGCGGTCAGCGAAAGCCCGGAGGCCGTCACGCTGAAGGCCAATTACCTCGTGTACGACGAGCATTCCCGCCTGCTGGGCGGGGACAGCAGGGAGGTGCGCCTGGACTACCGCGCGAGCCTGCCGGTCTTCGACCTGCGCCGCTTCGACGGCCGCCCGCACTTCGTGGCGCTGTCGCTGACGGCCGCTGACGGCACGACCGTCGCGGACAATTTCTATTGCCTCCCGGCAAAGGATAACGAGTACATCTGGGGCCGCACCAACTGGTATATCACCCCGGTCAGCCGCTACGCCGACCTGGGCTTCGCCTTCGCGCAGGAGCCCGCCGACGTGCAGCTGAGCGTCGAGGGCGGTGCCGGGCAGTGGACCGTGACCGTGTCCAACAAGTCTTCCGTGATTGCCTATATGAATATCCTGAAGGCGCTGGATGCGAAGGGCGAGCTTGTCGCCCCGGCCTTCTGGAGCGACAATTTCTTCGCGCTCCTGCCGGGACAGACCAAGAAGGTCACCTGCCGTACGGAGGCACAGGACGTGCATTTCGTGGTGGACAGCGGTGAGAAGGCGGCCGTGAGCGAGGAGGAGGACATCTCCCGCAACCGCAGCAAGTACGCCAACGACCAGTTCAGCGAGGACGATGTCTACACGGTGCTGGAGCCGTACGAGACCGTGACGGTGGCGCAGCCCCGCGGCAAGAAGATCAAGAACGTCATCGTGATGATCGGCGACGGCATGGGCGTGGAGCAGGTCAGCTGCGGCTGGGTGCTCAATGGCGGCCACCTCAACATGGACAACATGCCGGTGTCCGGATTCTCCCGCACCTATGCGGTGGACCGCCTCATCACGGACTCCTGTGCCGGCGGCTCAGCCCTCGGTACAGGCGTGAAGACGCGTTATCATTATATGGGCGTCGATCCTGACGGCAATCCTGTCCCGACCCTGCTGCACCGTGCGCAGCAGAAGGGGATGAAGACCGGCGTGACCGTGACCTGTCGCATCAACGACGCCACGCCCCTCGATTTCGTGGGCCATTCGCTGGACCGCGACGAGGAGGAGATCAATGCCGCGCAGTACGTGGACAGCGGCGTGGACTTCCTCTGCGGCGGCGGTATCGAGTTCTGGCAGGGCCGCAGCGACGGCCGCGACCTCGTCAAGGAGATGGTCGACAAGGGCTATACCTTCGTGGACAACCTGGAGGACCTGAATGCCGTCCATGAAGGGCGCTTGCTCGGCCTCTTCGCTCCGCTCGAGATGGAGCCGGCACTGGACCGCGGCCCCGTGCTGGAGGACAGCGCGATGAAGGCCATCGAGCTGCTGGACAACAAGAAAGGCTTCTTCCTGATGATCGAAGGATCCAGCATCGACGACTGGTGCCACCGCCAGAAGGTCGGCTACATGGCCGAGGAGCTGTTCGACTTCGACCGCACCGTCGGCAAGGTCCTCAAGTGGGCCGAGCAGGACGGGCAGACGCTGGTCGTCGTCACGGCGGACCATGCCACCGGCGGCCTCACGCTCATCGACGGCAGCCTCCCCGATCGCACGGTCAAGGTCCATTTCTCCACCAAGGGACACAACGGAATCCTGGTCCCCGTGTTCGCCTACGGCCCCCATGCCGAGGAGTTTACGGGCGTGCATGAGAACAACGAAGTCTCCAACATCATCCGCCGCCTGATGAAGTAGCAGTATAGAATGGTTATAATAATTGGTTAGTGCGAAGCAGCCCGGTCGTTTTGGTCGGGCTGCTATTTTTCTGCCGGGAGCGCTGGAAGGCTATTTTGCTCCCGGCTGGCGGGAAGGAAGGCCAATGCCGGAAAGCAGCAACCCCAACCAAGTTATCATGGCGTTGTAGAGCAGGAGCTCGAAGCCGATCTGATAGCCGCCGAACCAGGCGGCGCTGTGCTGCGCGAGGATGTAGCAGATCACGGGGGAGAGGGCGCAGATGACCGGCACCCAGCCGTCGCGCACGCGGCGCCGGGTGAAGATGCCGAAGAAGAACAGGCCCAGGAGCGGGCCGTAGGTGTAGCCCGCGACGGTGTAGATCGCGTCAATCACGCTCCCGTCGCGGATGGCGCGGAAGCCCAGGATCACGACCCCCATCACGACGGCGGCGCAGGCGTGGACGATGCGGCGGGTGCGGCGCAGCCCCGCCTCGTCCTGCCGCGTGTCCGCGTGGAGGAAGTCCACGGTGAAGGTGGTGGTAAGCGCGGTGAGGGCGGAGCCCGAACTGCTGAAGGCCGAGGCCGTCAGGCCGAGGGCGAACAGCACGCCGACGACGGGCGGCATGAAGGCCTGCCCGGCGGCGTCCGTGCCGCAGGCGATGGTGGGGAAGAGGTCGTCCGGCTTCGCTACGGCAAGGCCGCGGGCCGCGGCAAACTGATATAGCAGCACGCCCAGGGCGAGGAAGAGCAGGTTTACCGGGATGAAGGCTGCCCCGTAGGTCATCATGTTCCGCTGGCTCTGGCGCAGCGTCTTGCAGGACAGGTTCTTCTGCATCATGTCCTGGTCCATGCCCGTCATGGCCACGGTGGTCAGCATGCCGGCGGCGAACTGCTTCCAGAAGAGGCGCGGCTCCCGCCAGTCGCCGAAGAACCAGATGCGCGACATGCCGCTGTCCCGGATGCTCCCGCACATCTGCCCGAAGTCCAGCCCCATCACCCGCCCGATCTGCACCAGGCACAGCACCACCACGGTGATCAGCGCCACGGTCTGGATCATGTCGGTCCAGACCAGCGTGCGCACCCCGCCACGGAAGGTATAGAGCCACACGCAGAGCATCGTGGCGGCCACGTTAATCCAGAAGGGGATGCCCAGGGGCTCGAAGACGATCAGCTGCAGCACGATGGCCGTCAGGTACATCCGCACCCCGCAGATGAGGATCTTGGAGAGCAGGAAGAAACCCGCCCCGGTGCGGTGGCTCCACCGCCCGAAACGGCCTTCCAGGTAGCTGTAGAGGCTGGTCAGGTTCAACCTGTAGTAGAGCGGCAGCAGGATGTAGGCGATCACGGCGTAGCCGGCCACGAACCCCACGGCCATCTGCAGGTAGGCCCATTGCGAGGCGGCCACCATGCCCGGCACGGACACGAAGGTGATCCCGGAGATGGAGGTGCTGACCATCGCCACGGCCACGACCCACCAGGGAGACTTCCGCCCGCCGCGGAAGAAATCGGCGGCGCTGCCGCGCGAACGCCGCGAGAGGATCCAGCTGACGCCGATCACGGCGGTCAGATACGCGCAGATGACGATCAAATATTTTGTCGCAGGTAGCATAATTATTCGCGAAGATACGACAAAAACCTTATCTTTGTCATTTCAATGGATGATTTGCTCAGAGATCTCTCCGCGCAGGAGTACAAGGACGGCTTCGTGACCGAGGTCGCCCAGGAGTTCGTCCCGAAGGGGCTCAACGAAGACATCATCCGCCTGATCTCCGCGAAGAAAGGCGAGCCGGAGTGGCTCCTGGAGTTCCGCCTCGGCGCCTTCCGCAAGTGGCAGAAGATGCGGCCCCCGTTCTGGGGCCACCTCAGGCTGCCACGCATTGATTTCCAAGATATTATCTATTGGGCTGCGCCCAAGCGCCCCGAGGACCGGCCGAACGAGATCGACCCCGCCCTGATGGAGACCTTCGACAAGCTGGGCATTCCCCTGCACGAGCGCGAAGTGCTCGCGGGCGTGAAGCCCAAGGGCGAGGTGGCCGTGGACGCCGTGTTCGACTCCGTGAGCGTCACGACGACCTTCCGCAAGACCCTCGCTGAGAAGGGCATCATCTTCTGCTCCTTCTCGGAGGCGGTGCGCGAGCACCCCGACCTGGTGCGCAAGTACCTTGCTTCCGTGGTCCCCGTGGGGGACAATTACTACGCGGCGCTCAATTCCGCGGTCTTCTCCGACGGCTCCTTCTGCTACATCCCCAAGGGGGTGAAATGCCCGATGGACCTGTCCAGCTACTTCCGCATCAACGCCTCCGGCACGGGGCAGTTCGAGCGTACGCTCATTGTCGCCGACGAAGGCTCGTCGGTCAGCTACATGGAGGGCTGCACCGCCCCGATGCGCGACGAGAACCAGCTGCACGCTGCCGTGGTGGAGATCATCGTGGAGAAGGATGCGGACGTCAAATACAGCACCGTGCAGAACTGGTATCCCGGCGATGCGCAGGGCCGAGGGGGGATCCTGAACCTCGTGACCAAGCGCGGCATCTGCAAAGGCACCGGATCGCACCTAAGCTGGACCCAGGTCGAGACCGGCTCCGCCGTGACCTGGAAATACCCCAGCACCATCCTGAAGGGGGACTATTCCACGTCGGAGTTCTACAGCGTCGCGATGACGAACCACTGGCAGCAGGCCGACACCGGCACCAAGATGATCCATCTGGGCCGCGGCACGCGCAGCCGGGTGGTCTCGAAGGGCATCTCCGCCGGCCACAGCGAAAACAGCTACCGCGGCCTCGTGCAGATGGGGCCGGCGGCGGAGGGCGCCCGCAATTATTCGCAGTGCGACTCGCTGCTGATCGGCAGCCTGTGCGGCGCGCACACCTTCCCGGTGATCCGCAGCCGCAACCCGAAAGCCATCGTGGAGCACGAAGCCACGACCTCCAAGATCAGCGAGGATCAGCTCTTCTATTGCAACCAGCGCGGCATCGCCCCCGAGGACGCCGTCGCGCTCATCGTGGGCGGCTACGCCCGCGAAGTCCTGTCGCGCCTGCCGATGGAATTTGCCGTCGAGGCGCAGAAGTTATTGTCAGTATCCCTTGAAGGTGCCGTCGGATGAGTTGGGTAGAGATCATATCGGCCGTGCTGGGTCTGTCCTGCGTGTTCCTCGCGGGGCGGAACTCCAAGTATAATTTCTGGGTGGGCTACGCCTACAACATTTTCCTGTTCATCCTCTTCTGGCGGCAGCACCTCTACAGTGCGATGCTGCTCCAGCCGGTGTCGTTCGCGATCAACGCCTTCGGCCACTGGCGCTGGACGCACCCGAAGGAGGAGGAGCGCAGCGCTGCCGACGCGAGTCGCCTCAAGGTGGGCCGCATCACGAAGGAGCAGTGGCCCGGGATCCTGCTGATCGTGTGCGTGCTGGGCGCTTCATGGGCGATGTGCCTGGACTGGCTGCCCGTCAAGTGGCCCAACGTCTTCCAGGCCGACCCGTCGCCCTGGCTGGACTCCTACCTGCTGATGTTCACCCTGCTGGCGCAGTACCTCAGCGCCCAGAAGTGCTGGGAGTGCTGGATCGTGTGGCTGGTGGTCAACGCCGCCAACATCGCCCTGTACATCAGCTCCGGCCTGTACCTGATGCCGGTCGTGAGCGGGCTGTACCTCGCCAACGGCGTTTGGTCCCTGATTTCATGGAAAAAGCTTTACAACAAGAATGAATAACGACGACGTTTTACTGGATGTCCGGGGCCTCTGCGCCGGTGTGGAGGGCAAGCAGATCCTCAAGGGAGTGGACCTGCAGGTCCGCCGCGGGGAGGTGCATGCCGTGATGGGGCCCAACGGGGCCGGCAAGAGCACGCTCGGCAGCGTCCTGTCGGGCCGCCCGAGCTTCACCGTGACCGGGGGCAGCGTGACCTTCGACGGGCGCGACCTGCTCGCGATGAGCCCGGAGGAGCGCTCCTGGGCGGGGCTGTTCATGAGTTTCCAGTACCCGGTGGAGATCCCCGGGGTGAGCATCACCAATTTCATGAAGGCGGCGGTGGCCGCCCGGCGCAAGGCGCAGGGGCTGCCGGAGCTGACGCCCGGCGAATTCCTCAAGCTCCTGAAGGAGAAGATGGGGATGCTGCAGATGAAGGGCGAATTCGCCAAGCGGGAAGTCAACGTGGGCTTCTCCGGCGGCGAGAAGAAACGCAACGAGATCTTCCAGATGGCGATGCTGGAGCCGACGCTCAGCATCCTTGACGAGACGGATTCCGGGCTCGATGTGGATGCGCTGCGCATTGTGGCGGAGGGCGTGAACGCCCTGCGCACCCCGCAGACGGCCGCCATCGTGATTACCCATTACCAGCGCCTGCTGGACTATATCGTTCCGGACGTGGTCCACGTCCTCAAGGATGGCCGCATCGTGTGCACGGGCGGCCGCGAACTGGTGGACCAGATTGAAAGGGAAGGCTACGAGAGCATCCATGGATAAAAGGGTTTACGTGTTCGGGCGCGACAGCGTGCCGCAGTATCTCCGGCTCGAAGCCGGGGAGGAGCTCATGATGACCCTCGTGATGCTCCCCGGCACGGACCTGCGCATCCCGCTGGAGGTGGACCTCGTGGGGCCCGGCGCTTCGCTGGACCTCGCCGGGGTGTACCTGTGCCCCGAGGCGGAACACGTGGACCTGCGGGTTCTGGTGCGCCACACCTCCGCCGGCTGCCACTCCCGCCAGCTCTTCAAGGGCATCGTCGGCGGGACGGCCGACGCCGCCTTCGACGGCCTGATTTATGTGGCGCGCGACGCCCAGCAGACCCAGGCCTACCAGGAGAATCATACCCTGCTGCTCTCCGAAACCGCCCGGGTGGAGTCCCGGCCCCAGCTCGAGATCTATGCCGACGACGTGCAGTGCTCGCATGGCGCCACGACCGGCTATCTCAATCCAGACGAATTGTTTTACCTTCGCTCCCGCGGCATCCCCGAGCCCGAGGCCCGGCGGCTCCAGATGATCGCCTTCCTGGCGCCTGTCCTGAACCGCCTGCCGGAGGAGCTAATCGAAGAAATCCATGCTGGTCTATCCTAACGTCAAGATCAACCTCGGCCTGAGCGTGCTGCGCAAGCGGCCCGACGGCTACCATGATATCGAGACCCTGTTCGTCCCGTATTTCGGGATGACGGACATCCTGGAGATCGTCCCTTCGGACAAGCACCGCTTCGTGAGCTCGGACAACGTGACCTGGGACGACGACCTCACCATCCGCGCCTACCAGCTGCTGCGCTCCGACTTCGACCTGCCGCCGGTGGAGATCCGCCTGACCAAGCGCAGCGCCGTGGGCGCCGGCCTGGGCGGCGGCTCGGCCGACGCGGCCTTCACGCTGATGGCGCTGGCCGAGATGTTCCACCTCGGGCTGGAGGACTGGCAGCTTGCGGACTATGCCGCCTGCCTGGGCTCCGACTGCCCGTTCTTCATCTACAACCGTCCGATGTTCGGCTCCGGCCGCGGCGACGTCCTGGAGGACTACGACCTGCACCTGGCGGACTACGAGATCCGCGTGGAGGTGCCCAAAGGGGTGCACGTGAGCACGAGCGAGGCCTATTCGCGGGTCATCCCGCGCGACCGCCTCGCCCGCCCGTCGCTGCGCGAGGCGCTGCGCTATCCGGTGGAGATGTGGCCGGACGTGCTTTTCAACGATTTCGAGTCTTCGGTCTTCCCGCTCTATCCGTCGGTGGAGGCGCTCAAGAAGCGTTTCTACGACGAGGGCGCCGTGTACGCCTCGATGTCCGGCTCCGGTTCCGCCGTGTTCGGCCTTTTCCGCAAATAAGCCTTTCCCGTCATGACCCCTCCGGCAGGACAGCTCTCCGAGAACAGCAGGCGGCTTGCGCGCAACACGCTCATGCTGTATTTCCGGATGTTCATGCTGATGCTCATCGGGCTGTTCACCTCGCGTGTGGTGATGCGGACCCTGGGCGTGGACGACTATGGCGTCTACAACGTCGTGGGGGGCGTGGTGACCGTGTTCACCTTCCTGACCACCTCCCTGTCCGCGGCGGTCAGCCGCTTCCTGGCGGTGGGCCTGGGCGAGGGGGATGCTGGGCGCCTGCGGCGCATTTTCTCCACGGGCCTGGTGATCCAGCTGGGGCTGGCGCTGCTGCTGGTGCTGCTGGTGGAGACGGCCGGCCTGTGGTGGCTGAACCATAAGCTCGTGATCCCGGCAGGGCGGATGGGGGCGGCGCACTGGGTGCTCCAGTGCTCGCTGGGCGTGCTGGTGGTGACGCTCCTCGCCGTGCCGTACAACGCCGCCATCATTGCCCATGAGCGCATGTCGGCCTTTGCCGTGATCAGCCTCGTGGAGGCGGGCCTCAAGCTGGGCGTGGCGCTGCTGCTGTACGTCTCGCCCTATGACAAGCTGGTCAGCTACGCCGCTCTGATGCTGGCGGTGGCCGTGCTGGTGCGGGTGCTGTACGGGCTGTACTGCCGTCATCATTTCGCGGAAGCGAGGGGCAGGCTGGAGTACGACGGCGCGCTGACGCGCGAAATGGCATCGTTCGCCGGGTGGAGTTTCTTCGGCTCGAGCGCCTATGTCTTCAACACGCAGGGCGTCAACCAGGTGGTGAACCTCTTCTTCGGCGTGGCGGTCAATGCCGCCCGGGGCGTGGCCCTGCAGGTGGAGGGCATCGTCAAGCAGTGCGTGTCCAATTTCCTCACGGCCCTCAATCCCCAGATCACCAAGGCCTGGGCGGCCGGGGACAAGGAGTATTGTTTCGAACTGGTGCGCAAGGGCGCCAAGTATACCTGGCTGGTGATCCTGGTCTTCCTGATCCCCGTGCTGGGCGAGGCGGAGCTGCTGCTGGACGTGTGGCTGGGGCCCGACAAGGTGCCGCCGCACGCCCCGACCTTCCTGCGCCTCGCGCTGCTGGGGCTGCTGGCGGACCTGGCGGGCAATTCGCTGCACACGCTGGTGCAGGCCACGGGCCGGGTGAAGCGTTTCTATCTGATCACCGGGCTGACTTCCTACCTGGGGCTGCCGCTGGTGTGGCTGGCGTTCAAGCTGGGCGCCGGTCCCGCCTGGGCCTATATTCTCTTTATCGCGGTCTATCTGGTCGTGCTGGCGGAGCGCCTCATCCTGGTCCACCGCCAGACGGGCTTCCCGCTGCAGCCGTATCTGCGCCTGCTGTTGCTGCTGGTGATGACGAGCTGCTTCTCGCTGATGTTCTGCCTCTTCGCCCACGGCCTCGGCTGGGCCCCCGGCTGGCGCCTGCTGTTCAGCACGGTGCTGGGGTGGGTGAGCGTTGCGGTGTATACCTGGCGCTTCCTGCTGACCGACGGGGAGAAGGCCTGGGTGCGGCGCAAGCTGTGGATTCTCCGTTCCAAAGTGTCCCGCCATGAGTAAGACGGCCGTCTATACCTGCATCGTCGGCGCGTACGACGAGCTGCAGCAGCCTGTCGTGCTGGACGCCGGGTTCGATTTCATCTGCTTCGTGGGGCAGGGGGAGAAGGCCGCCGGGCGCATCGGGGCGTGGGAGATCCGCGAGCTGCCGGCTTCGCAGGGCTCGCCGACGCTGGACGCCCGCTGGGCCAAGACGCACCCGCACGAGCTGCTGCCGGAGTATGAGTGCAGCGTCTGGATCGACGGCAACATCGCCCTGCTGGACGGGTCGCTTTTTGCCGCTGCGCAGGCGAAAGCTGCGGCGGGGGCGCTGTTCAGCGGCGTGCCGCATCCCGACCGGGACTGCACCTATGCCGAGGCGCGCAAGTGCTTCGACATGAAGTATCTGAATGTGTGCGGGCTGCTGCGGGTATGGGCTTTCCTGTTTTTCCACGGCCTGCCGCGCCATGCCGGACTGATCGAGAGCAATCTGCTTTTCCGCCGCCATGCGGCCCCGGAAATCGTGGCCCTGGACGAGCTGTGGTGGGACCGCATCCAGCACCTGAGCCGCCGCGACCAGCTGTCGCTGCGCTGGTGCGTGGAGCGCTGCGGCCTGCCCTGGGACGACTCGCTGCTGGGCGGGCGCAACACCCGCAATCATCCGGGTTTCAAATACTTGTTGCACAAGTGATTTTTTTGGCGTATCTTTGCCGTCCATTCCTCGGGTAGGAATGAGTTAGGTTTAATTTTTTAGCAACAGATTCACAATGGCTGTTAAGATTCGTTTACAGCGCCACGGTAAGAAGAATTTCGCATTCTTCCACATTGTAGTGGCGGATTCGCGCGCTCCGCGCGATGGTCGTTTTATCGAGCAACTGGGCTCCTACAATCCCAACACCAACCCGGCTACGATCGTGCTCAACGCCGAGCGCGCCCTCGCCTGGCTGAAGGTGGGTGCCGAGCCGACCCTGACCGCACGCCGCATCCTCTCCTATGAGGGTGTGCTGCTTCGCCACCACCTTGACGGCGGTGTCGCCAAGGGTGCCCTGACCCAGGAAGCTGCCGATAAGAAGTGGAATGACTGGAAGGCACAGCGCGACGCCAAGGTCGAGGCCAAGAAGTCCGGCATCAAGGCCGCTGATATCGAGGCCCGCAAGGCTGCGAAGGCCGAGGAGGCCAAGGTCAACGAGGCCCGCGCCGAGGCGCTTGCCAAGAAGGCCGCCGAGCTGGCTGCCGCCAAGGCTGCCGAGGCCGCTGAAGCTGCCGCCGAGGTTGCCGAGGCTGCTGCTGAGGACGCCGCTGAGGCCGCTGCCGAGGAGGCTCCTGCCGCCGAGTAGGCCCGCATGCTCCAGATCGCCAAGATTCTCAAATCCAACGGCACCGATGGCGGCCTCCTGATCGGAGTGCGCGACATCGAGGTCGCTCAGATCGACCTTCAGGAACCGGTGTTCATCGAATTCGATGGACTGCCGGTTCCCTTTTTTATCCAGGACCTGCAGCAGCGCGGCAATTCCAAGGCCATCATTCACCTGAATGATATCACTTCGCTGGCGGATGCCGAGGAGGTGGTCGGGCGCGCCGTGTATGTCGAGGGCGAGTGGGAAGAGGAGGAGGAGCTGGATTTCACCGGCTGGACGCTGCTATGCCGCGGCGAGCGCGTCGGCGTCGTCTCCGGCCTCGAGCCCATCCCCGGCAATCCTTTATTGATTATTGAGGCTCCGCCCCAAACCCCTGCGGCCTCAAGCCCCTTTCCGACTTTGCATCCGCAAAGTCCCGGGTCCGGCCGGTCGGCTGATGCCGACCTCGCTTCGCTCAAAGCCAAGCCGGGGAACGATATCTTGATCCCCCTGCACCCCGACCTCATCCTCTCCGCCGACCCCGCCACCCGCACCCTTGACCTCGATCTTCCGGACGGTCTCCTCTGATTCTCTTTTTTTGCTATCTTTGTGCTGATGGAAGCGCCGCTCGTCAGCATCGTCATCGTGTGCATGAACCGGATGGACAACCTGTATCCCTGTCTGGAGGGGGTGCGGGCGCATACGGGCGTGCCGTATGAGTGTTTTGTGGTGGCGTATCGTTTCAGCCCGGAGAATCTGGCCCGGGCGCAGGCGGATTTCCCGTGGGTAAGATGGGTGGTGAGCGATGAGATCCGCGGTTTCAGCGAAAACAATAACCTGGCACTGCGGCAGGCGCAGGGGCAGTTTTGCTTCGTGCTCAACGACGACACCGAGATCCGCGAGGATGTGATCGGGGCGCTCGTGCGCGATTTTGAGAAGTTGCCGCCGGAGGCGGCGATTGTCAGCCCGCGGCTGCTCAACGCCGACGGCTCGCTGCAGCTCTGCGGCCGCCCGCCGTATCCCGCGCGCTATTACGTGCTGCAGCAGTGGCATCTGCATAAGGAGCCGATTGACGACACGGTCGGCAAGGCGCCTGTTCTCGGCGAGGTGTTCCGCACCTCCAACATCACCGGCGCGGCGTTCTTGATCCGCACTGAGGTCTTCCGGGAACTGGGCTGGTTTGACGAGACGTATTTCTTCACCCCGGAGGATATCGCCCTGTCGACGCTGGCGCGCCGGAAAGGCTACGGCGTCTATGTGGACCGCGCGGTGAGCCTGACCCACAAGTGGCGCACCACGGCCACGCGCATCTCCCCGGCCATCCGCCCGGCGGCGGTGCGGGGGTCCCTGATCTTTTTCAGCGGCGGGAGCCGCGTGAAATATTTCCTGCTGGCGCTGCCCGTGTGGCTGGCGGAGTTCAGCAAGCGCACCAAGGCCGCGCTCCGGCTGCGCCGCGACCCCTCGGAGGCGAACCGCATCGCGTGGGAGACCTTCCGCAACATCACGCGCCACATCTTCACCCGGGAGCGCCCGAAAGACATTTTCATGAAGTACTATCATGGCTGACGTTCTCGTTATCATCGTGACCTACAATGCATTGAAGTGGGTCAGCAAGTGCCTGCGGAGCGTAGAGAACTCTACGCATCCCGCCGACGTGGTGGTGATCGACAACGGCTCCACGGACGGCACGCTGCCGCTTATTCGCACCGATTTCCCGCAGGTGCGCATCGTCGAGACGGGGGAGAACCTGGGCTTCGGCGCTGCCAACAACATCGGCCTGCGCATGGCGCTGGATGAGGGGTATGCGTTTGCCTACCTGCTCAACCAGGACGCCCGGCTGGAGAAGGACACGCTGGAGAAGCTCATCGCGGCGCACAAGCCCGACTGGGGCGTGCTCAGCCCCATGCAGATGAACGGTCATGGCCGGCGCGACAAGCGTTTCGACAAGAAATGCGGCAAGCTCATCGACGCCCGCCTGACCGGCTTCCATACCGATACGCTGGTGGTGGAGGTGCCTTTCGTGATGGCGGCGCACTGGCTGGTGAGCCGCCGGGCCATCGAGACCGTGGGCGGTTTCAGCCCGGCGTTCAGGCAGTACGGCGAAGACGACAACTGGCTGCACCGCCTGCACTGGCACAAGCTGCTGTGCGGCGTGGTGCCGGCGGCGCAGGCGGTCCATGACCGCGCCGGCCGCCGTCCCGGCCGCGAGAAGAAGATGCAGCTCAAGTGCATTTCCACGGTGGTGAAGGTCTCCGACCCGAATCGAAACTGGCGCTGGATGCGCATCCGCGAGGTGCTGGAGCTGGTCGGGATGGGCGTCAAGAACTTCTCCGCCATCCCCTGGCGCTATATCAAGGAGCTGCGTGCCCGTTTCCCGGAGCTGGAGCAGCTCCGGGAGCAGTCGAAAGCGAAAGGCGCGTTTCTGTAGGGTATCCCTATAAATGGGTATTGCGTATTTCGCGCGCGTGGGCGAACTTTGCACCGTGGAATCGAAGATGACATTGCGGGAGCTTCCCGTCGGCGCGAGCGCCGTGATCCTTTCTGTCGGGGGCGACGGCGTCCTGCGGCAGCATTTCCTGGATATGGGACTCATTCCCGGGGCCCCGGTGACCCTCGTGAAATACGCCCCGCTGGGCGACCCGATGGAGCTGCTGGTGAGCGGCTACACGCTGACGCTGCGCCTGGCCGAGGCCGCGCAGATTGAGGTGGAGGCCGTGGACGACCTGCCGGCGCCGGAGCCTTTCGTGGGCGACGACCCGTCGGTCGAGCCGGTGGACCCCGTCGCCCACCCGGGTTTCGGCGAGGGCGGCAAATACCATGACAAGTCGCACGAGCACCCCCTCCCGGAGGGCACGAAGCTCACATTTGCCCTGGCGGGCAACCAGAACTGCGGCAAGACGACGCTCTTCAACCAGCTGACCGGCTCCAACCAGCATGTCGGCAATTTCCCGGGGGTCACGGTGGACCGCAAGGACGGCGTGATCCGGGGCCATTCCGACGCGCTCGTGACGGACCTGCCGGGCATTTATTCCCTGTCGACCTATACCTCCGAGGAGATCGTTACCCGCGAGTTTATCCTGAAGGAGCATCCGCGCGGCATCATCAACATCGTGGATGCCGGCAACATCGAGCGCAACCTGTACCTAACCATGCAGCTGATGGAGCTGGACGTTCCGATGGTGCTGGCGCTCAATATGATGGACGAGGTCCGCGGCAACGGCGGCTCCGTCCGTGTCAACAAGATGGAGGAGATCCTCGGCCTGCCGGTGGTCCCCATTTCTGCTTCGAAGAACGAGGGCGTGGACGAGCTCGTAGAGCATGCGCTGCACGTGGCACGCTACCAGGAGAAGCCCGCGCGCCAGGATTTCTGCGACAAGGACGACCACGGCGGCGCGGTGCACCGCTGCCTGCACGGCATCATGCACCTGATCGAGGACCACGCGGAGCGCGCGGGGATTCCGCTGCGTTTCGCGGCGAGCCGCCTCGTGGAGGGCGATGCCGCGGTGGAGCAGGCGCTGGGCCTGCAGGAGAATGAAAAGGAGATGGTGGAGCACATCATCGTCCAGATGGAGCAGGAGCGCGGCCTGGACCGCAACGCGGCCATGGCGGACATGCGTTTCGCCTTCATCCGCCGGCTCACGGAGCAGACCGTGGTGAAGCCGCGCGAGAGCAAGGAATACCGCCGCAGCCGGCGCCTGGACCGCGTCCTGACCGGACGCTGGACGGCGCTTCCCATTTTCGTGGTCGTGATTTCCCTGGTGATCTGGCTGTCAATCGACGTGCTCGGCGCGCCGCTGCAGGACCTGCTGGACCAGGGGATCCAGGCGCTCGCCGGCTGGGCAGACGCCGGGATGCTGCGCTGGGGCGTCACGCCCGCCGTGCGCTCGCTCGTCGTGGACGGCGTGTTCGGCGGCGTGGGCACGGTCGTGAGTTTCGTGCCGATCATCATTATCCTGTTCTTCTTCCTGTCCATCCTGGAGGACAGCGGGTATATGGCGCGGGTGGCGTTTGTCACGGATAAATTGCTGCGCAAGCTCGGCCTGAGCGGCCGGAGCATCGTGCCGCTGCTGATCGGCTTCGGCTGCAGTGTGCCGGCGGTGATGGCCACGCGTACGCTGCCTTCGTCGCGCGACCGCAAGATGACGATCCTGCTGACGCCGTTCGTGAGCTGCTCGGCGAAGATTCCGATTTACGCGTTCTTCACGAATGCGTTTTTCCCCGGCCACGGGGGGCTGGTGCTGGTGATCCTGTACCTGTCGGCCATCCTGATCGGCATCCTGGTGGCGCTGGTGTGCAAGCACCTGCCGAAGCCGAGCCGTCCGACGCCGTTCGTGATGGAGCTGCCGAATTACCGCATGCCGGGCGCGAAGAATGTGGGGCATCTGCTCTGGGACAAGACCAAGGACTTCCTCCAGCGGGCTTTCACCGTGATTTTTATCGCGTCGATCGTGATCTGGATCCTGCAAAGCTTCGACTGGCGGCTGCGCCTGGTGGAGCCGGAGGACAGCATGCTCGCGGGGGTCGCGGGAGTGTTGGCTCCGCTGTTCCGCCCGCTCGGGCTGGGCGACTGGCGTATCGTGACGTCGCTCGTGACGGGATTCCTCGCCAAGGAGAGCGTGGTGGCGACCATGGAGGTGCTGAACGTGACGGCCTCCATGACCGTGCTTACCGCGATTCCGATGCTGGCGTTCTGTCTGCTTTATACGCCCTGCGTAGCCGCTATCGCCGCCGTCAAGCGCGAGCTCGGCGGCAAGTGGGCCATTGGGGTGGTGATCTTTCAGTGTGTCGTGGCCTGGGTGGCCGCGCTTGTGTGTTATTGGATAGCAGGGATGCTCTGTTAGTTAATAGTCTACGATTGTCATGAACCTCGCATCCCTGCTTATCCTTCTTCTGGTCGCCGCCGCACTGTTCTTTGCCCTGCGCGCCGCCTTGCGTCCCGGCCGTGCCGGCAGCTGCGGCTGCGCCGCCTCCGGCGGCAGCGCCTGCCATTCAGGAGACTCTTCTTCTTCCTGCCGCGGCTGTTCCGCCGCCTCCGGCTGTCCCTTCTGTCATACAAAATAAAAAACCGGAGCGTAACTGCTCCGGTTTTTCGTGCGGCAGGTGAGACTCGAACTCACACAGGCCAAATGCCCACTACCCCCTCAAAGTAGCGTGTCTACCATTTCACCACTGCCGCATTCTACTTTGGGACTGCAAAAATAGGGATAATTCTGAGAATCGCAAAAAAATTGTGTAAATTTGTGTGTTATGGACAAGTTTACCAGCGATATGAAGGTGGCCGCCCTGGTCGGGGCCAATTACCGGCTGCTCGGCGTGTTGGCGCGTCTGGGGATAGACGGGTGTTTTGGAGAGAAGACGGTGTCTGAGGTCTGCTTGCAGTGCGGGTTGGATCCGGACACGGTGATCCTGCTCTGTGAGGTCTATTCACGGCCGGATTTCAAGCCGACGCCGGAGATGCTCCACCACAGCCACGTTGGGGACATTCTCCGCTACCTGCACCAGTCGCACGACTACTATCTGAGCCGGGCGATGGTGGAGATGGATGCGGCGGTCTCGCAGCTGCTGGAGCCGTGTTCCGCATCGCAGCGCAAGGTGGTCCTGGATTTCTTCCAGGGCTACAAAGTCGAGCTGGAACGCCATTTTGCTTTTGAGGAGCAGGAGGTCATCCCGTACGTGCAGGACCTGATCATCGGCCGGCAGCGGAGCGGATTCTGTATCGACCGCTTCGAGGAGAACCATTCCAACATCGACGAGAAGCTGGAGGATTTCAAGAACCTGGTGATGAAATCCCTGCCGCCGGTCTGCGACAACCGGATGCGGATCGAGCTGCTGCTGCATGTCTTCGTACTGCAGGAGGACCTGCAGTGCCATACCTATATCGAGGACAACATCCTCGTGCCGATGGTGCGCCTGCTGGAGAATCCCCAGCTCGCCCGGCCGCGGCCGCACGTGCAGGAGGAAGCCTCCGGCGAACGGCAGGAGCTCTCCGAGCGCGAGAAGGAGATTCTGGTAAGCGTGGCGCAGGGGCTGCTCAACAAGGAGATTGCCGACAAGCACCACATCTCCATCAACACCGTGATCACGCACCGCAAGAACATCACCCGCAAAACGGGAATCAAGACGGTGCCCGGCCTGACGGTGTACGCCATCCTGAACAACCTGATTGATATCAATTCCATCGAGTAGCCATGCTGAAGGTCGAAGCGCCGGGCGGGGCCCGGGAAATCCTGCTGCACGCGTGTTGCGCGCCATGTTCCGGGGCCATCCTTGAGTGCCTGCGGGACAGCGGGATCCGCCCCGTGGTGTTCTTCAGCAATTCGAATATTACCCCGAAGGAGGAATACGACCTGCGCCTGTCGGAGCTGCGGCGCTATGCCGCGGCGATGGGCGTGGAGCTCGTGGAGGACGCCTACGACCACGACGCGTGGCTCGCGGCGGTCCGCGGGCTGGAAAGCGAGCCGGAGCGCGGCAGGCGCTGCGCGGCCTGCTTCCGCTTCCGGCTCGGACGCGCCGCCCGCTACGCCGCCTCCCGCGGTCTCACGGTCCTCGCTACCACCCTCGCCTCCTCCCGCTGGAAAGACCTTGACCAGGTCAACGCCGCAGGAATTTCCGTCTGCGAAGATGTAATCTGGTGGGACCAGAACTGGAGGAAAGGCGGACTGCAGGAGCGGCGCGGCGAGGTGGTGCGGGAGCAGGGCTTCTACAACCAGACCTGGTGCGGCTGCGAATTCTCACGAAACACAAACCCTTAAATTCAATACTATTATGATCGGAACCATTGTTTACGTCCTTGGCATCGTCGCCGCTGTGTGGTGCGTGCTCGACATCTTCAAGCACAACAAGCTTGAGCCCCTCTACAAGATCCTCCTCTCGATCGCCGTGGTGGCGTTCAGCTGGGTGGGCTTCTTAGTGTATTACTTCCTGATCCGCAACAAGATCTAGGCGCAGCGACACATGCGCGTGCGGCCGGCCCCCAGCCAGCCGCATGGAAGCCGGGGTGCGAAACAGTCCGTTTCGCACCCCGACTCCTGTTTTTCTGCCCCGCGGGGTGCAAATCCGCCGTTCTCGCACCCCACTCGTCCCAGGACCCTGGCAGCGGGATTAACAAAATGGCGCCGGGTGCGTATTTTTTGTAGCCTTTCGGGGCGAAAGTCCGTCTAATAGGCGTTGGTTTGTTGAAAAATAGCAAATAGTATGCAAAATTCAATATATAATTATTGGAAAACAATAAATATTTATTATCTTTGCCATCGATAAGCCCTGCTGCCTCCGGTGCGAGGGCCGCACGGGAATAATAGTCGGCATCAGCCGACCGGCCGGCCCCGGGACTTTGGCGAAGACAAAGTCGGAAAGGGGTTTATGGCCGAAAGGGGTCGCAGGGGGCGGCTTAGCCCCCTTCATGAGAGTCGGGGGCCGTGCGTTGGCGAGGGTGCGGTCGGAGGCAGCCAGTAGAGGAAGCCGTTGCCGGGATGGACTGGCCGGCGAGCGGGAGCGAGACGGTCAGTCTGTCCTGGCAGGCGGATAGAGGTCTGGGGCAAGCCGGTTGGTTGGCTGGGAAAGCGAAAAGATTTTTGAAAAAAAGTTTGCAGATATAAAAAAGATATATACCTTTGCAGTGTAATAGTTCAATAGGACACTATATGCTCATCGAACTCAAAGACGTCAACAAGACATACAACAACGGCCAGCCCCTGCACGTACTGAAGGGGATCACCCTCGACATCGACCGCGGTGAATTCGTCTCCATCATGGGCGCCTCCGGCTCCGGAAAATCCACCCTGCTCAACATCCTGGGCATCCTGGACAACTACGACACGGGCGAATACTATATAGACGGAAAGCTGATCAAGAACCTCTCCGAGCGGCAGGCTGCGGACTACCGCAACCGCATGATCGGCTTCATCTTCCAGTCCTTCAACCTCATCGGCTTCAAGACCGCCGTCGAGAACGTCGAGCTGCCCCTGTTCTACCAGGGCGTCAGCCGCGTCAAGCGCCACCAGCTGGCGATGGAGTACCTCGAGCGCCTTGGCCTCGCCGACTGGGCGAAACACTACCCGAACGAGATGTCCGGCGGCCAGAAACAGCGCGTGGCCATTGCGCGTGCGCTGATTACACACCCCAAGATCATCCTCGCCGACGAGCCTACGGGCGCGCTTGACTCCAAGACCTCCGAAGAAGTGATGCAGCTGCTCGGCCAGCTGAACCGCGAAGAAGGCGTCACCATCATCGTCGTCACGCACGAGAGCGGCGTGGCCAACTGCACCGACAAGATCATTCACATCAAGGACGGCATCATCGGGCAGATCGAAGAAAACCGCGAGCACCGCGCGTCGGTGTTCGGCACCGACACCATCATGAAATGAGAGACCTGTTCACTGAGATATGGGAGAGCCTCCGGCGCAACAAGCTCCGCACCGCCCTCACGGGCTTCGCGGTGGCCTGGGGTATCTTCATGCTCATCGTGCTGCTGGGTGCCGGCAACGGTATCATGAACACCACCGAGGCGAACATGTCGGGCATCAACGCCAATACCATGGAGGTCTACGGCAACGTGACCTCCAAGCCCTACGGCGGTTTCAAGCAGGGCCGGTATATCGAACTGGACGAGCACGACCTGGCCGTGACGGCCAGCCCGGCCTTTGCCGACCATGTGGATGAAATCTCCGCCATCCTGACCCAGAGCGGCTTCAAGATGACCTATGGGAAGCGCTACTTCGACATCTCCCTGTCGGGTGTCTATCCGGACTACGCCCGGATGAACCGCGTGGATATCCTGGCCGGCCGCTTCATCAACAGGAACGACCTCAATGCCCGCCGCAAGGTGATCGTAATCACCCACATGCAGGCGCGCAACTTCCTGGGCGGCAAGGAGAACTACGAAGCCCTGATCGGCCAGCGCGTCAAGATCGGCAACCTCTCCTTCCAGATCGCGGGCGTCCGCCGGGCGGCGGAAAATGAGAACGATTCCGAGATATTCACGCCGTACACGACCCTCAAGGGCATCTTTTCCAAGAGCAACAAGATTGATATGCTTGCGTTCACCTTCCATGGCCTGGACACTGAGGAAGAGAATGAGGCATTCGAGAATGATTATAAGCGCACCCTGAATACGCTGCACGGCGCCGCGCCCGACGACGAGCGTGCCATCTGGATCGGCAATTCCTTCCGGATGAACATGCAGATGAACAAGGGACGCCACATGCTTGAGGTTTTCCTCTGGATCGTCGGCCTGTTCACGCTGCTGAGCGGCATAGTGGGCGTGAGCAACATCATGTTGATCACGGTCAAGGAGCGTACGCACGAATTCGGCATCCGCAAAGCCATCGGCGCGAATCCCTGGGGTATCATGAAACTGATCATCGCCGAGAGCGTGAGCATCACCGCCGTCTTCGGCTACGTCGGCATGGTACTGGGCATGCTGGCCTGTGAGGTGCTGGATGCCACGGTCGGGGCCAACCCCATCGAGCTGTTCGGCGAGAGCATCAAGGTGATGCAGGACCCGTCCGTCGGGCTGGACGTGGCCATGGAAGCCACCCTGCTGCTGATTGTCGCCGGCACCGTCGCCGGACTGATTCCGGCGCGCAAAGCCGCCAAAGTCAAACCCATTGAAGCCCTGAGAGCCGAATGAAACTGGATGTCAATACATACCACGAGATCGCGGACTCCCTGCTTCGCAACAAGAGCCGGACGCTGCTGACCGGATTCGGCATCTTCTGGGGCCTGTTCATGCTGCTGGTCATGCTCGGTGCAGGCGACGGCATCAAGGGTCTGCTGACCCAGAACTTCGAAGGCTTCGCCTCCAATGCCGCCATCCTCGTGTCTTCCAATACCTCCGTGCCTTACAAGGGATTCCAGGAAGGCCGTTACTGGTCGCTGGAGTACCGCGACATGGAGCGCCTCAAGATCCTCATTCCGGAACTGGACGTCGTGACCCCGATGATCAGCCAGTGGGGACAGACGGCCGTGTACAATTCGCAGACGTCCAACTGCAACGTGACCGGCGTGAATGCGGATTACGTCTCCATCGAGGCGCCTCAGATCAAGTATGGGCGCTTCCTGAACGAAGTGGACGTGGAGCGCGGACGCAAGGTCTGCGTGATCGGAAAACGCGTCTACCAGAATCTTTTCCCCGAAGGAGGGGACCCGTGCGGGACGTTCATCCAGGTGGGTTCCGTCTTCTTCCAGATCGTGGGCGTAAACTATGCCTCCGGCATGATGAACATCAACGGCAACGCCGCCCAGAAAGTCATCATCCCGGCCACGATCGCCCAGCAACTGTACAACCGGGGCGAGACCGTCGACATCCTCTGCGCGACGGCCAAATCCGGGATTCATATAGTCGAACTGGAAAAGCGGATCCGGCAGGTGCTGGGCCGTGAGCATTACTTCGATCCGGAGGACGAGCCGGCCATGATGTTCCTCGGGACCGAACAGGTCTTCACGCTGATCGACACCCTGTTCCGGGGCCTGGACTTCCTGATCCTGCTGATCGGCCTGGGCACCCTGTTCGCCGGCGCCATCGGCGTGAGCAACATCATGATGGTCACGGTCAAGGAGCGCACCACCGAGATCGGCATCCGCCGGGCCATCGGGGCCACGCCGCGCGACATCCTCTCGCAGATCATGCTCGAGAGCGTGAGCCTGACGCTGGTGGCCGGCATGTTCGGCATCGTGTTCTCGGTGATGTCGCTGAGCGTGGCCGAGATGATTGTCCGGAGCGCGAGTGAATTCGAACCCGCTTTCCAGATCGGGTTCGGCCTGGCGGTGGCCGCAGCGGCGCTGCTCACCGTACTCGGTGTCGCGGCCGGCTTGGCGCCCGCCCTCCGCGCGATGGCCATCAAACCCGTGGACGCCATGAGAGATGAATAATAAAAACACAAAAGATATATGAAAAAAGTTTCCAAGTACATTCTGACCGCCGTTCTCGCGATCCTTTTCATCGGGACCTTCGTGTTCCTGTACAAGAAGTCCCGGCCGGCCGAGATCCGCTACCAGGAGCTCGAGGTCGCCCTGGCGGACATCGAGCGCACGACCGTGATCACGGGCAAGATCGTTCCCCGCAACGAAGTCAACGTCAAGCCGCAGATCAACGGCATCATCGCCGAGCTCTACAAGGAGGCCGGCCAGCAGGTCAAGGAGGGCGAGGTGATCGCCAAGCTCCGCGTGATTCCGGACATGAACTCCCTGAGCTCCGCCCAGTCCCGCGTGCGCCTGTCCGAGATCAACCTCAAGCAGGCCCGGACCAACTACGAGCGCGAGAAGGCCCTGTATGACAAGAAACTCGTCAGCGACGAGGAATACGACCAGGTCCTGCAGGCCTACAACCAGGCCCAGGAGGAAGCGGCGGCCGCCAAGGAGTCCCTGGAGGTCATCCGCGACGGCGTGTCGTCCTCCAACAAGACGGGCAGCTCGACGCTGATCCGCTCCACCATCACGGGCCTCATCCTTGACATCCCGGTCAAGGTGGGCAACTCCGTGATCCAGGCCAACACGATGAACGACGGCACCACGGTCGCGACGGTCGCCAACATGAACGACCTTATCTTCGACGGCAACATCGACGAGACGGAGGTCGGCGCCCTCTCGGAGGGCACGCCCATGCACATCCGCATCGGCGCCCTGCAGGGATTCGACACGGAGGCCGCACTCGAGTACATTTCGCCGAAGGCGGTGGAGAACAACGGTGCCAACCAGTTCGAGATCAAGGCAGCCGTGAAGGTGACGGGCGACCACAAGATCCGCTCCGGCTACAGCGCCAATGCGGAGATCGTCCTCGAGCGCGCCGAACAGGTGCTGTCCGTGCCGGAGAGCGCGCTGGAATTTGACGGCGACGACACCTTCGTGTACCGTAAGACCGGCGCCGACAAATACGAGCGCCTGCAGGTCGGGACCGGCCTGAGCGACGGGGTGAACATCGAAATCAAGAGCGGGCTGAGCGAGGGCGATGTCGTGCGCGGCCCCAGGATCATCAACGACGAAGACAAGTAAAATGAGAAGAATCGCATTCCTTGCAGCCGCGCTGCTCGGCAGCCTGGCTGCCCAGGCCCAGAACGGGCCCTGGAGCCTTCCGGACTGCATCAATTATGCGCTGGAGCACAACCTCTCCGTCCAGCAGAGTGCGCTGGCGGTGGAGCAGCGTGAAGTGGAACTGAATTCGGCGCAGAACCGCCGCCTGCCGTCCCTGAGCGCCTCCGCTTCGGAGAACCTGTCCTTCGGCCGCGGCCTCACGGCGGACAATACCTATTCCAATTCGAACACGACGTCGACCTCTTTCAGCCTCGGCGGCGAGATCCCCATCTTCCAGGGATTCGACATCACCAACGGCATCAAGCTCGGCGAGCTGAACCTGGCCGCCGCGACGGCCGATCTGGAGAAGGCGCGAGACGACATCCGCGTGGCCGTGGCGCAGGCGTACGTGCAGATCCTCTATAACCAGGAGCTCCTGCGTGTGGCCCGCCAGCAGGCGGAGCACGACGAGGAGCTGCTGGAGCAGATCCGCGAGCGCCTGCAGGCCGGCAAGGTCAGCCAGGCTGAGGTGGCCGCCCAGCAGGCCACGCTGGCGCAGAGCCGCCAGAGCGAGATCCAGGCCGAGGGAAACCTGAACATTTCCCTGCTGGACCTCACGCAGCTGCTGGAGCTCCCGTCGCCGGAGGGCTTCGCCATCGTCACGCCCGAGGTCGGCGACCCGTCGCAGGTCCTGCTGATGCGCCCGGAGGCCATCTACGACGAGGCGGTGGAGGTCAAGCCGAACGTGGAGGCGGCCAAGCTGAATGTCGACTACGCCGAGCTGGCCATCGCCCGGGCGAAAGGCGCCTACCTGCCCTCGATCTCGCTCAGCGGCGGACTCGGGACGAACTTCTACACCAACTCCAAGTTCGCTTCCGATCCCTTCGGCAAGCAGCTGAAGAACAATTTCAGCCAGTACATCGGGTTGTCGATGAACGTCCCGATCTTCACGCGCTTCAACACGCGCAACAACGTGCGCAACGCGGAGCTCAGCTACAAGGGCCAGCAGATCCAGCTCGAGAACGTCAAGAAGTCGCTCTACAAGGAGATCCAGCAGGCCTACTACAATGCCGTGACTGCGCAGGCGCGCTATGCGGGCAGCCGCGAGGCTGCCGAGAGCGCGCGCCAGCACTACGAACTCACGGAGGAGAAGTACAAGGTGGGCAAGGCCGGCGTGGCGGACTACAACGACGCCCGCAACAACTGGCTCCGCGCCGAGTCCGAGCACATCCAGGCCCGCTTCCAGTGCCTGTACCAGACCAAGCTGCTGGACTTCTACCGCGGGAAGGAGTTGTCCTTTTAGGTTTTATTTGCAATTGTTTGACGCTTGGCGTATTTTTGCAGTATGAAAAAGATGCTTTTGACCCTTGCGGCCCTGGCCCTGTCGGCCGCCGCTATCGCCCAGGATATCGATTTCGAGGAACTGGACGGCTTCAACAAGATAGAGATTTCCACCGGCAGCCGCGTAGAGACGGAGCTGGGCATGGGCCTGCCGATGTATTTCGGCTGGACATCCCTGACGGAGGCCAACGCCAATCCGGGGGGGCCGTGGGCCCTCATGAATACGGTGTTCCCCGGCACCCATTTCGATGTAGGCAAGAGTTTCATGTATGGCCTGCAGCTCGTGGACATGCATGTCCGTTATAAAATGCTGGACTTGTCCCTCGGCCTGCGCTGGACCTTCATGGACTTTACCTTCAAGAATTCTGCCCAGACCATGCGGAAAAAAGACATGTATAGCGGCAGCTACTCCACCGGTGAAGGCTGGGCATGGTTGCCGGTGCCCATCGAGTCGGAAGCCGCGAAATACGACGGCAAGAAGTCCAAGATTCACGCAAGCTATTTCGGCGTTCCGCTGCGTGTGGGGCTGGATTTCGGCTCTGCCGAGGTGTATGTCGGCGCCAGCATCGAGATGCTGACCGAGGGCTATACCAAATACAAGCGCCCCCGGGACCGCCAGAAGGCAAAAGACCTCTTCAACCCCGTCCGCGCCACGGTCGAGGGCGGCTTCTCCTACGGCAATCTCGGCATCTTCGTGATGTACGGACTGACGCCGCTCTTCTCGCCGGACCTGAGCGATGCCAAGACCCTGACCTTCGGCCTTCTCTTTGGCCTGTAGGGGATGGCTTTCCGGGAGATAGAACGTAAATTCCTGGTCGCCGGAGACTTCCGCGGGGAGGTGTCCGGCGCCAGTCATATTGTGCAGGGCTACCTGAGTTCGGCCCCGGGCCGGACGGTGCGGGTGCGCCTGCGCGATGACCGCGGCTGGATTACCGTCAAGGGTCCGGCCCGCGGCCTGACCCGCTTCGAGTGGGAGAAGGAGATTCCCGGCGCGGAGGCGGAGCAGCTGCTCGCGCTCTGCGAGCCGGGCATTATCGACAAGACGCGCTGCCTCGTGCCGGCCCCGGACGGGCACACCTGGGAGGTGGACGTCTTCCACGGCGACAACGAGGGCCTCGTGGTCGCCGAGATCGAGCTGGGCGCGGAGGACGAGCCCTTCGAGCGCCCCGCCTGGCTGGGCGCGGAGGTCACGGACGACCGCCGCTACCTCAATTCCTCATTGACAAAACACCCTTATAAGGACTGGATATGAAAAAGACCGTATTAGTCTCCGGCGGCGCCGGATTCATCGGCAGCCACGTGACCGTGGAGCTCGCCCAGGCGGGCTATGACGTGGTGATCGCGGACAATTTCTCCAATTGCGACGAGACCAACTACAAGGGCGTCTGCGCCATTCTCGGACGGCAGATGCCGCTGGTCCGGATGGACTTCTGCGACGCGGCGGCCGTGGAGGCGCTCTTCGCGAAATACCCCATCGACGCGGTGATCCATTTCGCCGCCTTCAAGGCGGTGGGCGAGTCCGTGGCGGAGCCGCTGATGTACTACCGCAACAACCTCCTGTCGTTCGTCAACATCCTGGAGGCTGCGCGGAAGAAGGGTTGCAACGTGCTGTTCTCCTCCTCCGCGACGGTCTACGGCGAGACGGACCAGCTCCCCGTGACGGAGGCCTCGCCGCGCCAGCCGGCCACCTCGCCCTACGGCAACACCAAGCAGATGTGCGAGGATATCCTGCGCGACAGCGTGAAGGCCTATCCGGGCGTGCGCGGCATCGCGCTGCGCTATTTCAACCCCATCGGGGCGCACCCCTCCGCGCTGATCGGCGAGCTGCCGCGCGGCGTGCCCAACAACCTGGTGCCCTTCATCACCCAGACCGCCGTCGGCAAACGCGAATGCCTCTCGGTGTTCGGCAATGACTACCCGACCCCGGACGGGACCTGCCTGCGGGACTATATCGACATCGTGGACCTGGCGAAGGCGCATGTCTGCGCGGTCACGCGCATGTGCGAGGGCCGGATGAAGGAGGACTACGAGATCTTCAACGTCGGCACCGGCCGGCCGCTGTCCGTGCTGGAGTTGATCAACGCGTTCGAGCGCGTGAACGGCGTCAAGCTCAACTGGAAATTCGCGCCGCGCCGCGCCGGCGACGTGGTTGCCATCTGGGCCGACCCGACCCGCGCCGAGCAGGAGCTCGGCTGGAGAGCGGAGCGCAGCATCGACGAGACGGTGAAAGCCGCCTGGGCCTGGGAGAAGAAGCTGGCCGGGAAATAGCGTGTCATTTCGAGCGAAGCCGAGAAATCTATGTATATCGGTTTGATCAGCGACACCCACGGTGTCTTCTCCGACGGCTTCCGGAAATTCCTGGAGCCGGTGGACGTGATCTGGCATGCCGGCGACTTCGGCGGCGGCTTGTCGTTTGCCGACAGCATTGCGGCGTTCAAGCCGCTGGTGGGCGTGTGCGGCAACTGCGACGGGCAGGACATCCGCCGCGAGTACCCGCTGCACCAGTACCTGGAGGTGCAGGGCATGAAGGTTCTGATGACCCACATCGGCGGCTCGCCGGGACACTATGACCTGCGCGCCGCCGCGCTGATTGACCGCTACAAGCCCGATGTCTTCATCTGCGGCCATTCGCATATCCTGAAGGTGATGCAGGACCATCAGTACAACATGCTCTACATCAACCCCGGCGCCGCAGGCCTCCAGGGCTGGCACGTCGTGCGCACCGCCCTGCGCTTCCGCATCGAGGCCGGCGAGGTCAAGGATATGGAAGTCTTTGAGCTGCCGCGGAATTAAGCGGGATTTTTCGTATTTTTGTAGAACTATGAAACGATTCTTCCTCCTGCTTGCCGGGTTGCTGGCCGCCGTGGCCTGCACCCCTTCTTCAGCGGACACGCTGAAACCCCGTATCGTGGTCCTGACCGACATCGGCCCGGCCGACGTGGAGCCGGACGACAACGAGTCGGCCGTGCGCCTGATGGCCTATGCGGACCGCTTTGAGATCGAGGCCCTGATCACCACCATCGGCTGGAACTGCGACCCGTATCCGCCGGAGTGGGCCGAGTACCTGGACCGCGTGATCGACGCCTACGAGCAGGATGTCCCGAACCTGATGAAGCGTTCTGCGCAGCAGGGTTTCCTGCCGGAGCAGGAGGAGCAGGGCCGCCAGCAGCTGGGCTACTGGCCCAGCGCCGCATACCTGCGCAGCCGCACCGTGGCGGGCAGTCCCCGTGCCGGCATTGGCGTGATCGGCCCGGACAACGACACCCCCGGCAGCGAGCTGCTGATCCGCCTGGCGGACGAGCCCGACGAGCGGCCCATCTGGGTCTGCGTGTGGGGCGGCGCCAACACCTTTGCGCAGGCGGTGTGGCGGGTGCAGCAGGAGCGGAGCAGTGAGGAGCTGCAGACCTTCCTGCGCAAGTTCCGGCTCTACACGATCACCGACCAGGACATGGTGTACGCCATGCGCGAGGACCGCGCCTACAGTTCGCACCAGTGGCTGCGGCGGGATTTCTCCGATGCGCTGATGCTCGTCTGGGACGAGAGCGCCTGGCTCAACCAGAACGCCCTGGGCCGTGCCGACTGGGATTCCTATGCCGCCCAGATCCAGGGCCACGGCGCCCTGGGTGGCGTCTATCCGCATTTCCTCTGGGGAGTCGAGGGCGACACGCCCAGCTTCCTGCATGTGATGCCGAATGGCCTCAACGACCCCGACGATCCCACGCAGGTGGGTTGGGGCGGCATGCATATATTCGGCCGTTCGCCGGACTACCGGACGAAGGCCTGGACCAATTGGCGGCAGCCGCTGAAGGACCTGTCCGACGGCTACGAGAAACGGTTCTATCCGGACGAATTCCGGGATTTCGCCGCCCGGATGCAGTGGGCGGCGGAGGGCAGCGGCAACCGCAACCCCGTGGTGCTGATCGGGCGAGACGCCGGTTTGGCGCCGGTGGAGATGAGCGCGAAGCCTGGCCAGACCGTGACGCTGGACGCGTCCCGCTCGTATGATCCCGACGGGGACAAGTTGCAGTTTGCCTGGTGGTTCCAGGCGTTCCCGGACGCGGGCGCGCTGCCGGTGCTGGAGGATTCCACTTCCGCCAAGGTGCGTTTCCGCATCCCGGAGGACGCTGCGGCGGGCCGCCTGCACCTGGTCTGCGAGGTGCATGACGACGGTCCTTTCGCTCTGCCGGCCTATCGGCGGGTGATCATCACCGTGAGCCCGTCTTCCTACCTTCCCCGGATGGGGGAGGTGAGGTCCATCAGTTCGACCTGTCCGGAGGTGTCCGGCCTCTGCCCGGCCCCTGCCGGCGACGGGCTGCTGGCCGCTTCCGACGACGGCGGCATCTACCATGTCGCCTGGGACGGCACGACCACGCCGCTGTATGTGGACGGCAAGATGGACTGCGAGGGGGTGACCCTCGATCCCGCCACCCGCGACGTCTATTTCGTCGTGGAGCGCAAGCAGGAAGTTCGGCGGCTCGCCGGGCCGGGCTACGACAGCTCCGAGCTGCTCGGCGTGATCTCCGAGGTCGGCCTCGGCACAAACGATGGCCTGGAGGCGCTGACCTGGTACAAAGACGGCACCCTGCTGGTCGGCAACCAGCGCAAGCCCATTGCGCTGATGCGCTTCTCGGTGGCGGACGGCACCGTCGTATCCCGGCGGGAGCTGACCGGCGTGACGGAGATTGCGGACCTGTGCTACGATCCCGTACGCGATGTGCTGTGGATCGCCGACAGCGAGGAGCGGACGCTGAATCTGTGTACCGTGGACGGGGACGTGCTGGCGAGCTATTCCATGGCCTTCATCGACAACGGGGAGGCGGTCTGCGTGGACCATGCCAACAGCTGCATCTGGGTTGGCGACGACACCACTTCCCGCATCTACAAGATCCACTTCGAGGGACTGTAGCGAGAGAAAATAATCGAAAATTTATTTCGAATAGTTGCGTAGTTAAATTTTTTAGCTATCTTTGCTGAAAAGAAACTGCGCTTATGAAACGTCTGACCCGGAAAGAAGAGGTCATCATGAACCACTTCTGGGACCGCGGGCCCCTGTTTGTGAGAGAGTTGCGGGACTTGTACCCGGAGCCGAAACCCCATTTCAGCACGCTTTCCACCCAGGTGCGCACGCTCCAGGAGGAGGGTTTCATCGACCATAAGGCCTATGGCCCCACCTATCAGTATTTCGCGAAAGTGTCGCGCGAAGACTACAAGCAGCGTTCGCTGGTGGGCCTCATCGACAAGTATTTCGACAATTCCTACATCAATGCGGTGTCTGCGCTGGTGAAGGAGGAAAAGATTTCGGTCGAGGAGCTGAAGGAACTCATTGACCTCATCGAGAAGGAGAAATAAGCCATGCCGACCTTTCTGATCTACGACGTTAAGGTGGCGGCGGCGCTGCTGATCTTCTACCTGTTCTACCGTTTCCTTTTGAAGAAGGAGACCTTCCACCGGCTCAACCGGGTGGTACTGGTAGGCACGGCCGTGCTCTCTTTCCTGCTGCCGCTGTGCATTATCACCGTCCACAAGACGCTGGAGGCGGCCCCGGCAGAGGTCGCGGAGCCGGTGGTGCTGGCGGACGTTGCGGCCGCGGGGCCGGTCTCCCCGGCCACGGCTGCCGCCCCTTGGTGGCCCGTGGCGCTGGCCGTCCTGTTCTTCGCCGGGGTGGCTTTTGTGATTTTCCGCGTAGCGGTGTCCATCCTGTCCATTTACCGGATTGTCCGTCGGGGCGAATGTGTCCGGGAGGAGGATGGTGTCCGGATCATCGTCACGGAGCGGGACATTGACCCGTTCAGCTGGATGCGTTATATCGTGCTCTCGCGCAAGGACTGGGAGGCGGAGCACGCCCCCATCCTCATGCACGAGCAGGCGCACATCGCCTTCGGCCATTCGGCCGAGCTGCTGCTGGTGGATCTCCTGTCGGCCCTCCAGTGGTTCAATCCCGCCATCTGGATGCTCCGTGCGGACCTGCAGGAACTCCATGAGTATGAGGCGGATGACGCGGTGCTCCGGAGCGGGGCCAACCTCAGGGAATACCAATATCTGCTTATAAGAAAAGCTGTCAGCAAGAGCGGCTACTCAGTTGCCAACAGCTTTAATCACAGTATCCTTAAAAATCGTATTACTATGATGTCAAAAACCAAATCTTCAGCGCTACGGGGACTCAGGGTCCTCTACGCCCTGCCGCTTGTCGGCATCTGCCTTGCGGCCAACGCCCAGACGGTCATCGACTACAAAGGTAGTGAAAATCCGCAAACAAAGTACTATCTGGAGCCGACAGCCATCAATCTGACGGTCATTCAGGAAGGGAATGATGTCGAGTATTTCGTCAACGGCGAGCATGTCAGCCTGGACGCCATCGGCGCCAAGGTCTCCGAAGCCCGCGGCGACGACGCTTCTGCCTATGTGAACATCATCGGCAATCCGGGGCTGAAATCCGGCAGGATCCAGGAGGTGAAGGAGGAGCTCCGCAAGGTCCGCGCCCTGAAGATCCAGTACAAGTGCAGCCCGGACGTCGAGGTCCAGCGGCGGCTTGATCCGTCCGGCCTGGGGAAGGACATCGCCGAATTCATGGCTTCCTCCAAGGATGACGACGTCCAGATTCGGCTCAACGACGAAGACAAACTGCTGTATATCAGGGGCAAGAGCAACAACGACTATGTCGTCCTCAACCAGGAGGACCTGTTCGCGCTGGCGAAGCAGGATATCGGGAAGAACAACGACATCTCCTATTTCTTCGTCATCGACGACAATTCCTCCTACGGTGCCTACTCCGCAGCCGTCCAGTCCGTCCACGACGCGTTCGTCGCCGTCCGCGAGGACCTGGCCATGGCGGCCTACGGCAAGCCGTACGCCAAGCTGGAGATGGCCCAGCAGGACGAACTGCTCGAGAAGTGCCGCGTGAGGATCTACGAGACCGGGAAATAGCGCCCGCCGCTTCGCGGCGTTTTACAGCGCTTCGCCGTGATCGGCAACTGATTATTTATCAATCTATTAAGAAAATGAGCACCCCTTTATCGGAGGGGTGCTCATTTTATCATCTTCCTGCTAATCAATCAGTTACTGCTCACGGTAATTTAGGTGGTGAGACGGCTAAAATAAAAACGGAGTGGCAAAGATGCCGATGGTTGCGACAAGCCAGAGCGTTGCAATCGGATTGAACTGGCGGCCGTCCGATCCATTCAGCCTGAAGGTTGAGCTGATTGGAGACAAGGCGCGGTGTGGAACAGGAAACAGCGGCCATCAGGGCCACGGCCAACAGAAGGATATATCGTTTCATGATTGTGTACTTTTTTGCTCTCGTCCCTTCAAATTGTGAGCCATTACCAGGATTTTTCCTATTTTTGTATTGCTATGGCGACGAAAGCAAAGACGGTATTTTATTGCACCTCGTGCGGCAACGAGAGCCCCAAGTGGATGGGGCGCTGCCCCGCGTGCGGGGAATGGAACACCCTGGTGGAGGCTCCGGCGGAGCCGAAGAAGGGCGCCGCGGCGGCGGGCGGCGGGCGCGGCAGCGCCGCTGCGCGCTCAGACCGCCGCCCCCAGGCGCTGCGCGAGATTGATTATTCGCAGGAGGCCCGCATTTCCCTCGGCATGGCCGAGGTGGACCGGATTCTGGGCGGAGGCATGGTGCCGGGCTCGCTGGTGCTGATCGGCGGTGAGCCGGGCATCGGCAAGTCCACCCTGAGCCTGCAGATTCCGCTGTGCTGCAAGGATTTGCGTACGCTGTACGTGACCGGAGAGGAGAGCGCCCGGCAGGTGGGTATGCGTGCCCGGAGGCTGGGCGGCGACGATTCCAACTGCTCCATTTTCTGCGAGACGCTGATCGACGCCGTGATCGCCGAGGCGGACGCCCGGCGGCCGGACCTGATGATCGTGGACTCCGTGCAGACGATGTACACCGAGTCGGTCGATTCCGCCCCGGGCTCGGTGAGCCAGGTGCGCGAAGTGGCCGCCGCGCTGCTTCGCTTCGCCAAGGAGAGCGGCGTGCCGGTGATCCTGATCGGGCACATCACCAAGGACGGCTTCATCGCCGGGCCGAAGATCCTGGAGCACATCGTGGACGTGGTCCTGCAGTTCGAAGGGGAGAACCGGGGATCTTACCGCATTCTGCGAAGCATCAAGAACCGTTTCGGCTCGACCTCCGAACTGGCCGTCTTCGAGATGACGGGGGCGGGCCTGCGCGAGGTGGCCAATCCGTCCGAGCTGCTGATCCCGATGCACGAGCAGGGGCTCAGCGGCACGGCCATCGCCGCCACGCTGGATGGCACGCGCCCGATGCTCTTCGAGGTGCAGGCGCTGGTGAGCAGCGCCGTGTACGGCACGGCGCAGCGCAGCGCCACGGGCTTCGATGCCCGCCGGCTCAACATGCTGCTGGCCGTGCTGGAGAAGCGCGCCGGTTTCCACCTCAGCGCGAAAGATGTCTTCCTCAATATGGCCGGCGGCCTGAAAGTCAGCGACCCGGCGGTGGACCTCGCGGTCATCTGCGCCGTGCTGTCGTCCAATTTCGATTTCGCCATCCCCTCGGACGTCTGCTTCGCCGGCGAGGTGGGCCTGAGCGGCGAGATCCGTCCCGTGGGGCAGGTCGAGCGCCGCATCCAGGAGGCCGCCCGTCTGGGCTTCAAGCGGATTTTCGTGTCTTCGTTCTCCAAGCTGGACCTCAAGCCGGAGGGCATCAGCATCGTCAAGGTCGCGGATGTGCCGGCGCTGGTGAAGGCCCTGTTCAAATAGCCCATGGAACTCTTTTTCTCCGACGACGTTCAGGATTCCCGGATCCGCCTGGATCCGGAGGAGTCGGCCCACCTCGTCCGCGTCCTGCGGCACCGCGTGGGTGATGAAGTGGCCGTAATCGACGGGCGCGGGACGCTCTACCACTGCGTTCTCGAGCTGGCTGACGCCCGCGGCGCCGAGGTGCGCATCATGCGGGAGGAGCCGGGCTTCGGCGCGCATCCCTACCACCTCACGATGGCGGTCTGTCCGACCAAGAACATCGACCGCTACGAATGGTTCGTTGAGAAGGCCACGGAGATCGGCGTGGATGTGATCGCGCCGGTGATCGGCGAGCGCTCGGAGCGGCGCGTCGTCAAGACGGAGCGCCTGCGCCGCATCGCGCTCTCCGCCACCAAGCAGTCGCTCAAAGCCGCCATTCCTCAGATTGCCGAGCCGCAGAGCGTGCGCGAACTCATCGCCGCCGCTCCCGCCGACGCCCTGAAACTCATCTGCTACTGTTTCGACGATGTCGAACGGAAGCAGATTCAAAGTCTGCTTCCATCAAAGGAGATTATCATCTTGATCGGGCCGGAAGGGGACTTCAGCCCCGAAGAGGCCGCGCTGGCGCGGGAGCGCGGGTGGATCCCGGTGTCGCTCGGCGACAGCCGCCTGCGGACGGAAACGGCCGCGGTTGTTGCTGCCACGGCCGTTTACCTGAATTCGACTAATCTTTAATTGCGGCGGGCGCCGCTGTCTAGATGCTGACTTCCAGGGCCTGGAGGTCGGCGTCGCGCGAGGAGCCGCCGTAGAGCAGCTGGTAGCGGCCGGGCTTGATGGAGAGCTCGTCGATGGAGGCATCGTAGAACTCGAAGGCGCCGCTGCCCAGCTCCACGGTGACGTTGGCCGTCTGGCCCGCCGCGATCTTCACGCGGGCGAAGCCCTTGAGCGACTTGATGGGCGCGTCGGGATCGTCAAGCGACTTGACGTAGACCTGGACCACCTCCTCGCCGTCGCGCGAGCCGGTATTGGTCACGGGCACCGTGAGCTTCATCGCCGCCGGTTTGCCCTGGACCTTGGCCTGGCCATAGCCGAACGTGGTGTAGCTGAGACCGTAGCCGAAGGCGTAGAGCGGCTCGCCGCGGAAGTAGCGGTAGGTGCGGTTCTCCATCGAATAGTCCGTGAAGTCCGGCAGCTGGTCGGTGGAAGCGTAGAAGGTGACGGGCAGGCGTCCGGCAGGGTTGTAGTCGCCGAAGAGCACGTCCGCGACGGCGAGGCCGCAGGCCTGGCCGCCGTACCACGCCTGCAGGAGGGCGTCGTACTGCTTCTCCACGCCGCCGAAGGCGATGGCGGAGCCGGACACGTTCACCAGGACGACCGGCTTGCCGGTGGCGTCCATCGCGGCGAGCAGCTGCTGCTGGATGTCGGGCAGCTCGATGCTGGTGCGGTCGTGGCCCTCACCCTCTTCGTTGGAGGAGATGCCGCTGACCATCACGATCACGTCCGCGTCCTTCACGCGCTGCGCCACGCCCGCCAGGTCCACCGGACGGCGGCTGTAGAGGTCGAAGGAGAAGGAAGCCGAACGGGCTTCCGGCTGGGCGAGCTCGATGCTCACGTCATAGGTCTGGCCGGCCACCACGGGGAAGGTCGTCGGCGCAAAGCCGCGGAATCCGCCAAAGCCGCCGAAACCGCCGAAACGCGGGGCCTCGGCCTGCTCGGAGACGGTCTTGCCGTTGACGACAAATTTGTATTTGCCGCTGCCGCGCACGGAGTAAACCATGTCGCCGGTGTAGTCGGCGGTGAAGCTGCCGCTATAGCGGGCGGAGAAGTCCGTCAGGTTCAGGCCTTCCGTCCAGGCGCAGTCCTCGTGGGCGAGGGCCGGGGAGGTGGTGTTGAGCGTGAGGGGCTCGTCGTAGTCGACCGCCGCCACCACGCTGCCGCCGAACTCGGTGCCGTTGAAATAGTCGGCGTGGAGGCCTTTGCCGCCGTTCATCCGGGCCAGGTAGTGGGTGGTGATGAAGGGCTCCACCAGGTCGCAGCCGCGCTCATAGATGATGTTGGCGCCGGGGGCTGCCGCACGGATGGCCTCCAGGATGGTCTGGGTGTTGGCGGCGGTGGGGAAGCCGTTGTAGTTGCCCAGGATGACGCGGGCATCGTCGGCGTTCGGGCCGACCACCGCGATGGTGATGCCCTCCTTGCGGAGCGGCAGGACATTGTTCTCGTTCTTCAGGAGCACGATGGCTTCACGGGCGGCCTTGGCGGCCAGCTCGGTATGGGCGGCGCTGCTGAGGGTCTCCTCGCCGAGGCCGGCCCAGGGAAGTTTCTCCGCCGGGTCAAACATGCCCAGCTTGATGCGGGCCTCGAGGATGCGGCGCACGTTCACGTCGATGTCCGCCTCGGAGATGAGGCCCTTCTCGATGGCTTCGGTCAGGGACTTGTAGCTCGTGCCGCACTCCACGTCGGTGCCGGACAGGACCGCGTCGGCGGAAGCGCTGGCGGCGTCGGGATGGGTGCCGTGCTGGCGGGTGTTGTAGAAGTCGCCGATGGCGCCGCAGTCGGACACGACGATGCCGCTGAATCCCCACTTGTCGCGCAGGATCTGCTGGAGGAGCCGGTCGCTGGCGCAGCAGGGCTCGTCCTCATAGCGCTGGTAGGCGCACATCACCTCCTGCACGTTGGCGTCCTTCACGATGGAGCGGAAGGCCGGGAGGTAGGTCTCCCACAGGTCGCGCATCGACACGGATGCGTTGAAGCGGTGGCGGTCCGCCTCGGGGCCGCTGTGGACGGCGAAATGCTTCGCGCAGGAATGCAGCTTGAAATACTTCTTGTCATTGCCCTGCATGCCCTTGACCGTCTGGACGCCCATCACGCCGTTGAGGTAGGGATCCTCGCCGGGCGTCTCCTGTCCGCGTCCCCAGCGGGGGTCGCGGAAAATGTTGACGTTCGGGCACCAGAACGACAGGCCGTTGTGCCAGATGTTGCCGTTCGGCTGGGTCACGCCCATCTGGTGATGGTCGGTGGTGTTCCAGACGGCGCGCGCCTCATCGGACACGGCCGTGTAGATCTCCAGCTGCTGGGGCGCGTCGAAGGTGGCGCCCAAGGCGATCACCTGCGGGAACACGGTCACGTCGTCGTAGCAGATGCCGTGGCAGGCTTCGTTCCACCAGTTGTAGGCGGGGATGTCCAGCCGGTCCACGGACACGGAGCCGTTCATCATCAGGCCGATCTTCTCCTCCGGGGTCAGCAGCGAGAGCAGGTTGTCCGCGCGCTTCTCCACGGAGAGATTCGGATTTTGGAAGGGGTACTCGTAGTGCTTGCACCCGGTGGCGAGCAACGCGAGGGCCGCTGCGCAAAGGAATAATCTCACTTTCATCGGTTTATGGTTTTATCAGTTTGTCTTTCAAATGCTTACGGCCGCAGGACCTCCACCTCGCCGCCCAGGCCGAGCTTGATGATCTGCGAGGAGCGGCCGGTGGCGCCGTAGCCGAAGGGCTTCGGCACGACGTAGTCCACCGCCGCCTTGATCTCCTCAGAGATCTCGGCGAAGGTGGCGGGCGTCGGCTCGCCGGAAATGTTGGCGGACGTGCTGACGAGCGGGCGGCGCAGGCGGCGCACCAGCTCGCGGCAGAAGGCGCCGGCGGTCAGGCCGCCCTTCGGGGCCGGCTTCTTCGGCGCTTCCGCGTCGGCGTCTTCTTCTTCGACAAGGGGAATGCGGATGCCGACCGAGCCGTCGGCGGCCACGGCGTTGGGCGCCAGGTACTGCGCACCGGGATAGATGATGGTCATCGGGGCGTCGTTGACCTCGACGAGGTCGATGGCAATCGAGGGGATCTGCCGGATGTATTTCGCGACCATGTCGAGGTCGCAGGCCAGCAGCACGAGCGACTTGGCCTCGGACCGGCGCTTGATCTCGAATACGCGCGCGACGGCCTTCTCGTTGGTGGCGTCGCAGCCGATGCCCCAGACGGTGTCGGTGGGGTAGAGGATCACGCCGCCTTCGCGAAGGATCCTGACGGCTTCCTGGATAACGGGTGCACTGTCCATATTATAATCGGTCTTTGTCAAACAAAACGCCGCGCCCCCGCCACCACAGGATCATCAGCCAGCCGATGAGCATGCCGCCCAGGTGGGCGAAATGCGCAATGCCGCTGGCCAGGCCGGTCACGCCGGTGAGCAGCTCGATGACGGCGAAGGCCACGACCATCCATTTCGCGCTGAGCGTGATGGGCGGGAAGAGCAGGGTCATCCGGGACTCCGGGAAGAGCATCGCGTAGCCCATCAGCACGCCGTAGATGGCGCCGGAGGCACCCACGGTCGGGGTGTATTTGATGGCCTCGATGTTCTGCATCGCGGTGGCGCTGCCCTGCGCCACGCCGTTCATGTAGGACTGCATCTGGAGATATTCCACCCCGAGGTGCAGCGCCACGGCGCCCAGGCCGCAGATGAAGTAGAACACCAGGAACTTCTTGCTCCCGATGATGCGCTCCACCACGCCGCCGAAAATCAGCAGCGTGTACATATTGAAGAAGATGTGCCAGAAGCCGCCGTGCATGAACATGTGCGTGACCACCTGCCACCAGTGGAAGAACGGGGAGGTGGGGTAGAACAGCGCGAAGGTGCTGATCATGAATTCTTCGTTGATCAGGGTCGCGACGAAGATGATCACATTGATGATGATCAGGTTCTTGGTGACGGGAGGAAGCGACGAGAGGAATCCCCCGCGTCCGCCGCCGTTGCCGCCAGAGTAGTAGTAGGACATGCTAGAATCTCTTTTCTATGTCCGGGAGGGGGACGATGCTGACGATGCGCCGCCCGCCCGGGGTCAGTTCGGCGTTGCTGCTTGCAAAAAGCGTGTCAATGAGGCGCTGCGCTTCCTGCGGGGAAGTGAGCGGATCGGCATGGGAGGCCCCCAGGGTGGCGAATTTCTCCGCCATGCGCTGCTGCATCAGCTCCGACAGGGCATCCTTGTCCTCTGACAAAATGTACACGAGGTCGCTGACAAGCTGCTCCACCTTGCCGGCCTCGCAGCTGTAGCCCTCGGGCACGCCGTTCACCACCACGGTGTCCGTGCCGAAGGGGGCGATGTCGAAGCCGAGGCGCGCCAGCAGCGCTGCGTGCTCCTCGAAGAGCAGGCGCTGCGCGGCGCCCACCTGCACCTGCACGGGGAAGAGGGCGGTCTGCGTCACATGGGCCTGGTCTGCGAGTGCGCGCAGGGCCTGTTCATAAAGGATGCGCTCGCGGGCGCGGCCGATGTGGACGATCATGACGCCGGAAGCCACCGGCGTGAGGATGTATTTGCCCTGGAGAATGAGGACCCGCCCCAGCGGCAGCGTCTTCTCCTCGAAGAGGCGGCCGTAGTCCTCCCGGCGGTCCACGTACCGGCTGTAGCCGGGGACGGTTCCTGAGTCGGTCGAAGGACCGCCATTCGCCGTCCCCCCTTCGTCATTCGCCGGCTTGACCGGCGAACCTCCTTGCACAAAGGGAGCGCTGAACGGATCGTACCCCGGATCCGTCTCGATCGTGGGCATCGTCACGTCCCTGTACTGCTCGAAGCTCTTGCCGAGCTGGGGCAGGGGGACGGCGCCCTCGGTGTTGAAATCGATGCTGGCGCCGAAGCTGTTGCGCCCGAGCGTCTCCTTGACGCAGGCGTACAGGATCTGGAAGATGACGGTGTCGTCCTCGAACTTGATCTCCGTCTTGGTGGGGTGGATGTTGACGTCGATGCTGTGCGGGTCCGTCTCCAGGAAGATGAACCACGCGGGCGTGACCCCTTCGGGGATCATCTCCTCGTAGGCCTTCATCACGGCCTTGTGGAGGTAGGGGCTGCGGAAATAGCGTCCGTTGACAAAGAAATATTGGTTGCCGAGGGTCTTGCGGGCGGTGTCGGGACGGCCCACGAAGCCGCTGATGCGCACCACCGAGGTCTCGGCGCTCAGGTCCACGATGTCCCCGACGACGTTGCTGCCCAGCAGGTCCAGAATGCGGAATTTCAGCGACTTGGCCTTCTTGAGCACGAACAGGTCGCGCCCGTTGTGGGACAGGGTGAAGGCGATGTCGGGACGCGTGATGGCCACGCGGGTGAATTCTTCGATGATGTGCTTGAGCTCGACGTTGTCGCTCTTGAGGAACTTGCGCCGCGCGGGGGTGTTGTAGAAGAGGTTGCGCACCGCGAAATTGGACCCCGTCGGGGCGGCCACGGTGGCCGTTTTCGTCTCACCGATGGCGCTTGTGCGCACTTCCGTGGCCGTCTCGTCCTGCGGCCGCCGCGTGCGGAGCGTTACTTCCGACACGGCCGCGATGCTGGCGAGCGCCTCCCCGCGGAAGCCGTAGGTGAGGATCTGCTCCAGGTCTTCGGCCGTGGCGATCTTGGAGGTGGCGTGGCGCTCGAAGCAGAGCACGGCGTCCACCGGGCTCATGCCGCAGCCGTTGTCGATGACCTGGATGAGCGTGCGCCCGGCGTCGGTGATGACGACGGTGATCTGGCTTGCGCCCGCGTCCACGGCGTTTTCCAGCAATTCCTTCACCACGGACGCAGGCCGCTGCACGACCTCGCCCGCGGCGATCATGTTGGCAATCTGCGCCGGCAGGATCTTCAACTTGCCCATCCGCGCCTACAGCAGGGAATAGAATTTCGCGATGAAGAAGAGCACGCCGACGATCAGCAGCATCGAGATGATGCCGATGATGGTCTGGGCGCGCTTGAAAGGCGTGCGTGTCCGCGAGCCCTCGCGGAAGGAGCCCCGGATGTAGGAGCCGGGCACGTAGGTGCCTTCTTTTTTCTCCTTCTCGATGGTGCCGTCCACGGCGCCGAAGCGGCGCTTGCGCTCCTCCTCCGCCGGATCGTAGTAAATCGGCTTGTAGTTGAAAACCCGGTGTTCGTTCTCACCGAAAAAATTAAAAAGTCCCATAACTCACAAATGTAATCATTTTTCCCTAAATTTGTGGAGTTATGGAATACAGAATCGGACAAGGTTACGACGTGCACGCCCTCGCAGCGGGGCTTCCGATGTGGCTGGGCGGCATCCGGATCCCTTCGGAAAACGGTTTTGTGGCCCATTCGGACGGCGATGTCGCCATCCACGCGCTGTGCGACGCGCTGCTCGGCGCGCTCGCCCTCGGCGACATCGGCCACCTGTTCCCGGACACGGACGACCGCTGGAAGGGGGTGGACAGCAAGGAGCTGCTCGCCGCCGTGCTCGCGCTCCCGGCCTTCGCCGGCTGGGAGGTCGTCAACGCCGACATCACCATTGCCCTGCAGGCTCCCAAGCTCGCTCCGCACATCGAGGCGATGCGCCGCACGCTCGCCAGCGTGATGGGGATCGCCCCCGACCGGGTGAGCGTCAAGGCCACCACGACGGAGCGTCTGGGCTTCGTGGGACGGGGCGAAGGGTGCGAAGTGTGGGCTATCGTGCTGATTGCACGAAAATAATTTTGCATATTTCCAAAAGAGTTGTACCTTTGCAGTCCCAAAACCGCGAGGCGGCGGGACACCTTGAGATGTGGTGTAATGGTAGCACTACAGATTCTGGCTCTGTCAGTGAGGGTTCGAATCCTTCCATCTCAACAAAGCTTTATGCCCGATG
>CAJOHX010000005.1 GCA_905234475.1 uncultured Bacteroidales bacterium | reverse complement strand
GAATATTGTCGATGACCGGAAGCATCAACTGGTCGTATCCGGCGGGCATTTCTTCGATGGCTGCGGCCAGAGAGCCTTCCTTGTCAAACCACCAGTGGGGCGTGGATTACTCCCCCGTCTCCGTTGAGAAATCCAGGAAGGTCAATGCCGAAGCCATTTCCAAGGGGCGTTGCCGCGTTCTGGAAGCCAATGTAGCCGCATTGCCCTTCAAAGACGCTTCATTTACCATGGTGACGGCTTTTGAGACCGTCTATTTCTGGCCTGACATAGAGAAAAGCTTCGCCGAAGTGCGCCGCGTGCTTGCTCCCGGAGGGAAATTCCTCATTGTCAACGAAGATGACGGTCTCACCGGCAACAACGAGAAGTGGGAAAAGATGATCGAGGGGATGCGCACCTACACCCCGGACGAGTTGAAGATACATCTGACGGCCGCCGGCTTTACAGAAATCACCGTAAAACAAGAAGACAGCAAACACTGGCTGGCCGTGTTTGCTGTCAAATAAGTTCAATTGCTTGAAGCAGTTATAAAAGCGTTTCGATTTCCGCCTCAAGCTCCGCGGGAGTAACGACGGGTTCGAAGCGGGCAACAACCCTGCCCTTGCGGTCAATCAGGAACTTGGTGAAATTCCACTTGATGTCTGGATTGGAGGCATAGTCCGGATCATTCCGGGAGAGCATCCCGTCCATGAACTGTCCCGTCTCGCTGTCTCCCCATCCGGCAAAGGGCTTCTCGGAGTACAGCCACTTGAACACTTCATTCGCGTTCTCTCCGTTCACGTCCGACTTGGCCATCAGCGGGAAGGTGACACCGTAATTCAGCCGGCAGAACTCCACGATCTCCTCGTCGGAGCCGGGCTCCTGGTGGCCGAACTGGTCGCAGGGGAAACCGATGACGACCAGACCCTGGTGCCGGTATTTCTTATAGAGGGCTTCCAGGCCGTCATACTGGGGTGTGAAGCCGCATTTTGATGCAGTGTTGACAACCAGCAGAACTTTGCCTTTGTAGTCGGCGAAGTTCACGTCTTCACCGTCGTTGGACACAGTCTTGAACCGGTAGATGGTATTTGACTGGTTCGTGCAGCTGAAGGCGAAAAGAAGGGCGCCAACGAGCAAAAGGGTTCTTCCAAGTGACATAACTTAACTGTTTTCTGATTTGTTTTTCAATTGATTGATGATGTTATCCAGCATAGTAAACAGGCCCGGGACCGTCTCGGGCGTGACGCTTTCGCAGAGGACGGCGCTGCCGACGGTCTCCGGGACACGCATCAGTTTGTCCTGCAGGTCCCTCCCCTTTCGCGTCAGTTTCACAATCATCTGCCGGGCGTCTTTCTTTCCCTGGGTGCGGGTCAGAATGCCTTCAGCCTCCATCCGCTTGAGCAGCGGCGTGACGGTGTTGGTCTCCAGCATCAGCCGCCTGGCAATGTCATTGACCGGCTGGGCATCCTTCTCCCACAGCACCATGAGCACCAGGTACTGCGGGTAGGTCAGTCCCTGTTCGGCCAGCAGCGGATGATACGCCTGCGTGATGAGACGCGAGGCGGTATACAGCCGGAAACAGAGCTGGTTGTCCAGTTTGAAGCGACCGTCCATTACAGCATCTCCTCGATGTCCTTTTCGAAAGAAACGGGCTCGGCCACGGGCGCAAAGCGCTTGACCACGGAGCCGTCGCGGCTGACCAGGAACTTGGTGAAGTTCCAGAGGATGTCGCTGTCCTTTTTGGCGCTCTTGCTGAGCCCCTTCAGCATGGTGCGGGTCGCTTTTCCCTTAAGGCCCTTGTACTCTTCCGTCGGAGCGACAGACTTGAGGTAGCCATAAACCGGATGCTCGTTCTCGCCGTTGACTTCAATTTTGGCCATCAGCGGGAAAGTGACCCCATGGTTGATGCGGCAGAACTCCGCAATCTCCTCGTTTGAGCCGGGCTCCTGGTGGGCAAACTGGTCGCAGGGGAAGCCAAGGATGACGAGTCCCCGGTCCTTATATTTCTGATAAAGGTCTTCCAGTCCGTCATACTGCGGGGTGAAGCCGCACTTGGAGGCGGTGTTGACAATGAGAAGGACCTTCCCTTCATACTGTGCGAGGTCTACCTCGATGCCCTTGTTGTTCAGGGCTTTGAAATCATAAATCTTTGCCATATGTTCGTTATTTATATCGTTCGCGATACAAATATACGACGATTATTTTATATCGCAAGCGATATTTTCATTTTTGCCGTTAATTTCTTTGTGGAAATTACGTTTTTATTATCTTTGTCCCGGTATGAAAAGAGTTTTTGTTTCCATTTTGGCCGCCTTGCTGGCCTTCTCGCCGCATGCTGGCGCGCAGACGCAATCTGATTATGGCACCTGGACAAGCATCCAGCTTATTAAGTCATTCGGGGCACCCTACGCCATGGCGCGGCTCGAGCACCGTTCCTTCGACCATATCCGCAGCACGGAATGCTGGTTCGCCATGGCCGGCGGCGGCTACAACTTCAACAACTGGCTCAAGGGAGACCTGAGCTACGAGTACTGGAACATTCCCTCGGCAGGGAAAATGGAGCAGCACAAGGCCGTGCTGAGCTTCACGGAGACGCTCAAGCGCGAAGGCCTTGCCGTCGCCTTCCGGCAGAAATATGAGCTGGCCTACAACCCGGCCTCCCAATCCTGCAGCAACACCCTCCGGGTCCGGCTCCGCGGGCAATACAAGGCCCCGGACAGCATCCTGACCCCCTACCTCATGTACGAGATCTTCGGCAGTCTCGACGGCAAGGGATGGGTCCGCTCGCTGCACTATGCCGGCACGGAAATCAGCCTCGGAGGCGGCCATTCGCTGGATTTCTTCTACATGTACCACCTCTATGACATGGCAGGCCTGACCGGCGCCTGCCATCTGCTGGGTGCCGGCTATACCTTGGTATTCTAAGGATTACTCCTGCTCGTCGACCAGGGCCGTCGTGGCGCGGACCGTCACGGTCGTGTCGTAGCAGCTGAACATTTCCGCCACCTCATCTTTCCGGCTTACCTTGGTAAACAGGCTGACCACGGGCACGATCACGAGACCGAGCACCATGGCCAGCACACCGGCGTTGATCGGCGAAGTGAAGTACGGGCTGATGAACGTCTTGCCCGTGAAGGTGCAGTACATGCAGCCGCACATCACGGCCACACCGGCGATGAAGGAAGCCCACACCGATGCCGGCGTCGTACGCTTCCAGTAGAGGCCGTACAGGAACGGGGCCAGGAAGGCTCCGGCCAGTGCACCCCAGGAAATGCCCATCAGCTGGGCAATGAACGTCACGGAACTCTTGGCCTGGACGATGGCCAGGACGGAAGATACGATGATGAAGAAGAGCACCAGCAGGCGGATGCACAGCAGCTGGCTCTTCTCGTCCAGCCGGGTCCCCTTGCGCACCTTGGCCACCGCCGGGTCGATGATGTCCAGCGTCAGGGTGGAACCCGAAGTAAGTACCAGCGAGGACAACGTTGACATGGATGCCGAGAGCACCAGGATGATGACCACGCCGATCATCAGATCCGGCAGTGATGCCAGCATTGAAGGGACAATGCTGTCGTAGACCGGGCTGCCCGCCGCAGTATACTCGATGCTCTGGCCGTAAAGCCGGCCGAAACCGCCGAGGAAATAGCATCCGCCGGCCACGATGATGGCGAAAAAAGTGGAGATGATCGTCCCCTTGCGGATGGCGTCTTCGTTGCGGATGGCGTAGAACTTACCGACCATCTGCGGTAGGCCCCAGGTGCCGAGGGAGGTCAGCAGGACGACTCCCAGCAGATAGAGGGGCTGCGGTCCCAGGAACGACACGAACGCGCCGTTAAGCGCCGGCGCCGACTCGGACGGCACCAGCGAGAGACTCTCAATCGCTGCCGTGAAGCCGCCGTTGCCGTTCAGTACGGAGGCAATCACGGCGCAGATGCCCACCAGCATGATGATGCCCTGGATGAAATCATTCACCGCCGTCGCCATGTAGCCCCCCACCAGGACGTAGACGCCGGTCAGCACCGCCATACCCAGCACGCACCACACGTAATCCACGTTGAATGCCATGCTGAAAAGCCGCGAAAGGCCGTTGTAGAGCGATGCAGTATAGGGAATGAGGAAAATGAATACGATCACGGAAGCGGCCACCTTGAGCGCGCCGCTGAAAAAGCGCTTCCCAAAAAAGTCGGGCATCGTCGCGCTCTGCAGGTGCTGCGTCATCAGGCGCGTGCGACGCCCAAGGATGCGCCAGGCCAGCAGCGAGCCGATCAGTGCGTTGCCGATGCCGATCCAGGTCGCGGCAAGGCCGTATTTCCAGCCGAACTGGCCGGCGTAGCCGACAAAGATGACGGCCGAGAAATAGGACGTGCCGAAGGCAAACGCAGTCAGCCAGGAGCCGACGTTGCGGCCACCCAGCACAAAGCCTTGAACATCAGATGCGGTCCTGCGGCAGTAGATGCCGACGCCGATCATCACGGCAAAGAACAGGACAAGGAGAATACACTTAACTAACATGCCGTAAAGATAATAAAAAAGTAGTTAGTTTTTCCTATCTTTGATCCACCGAATCCACATGATTGATTTGAGTTTCCATACGCTGACCATTGCCGACCGCGCCGCGGTGCAGGAGGTCACTTTCGAGGCGGGACGTCGCAACTGCAATTTCTCCCTTGCCAACCTCGTCGGCTGGCAGTTCTGGTACAGCACCGAGGTATGCGTGCTGCCCGACGCCGTGGTGCTGCGTTTCTCCCTTGACGGCGACCGGGCCTATATGATCTGCACCAAAGGCGTCCCCTCCTGCGAGCTTCTGGCAGCGCTCTGCGAGGATTGCAGCCACGCGCTGACCCTGCTCGGGCTCGAGGATGAAGCGGCGCTGCAGCTGCAGCAGAATGCCTGCCGGAAGGGCATCAATATCAGCGTCGAGGCCCGCAGGGACCAGTATGACTATCTCTACCGCCGCGAAGACCTTGCCGGGCTGCACGGCGGCAAACTGCAGGCCAAGCGCAACCATGTCAACCATTTCCGGGCCGCATACCCCGATTTCGAATACCGCCCGCTGGAGCCGTCGCTCTTCGGCGAATGCCGCCGGGTCGCCGCCCTCTGGCACGACGGGAAGCAGCACGACAACCCGGTGTACGGAGACACCATCGAGGTGGAAAAGCGCGCCATGGAGACCGTCTTCGCCCACTGGGACGAACTGGGGATGCTGGGCGGCAGCATCTTCCTGGGCGGCCGCATGGTGGCCTTCACTTATGGCGGCGCCATCACCCCTGACACGTTCGATGTCTGCGTCGAGAAGGCCGACCTCAGCGTCGAAGGCGCCTTCAGCATCATCAACCAGCAGTTCTGCGCCCACCTGCCGGAGCGCTTCACCTTCGTCAACCGCGAAGAGGACATGGGCCTGTCGGGCCTGCGCCAGGCAAAACTGTCGTATCACCCTGTAGAACTATTGACGTTCAATGTCGTACACATTGCATAGGATGTCCCCCGCCGACGCGCCGCTCACCGTGGAATGGATCACGCGCCAGTATGGCTTCGACCGCACCGAAGTCGAAGGATGGGTGCGCGACCTGCATTTCAACTGGCCGCTGAGCGTCAAGGCTTTGGACGAGACTGGCGAGGTGATCGGGCTGCTCAACATGAGCGACTACCGCATTGAAGAAGAGACGGATCAGATCCGCCGCGACGCCCCGGAGCTGCTCGGGAGGCTCAATTCGCTGCGCTACACCGCCGTCTTCTCCTTTATCGTGCGGGAGGACTGGCGCGGCACGCGGCTCAACTACGACATGCTGGCATCCATCCTGCCCGAATTGAAGGCCTGCTACGACTTCGTCTTCATCCCCGTGCTTCACCGGCTGAAGACGCATCAATACTGGCAGCGCTGGGGCGCCCGCGAATTCTACCGCGACGCAGAAAGCGTTTACTACCTGCTTCCAATGAATATGTAATATGAAAAAAAGGGTTCTGATTATTGCGGTCCTTGCCGCCATCGCCGTCTCCTGCGGACCGGCTGCCTCGCTGAAGCGGGCGGCCGTGGAGGAATGTGACATCGAGAATCCCGGGACACGGAAGTTCCTGGAGGAAGTGGACTATACGCGCGACACGGCCTATACCCTGTCTTTTGTCAAGGACTACAGGGAGCAGTACGGCGCCAACGACAAGCCGCTCCCGGTGACGATCGCCTGGACGGGCGCTCCGGCAGCCCGGATTGTCCTGTCTACTACCCCCAATTTCAAGGAGATTATCGACCTGCCCGGGTCGGCATCGCCGGCGGAGATCTACAATCTGATCCCGGGCGTTGACTATTACTACAAGGTGCTCGGCCGGGAGGGCGTGGTCCTGAAGACCGGCTGCGTCCGGCCCGTGGGCCCGCTGCGATGGATCAACGGCATCGTCGAGAACGTCCGCGACCTGGGCGGCTGGCAGGCCGACGGCGGGCATATCGCCTACGGCAAGCTCTACCGGGGCGCCCAGCTCTCCTCCTCCCGGATGACCGAGGGTGCGAAAGACATCTTCTCCAACCAGCTGCACATCGGCGTGGACCTGGACCTGCGCGGCATCAAGGCCAGCGAAGCCCACTACGGCCCCGTCATCGAGAAAGCCGAATACCTCAAGCTCCCGGTGGAGAAGAACATGGGCCGGGGCACCGGCAACACCCAGGAACTCTACCAGCAGGCCATCCGCGCCATCGTCGGCTGGCTGGGCGAAGGCAAGGCCGTCTACTTCCATTGCGCCGGCGGCGCGGACCGAACGGGCACGCTCGCCTTCCTGATCGAGGCCCTGCTGGGCGTGTCGGAAAGCGACCTGTCCAAGGACTACGAACTGACGACCCTGGCCCGGACCAACACGCGCCTGCGGAACTACCGCGCCACGGAAAAGGAAACCCACATCCTCTACGAACTGGTCACCTACCTGAGACGGTTCGGCTACCCGGAAGTGTCCAGCATCAATGAACTGGTGCTGAACTGGGCCACCACCCGCCATTCCGAAACGGTCGACCCCCTCTCGTACGAGGAGATCGACCGTCTGCGCGAATATCTGATCGTAAAGGATTAGATCGCCTGGATGAGTTTGGCGCCCGGGACGTTCTTGAACTGGGTGGCCGCATCGCCGACGACCACGATGATCATGTCGTCGGTGTCCAGATAGTCCTCCGCCAGGGCCTTGATGTCCGAGAGGGTCATTCCGTTCACGACAGCCTCCTCGCGGGCGACATAGTCGTCAGGAAGGTTGTAGTTGCGGATTCTCGAGAGGAGGTTTACCAGGCTGGAGGTCGTCTCGAAGGCCGAAGCATTCGAGCGGAGCATGGCATCCTTCACACCGTCAAGTTTCTCCTGGGAATAGTCGTCGCCGAAGTGGTCGATGATCTCCTTGAACAGGGCCACGGACTCCTTGGTGGAGCTGCCCTGGACGCTGGATGCAGCGCGGAAATAGCCGTATTCGGGGCTGGCAAGGAACGCCGAGCTGGCGCCATAGGTATAGCCTCGCTGGAGACGGAGCACCTCGAACAGGCGCCCGGCAGAGCCAGCACCGAGCTTCTCGTTGAGGACGTCAAGCTTGTAGTAATCCGGGTTGCTGACGAGCATACCGGGCCCGACGATATAGATGTAGGACTGCTTGGATCCCGGGAAATCGATGAAATAGGTGCCGGGAGCGGCGCTCTCCCCTATCTTGACCGCAGGGACGTCGACCTCGGCGCCGTCCCATTTCTCCAGGGCGGCAAGCGCCTTCCGGACCGTCGGGAGGTTGATGTCACCGGCCAGGTCGACATGGGCGTTCTTCGGCGTGAGCGTAGCGTAATACGCCTTGATGTCATCCATCGTGATCGCATCGATGCTCTCGTTGGTTGTGTAGTCCGTGTAGACGCAGTCTCCAAGCCAGAGCCTGTTCGCTGCCCGGGAGCCGAGCGAGGTGATGCTCGTGAGGGCGTTCTGGATGGATGATTTCTCGCTCTTCACGGCACGGCCGAACGCCGCCTCGTCGAATTTCGGCTTGGTGATCATCTCGCAGACGATCTCCATGACTTCCGGCAGGTTCTTGGACAGGGAGCTGACGTTGACGGTGGTGGCTTTCGAGCCTACGCTGACGCGTGCGCTGGCGCCGAGTTTGCGGAGCGCCTGCTCCAGCTCAACGGCGGTGTGCTCCGAAGTGCCCTCGTTCATCATCCGCGCGTTGATGGAAGCCGTGCCCCGCTTCCCCGCAGGATCCAGGAGCTGGCCGCCGTCGATGGTGATGGTGAGATTGACCATGGGGATCTCGCTCTGGGTGATGCCGGCGACATCGATGCCGTTGGCAAGCGTGGTCCGCCAGATGGCCGGGGTGTTGGTCTTGGGTGCATTCGGCAGGTATGCCGGCTCAACGCTGCGGTCAATCTTGGACGGGGTGCGCTCGTAGTCATCGTCCACGATGGCGCCGGCGGCACTCTTCATCGTTTGCTTGCTCTGATCCTCCATCGTGAGCTTCGCAGGCACGCTGCCTTCGATGGAGAGCGCGACCTGGCCCTTCGGCACGGCCACGACAGCGACGTAGTTCTTGCCTTTGACGTACTGGTTGTAAACCCGCATCACATCCTCGGCAGTCACCTTATTGAAGTCCGCGATCTCGTCGATGAACTTGTCGGCCTTGCCGTAGAATTCCTTGCTCTGGGCGAGCATCTGGGCCTTGCCCAGCACACTGCCGAGACGACGGTAGGCCGAAGTCTCGTTCTCCGCCTTGAGCGTGGCGAGCTCCTCCTCGTCGACGCCGTTCGCCTCGAAATCGGCCATGGCCTGCTCGACGGCTGCCATGATCAGGTCAATGTCCACGCCCGGATAGGCCGTGGCGCTGATGTCGACCTGCCCGGCGCTCTCGCGGGTATAGTTAAATGCGGACACGTTGGGAGCGAGATTCTTCTCGACGATGTTCTTGTAGAGCGGGGAATTCTTGCCCCGGCCAAAGAGGCTGCAGAATGCATCCAGGGCCGCCTCGTCCTCATGGCCGGAGGCCACGGACGACCAGGCGATTTCGACGCCCGGCATGCTGGCGAACTGGTCCTCGTAGTACAGCGCCTTGGTCTCGTCGAGCGTGACATCCCACACGGCCGGCTTCTCGACCGGGTGGCTGGGGATCTCCGCGAAGTATTTCTCAATCAATGCCTTGACTTCTTTCGGGTCGAAGTCGCCGGCGATGCAGAGGGTAGCGTTGGAGGGGACGTAGTAAGTAGCGTAGAATTCCTTCACGTCCTCGACGGTGGCCGACTTGATGTCCTCAAATTCGCCGATGACCGTCCAACTGTAGGGGTGCCTCGCGGGGAAGAAATTCTTGCACATCACGTCGTCCATCATGCCGTAGGCATTGTTCACCTCGGTCTGGCGCTTCTCGTTGCAGATCACGTCAATCTCGCGCTCGAGGCCGCTCTGGGTGACGGTGTTGATGAAGAAGCCCATGCGGTCGGACTCCATCCAGAGGATCTTCTCCAGGGCGTCGCGCGGGACGCACTCATAGTAGATCGTGTAGTCATTGGACGTGCCTCCGTTGAAGGTGCCGCCCATGTCGGCGATCTTGTTGAAGAACGCATTGCGCGGAAGGTTCTCGGAGCGCTGGAAGAGCATGTGCTCGAAGAAATGGGCAAAGCCGGTCTTGCCCTCTTTCTCACGGGCGCTGCCGACATGGAATGCAATCGCCTGGGCGACGATGGGATCGCTGTGATCCTCGTGGAGCACCACCTTGAGACCATTGTCCAGGGTGTACTCTTCATAGTCGATGTGCATGACATCGCTCTTGCTCTTGCAGGACGCAAGGGCCAGCAGTGCGGCGCACACGACTGCCACTGACTTGACTGTCTTTCTCATACTGTATAGGGTTTGGATTTGATAATGCATACTAACCTATGACAAATATAGAAATAATCGTTAGATTTGCAGAGGTGATGACATGATTTATTTAAAATGAAGGTCTTATTTGTCTGCCATGGCAATATCTGCCGGAGCCCGATGGCCGAGTTCATTCTCAAGGCACTGGTAAAAGCCAAAGGCCATGAGGGGCAATACTATATTGAATCCGCCGCAGTCTCGACGGAGGAGACGGGCAATCCCATCTATCCGCCGGCAAAACGCTGTCTGAACCAGCACGGCATACCCTTCGACAACGGCAAACGCGCCCGTCAGGTCACCCGGGCCGACTACGACCGCTTCGACCGCATCATCTGCATGGACGCCTCCAACCTGCGGTGGATCAGGCGGATCATTCCGGATGACCCGCAGGGCAAGATCCACCTCATGATGTCCTACACGGGCGTTGGCCGCGACGTAGCCGATCCGTGGTACACGGGCGACTTCGAGCAAGCCTTCCAGGACATTCTGGAAGGCTGCGAAGCGATGCTGCAGGCAGTCGCAGTGTCTTCATGATGCTTTCGCAATAAGCCGGTAATACGCGCCTGCCGGCTGCGCACCTCACCTCGAACATTTTGTAATCGAACCCCCGCCGATAACCAGACGGGGGTGTGTTTTATATCCCGCCCCCTTTCACTTTCTTCAAAAGGAAATATTATTTTTCAAGATTTTCTTTTGTAATTCAAAATTTTCTTTTTACCTTTGGGCCATGCGAATCTTCACGGAACAGCCTCTTAAGGAGTACATCGGCGAGCACCCGGAGACCAAAACGGCCCTCCAGGAGTGGGCTGCCGTCGTCAAAAAGAGCCAGTGGACGTGTTTCGCAGACATGAAAGGCAGCTTCGCGGACGTCAGCTGCATGGGGGACCAGCAGTACGCTTTCGGCATACTCGGCAACCGCCATCAGCTCGTCGTCGTCGTCAATTTCACCATCCAACTCATCAACATCCGGTCTCTGGCCGCCACACCTGCATAATACTAATCCATAAATAACTACAGCCATGCTTAAAAAATCCATCACCCTCTTCGTTTCCCTTGTTCTCCTCGCCGGAGCCGCCTTTGCACAGGACAGATGTAACGCACGCTACGCCCCCGGGCGCGAACAGCTTGCAGAAGACACCTTCAAGCAGCTTGTGGAGATCTCCTCCGGCTACGACCAGCTCAATATGGCCGCCGACCTCGCGGCCTGCACGAAGGCCATCGAGGACTATCCCGAGCTGCGCGCCGCGCTGCTCGAGAACTTCATCTTCGCTTACTGCCACGTCCCCGACTCCCTCAAGACCGAGGAGAACTTCCTGGTCAACAAGCTCGACGGCAAGCGTTTCTACGCCGCCCGCTCCAACGCCAAATGGAATGAGCTCGGAGAAGTCTACCTGGCGAAACGGATGGAAATAGAATGACCCGGATCACTACCAGGGAGCAGTATGAATGGGCCATACAAAGGGTAGAGCAGCTTCTACCCTTTGTCAACGACACGACTCCCCGGAACGACCCGGCAAGCATCGAACTTGAGCTGCTGTCGAACCTTGTCGCCGACTACTCCGAAGAAGTCTTCGACATCGGCGAGCCGAGCCTCAGGGAAGTCCTCAAGCTCAGGATGCACGAGCTGGGGCTCAGCCAGAAGGACCTCGCCAAACTGCTCGAAGTCAGCCCTTCCCGGGTTAACGATTATTTCATGGGACGAGCAGAGCCGACCCTGAAGACTGCCAAGAAGATCTATCAGAAGCTCAACATCTCCCCCGCAATCATCCTAAGCAATTAACCTGTCCCAATAATTAGAAAGGGAGGCCCGCAAAGGCCTCCCTTTCTTCATCTGTCGCCAGTCTCCTACCACTGCTCCCAGTGGATGTACTCGGGCTTCCATTTGTCCTTCGGAGCCGGGTCTTCGGCCGGGACGCCGACCGGAATGATGCAGAGCGGCTTGATGTTGGCAGGCAGCCCCAGCGCGGCGGCGATGGGGGCGATCCGTTCCTCAGCCGGGTATCCGGCGGTCCAGACGGCGCCCAGGCCGAGGGCCTTGACCGCCAGGAGGATGTTCTCCGCGGCAGCGGAGCAGTCCTCATACCAGAACATGTTGGGCATCTCCTGCTCGGGCGCATCCGGCTGCGCGCCGAACGGGCGTCCCATCGAAGTGGTCTGCCCGCAGACGACGATGACGGCACCGGCGGTCGTGAACATTTCGCTGCGCGGACCGGCTCCGAATACCGAAGCCATCTTGTCCTTGTCGGTCACGACCACGAAACGCCAGGGCTGGCCGTTCATCGCGGTCGGGGCGGCCATACCGGCCTTGAGGATGGTCTCCAGCTGGGCCTTCGACACGGCCTCGCCGGTGAAACTGCGGATACTGGTCCTGGTCATGATGACATCCAGGGCCGAAGGAGCGCTGTCCTGGGCCTTGCAGCCACACAGGAGCGCTGCCGCCACCAGGGCGGTCAATAGGGCTTTTTTTTTCATAAAATATATCATTAATTCGCTATGTTCCAGATGCAAATATACGATTATTAACGAGTCTGCCGTCAGGATTGAAGGAATTCCAGCACGGCCCGGTTGAAGGGTTCCGCGCATTTGTTTGCGATGAAGTGGTCGCCTTCAATGAAGACAAGCTGCGAGTCAGGAATCGATGAGGCAATCAGCCGGGTGTGTTCTTCCTTGATCATGTCTTTGGTACCGGCAATGACCAGCGTCCTGGCCTGAATCTGCGAGAGCTCCTCCGGCCGAACGTTCGGGTCGTTGACCATCAGTCCGAGCATCTCCGTATTCTTCCGGGCCGATTCGCTTTTCGCGGCAAACAATTTCGCGAAGCGGTAGCCCAGCTCGATCTGGAACTGGACGGAGCGCTTCACGCCTTTCGTATCCAGGTTGGCGCCGTCGAGAATCAGCCGGTCCACCCGCTCCGGGTGCTTTATCGCGAAGATCATCGCGATGTTGCCGCCGTCCGAGAATCCCAGGATATGCGCTTTGGCAATGCCATGCGCGTCCATAAAGCCCAGCAAATCGTCGGCAAACTGGCGTATGGTGAATGGCGCAGTACCCCGCGGCGTCCGCCCGTGCCCCCGGGTATCCAGGGCATATACGTGGAAATGCCGGGCGAACTCCGTGATCTGCCCCGCGAAATAGTCGCAGTTCTCGCTGTTGCCGTGCAGCAGGATCAGCGGCTCGCCCTGACCTTCGTCTATGTAGAAATGTTCGATATCCATCACTGACGTTTGGGCAAAATTACGAAGAATTCTTCGTACATTCGCAAAGACAAACTATCCTTTCATATGCAGAACCCTGATTTCAAAGTCGGCATCGTCGGTGCCGGATGGATTGCGGAGAAAGCCGCCATCACACTGAACGGGCTTTCCGGCCTGCGCGCTTATGCCATCGCCTCCCGCTCCCAGCAGAAAGCCAACGCCTTTGCTGCCCGCTGGGGCATCGAAAAAGCCTATGGATCCTATTCCGCCCTGCTGGATGATCCCGCGGTCGACCTGGTCTACGTGGCCACCCCCCATTCACATCATTTCGACATTACCTGCGAGGCCCTGGAAAAGGGCCGCCCCTGCCTGGTCGAGAAGGCCTTCATGGCCAACCGCAGACAGGCCCAGGCCGTCGTGGACCTGTCCCGGAGCCGGAAAGTGTTCCTCGCCGAAGCCATCTGGACGCGCTACCAGCCGGCCGTGGAGATGGTCCGGAAGATCATCCGCGACGGCCGCATCGGCCGGGTGCGGCTGATCACCGCCACCCTGGGCTACAGCATGGGCGACAAGGAGCGCATCATGCGGGCCGACCTGTGCGGCGGGGCCCTGCTGGACCTTGGGGTCTATGCCCTCAATTTTGTCCGGATGTTCTGCGATCAGCCCATTCTGTCCATTGATTCACAATGCGTTAAATCAGACACCGGGATAGACCTGAGCAACGCCGTCTCCATCGTGCTGGGCGACGGAATCCTGGCCAACGTCCAGTCCTCGGCCTGCTGCGTGGGCGACAACATCGGCGTGATTGCCGGCACGGAAGGCAACCTGATTATCGACAACATCAACAACCCGCAGAAGATCCGGATCAACGGACCGGACCGGGTGTTCGAGGAGGAACTGTCCGTACCTCAGCAAATCACCGGCTACGAATACCAGTTCGTCGCCTGCCGGGATGCCATCGCGGAAGGCCTGCTGGAGCCGCGCCAGATGCCCCTCGAAGAGACGCTCTACATCATGGAGCTCATGGACGGTCTCCGGGCCCGGTGGGGCGTCCGCTATCCCATGGACGACTAGCCGCAGTAGAAGAAGTCGGCCACCAGCTTTCGCATGAGTTTGGCGTCGCTCTGGGCGTCGTGGCGGAGCCGTTCGTCATGGTGGACGCGCAGAGCCTTCAGGATACCGTCGATCATGCGGGGACGGAACACATCTGCCTCCTCATAAATGGCACGGTCCTTCTCCAGGCAGTCGGCCGACTGCATGCAGGAGGCGGGCAGCTGCTTCAGCGTGGAGAGCCGGGCGGCATTCTCGCTCCGGTGGATGTCCATGTCCACATAGGTCTCCCGGGCAAGCTTCAAGGCCTCCTCGCGCGGCATTTCCAGGCCCTTGCGGGCGGCCACGCACAGGCCGGCCATGAGCTGGTAGATGTCGGCGGTGCAGTCCGGACTGCGCATCTCGAAGGTCTGCTTGGCGGTGGTGTCACGCTCCACCGAACCCTCGAGCGGATTGGCCAGGGAGCACATGTCCACCCCGGAACTCCAGCCCAGCGGCACGCGTACGAGCGCACTGCGGTTGCAGTCGCCCCAGCAGACATTGGTGGGGGCTTCCTGATGGGGCACCAGGCGGAAATAGGAGGTAGGGTTCTTGTTGCCGAAGGCCGTAATGGAGGGGGCCAGGGTCATGAGCCCGGCAATGGCGGCCCGGGCTTCGTCGGAGAGCTTGCCGCCGGGACCCACCGTCACGTTCCGGCCGTCGCGCATCAGGCGCATGTGAATGTGCATGCCGCTACCGGCCTTACCCATGGTAATCTTGGGGGCGAAACTGACGTCCAGGCCACGCCGGTAGGCCAGGTTGCGGATGACCCATTTCGCCAGCAGGAGCTGGTCCGCCGCCGTATCCAGGGGGCAAGGGAGGAATTCGATCTCGTTCTGCTCGTAGATCTTGCCGTCCAGGGTGAAATTGCCCACTTCCGAGTGACCGTATTTGATCTGCCCGCCCGTTTTGGCTACATTGTCCATGCATTCGCGACGGAAATCGTTGAGCTTGGCGAACGGCTCGCTCTCGTGGTAGCCTTTCTGGTCGGTGGCGGGGAACTTGGCGTCATCGGCGCAGATGACGTAGTACTCCAACTCCCCCATCGCCTCGAACTGCATGCCCGTCGAGACCTCGAATGCCTTCTCGGCACGCATCAGCGTGGCGTGCGGGCCGCAGTCGAAACTCTCGCCACTCTTGTCGTAGAAGTCGCAGAGCAGGCACAGGGTGGGAATCTCGTTGAACGGGTCCACGAAGGCCGTACGGTAGCGCGGGATCACGTACAGGTCGGAATTGCCGGCCTCGATGAAGGAAGGGAACAGGCTGGAGCCGTCCACCCGCTCTCCTTCGGTGATGACGGTCTCCGCATAGGAGAGGCTGTTGACGGTGAAATTCAGGGTCTTGACCCGCCCGTCCTCGGCGGGATACATGAAATCGATCATCCGGATTCCTTTCTCGCAGATGAATCGGAGGATATCTTCGCGGGTAAAAGATTCAGGAGCTTTCTGAAGGAAAGCCACCACCTCGTTCGGGTTCAGTGCTATTGTGTTTTCCATTATATTTGTGGTTAGCGGACACAAAGATACGGATTCTTTGCTAACTTTGTATAGCTATGAATATCCTCGTTATCAACGGCAGCCCCAAAGGGAAGAATTCCATCACGCTGCACACCTGCCTTTTCCTCGAGAAAAGGTTTCCGGACCACCATTTCATTTATGTGGACGCCGGACAGAAGATCAAGGCCCTGGAGAAGGACTTCTCCCCCGCCCTTGAGGCCCTCCGGGAGGCGGACCTGATCGTCTTTTGTTACCCGGTCTACACCTTCCTCGTGCCGAGCCAGCTGCACCGCTTCGTGGAGCTGATGAAGGACTCCGGTGTGGACCTTTCCGGCAAGGCCGCCACGCAGGTCACGACATCCAAGCATTTCTACGACGTCACGGCCCACCGCTTCGTCGAGGACAACTGCGCAGACCTCTCACTCCCCTTCCTGGACGGCCTGTCAGCCGACATGGACGACATCCTCTCCGAGAAGGGGCAGAAGCAGGCCGTGGACTGGCTGGAATTCACGCTCTGGAAGCACTCCCGCAAAGAATTCAAGCAGCCGCAGCTTTTTGAGGGCAAAGGCATCCGCCACGCAGCCACCGTCCCGGAGGCCGTCCCGCATGACGGCAGCAGGAAGGCCGTTATCGTGACGGACCTGCTGCCGGAGGATACGGCCCTGAAGGCCATGATCGACCGCTTCGTGGCCGTGTTCCCCTACGGGTGCGATGTCATCAATATCGAGGATTTCCCCTTCCAGGGCGGCTGCCTGAGCTGCTTCGGCTGCGCCGCCAGCGGCAAATGCGTCTACAGGGACGGCTTCGACGAATTCCTGCGCGGGACCATCCACAAGCACGACGCCATCCTGTACGCCTTCCGGATCAAGGACCACTCCATGGGCGCCCGGTTCAAGATGTACGACGACCGGCAGTTCTGCAACGGCCACCGCACCGTCACGATGGGCACGTCCTTCGGCTATCTCGTCGAAGGCGACTATTCCGTCGAGGAGAACCTGCGGCTCCTGCTGGAAGCCCGGGCCCAGGTGGGCGGCAATTTCCTCGCCGGCGTCGCGACGGACGAAGGCGAGGTGGACCGGGACATCGACGCCCTGGCCGCCACGGTGGCCTGGGCAATGGACAAGCAGTACACCCCGCCGCAGAATTTCCTCGGCGTGGGCGGCATGAAGATCTTCCGAGACCTCATCTACATGATGCGCGGCCTGATGCGGGCCGACCACAAGTTCTTCAAGAGCCACGGCCAGTACGACTTCCCGCAAAAGCAGTGGAAGACCTCCTGGATGATGTACCTCGTCGGCGGGATGATGAACAATCCCAAACTGAAAAAGAAACTGACCGGCAGGATGACCGAAGGGATGATCGCCCCCTATGAAAAAATAGCGGAGGCCCGGGAAAGGGACCTCCGCCAATAAGCGAAGCGGGAAGCCTAGCTGACGTCGGCGCGGGCCATGGCGTCCTTGTAGTACTTCTGGTCGACGAACACATCTTCCTTGTACGGATTGATGTGGCGCTTCTTCGACACACAGATGATGTAGCAGATGGCGATGATGTTGGTGATGAGCGCCAGGGCGCTGATGACCGTCATCATGGTCGGATTGGCCGCCACCACGGAAGGATCCACGGTCGTGCCAACGATGCCGTCGACAGCCGCCTGGCCGCCTGCGGCATAGAGCTTCTCGATGGTACCGACGCCTTCGGGATACAGGACAGGCAGCGTGGCCCAGTTGAACCACTGCTGGCCGTTCTTGAAGGTCTCCTGGAAGAGCGGGAACACCTGGGCGAACATGCACCACATGGCGAGGGTGTTGGCGCGGTTCTGGATCCAGCCGCCGCGGTTCCACAGCAGCGCAGCCACGGTCGGGGCGAGCAGCAGGGCGACACCGCAGTACCAGCTGTGCGTAGGCAGGCAGTTGTAGGTGTAGGCGAAGTTCCAGATGTCATAGATCACAATGTAGACCCAGGTCATGTCAGCCCAGATCATGTCCTTCTTGTCCTTGGAAGGATACACATTCCACCAGGCAGTCATACACATGATGTTGATCAGACCGGCCACGCCGTTCATCACGTTGTGCCAGCCACCGTACTGCCAGACACCCTCAGAGGTGAGCCACCACTTGTTCCAGCCCATGATGGCGCTCTCGAAATCGGAGGCGCAGGCGATGAGGATGTTGATGCCGACGATGATGAACGGGAACGGCTTGAACCAGTGCTTGGCGCCGATGCCCCATTTGTACTTAATCATCATGAAGCCGATGCACCCGGCGGTGGCGGCGTAAAGCTTGGCGTAGTGGAACCAGCCCTGCATGTAGACGTGCGTCTGGTTCTGCAGCGCCCACTGCGCACCGGACTTCACGCCGATCAGGATGGCGAGGAAGTAGATCGTGAGTGCGAGCGGCACCGCAAAGAACATGATGCAGCCGCCGAGTTTGGTGCGACGGGCGAATTCATTGAGGAGGATGAGGCCCAGCAGGACCACAATCAGCATTCCCCATTGCGCAAGGGCATGAGCCCCATAAACTTGGAAAAACATACTAGAAGGTTTTAGTGTTAAGATAAATTAGGATGTAGGATTCGATGGTTGCGTTCCTTGAGCAGCGCCCAGACGGCCCAGGCGGCCGTGAGGACCAGTGCCATCGGCACGCCGACGGTGAGCATTTCGCGGAGCATTACGCCGCCTCCGCCTTCCAGGCTGAGGGCCGTGAAGAACGGGAAGCGCCAGGTGAGCTCGCCGTTGATGACATGGTCTACGATCAGCATCAGGGTGCCGCCCCAGAGCATTTTCTCGAGTGCAGGGAGTTCCCGCCAGACGGGACGCCCGGACTGCACGGCGCGTTTCCGGCATGCGCTCACGACGATGGCTTCCACAAGGGGTACAACAAAACAGGACATAATGTGATTATTTAATTGTTTACTTGTATTTCTTTGATTTCTATCTCATTACCACGAAGCAGCCAGGTGTGCTCTCCCCCGCAGCAGGGGCAGGTCTTCCCATAGCGGACCGTCTCATATTCTCCGCCGCAGTCGTCGCAGTGCGTCACGGCAGGGATGGTGTTGATCTTCAACTCGCATCCCCGCAGGAGCTCCTCCTTGTCGGCGGCCCAGCGCCAGCAGTCGGTCAGGTACTCCGGCACGATGGTGGACACCTCGCCGATGTCCATCACCACGGCATCCACGTGCGACACGCCGTTCTCCCCGGCCGCCTGCTTGACGTCCCGGATAATATAGAAGACGATCCCTAATTCGTGCATTGAGATTTCTCGACTTTGCTTCGCTACGCTCGAAATGACAACCTGTCATCTCGACCAAGGCCGTCAGGCCGCGTGGAAAGATCTATTTCTTTTTAAACAATATCTTTTTGGTACGCTGGAGCATGTAGGGCAGGATCAGGTCGAACTTCTCCTCCGACGTGATCATGTGGCTGGCTTCCGGGTTCTTGCGGAACAGGTGGATGGCATCGAAACCGCACTTGGTGGTGCAGATGCCGCAGCCGATGCAGCGGTTCTCGTCCACGACGGACGCGCCGCAGCCGAGGCACCTGGCCGTCTCCCGACGCACCTGCTCCTCCGTGAGGGTGCCGTGGTACTCACGGAAATTGTCCTTGTCGGGCACCACGCCCGGATCCTGGCGGGAACTGTTGTCGTAACTCTCCACCACGATATTCTGCTTGTCCAGCTCGATGAAGTCGCGACGGTTGCGCCCGATGGTCATGTGGCCGTGCTGCACGTAGCGGTGCAGGCTCTCGGCAGCCTCCTTGCCGGCGGCAATCGCGTCAATGGCGAACTTGGGGCCGGTGAAGACGTCGCCGCCCACGAAGATGTCGGGCTCGGCGGTCTGGTACGTGAGCTTGTCGGCAATGGGATACACGCCGCGGAAGAATTCGACTTTCGTGTCCTTCAGCAGGTCCTTCAGGACGACCGTCTGGCCGATGGCGAAGATGACCATGTCGGCGTCCAGTGTAATCAGCTCATTCTCATCGTATTCTGGAGCGAACTTATGCGCCGCGTCATACACGGACGTGCACTTCTTGAAGACGATGCCGCTCACCTTGTCCGTGCCCAGGACCTCCTTCGGGCCCCAGCCGGGGTTGATCACCACGCCGTCCTCTCGCGCTTCGGCGCGCTCCTCCAGCGATGCGGGCATGATGTCCTCGGTCTCAAGGGAAAGCATCGTGACCTCAGCGGCGCCGCAGCGCTTCGCCACGCGCGCCGCGTCGATGGCGACGTTGCCGCCGCCGACCACGACCACCCGGCCGCTGACTTTGACCTTGCCGCAGTTGGCGTCGTGCAGGAAATCAATGGCAGTGGTGGTGCCGGGCACCGTCTCGCCGGGAATGCCCGGCAAGCGGCCGCCCTGGCAGCCGATGGCCACGTAGAAGCCCTTGTAGCCCTGCTCGCGCAGGCCGGCGATGGTGACATCTTTGCCCACTTCGACGCCGGTGCGGATCTCCACGCCGATCTCCTTCATGATGTCGATCTCGGCCTTGATGACGTCTTTCTCCAGCTTATAGGAAGGGATGCCGTAGCGGAGCATGCCGCCGGGCTCTTCGTTCTTCTCAAACACGGTGGGCTTGTAACCCATGGTGGCGAGGTAATAGGCGCAGCTCAGGCCAGCCGGGCCGCCGCCGATAATGGCGATCTTCTCCTCCCAGCGGTCCTGGACGTTGGAGCAGATGTTGACTTCCGGCACGAAACGCGTCTCGGCCTTGAGGTCCTGCTCCGCGATGAATTTCTTGACGGCGTCGATGGCGACGGGCTGGTCGATGGTCCCGCGGGTGCAGGCATCCTCGCAGCGGCGGTTGCAGACACGGCCGCACACGGCCGGGAAGGGATTCTCCCGCTTGATAAGCTCGAGCGCCTCCGTGTATTTGCCTTCGGCGGCCTTCTTGAGGTAGCCCTGGACGGCGATATGCGCCGGACAGGCCGTCTTGCACGGGGACGTGCCGGTGTCGTAGCAGTTGATGCGGTTGCGGTCACGGTAGTCCTCGTTCCACTTGTGCTTGCCCCATTTAGCGGCATCCGGCAGCTCCTGCTTGGGATACTCCACCGGGCCGTTCTTCGTACAAAGCTTCTGGCCCAGTTTGACGGCGCCGGCCGGGCAGTATTCCACGCAGCGGCCGCAGGCGACGCAGTTCTTCGGGTCCACCTCGGCGACGTATGCGCTCCGCGACATGTTCGGTGTGTTGAACAGCTGCGATGTACGCAGGGCATTGCATATCTTGACGTTACAGTTACAGATGGCGAAGATCTTGCCCTCCCCGTCGATATTGGTGACCTGGTGCACGAAGCCGTGGTCCTCGGCTTTGCGGAGAATGGCCATCGCCTCGTCGTAGGTAATGTCATGGCCACGGCCGGTCTCCCGCAGGTAGTCCGCCATGTCGCCCACGCCGATGCACCAGTCACGGTAGTCGTCGGCGCAGCCCTCGTCGAGTTTCTTGCGGCCGTAGCGGCAGGAGCAGATGCCAACGCCCAGATGGCCTTCGTATTTCTTGAGCCAGTAGGAGATATGCTCGATGTCCACCGACCGGTTCTCCATCGAGATGGCCTTCTCCACCGGGATGACGTGCATGCCGATGCCCGAGCCGCCCATGGGCACCATCGGGGTGATCTTCTCCAGGGGCAGGAAGGTCATGCGCTCGAAGAACATCGCCAGCTCCGGGTGCCGGTCCATCAGGTCGGTGTTCATGTTGGTGTACTCGGCGCTGCCGGGCACGAACATCGGGACCCAGTAGATGCGATCCTCACGGTTGAACGTGGTGCCGGGATCAGGTCCCTGGCCGTTGGTGTAATGGTCGCCGTAGTCGTACTCCAGCATGCCGAAATAGGACAGCTTGTCCAGGAGTTCGTCGAAGGAAGCATCGTCCGGCGTGTAGTGCTTTTTCGCATTCCATTCGTGCAGGAGCCGGTACGTGCGGTGCTCGCGCACTTTCAGGAAGTTCTTCGGAAGCATGTCCAGCAGGAGGTCCAGGGAGGCTTCCCGGGTAACGGCGTCCATCTCGTCCTCGAAGATGCACGCCAGGCCCCAGTACTCGGGGGCTTCGGTGGTCATCTTGATCTTGCCGGGGACGCGGTCCGTGACGTGGCGGACAAACTTCAGCAGCTTGGGATTGGGGTTCTTGTCTCCAAAGTGCTTGGGGATAAATTTGGTGGACATCTCAGGCATAGGGGTGGTATCGTTTTAGTGTTGTTTCCAGGTTTTGACTTCTTCGAGCAGCCAGTCGGCGAAGGCATCGACGCCTTCTCCCGTCTTGGCGCAGATAGGGATGACGCGGGCCCTGGGGTTGCGCATGCGCACATGCTCCCGGCACCGGTCCAGGTCGAAGTCGAAGTAAGGCATCACGTCCGTCTTGTTCACCACGACCACGTTGCAGACGGAGAACATCAGCGGGTATTTCAGGGGCTTGTCGTCCCCTTCCGGGACGGACAGGATCATGGCGTTGCGCACGGCGCCGGTATCGAACTCGGCCGGGCACACCAGATTGCCCACATTCTCCAGAACGACCAGGTCGAAATCCTCCAGGGGGAGGTTGTCCAAGCCCTGCCGGGTCATCTCCGCATCGAGGTGGCACATGCCGCCGGTGTGGAGCTGGATGGACGGGATGCCGGTCGCAGCCTGGATCCGGCGGGCGTCGACATCGCTGTCGATGTCCGCTTCCATGACGGCGACGCGGAGTCTGTCTTTAAGGAGATTGATGGTGCGGATGAGGGTCGTGGTCTTGCCGCTGCCCGGCGAAGACATGAGGTTCAGCAGATAAACCCCTTTGTTTTTCAATTCCTTACGAAGGGCGTCGGCATCCTGGTCGTTCGCTGCGAAGACGCTCTTCTTGATCTCGATGACTTTCACTTCGTCCATGCGTGGTCGGTGAAAACGGTTATTATAATGTGGTGTCGTTTTGGTTCTGCAAGTTACGAATTTTTTTGTATTTTTGTAACCCGTATTCACAACTATTCCATATCATGCAATACGGGTACGACAACGAGAAATATCTCAGGATCCAATCAGAACACATCAAGGAGCGCATTGCCGAATTCGGCAACAAACTGTACATGGAATTCGGCGGCAAGCTGTTCGACGACTACCATGCCAGTCGGGTACTTCCCGGATTCGAGCCGGACAGCAAGTTCAAGATGCTCTACCAGCTGAAGGATGACCTGGAGATCGTCATCGTGATCAGCGCCGTCGACATCGAGAAGAACAAGATCCGCAACGACCTGGGCATCACCTACGACGTGGACGTGCTGCGCCTGCGGGACGAGTTCATGGAGCGCGGATTCAGCGTCAACAGCGTCGTCGTGACCCACTACAACGGCCAGGCGAGCGCGGACGCTTACCGCAAACGCCTGGAGCGCATGGGCATCAAGGTCTACTACCACTATACGATTGAAGGCTATCCCAACAATGTGGCCCTGATCGACTCCGACGAGGGTTTCGGCAAGAATGATTTCGTGCAAACAAGCAAGCCGCTCGTCGTCGTGACGGCGCCCGGCCCCGGCAGCGGCAAGATGGCCGTCTGCCTGAGCCAGCTCTACCAGGAGAACAAGCGGGGCGTCAAGGCCGGCTACGCCAAATTCGAGACCTTCCCCGTTTGGAGCATGCCGCTGAACCATCCCGTCAACATCGCCTACGAGGCCGCCACGGCGGACCTCGAGGATGTCAATATGATCGATCCGTTCCACCTCGAAGCCTACGGCGAGACAGCGGTCAACTACAACCGCGACATCGAGATCTTTCCGGTGATGAACGCCCTGTTCACGGACATCTACGGCGAGTCGCCCTACAAGTCACCGACCGACATGGGTGTCAACATGATCGGCTCCTGCATCAGCAACGACGCGGTGTGCCGCGAGGCCTCCCTGCAGGAGATTATCCGCCGCTACTACACGGCGCTGTGCAAATTCGCCGAAGGCAAGACCACGGAAGCCGAGGTCAACAAGCTGGTGCTGCTGATGAAGAAGGCCGGCATCACCACGGCCGACCGCAAGACCACCGTCGCCGCGCACGAACGCCTCGAGAAGGCGGGCGGCGCCACGGCAGCCATCGAGCTGGAGGACGGCACCATCCTCACGGCGGAGACCTCTCCCCTGCTCGGCCCGAGCGCGGCGCTCCTGCTCAACGCCCTGAAGCACCTGGCCGGCATCGAGCACAACGTCAAGCTCATCCCCAAGACCATGATCGCCCCGATCCAGAAGACCAAGGTGACCTATCTGCACGGCCACAATCCCCGCCTGCACACGGACGAGGTGCTGGTCACCATCTCCATGATGAGCCTGCTGGACGAGAACTGCAAGCTGGCCCTGGACCAGCTGCCCAAGCTCAAGGGCGCACAGGTCCACTCCACCGTGATGCTAAGTGAAGTGGACCGCAAGACTTTCAAGAAACTGGGAATCGACTTGACCTGCGATCCCGTCCTGAAGATCAAGGATCCCAAGACCAGCCTCGAAGAGGAACTCTAAGCCAGACGGGCTATCTTCAGGCAAAGCAGCGTCAAGTCATCGCTGGCTTCAGCGCCGTTCACGAAGGCGGCGAGGTCTGTCTGTATCCGCTGGATGGTGTCCTGGGCTGAACTGTACGGGCGGCTGCGAAGCACCTCCAGGATGCGCTCGTCGCCATACTGCTCATGCACGTAGTTCTCCGCCTCGTTCAGGCCGTCCGTATAGAACAGGAACGGCTGCTCGCGGATATCCGCTATCTCCTCCCCTGCGAACTCGAACGACGGATCGATGCCAAGCGGCACATTGGACTTGACCGTCAGGAATTCGGCATGGTCCCCAGAGAAGACCACGGGCGGGTTGTGGCCGCAGTTGCAGTATTCCATCCGGCCGGTCGACAGGTCAATCATGCCGATGAACATGGTCATGAACATCATCTGCTCGTTGTCGGCCGAGATGATCTCGTTGATCTGGCGGGCGATCTGTGCCGGCGGAAGCTCCTGCTTGAGCACGACGCGGAAGATATTCCGCGACACGGCCATCAGCAGGCTGCCGGGCACGCCCTTGCCGCTGACGTCGCCGATGCAGAAGAACAGTTTATCCTTGAAAAGGAAGTAGTCATACAGGTCTCCGCCGACTTCCTTGGCCGGGGTCATCGAGGCGAAGAGATCGATCTCCCTGCGCTCCGGGAACGGCGGGAACACGCGCGGCACCATCGACATCTGGATGTTGCGGGCAATACGGAGCTCACCCTCGATCCGCTCGTTGTTGGCCGTCGTCTCCGTGAGCTCTTTGATATAGTTGACGAGCGAGCTCTGCATGTGGCCGAATGACCGGGTCAGCCGCCCGATCTCGTCGTCGTGCTCCGGCTCGGGAAGGGACTCGCTGAAACGGCCGGTGGAGATGGTATCCGCCTGGTCCACCAGGCGCCGGAGCGGGGTCAATTCGTTGGATATCAGTCTCGTGAAGACGATAAACATCAGAATCAGGCCCACGATGACGATGGCGATGACCAGATTCCTCAAATGGGCGAACGCACCGAAGATATCCTTCTCCGGGCAAATGATGGCCACACTCCAGTTTGTCGCCTTGATGGGCTTGAAGAACACATAGTTCTGCACGCCGTCGATTTCCAGGATGCGCATTCCCTCCTCGCCGTCCAGCATCGCATGGCCCAGGGCCGTGATCTCCGGATTCGGCGTCTCCAGCGTCTCCGTGAAAATGGTCTGGTACAACAGTTTCTCCGGATCGGGGTGCACCAGGTAATTGCCTCCGCGACCGAGCACGATGCTGTAGGAATTGGGGTAAGGCTTCACGGACAGGATGGTCTCCGAAAGCCACTCCAGCGACAGGTCCAGCGACAGGCTGCCGGCAAACTCTCCGTCGTTCCCGATAAGCGGTTTGCAATAGGATGTGACGAATTCCGCATGTCCGTCCACCTTGTCGACATCAATGTAGGGTTCCGTCCAGCAGGGCTGGTTAAGCAGACGCGGCAACTGATACCAGTCCATGTAGAAGTACTGGAAATCGTCGCCGCCATCCATTTCAATGGCCACGGATCCGTCCTGCATGTGGGCATACGGGGAGAAATACAGTCCTTTTTTCGGATAGTACCAGGGCTCGAAGGAGATGGAACACCCGTACAGCTCCGGATTGTTCACAATCACGTTCCGGGCAAGGTCGATCATGGCATCCGGATTATCCAGATTCTTGTAGATCAACCAGTCGATGTTGTCAGCGGCAATCGTGGCGTCGTCCAGGATGCCGTTGACGCGGATTACGGTTTTTTCCAGCAGCTGGGTGGCATGTTCAATCGCTTCCAGCTTGACCGCCTTGCGGGATTCGAAGAAGAGATAGCCGAGCGCAGCGATAAAGATCAGGGTCGAGATGGACACCACCCACAGACCGAGACGGGACGCGAGCGAATCGCGCACGGAGGCAAGGATTCTTTTCTTCATCGGGCAAGCAGATCTTGATAGGTGACGGGCTTCTTCAGCATTCCGTAGCGGACCATCAGGTCACTGGCCAGGGTCACCATGTCGGGACGCAGGCGGAATTCGCGTTCGCCCGATTCACGGTCCAGCTGGAGACGGAGAATCTCATGGAGCATCATCTTCTGCAGGACACGGTTGGTGGCGATGTGCTCTTCCTGAACATATTTCATCACGATGGCGAGCGTCTCTTCGGGATGTTCCGCCGCCCACTCCCAGCCGCGCCGGCTGGCCCGGGCGAAACGCTCTGCATTCTCCGGCTGCCTGCGATAGGCCTCCAGCGTCATGTACACGCCGTCTTCCTGGACATTGTAGCCGTGGTCACAGAAACGGTAGACGTTCGTCTCGTTCAGCTCCATGCCGGATTGCAGAAGCTGGTAGTATTCGTTGTAACTCATCGCCAGCGTGGCGTCCAGGGCCCCGGAGACGAAAAGCGACACATTGCTCACATACCGGACCCACTCATAGTCCAGATGCTCGATCTCGTTCATGCAGATGGCCATCTGGCCGAAGCCGGCATTCCAGATTCCCACGCGTGCACCCCGCATCTGGAGCGGGTCCTTGCCGCTGCGGGAGATGATGACGAGCGCATTGTTCATCGAGGTCTGGAGGATGTTCACCAGCGGAATGCCGTTGTCCACGACCTCCATCGCCTGCGCAAGCATCAGCGTGGTGGCCTGGCTCTGGTTCGAGCGGATACGGTCTATGGCGGACTGGGAGATGGACGGATGCACGATCTGGACCTTGACCCCCTCTTCGTCATAGAAGCCCATCTCCTTCGCAACGTAGTAACCTGCGAACTGGGCCTGTGCCGTCCACTGGGGGGTAAACACAAAATCGGCTTCCTGTGCAGTCAGCGACCAGGAAGCGGCCATGATTAATAATATGGAGAAAAGTTTCTTCGACATTAGCGCGGGTTCATCTCCTACAAAAATACAAAAAAATACGGATTGCCGCGAAGACAATCCGTATTTCCAGTCAGTATTTCGCTAGCGGACCAGATTCTGCAGCGCAGCGCCGAAGATTAGGTACGACGTATTGCCGGCGATCGTACCTTCGTTCTGTCCCCAGAGGAAGGGCCAGTCATCGAAGTTCTCGAAATGGTCCGGATGGCGGAACAGCACGCCGGGGGCCACGTTGCCGGGGATGAAGGAGAAGTCCGCGCGGTTGTTGCCGTAGAACACCTCTTTCGGACGCGTGGCGCCGACGGCGGCCACCAGCGAATAGTTGTGGTACGGGTGGCAGCCGAACATGTAGCCCGCTGCCTTGAGGGCATATTCCGGCCCGACAATTTCGGGGAAATACTTGCTCGCAAACGCCGCCGTGGTGCCGAAGCTGACCACGCTGCCGCTGCCGGCCCAGTTGCCCTGGCCGATGGGGACGCCGTACGGGTTGTCCTCGTCCATGCTGTCGAGGTATTCCTTATACTGCTGCACGTACGGGACGAGACGCTCCTTGTAAGCCGCATCCAGGTACGGGATGGCGTCCAGGGCCGGCTGGATGGCAGACTGGACGTTGCGGTCCAGCGCCGGCCAGATCTGCTCCTGGAAGTCGTCCAGGTAGTGCTGCTCGCCGGTCGAGACGAACAGCTGCAGGTTCGTGGACATGTTGCCGAAACCGCCGCGGTTGCGGCCGCCGGCCATCGGGTTGCGCTGCATCAGCTCAGTCCCCTCCTTCATCAGGCGCTTGGACTGGGTCAGGGCCCGCTTGGCGAGGTCGTCGTTGTAGCCCGTCAGGGCGCGGCTGGCCGCCGCAAACATGGTCGCCGCCTGGAGGTCCAGGTAGGGGTTGCGGGTCGTGAACGCCCACATGTCGTCCGGCGTGCCGCTGGACTTGCCGTCGGCCGACTTCTCGTACGGCTTCAGGCGCGGGTCGTAGTGCAGGCCGTCGGTAATCGCCGCGGCGTCGCCCAGGTGGTGGTAGTTGTCAAGCACCGAGTTGGAGAGCGTCTGGGACATGTGGCCGATATTCTCGGCCTGGGCCACCAGGTTCAGCACGCCGTGCTCGATGTACTGAAGCACGTCGGGAACGCCGTCCGGACGGTGCAGGTCCACGTAGCGCTGCTTCTCGCTGACGAAAGTCTCGTCGCGCATGGGCTTGAAGCGCTCCCAGTCGGACACGAGGTTCTGCACCACACTGATGTTGGACCCGGTCTCGATGTCGAAGTCGCCGGCGTCGAAGAAACCGCCCACGTTCAGGCCGGGGATCAGCTGCAGCGCCTTGTATTTCGTGTCGATGGGGCCCTGGCTGTGCAGGTCGAAGTGGTCGGTGTTGGCCGGCGCCTGCAGGTAGCCCTCCTTGAAGGGCTCGCCGTGCCAGACGCGGTAGGCCTCGTTGACCATCATATGATTCATGTGGATCGGGATCCAGACATCGCTCGTGGCGTCCGTGATGCGGTCCAGCACATCCTCTCCGATGATGAAGTTGTTGGTCTGGACGTCCCCGTACTTGATGTAGTACACACCCGGCTCCTGCACAGAGGAGAAGTCAAATTTCGCGTAATGATACTTGTAGTAATCGCCCCATGAACGCACCGGACCGGAGAAGGCGCGGGCCGTGGTCCCGTCCGCATTGACGCGCCAGAGCTCGGCTGTGGCGCGCACTTTATCGTTCTTGTCCAGCTCCACCACGGCCACCTTCGGCTGCGCCGGGAGGTAGCCGACCTGGGAGAAGCCCACATTCGGCTCGCGGATCCAGCCCGGAACGGAATTCGGCTCAATGGTCCAGCTCAGCACCTTGCCGGTCTTGCCGGCGGGAAGCAGGCTGCGCAGCACGTACCAGCCGTTCTGGGCCAGGACGCGGCCGTCAAAGAGCATCAGTTCCGCATCCTCGGAAGTCACCTTGACCATGCGCTCCGGCGCATCCGGGGCCGCCACGAGGGTGTGGCCGACGGAGAGCGGGAGCGGATCCACGAAGCGGCCGGTGCCCCGGTCGTCGTAGGTGCGATACCCTTTGAACTGCCTGATCTTTTCCTCATTGGGGCGCGTGACGGTGGCGCTGGCAGTATAGCGCGGGAAGCGCTCCGCCTTGCCGTCCATCACATAGGCCTTGTTCCAGTACTGCGACGGAAGGAACTCGATGTTGAGGCCGGCGTCGCCTTCCAGCTCCGCCGGAAGCGGTTTGTCCAACCAGACGTCGATCCGAAAGGCCTTGCCCTCACGGCTCACCACGAGCCGTGAATCGAAATCATAGTCGGGATAGCGGAGGCCGACCTCGACCGTACCGGCTTGGGCATCCACATTGCGGAAGGTTGTCTCGGGGACCAGGTCCCACTGCTCCGGCGTATTGACCAGCCGGATGGCGCCGCCCTGTACGGTACGGACGCCGTGGTGGATGATCTCGATGCCGGAATTCTTCTCGTCGTTGAAGCCGCCGGAGAAGGTGTTGTTGTACACCAGGACATTCACGCCACGGCGCTCGAAATACTCCAGGTCATTGAGTTCAAGACCGGAATCTGCCGTCTTGGCACAGGCCGCCACCAGCAGCGGAAGGAAAAGGAAAGCGATTTTCTTCATATCTTGGATTTAGACTTTTCCCAAAGATAGGAGTAAAACGGGAAATTCAGGATGCCGATTGCACCAAATACTTGTACTGTAGTCTCACCGCTTCTCAAAATGCTGGTAATCCTTCCTGTCGGACCAGCTTCCGCCCCAGGTGAAGCCATGCTCGAGGAAGAGCCGGCAGCAGAGGTCGTCCCGGGTGATCTTGTGCGGGAAATCCCGGCTGCGGTCCACATACGGCTCCCCTTCGGCGGGCATGACGATGCCGCTGCGGTTGATGTAGGGATTCTCCAGCGGGTTCACGTCCACCGCCATGCCGAACGCATGGCGGGAAAGGCTCTTGGAGAGCGGCACCGTGCGGTAATTGAAGCAGGAAGTGTTGTCCGCCTTCATCGATTCGTCGTCGGAGCCGCCGAAATCATCCACCAGCAGGATGCTGCAGATGGGGTACTTCGCCTCGTAGAGCGCCTGGAAAATCTCCAGCAGGTCGTCGGCGATGGCTGCGTTGCAGACCATTTCCCCGGTCTGGGGCTCCCCGTCGAAATCCACGTAGGAGAGACGCAGGTAGCACAGCTCGGAAAGGGCGATTGTAGCTCCTTCGGGATAGGATTTCCCGCGCATGCGCTCTTCCACCTCCGGCGGGATTGCCGCGGCGCTGAACACAGGCACGAAGGGCGCGGGGGCCGTTTCCGCCACTTCGGCGGGTGCGTCAAAAAGGGCGGCCTCCGGGGCCCGGGAGCCGCGCTGGCGGCAGGCGGTCAGCATACACAGGGCGGCTATCGCCAGGACAGAAATCAGACGGAAAGAAAAAGTACGCATACGGCAGGTCAATTTCTACAAATATACAAATAAAAATTGCTAACTTTCCCTTGTGAAACCCCGCACCTACATCGCCATCGACCTGAAGTCCTTCTACGCCTCCGCGGAGTGCGTGGCGATGGGGCTTGATCCGCTCGACACCCACCTCGTGGTGGCAGACAAGACCCGCACCGAGAAGACCATCTGTCTGGCCGTCTCCCCTTCCCTCAAGAGCTACGGGATTGCCGGGCGCGCACGGCTCTTCGAGGTCGTGCAGGCGGTGCGCCGCATCAACGGGCAGCGGCGGGAGTGCGCGCCCGGACGGCGTTTCCGCGGCAAAAGCCACATCCACTCCGAACTCCAGCGGGATGCCTCCCTGGAGCTGGACTACATCGTGGCGCCGCCGCGCATGGCCCATTACATGGAAGTCAGTGCCCACATATACAGTATCTATCTGCGCTACGTCTCCCCAGAGGACATCCAGGTCTATTCCATCGACGAAGTCTTCATCGACGCCACCGACTACCTCAAGGCTTACAAGCTGTCCGCCCACGATTTCGCGCGAAAGCTCATCCGGGAGGTGCTCTCCGAGACCGGCATCACGGCCACCGCAGGCATCGGTCCCAACCTGTATTTATGCAAAATTGCCATGGACATCGAGGCCAAGCACAGCCCGGCGGACGCCGACGGGGTGCGCATCGCGGAGCTGGACGAGATGTCCTACCGCCGCAAATACTGGACGCACCGGCCCCTGACGGATTTCTGGCGAATTGGGCGCGGCATCGCCGCCCGGCTCGAGTCCAACGGGCTCTATACCCTCGGCGACGTGGCGCGCTGCTCGATCGGCAAGCCCTACGAGCGCCTGAACCCGGAACTGCTGTATAAACTGTTCGGCGTCAATGCCGAACTCCTCATCGACCATGCCTGGGGGTGGGAGCCCTGCACCATGGCCGACATCCGGGCCTACCGCCCCGCCTCCAGCAGCCTCCAGAACGGACAGGTGCTTTCCGAGCCCTATACCTTTGAGAAGGCGCGCGTGGTCATCCACGAGATGACGGACCATCTGGTCCTGAGTTTGGTGGACAAGGGCCTGGTCACGGACCAGATGGTGCTGAGCGTCGGCTACGACGTCACTAGCCTGACCGACCCGGCGGTACGGGCGCAATACGACGGTCCCGTGACCAAAGACTGGTACGGCCGCCCCGTCCCGAAGCCCGCCCACGGCTCCGTCAACCTCCCCCGCCAGACCTCTTCCACGCGGATCATTGCCGACGCGGTGCTGGATCTCTTCGACCGAATCGTCAATCCGGCACTGCTCGTCCGGCGCATGTACGTGGTGGCGGCGCACCTCGTGGACGAATCGAAAATCCAGGCCGTGCAGCTGGACCTCTTCGCGGATCCGGCCGAGGACGACGAGCGCGAGCGCAGCCGCCAGGAGGCTATTCTCGCCATCAAGCGGAAATACGGCGCCAACGCCATCCTGACGGGCACCAATTTCGAAGAAGGCGCCACCGGGCGCGACCGTAACAGACAGATCGGAGGACACAAGGCATGAACGATTTCGACCACCGCTACGACGATATCATCGACCTGCCGCACCCGGATCCGGACCCGCAGCGCCACCCGCGCATGCCCATCGCCGACCGCGCTGCCCAGTTCGCCCCCTTCGCCGCCCTCACGGGCTTCGACGGCGTCATCGACGACACCGCTGGCCGGCATATTGCTGACCAGCCGGAGATGTACGGGGACGAAGAGTGGGCGTAACAATAATTTGCTATATTTGTCAGGATAATCCAGTTATACATGAGACGTTTCTTCATCTTTTCCCTGTCGGTCATCATCCCGGTGCTGCTCCAGGCGCAAGGCAAGCCTTTTATGCAGGACCTTCCCTACTACGTTGAGAACCTTTCCGTATATGGGCTCAACCAGGAGGAAGGCAGAGCCTTCCATATTCCGGACAAGCACATCTCACTTGACGGGAAATGGCGTTTTTACTACAGCGAGAACCCGGCCGGGATTCCGGAAGGGTTCTTCAGCGCGGGTTTCAACGACCGGAAATGGGACCTCATCGAGGTGCCGTCCAACTGGGAGATGATGGGCTACGGGGAGCCGCTTTTCCGCAACGTCAGCACCCCTTTCAAGACCAACCAGATGCCTTCGGCGGCGCAGTACATGCCCATGCGCCGCCCTCAGACCGGGACGATGCCGCCGCCGGCTCCGTTCAGCGTGACTGTGCCGGATGTCCCCATGGATTATAATCCTACCGGAGCATACCGGACGTCTTTCAACCTCCCGTCCTCCTGGAAAGGAGACCGGATATTCCTCCGTTTCGAAAAGGTAGCTTCGGCTTCTTTCGTCTGGATCAACGGACGGGAAGTGGGATACAACGAGGGCGCCCAGGAGCCCTCGGAATACGATATCACCTCTTACGTCAGGCCGGGGCGCAACACCGTGGCCGTGCTGGTCCTGAAATACAGTGACGGCTATTATCTGGAGGGGCAGGATTACTGGCGCCTTGCGGGCATCTTTGACGACGTCACCGTTTTTGCCACGCCGCAGGCCCGTATCCGCGACTGGCAGGTCATCACGGATTTTGACAATACGTTTACGGACGCTGACCTGCGCATCGCCGTGGACCTGAAGGCTTATGATACGCCCGTTTCCGGCAGCAGCCTTACCGCCGAAGTATCCCGGGAAGGCAGGCGGGTCACCCTGATGCAGCAGGATGCGGTCAGCATTCCTGCGGGAGGAAGCCAAACCGTGTCCCTGCGCGCCCGGGTCGCCTCCCCGAAGAAATGGACGGCGGAGACGCCGGACCTGTATGACCTGAAGATGACGCTCAAGGATGCATCCGGCCACGTCGTGGACGAGGTGACCAAGCGGATCGGTTTCAAGAAAACCGAGATTCGCGACGGTGTGTTCTACCTGAACGGGCAGCCGCTCAAGGTGATGGCGCAGTGCTCCCACATGCAGCATCCCGTGCTCGGACATGCCATGGACGAAGCCACCGTCCGCAAGGACATGGAGATCCTCAAGCAGTTCAATTTCAACGCCGTGCGCACCTCCCACTATCCCCCGGTCAATGAATACCTCGACCTGGCAGACGAGTACGGCCTTTATATCATCGACGAGACCGGGGATGAGTCTCACGCCACGGAGTATGTCTCGTATATCCCGGATTTCACGCCCATGTATCAGGAACGGGTGCGCCAGATGGTACTCCGCGACCGCAACCATGCCTGCGTGCTGTTCTGGAGCGCCGGCAACGAGAGTGGCGAAGGCCCCAACATCGCCGAGGTGGTCAAGGAAGGAAAGAAATACGATCCCACCCGGTTCTGGATGTACGGGGGCAATGCAGCCAAGCACGATGCGGAAGACATTGTCGGGCCGCGTTATCCGCTTCCGATGGAGCATGAGATCTCCTATGGACTGGATGAGAATGACAAACGGCCGTCCTTCATGGACGAGTATGTTTCTGTCGCAGGCAACGGCGGCAGCAATTTCGACGATTTCTGGCGGGAGATCGACGAGCATCCTTCGCTTCTGGGAGGCGCCATCTGGGATTTTGTGAGTCCGGGACTGACGATGCCCGTCCGCCGGCTGGTGGACAAGTCGCCGTACGGGACCCGGGCGGACATCATGGGCCGCGCCAGGCTCGTGGCGGGTCCTACCGGAAAAGCCATCGACCTCGGGCCCATGGAGCAGTGGGTCCAGGTGTACCGCGCGGACAATGTCGAGATCTGCGGTGACAGGCTCACCCTGACCCTGGACATCCTGCCGCGGCATTTCAACCGCGGTGGCGGATACATGATTACCAAGGGAAGCCGCCAGTTCGGCCTCAGGCAGAACGATGACCGGATTGAGTTCTACATCGACAACGGCCAGGTGGTCACCGTCAGCGGCAGCATCCCTTCCGACTGGGAGGGCCACTGGCACAATGTCACCGCCGTATACGACGGCGCTGCGATGAAAGTGTACATTGACGGGGCGGAAGTGGCATCCGGGAATGCCGCAGGCAACATCCGAAACCTGCCGCTATCGCTTTGCATCGGCCGCGATGAGGAGCGCAACGGCCAGGACACCAATGAGTATATCATCGATGCGCTGGTGGACAATGTGGGCGTCTTTGCGGATGCCGTGCGGCCCTCCGACGGATTCGACCCGTCTGCCGCCGCCCTGTGGCTGGATTTCGAAGAGGAGATTGCAGACGGCACGTTCTTCTCCTATGGCATCGGCGCGCGCACATACGGAAGCATCTGGCCGGACCGCGTCCCCCAGCCCGAGATGTGGCAGATGAAGAAAAGCCAGCAGCCGCTCAATTATCGGATGCTGGACACCCGCACCGGCCTGGTGGAGATCCACAACCGCAGCTACTTCTCCAACGCATCTGAATATGCCACGGTATGGGAAGTGACAGCCGATGGCGAGACCATCGCTTCCGGGACGCTGGACCTTGACATCGCACCGCAGGGTACGGTCGCCGTACACGTTCCCTATTCCAAGCCGCGGATTGTTCCCGGCAAGGAATACCGTCTTACCGTCAGCTCCCGTCTGCGCAAAGACATGGTTTGGGCCCCTGCCGGGCATGAGGTAGCCTGGGAGCAATTCGACCTGGATGGTTGGAACCTCCCTGCACCCCTTGCGGAAAAGCCGTCCGGCAGCGTGGCCTTGACCCAGGCTGACGGGAAACTGATTGCCTCCGGAAGCGGATTCTCCTATGCTTTCGACGCCAGTAGCGGCGCCCTGTCTTCCATGGTGGTGGACGGGAAAGAGATGCTGTCTTCTCCGCTCAGGGTCAATCTCTGGAGAGCCCCCGTGGCCAATGAGATTGACGGCTGGAACGCAGGCGCCGTCCGCTCCCTGCTGACCGCTTCGCAACAGGGCTACGGCACCATCGGTGCAAGCTCTACCATTGCGGCCATCTATTATGCGGCCGGACTCGACAGACTGAACTGGATTCCCGTCTCCGTCAAATCGCGTACAGAGGACGGTGCGGTCTATATCGACGTCCGTGAGCTGGTCCTCTTTGGCGGATCCCAGGGCGTCTCCCAGCTGGACCTGTATATTATGGGCCGCAGGGCGAACGGAATGGAGAGCCTCTTCTCCTGGCGGGTCGATCCCGACGGCACCGTCACCGTAAGGCACCGGCTGTTCCCGGAAGGCGATATGCCGGCCTGGCTGCCGCGCATTGGCGTCACGTTGTCCCTCGACGGATCTCTGGACCATGTCGACTGGTATGGCCGTGGTCCGCAGGCGTCCTATCCGGACAGGAAAAGCGGGTACAGGATGGGAGAATGGTCGTCCACCGTTGACGACATGTACGAACCCTATCTGATACCCCAGGATTATGGCCTGCGCATGGACTGCCGCAAGGTCTGCTTTACCGACGAATCCGGGAAAGGCCTGATGTTCAAGATGGACGAGCCCTTTGGTTTCAACGCATACCCTTTCACCACGGACAATCTGACAAAGGCCGTCTACCAGTATCAGCTGGAGCGCTCCGGCGACATTACCGTCAATCTGAACTATGCCGACACCGGTGTGGGAGATACTTCCCGCGGGATTCTGGCCGCCTACCGCGCCTATCCCGAAGCCTGCGAACGGACCATCGTCATCAGTCCTGTCAGGTAAGCCCTGTGTTAAAGGAGAAGATGCTGGAAGAATTATCCAAAGAATCGGAAAGAATGTGAAAATCCGACGCAGGATTATTGCGTAATTTTGCGTCGGAAACCTCATTTTACCGATCTCATATGAAAAAAATCCTGACATTCTGTGTGGCTGCACTGGCCCTTATGGCCTGCAGCTCCCAGCCTAAGACGCCGGGCCTCGTGAAGGTCACCGGCGGTCTCGTCCAGGGCGTCGTCGAAGAAGACATGATGATCTTCAAAGGCATCCCGTTTGCGGCTCCGCCCGTCGGCGACCTGCGCTGGAAGGCCCCCCAGCCCGTAATCCCCTGGGAGGGCGTCCGCCAGGCCGACAAGTTCGGCCCCAGCCCCATCTCCAACATGGGTTTCCCCCGCGACGCCAGCGAAGACTGCCTCTACCTGAACCTCTGGACCCCGGCCAAATCCCCGAAAGACAAGCTACCGGTCATGGTCTGGATCTATGGCGGCGGCTTCTCCATGGGCTCCTCGTCCATGTATGACGGCGCCCCCATCGCACGCGAGGGGGTAATCCTCGTCACAATCAACTACCGCGTCGGCAAGCTCGGCTACTTCGCCCATCCGGCCCTGAGCGCCGAGGACCCGCACCATGTCTCCGGCAACTACGGCATCCTCGACCAGATCGCCGCCCTGCAGTGGGTCCACGACAATATCGCCGCGTTCGGCGGCGACCCGGCCAAGGTCACCATCTTCGGCGAATCCGCCGGTGCCATCTCCGTGAGCATGCTCTGCGCCTCCCCGCTGGCCAAAGGCCTGTTCCGCGGCGCCATCTCCGAGAGCGGCAGTTCCTTCGGTCCCGTGCTTCCGAAATCCTACCCGGGTGAAAACATGCAGACCCTCGCCACCTGCGAGCAGGAAGGCGTCGAATACGGCAAGGCCATGGGCGCCAACACCGCCGCCGAACTCCGCGCTCTCGACCCCACCGAGCTCAACAAGCAGACGCTCGTGACCGGCGGCGCCTGGCCGATTACGGACGGCTACGTGATTCCGGACGACCAGTACAAGATGTACAAGGCCGGCAACTACAACGACGTGGCCCTGCTGATCGGCTACAACTCCGACGAGGGCGACAGTTTCGGATTCACCGAGGATCCGAAGGAGCATGTTGCCGCGACGAAAGAGCGCTATGAAGACTACGCTGAAAAGCTCCTCGCAGTCTATCCGCTGGAGAAGGACGGCAAGGTGGGCAAGACCGCCCGCGACCTGGGCCGCGACTCCGCCTTCGGCTGGGGCACCTGGATCTGGGGACGCCTGCAGAACGAGACGGGCAAGCAGCCGGTCTACATGTACTACTTCGACCAGGATCCGATGTATCCGGAAGGAGACCGCCGCTACGGCCACGCCTCCCCGCACGGACAGGACGTGGACTTCGTGTTCCAGAGCCTGCGGACAAACGGGCCCAACGGCAGCCGCAACCCCACGGACCAGGCCCTCGCGAAATACATGCTCAAGTACTGGACGAATTTCGCGAAATACTGTGATCCGAACGGCAAGGGCGACGATCCTGACCTCCCCACCTGGCCGCTCTTCAAGAACGAGAATTCCCAGGTCATGGTCCTGACGGGTGCAGGCCCGCATCCCGCCCCGGTCGCTTCCGAGGACGCCATGTGGGTGCTTGACGAGTACTTCGCCTGGAGAAGGTCCCAGGAGAAATAGAAGGCCGCAGAACTATTTCTTGAGCCGATCGATAGCGTGTTCCAGGCTTTCGGTCGGCTCAATGATATTATAGTCCTTCCAAAAGTCCGGATCGGCATACATCTGCGTCTTGTCGGCCAGGACGTCGTGGCTGCGGAAGCTCTCCTTGCGGTCGATCGGCACCACCGCCTCGCCGATGTAGCGGTTGGTTACGACCATCTCCGCCACGGCGGTGAATTCCGTCCGCCAAAGGCGCCTGCGGGCGTCGCAGTCGAAGCGGAAGACCGTGCGGACATAGCTCAGACGGCTCTTGTCATCCTCCCGCTTGTAGTTCAGCAGCAGCGTCATTTCCTTGGGTTTGAAACGGATATCCGAGGGCTTGCGCACCAGCATCACGCGCGTGGCCTTGTCGGGATCCGACATGTCCAGCGAGAGTTCGATGCGCGTGAAGGAAAGGGTCTCCTGGTCGATATAGATGCGTCCCGTATGGAGGGCATATTCAAGGTCGCGCGCCGGCTCCACGCCGATAACGATCTGGCGGCGGTCGTCGATCATCTCCGGCTCAAGCATCGTGAAATAATAATTGTCCAGGTCCTGTTCGTTAAGAACAAGCATGCGGTTCTTGACAACGTCCAGGTCTACGGCCTGCGTAGGACCACCCATCACCTTGATGGCCAGGGTGTCGGCCCTGCGCGGGCTCGTCAGCAGGCGGCTCTTCTCCACCGCCATCCGGTCGAAGCCGATGTTCGGGCGGAAGGAAGTCTTGTACATCTTCGTGACCGCCTCGGAAATATAGATGAAGCGCTGGCGCTTCTGCGCCGTCTCCCGGTAGAAGCAGTCGAACAGCTCCGGCTCCGACGGGCAGTTGTCCTGGATCTTGTAGATCGCGGTCCGCAGGATCGTGTACGGGTCGCCGGTGAGGACCGTGGCCGGATCCAGCGTGAAGGGACCGCGCGAGAGGAACACGCGCATGTCCTTGTCGCGGTCCGCCGGGACGGTGGCCACCTTGTAACCCAGCAGCGAGAACGTGACGGAGTGCGGCTCGGAGTCGGACTTGATTACGAACGTGCCGTCGGCGTTGGTGACGGTGGCGTAGTTCGTGCCCGGCAGGGTCACAGAGACATAGGACAGGGGCCGGCCGTTGTCGGCATCCACCACGGATCCGCGGACAACGAAGCGGAGCGAGTCGGTCTGGCCGAAAGCAAGGCAGCAGACCAGCAATCCCAAAAGGGTCAGGGAATATTTAAAAGGCTTCACGGCAAATAAACGAATATCTGCCGTGAAGATAATAAAAAATAAATAAATAATAACCTTACCGGTTCGGATTGTCCCACACCCGCGTCTGCGTGCAATGCACCGTCACGGCCTGTCCGCCGCAGGAGATGCGGAAATCGCCCTCCTCCAGCCGCCAGCGGTTGTCGTCGCCCACGAACGAGAGTTCGTCGGCCGGGACGTCGAATTCCACCGTCTTCGTCTCCCCTGCCTCCAGGCAGACCTTGTCGAAGGCACGCAGGCGCTTCACGTCCGGAATAATGCTCGCGACGATGTCGCTGGAATAAAGCAACACGGCTTCCTTGCCGCTGCGGCTGCCCGTATTGGTCACGTCCACGCTGAAGTGCAGCACGTCGCCGGAACGGAACGAGGTCGCGTCGGTGCGCAGGTTGCTGTAGGCGAAGGACGTATAGCTCAGGCCGTAGCCGAAGGGCCACTGGATGTCCATCACGGCGTCGTAGTTGTAGGAGCCTTCCATCACCTCGCGGTGCTCGGAGACCTTGTAGTCATAGTTGTGCAGCGAGTTGATGTGCTTGGAATAGGTGAACGGGAGCTTGCCGGAGAAGTTCTCGTCGCCGGCGAGCAGCGCCGCCAGGGCATCGCCGCCGTAATTGCCGGGCAGCATCACGTCCACAACGGCGCCGGCAAGCGGCTCGATGTCGCCGATGATACGCGGCCGGCCCTCGTTCAGCACCAGCACCAGCGGCTTGCCGGTCTTCGCCAGGGCACGGACCAGCTCCTTCTGATTGGCGGAAAGATTAAGGTCGTTCATGTTGCCGGGCGTCTCGCAGTAGGTATTCTCACCCACGCAGCACACGATCACGTCGGCACGGCGTGCAGCCGCCACCGCCCGGTCGATCTGCGGGGCGTTCTCCAGCTCCCAGGCCATCGGAATGTCCTGGTAGGTCACGCCGGGCTCATAGATCACATTTGCGGCGCCGAAACGCTTCTGGAGCGCCTTCAGGATGGTGTTGCAGTCCGGTGCGAAGAGGTCGGCGCCAAAGCCCTGCCAGGTGTAGGACCAGCCGCCGTTCAGGGTCCGGATCGAGTTGGCGTTCGGACCCGCCACGAGGATACGCCTGCCGGGAGCGAGCGGGAGAAGGTTCCCGTCGTTCTTGAGCAGCACCAGCGACTCGACGGCCGCTGCATACGACTGCGCCTTGAATTCGTCGGAGCCGAAACGGTCATAGCCGCTCACGTCCCAGGTCGGGTTGTCGAAGAGCCCCAGGCGGAATTTGAGCCGCAGCACACGGCGCACGGCATCGTCGACGCGGGACATCGGGATTAACCCGTCGCTCACCGCCGCACACAGTTGCATGCAGCAGTCGGGATCGTACGCGTCCATGATCATGTCAATACCGGCATTGATGCCGAGGGCAATCGCTTCCTCCTTGTTAGCAGCCACATGGTCCCGGACATAGAGGTTGTCGATATCTCCCCAGTCGGTGACCATCATGCCGTCCCAGTTCAGGTCTTCCTTGACCCAGCCGGTCAGGAGCCTGCGGTTGGCGTGGGTAGGCACGCCGTTGATCGAAGCGGAATTGATCATCGCCGTCAGCGCGCCCGCCTCGAAACACTCCTTGAAGGGGCGGAAATAGCGCTCGCGCAGGTCGTTCTCCGCCAGATAGGCGGGCGTGCGGTCCTTGCCGCTGAGCGGGGCGCCATAAGCCATGAAATGCTTGACGCTCACGGCGACATGCTCCAGGTCAACATGGTTCGGATCAGCACCCTGCAGGGCCACCGTCTCCGCCACAGACATCTCTGAAGACAGGTACGGATCCTCGCCCCAGCTCTCCCAGAGGCGCGGCCAGCGCGCGTCGCGGCCGAGATCCATCACCGGGGAGAACACCCACGGCACCATGGCCGCGCGGGTCTCGTAGGCCATCGCCTCACCCATCTGGGCGGCATATTTCCGGTTGAAGGTGGCGGCCAGGTTGATCTCCTGCGGGAAGAAAGTCCCGTCCGTGAGGTAGCTCGCCCCATGGATCATGTCGATACCGTATATGCAGGGGATGCCGATGAGCTCCATCGATTTCTCCTGGATCTGGCGGACCATCTCCGCCGTCTCCGCCCGCGTGTGGGCGCGGTCGTTCATCACATTGAGGATGGAGCCGATCTTGTACTTGCCGAGGATCAGCTCCAGTTTGGCCGGATCCAGCGCCTCGTGGGTATCATCCTCGAGGGTCATGATGGTCAGCTGGACCATCTGGCCCGCCTTCTCTTCCAGGGTCATCCCGCGCAGGACCTTCTCCACGCGCGCCTCGATGTCCGCATCGCGCGGAATGGCCGGGGCGGCCGCATTCCGCTTCTGGCAAGCGGTCAGCAGGCAAAGGCCGGCCACCGCAATAATAATCAAACGTCTCATATCTAATTCGTTACAGTTTTACTATCACTTCCTCTCCTGTGTAGCGGAGTTCGATACCCGGGGCGTCCGTCGCGCTGGCCACGGGGTGCGCCGCATCCACCGGCACCACGATGAAGGTACGCTCCTGCAGCATGCCCGGGAACGATCCCTCGCGGGCCCCGATCTGCAGGGTACGGGATGCATCGTCATAGCGCAGCGGAATCATCGCATAGGCGCCTTTCTCGTAGTTGTAGTTGACATTCTCGTCCTCGTAGAGGGTGAACCGGGCGTCAGCGCCGGCATACACAAAGATCCGGATCGGATCGGCGGCTTTCTCGTCGGACCACTGCATGTCCGGTCCGACCGGCACGATGGAGCCCGCGCGCACGTACAACGGAATGCGGCTGTACGGGGCAGCGACTTCCAGATCCTGCCCGCCGCGGATCAGGCGGCCGTCGTAGAAGTCGTACCAGTCGCTCCCTGCCGGGAAATGCACCCGGCGGCTGCGGGCGCCGTATTCATAGACCGGCGCCGGCATGAGCGCCGGGCCGAAGAGCCACTGGTCGTCGAGATTGCGCACCGCCGGATCGTCCGGGAAGTCCATCGGAAGACCGCGCAGCATCGTCGCATCCTCGAAATGGATGGCGCCGCCAATCGAGTACAGGTACGGCATCAGGCGGTAGCGAAGCTTCATGTAGTAGAGGATGCTCTCATAAGTCTCGGAGCCCTCCGGAGCAATGTTCCAGAGCTCGCGGGTCGGCCACTGGCCGTGCGTGCGGAACAGCGGCACAAAGGTGCCGAACTGGTGCCAGCGCGTCTGGAGTTCCCGCCATTCTTTCAGGTCGGGCGTCTCCCTGCCGGTCGCGTCAAATACGCGCTGCGCCATGGAGAAACGGTCCTCCACGCAGAAGCCGCCGATGTCCATGCCCCAGAACGGGATGCCGCTCATCGAATAATTGAGGCCCGCAGCCATCTGGGCATGCATGTCCAGCCAGCTGGTGCCGATGTCGCCGCTCCAGCTGGCCGTCGAGTAGCGCTGCAGGCCGGCGAAGCCGTTTCGCGTGAGCAGGAACACCCGCTTGTCGGGGTCCACGCCCCGCTGGCCTTCGTAAATCGCCTGCGCGTTGACGAGGGAATAGGCGTTGAAATATTCCGTCGAGGGACCCAGCGCCGTGGGCGTCAGCAGCCACTTGAAATAGTCCCACGGGAGGCAGTCCCGCAGGTTGGGCTCGCTGGCATCCATCCACCAGGCGTCGATCTTTTTGCCATAGCGGGTATAGAGGCTCTCGTCCATCTGGCGCCAGAACATCTTGCGCCCGCCTTCGGCGTAGGCGTCATAGAAGGTCTGGGGATGGTTGAGCCAGTCCACGAGACCCGTATCCTCCGCATGCGTGTAGGCAAAACCGGCGGCCTTGAGCTCCTTGTAGTGGTCCGTGTTGGTATAGAATTTCGGCCAGACGCTGATCATGAAGCGGCCGTGCATGGCATGCACGTCGTCCAGCATCTTTTCCGGGTCCGGATAGCGCGAGGCGTCGAATTCGTGGCTCCCCCACTGATCCTCCAGCCAGTAGTGCCAGTCCTGGACGATGTTGTCCACCGGGATGCCCCGGCGGCGGAACTCCGCGAGCGTGCCGACCAGCTCTTCCTGCGTGGTGTAGCGCTCGCGGCTCTGCCAGAAGCCGAAGGCCCAGCGCGGCATCACCTGCGCCTTGCCGGTGAGCCTGCGGTAGCCGGCGATTACTTTATCGGCATTCTCCCCGGCGATGAAATAGTAATCAATCTCCGGATTCATCTCCGACCAGAACGACAGCTGTCCGCGCTCCTCGGGCGTGCGGAAATCAGCCACACGCAGGCCCAGGTAGGACACGTCGCCGTCCGGGCGCCAGGACACGCGGATCGGGGTCTTCTCCCCCGCCGTGAGATGCACGGAGAACTTGTAGGAATTGGGATTCCACGCCGGACGCCAGCGCTCGGTCACGACCTCCTCCCCGCCGATCCAGACACGCTGGTAGCCGGCATAGTAGAGGATGAAGCTGTATTCGCCCGTCTCGGGCGCTACCAGAGAGCCCTCATAATTGACCTCGGCGCCTTTGAGGCGCATTTTCGGCAGCAGCTGGACCATCTGCTCATTCTCATAGAAGAGCGAATCCTCGCGCTGGACCAGCGGCTCGCCGCGCAGGGGCTTGTAGGTGCCGGTCAGGGCCCCTTCCACGCCATCTTTGTCATATAGCTTGAAGACGCGCTGCAGCTGACGGTACGGCTCGGGATTGCCCCAGCGGCTCCAGGCGTTGCTGTCCCAGAGCAAGCCGTAGCCGCGCGTGCTCCACACGAAGGGGACGGAAATCTTGGTATTGTACTGGTAGAGCTCTTCGTCGAGCCCCTTGTGGTTGAATTCCAGCGACTGCTGCTGGCCCAGGCCGTAGAAGGCCTCGTCGTCCGGCGAGTCGAAGACCTGGCGCACCGAGTATTCCTTCTTCCCTTCCACCTCGATGGGGGTGAAGCTCTTGCCGCCACCGGCAACTTCGCCGAGCAGTTCACGCCCGGAGGCGTCCAGGAAGCGCACAGCGCCCGAGGTCTTGTCCACCTCGACGCGCAGCGACGGGCTTTCCGCCACCACGGCGGCATCCGTCTCAGAGAGCCGGAAACCGCGGTAGCCCGCCTGCGGGACCACCATCAGGCTGGGCCGGGTGGAGAACCTGCGCTCCGGCGTCGCGCTCACGCGGACGATGTCTTCGGCCACCCATTGCAGCCGGAGCTGGCCCGGACTGCCGTCGTACAACTGTGCGACCTGCACGGTCACGCTGTCTCCCCGCTTGCTCACAGGGCCGCTGCACGCAGCCAGAAGGCACAGGACAGGGATCAGAAGAAAGGTTTTATTCAATCGCATGTTTTTAATAATGATTTATTGGATGAAGGTGGTGAAGTAGCCGTGGAAGGCCACATTGGCAATCAGGTAGCCCAGGATCGTGGACACGGTGACGCTGATCAGGCCCGGCATCATGAAGCTGTGGTTGAGCAGATACTTGCCAATCTTGGTCGTCCCGGAGCGGTCGAAGTTGACCGTGGCAATATCGGAAGGATAGTTCGGGATGAAGAAATAGCCGTATACGCTCGGCAGCACGCCCAGCAGCACGGGACCCGGAATACCCAGCTCGTACGCGAGTGGAAGCATCGCCACGACCACGGCACCCTGGCTGTTGATCAACACGGACACCAGGAAAAACACGAACGCGATTGACCAGGGATAGTTGGTCACGAGATCCGCCAGCATGACTTTCATCTCATCCAGGTAGTTGCCGAAATAGGTGTCAGCCAGCCAGGCGATGCCGTAGATGGCCACCACGGCCACCATGCCGGACTGCCACACGGCGCCGCCGACGGCCTTCTTGGGCTGCGCCTTGCAGAACATGATGTTGGCGGCAGCGGCCGTGAGCATGATGATCTGGATGATGATGTTCATCTTCGGCAGCTTGATGGCTTCCGCGACCGTGCTGCCATCCTTCACATGAAGCATCTGGCAGAACGCGAAGGCCACGATGACGAGCAGCGCGCCCAGGAAGATGAACACGGAGGCCTTGGCCTCTTTGGTGATCACCTTGTCCAGGGTCGTAGCGCTGTTGCCGTACATATACTTATACATCTCGGGATCCGCCTTGCGCTTCAGGAATTCCGGATCCTTGTCCAGGTCCTTGCCACGCTTGTAGGAAGCCGCAGCGGCGCACATCAGCCCGCACAGGCAGGCCGGGATCGTGACCATGAGTACCTGCGGGATGGACACCATGAAGCCGTTGGCGTTGGAGATCGTCACGAAAGCGACCACGGCGGCGGCGATCGGCGAGCAGGTGATGCCCACCTGCGAGGCGATGGAAGCCACGCCGCAGGGGCGCTCGGGACGGATGTCCTTCTTGAGGGCGATGTCGCAGATGATCGGCATGATCGTGTAAACGACATGCCCCGTGCCCACCAGCACCGTCAGGAAGAAGGTCGTCAGCGGGCCCAGGAACGTGATATGGTCGGGATGCTTGCGCAGGAGCCGCTCCGCCACCTGGATCATCCAGTCCATACCGCCGGAGGCCTGGAGCGTGCCGGCGCAGGTCACAGCGGCGATGATGATGTAGATGACGTCCGTCGGCGGCGTGCCGGGCTTGAGCCCGAAACCGAACACGAGGATGGCGAGGCCAATGCCGGAAATGGCGCCCAGCGCCAGGCTGCCGTAGCGCGAACCCACATACAGGGCGGCCAGCACGATCAGCAGCTCAATAATCATGACAAAAGACATAGGGGTATCTCGTTTTAGTATTATCGTCTAACCAACAAATATAATGATTTTAATTTGTATTTTTGCCCCCAGGTTGGTCAGTATTGTATGCAATATCTCGGAGAAATCATTTCGCTGGCGGTAGCTGTCCTGTGGACGGCCACCGCGCTCTTCGCCGACCAGGCAAGCCGCCGGATCGGAGCGATGAGCACCAATATCTTCCGGCTGGCCTTCTCATCCGTCCTGCTCGCCGTATTGCTGTGGATTGTGCTCGGGCAGCCTTACCCTGTCTATGCCGACGGCAAGACCTGGCTATGGATGGGCCTGTCCGCGCTGGTTGGCTATGTGTTCGGGGATTTCTGCCTGTTTAATTCCTACGTGGTGATCGGCGCCCGCTTCGGCCAGCTCTTCATGACGCTCGCGCCGCTGTTTGCCGCCGTCGCCGGCTGGGCCATGCTCGGCGAGACGCTCTCCTGGCGCTCCTGGCTGGCCATGGCCGTGACCCTGACGGGTATCGCCATCTCCATTCTCAGCCGCTCCGGGGACGGCCGCAGGCTCTCGCTGCGCCTGCCCCTCAAGGGCGTACTGCTCGGCATCGGAGCCGCACTCGGCCAGGGCGTGGGGCTTGTCCTGAGCAAGATCGGCATGCAGCACTACGAGGCGGCCCTGCCCGCCGGCGCCCCTGCGGCGTTCGACTGGGCGCTCCCCTTTGCTTCCACGATGATCCGTTCGCTGGTGGGCACGGCCGGATTCTTCCTCTGGATGGCCCTGATCGGGCAATTGCCGAAGCTGCGCGAAGCGGTCCACAACCGCGGCGGCATGAAGTACACCGCCCTAACCACCCTCTTCGGGCCCTTCATCGGCGTGTCGCTCTCGCTGATGGCCGTGCAGTACGCCCGCGCCGGCATCGCCTCCACCCTGATGGCGCTCACCCCCGTACTCATCCTCCTCCCCTACGCGCTGATCTACAAACAAAAGATCACGCCGAAGGAAATCCTCGGCGTGACCGTCAGCATGATCGGCGTCGCGCTGTTCTTTCTGCTCTAGTCGTCCGCCAGGCAGCTGTCCATCAGGGACTCGATGGCCTCCTTGTCGAGGTGCTGCCCGATGAAAACAATCTTGTTCATGCGGTCGCCGTACTCGGGATCCCAGTCATGGCGCAGCTTGCTGTCGCGGGACATCACTTCCTCCAGCTCCTCGCGGGGCATGGTGGCGAACCAGTAGCCGGCATCCTTGATGTTCTTCTGCTGGCCGGAGGTCTCGAAGATGTAGCACTTGTCCGTGTCGGCGCTGAAGTAGCACAGGCCCTTGGCACGGATGATCTCCTTGGGCCACCTGCGGGCCACCATGTAGTCGAACTTGTTGATGTCCAGCGCGGGACGCGAGCAGTAGACATAGGTCCCGATGCCGTATTCCTCGGCTTCGCCTTCATCGTCATGATGGTGGTGGTGATGATGCCCGTGCTCCTCGTGTTCGTCGTCGTCATCATCGTCTTCGTCATGGTCGTCATGGTCATCCCGCTCGATTTCCGCAATCCAGGCGGCGCTGGTGGCCACCTTGTCGAAATCGAACAGGCCCGTGTGCAGGAGCTTGTCGAGATCGATCTCGCCGTAGTCGCAGGTCAGGATCTCGGCCTTGGGCTGCAGGGCCCGCACGATGCTCCTGACGCGGCCGAGCTCCTCGGGCGTCACTTCGGAAGCCTTGTTGAGCAGCACGATGTTGCAGAACTCGATCTGCTCGATCACGAGGTTCTCAATGTCCTCCTCGTCGAGATCTTCGCGCTGCAGGGCCTCGCCGCAGGCGAATTCATCCTTCATCCGCAGGGCGTCCACCACCGTCACGATGCAGTCCAGCGTGGGGACGGACACACCCGGATAGGACGGGCGCGAAAGGTGCGGATAGGAGTTGATCGTCTGCGCAATCGGGGCCGGCTCGCAGATGCCGCTGGCCTCAATGGCGATGTAGTCGAAGCGGTTCATCCGCGAGAGCTCCTCCAGCTGGGCGATGAGGTCCATCTTGAGGGTGCAGCAGATGCAGCCGTTCTGCAAGGCCACGAGGCTGTCGTCCGTCTGGCCCACGACGCCGCCCTTCTCGATCAGGTCGGCATCGATGTTGACTTCTCCCAGGTCATTGACGATCACGGCGAACTTGATGCCGCGGCGGTTCGAGAGGATCCTGTTGAGGAGCGTGGTCTTCCCGCTCCCCAGGTAGCCGGTCAGCAGCAGGACCGGCAACTGCTTGTTTTCCAATTCTATTGTCATATTTCTATATCGTTATGCCCGAGCTGATCGGGCAACGCTAGTTCCGAACGGCACGGACGGAGCGGCCCCAGCAGCGTTCGAGACCGTCAATCTGGACACCATTATCCGGGAAATAAAGGGTATGGGCATAATCCGGATCGAGGTTGAAGATGGTCGAAGACCAATACTGCCCACTGGATCCCGCATAGCCGAGACTGCCTCCGTCATAGCGGCCGGCAGCAGGGAGGAAGATGCTGTTGCCTTCGTAGCCAGTCACCTTACTGGTTACAACCATGCCTGCGATGCCGGTACCGTTGTAATCAGAAGTCCAGCTCCAGTCGAAGTTGGCCAAATCCATCAGCGCCTGCCATTCCTCCTTCGTAGGAATACGCCAGCCATCGCCCCAGATCTGTTGTGCGGCATCATCCTCGGTTTGCAATTCGTAATAATCACAATGATACCAGTCTTCCTCTCCCGGGATCCATTTATATTTCGATAAGACGACTACCCGTTCGATATAACTGCCCGGGTTCGAATACGAAACGGTAAACTTGTAGGAATTCCAAGTAAAGAAAGATTTCGGTGCAGTCTCGCCCCAGGCAAAGTAGTCGCCGTAATCCCAGGGATTGTCGGCGCCCATGTTGCACATTGCCCACTGGAGGCCATCACCCATCTCAACGTAGCGGTAGCGGTCGGCCAGCGTCCAGCGCTTGCCATCGGTTCCGGATACCGTGAGCCTCCACTGGGCATCTGCATCGTCCGTTCCAACGCTCAGCATATCCAGTCTGGCATAGACCACGCGTTCGCAACCGTCGGCTATGCCCGCATCTCCAAGCCAATCCAACAGGCAATATGCGGCCGTGATGTCAGCGGCATAGCATCTCACGTAGTTGAGTCTGCTGCAACCGGAGAAAATAGATGCATAACATGACGCCGTCAGCGTCGGCGCAGGTAGCGTTGGAGCAGCTGACAGTTTCGTGCAGCCCAAGAACATGCTGTTGTAGCAACTGTTCGCCAACGTTGTTGCGGGCAGCCCGGGCGCGGCGGTCAGATGGGTACATTTCGCGAACATCCGGCTGTAGCAACTCTCAGCCAAAGTCGTAGCAGGCAAGCCGGGTGCAGACGTCAGGTTGCTACAGCCCTCGAACATCCCATGATAACAACCCGTGGCAAGCGACGTGGCCGGCAACCCGGGCGCAGAGCTCAGGTTGGTACAGCCGTAGAACATATATGCGTAGCACCATTCGGCCAGCGTCGTGACGGGAAGCACGAGTCGATTTGAGGGATGCACCATCAGGTGCGTGTCGTCCCTGAACAGGTTGCAGAAGTTGTAACTGCCCGTCAGCGTTATATTATCAATATCAGCAAAGTTGTCTTTATCAATGAGGCTCATGATGTTGCCATAGACATAACAGTCGGCAGAGAGGGAGAAATGACTGGATTCATCCACATCGGCACTTGTTGCATAAGAAGTATTGGAAGACCGGAACTGCACATAATCCCCGGCGTGAGCCAACACGATTGCTTCGTTGCTGGTATATTCCGCCCAATCCATCCATGTCGAGCCATCAAAGGTACGGAAGAAAACAGGGTTTGCAGCGGCCGCAGTGCAGACTTTGAACCTTACCTCCGCACCCGCCGTCTTTGCTTCGAATGTAAGCGGGTTGGCCGTCATGGACGGAAGCACCTGTACGGTGGGAAGGACTTCGTCGGTCCCCCAATCAGCCACCGTGACATTGCTGAGTTCCAGCTTATCCACGCCCAGGACAAAGCCTAAGCTGGTATGCTTTCCGCCCGTCAGCGGGATATCGGAAGCCGACTCATAAACATACTCATCGTCAGCGATGGAGACGGTAATCTTCTTCACACCGGCTTGCGGGACCTGGATACCGCTGTAGCTGAGGGTGTAGCCCGATGCGACAGTCGCGGCAACAGGAAGAGAAATGGTGGTGGCAGAACCGGTGGGAGAGACCGTCTTTGCCAGATAGTTGACCGTGGCACCGTCCTTTGAAACGATGGTCACATGGACATCGCTCGCTGATGGAACAGGCGTAAAACGATTACGCAGACGCAGGTTTACACTGAGCCGGGCCATGACATGGCTGAACACCAGCGGAACGACGCCGTCGAAGGCCTTTACGCCGGCATTCCCGCCGCCGAAATGGGTGGCTAAGAGAAGGTCTCCGGCCGCTGGGTCAGTCTGGTCCACCGTGTACGGAACGGCCGTGAAATCCCCGATGGCCGACGAAGGAACCGGGTGGATCCCCAGGAAGAAATGCGCGTCGGTCGGGTTCTTCCAACGCATCGGCTCGGCGGGAGTCCATTGGGTGCCGTTGAAAGTGTTCTCCACGCCGTCCACCACACGGGTGGCGGGAATCGTCGCGGCACTGCCCGTCCAGGCATAGACGGCAATCTTGTCGCCGGCGGCAAACCGGGTGTGCACGCCGTCGTCGCTGACTTTGGTCATGGATCCGACCGTCGCCTCCACGGTAATCTCCCCCGTCCCGGCCGGACCGGGATCCTTTGCACAGGCCATCAATGCGAAGAGCGCAGCCGCCAGTCCGATGAATCTGTTTATCCTCTTGAACTTCATACTATTAATCTGTAACAGGACGAATAAACAAACCATGGCAGCGCTCCAGAGAGGACTCCCCTAAATAGATATCTCCATCCTCTTCGGTTTCCGTGAAATTGAACAACATGCTCCAGGCCTTGCATGGATTATTCTGGTCAAGGGAGGAAGACCAATAGTTGCCTGACTTGCGTGGGATAACAATTACATTAAACTCATCGGTCCAGGGCAGAAAGATAGCGTTGCCGGCGCAGTAGCCAGAGAGGCGGATTACCTCCAATCCGGGAACGCCATTTATCCATTTCAATTTCCAAAGGTACTTGGAAGGGTCGCGCAGTGTCGCCCACTCATCGCGTGTAGGAATGCGCCAATGGCTGCCCCACGTCGCCGTAGCCACGTCATCTCCGGCTTGCAACGCGGTATAGTCACTTCCAGTATACTTGGTAAATGATGCTCCGTCATGAGAAGGATTGAACGAGTAGTTTGACCAATCAGGAGGGGTCGTTATAATCAAATCATCCGGACCGGTAGGATGTGGATTAAAATGTTCATCATAATGATAGGCTGTCGTCTGAATCTTCTCACCCCAGCCATAACTGAAACCACGTTCCCATGGGTTTGCAGCGCCGACGTTGCAAGTGGCCCATTTGATCCCGTCGCCCATATTTACAAACTCGTGGCCGTCCACCACCGTCGTCAGCACCGGCTCCGTGTCGGAAAAAGATTCCGTATCCCAATCTGTCACGGAAATGCTTCCCAGCACGATTTTGTCCAGTTCCACCACCAGGCCAAGGGTCGTGTACTGGCCGGCGATGAGCGGAATGTCGGAGGCGGATTCATACACGTAATGCTTGCCGGCAATGGTTACGGTCACGTCCGTGACACCCCCCTGGGGCACCTGCAGGCCGCTGTAGCTGAGAGCATAACCCGTGGCAGCAGAAGCCGCGGCCGGGATGTCCACCGGGGCCGGAGTCTCTGTAGCCGTAGCGGTGACGGTTTTGGTAAGGTAGTTCACCGTGGCGGTCTTCCGCGCCGTGACGCTCACGGAGCTTACCGCAGGCGTGGTTGCCCACTGGCTATTGAACTTCAGGTTTACGTTCAGTTTGGCCAGGACATGGTCAAAATTGAGCGGGACCGCGCCGTCGGTAACCTTGCGGCCTGCTCCCGCCGTGCCGAAATTGGTGGCAACGAGCAGGTCGCTGGCCGTATAAGCCGCAGACGAAGGATCCAGCGTATAGGGATCGGCCGTAAAGTCGGCAACGGCATCCGGAACGGGGAAAATGCCCAGGAAGAAATGAGGCGTCGTTTCGTCATACCAGAACATCCGTGACTCCGGCGTCCACTTGCCGTCGGTGCCGAGGGTGTTCCCCACGCCGTCCACCACGCGGTTGGACGGCACGGCGTCGGCACCGCCCGTCCAGGCATACACGGCAATCCGGTCCCCGGCAGAGAACTCCGTGGCGTCGCCCTCGTAGCTCACCTTGGTACCGGCACGGATGCCGGCATCAATGACAATGATGCCCCCCGACTCCGGAGCAAAGTCTTTGTTGCAGGCAGTTAACGCCAGAAGCATTACGGCAGCCAGGACATGTGTTTTGATTCTCACCATGATCTTAGTTCAAGCTGATGGGGAGGACAAGTGTTTTGTCCTGATTAAAGGTAATGGTTCTGTCGTTGATCCATTCAAAGTCGGTCGGCCCAATGCTGAAACTCACGCTGATGGAACCGGGCTCGCAGACCTGCGGAGGCAGAATGGCCTCAAAAACAGCCGTAGATGTCTTATCCGATGCCGTGCCGGGGGTGTAGCTGATCAGAAGTGGTAAAACCCGAGGAAAATGCGACAACGAAACTTTGCCAACGACCTCTCCGGTGCCCGGCGTATAAACGTATCCAAGCTTGATTCCGTATAATTTCAAATTAGAAACCGGGTTGTCCGTCAGGCCGATGCCATTATCATAATAGGAGTTCCCAAGACTGAGTACGAAGCGCACCCTGGAAAGGCCATGTTTCAGCGTTATCGGCAGCGCGCCATCCGTGGTGGATTCATAGTCAATGCTGGATGGTTCGAGAATAAGCAGATCGCTCTTGAGGAAATACTCAAGCGTGCTTTGGTCGACCAGTACTTCAAGATGACTGACACTGTTCGAGAAATCCCATTCCGTAAAGTTGTAGCCGTTGACGAAAGCGGCGCAGTAGGTTACCGGCGTGGTTTCGTTTTTCCAGAACAGTGGCCTGGAGGCTTTCCAGCCCGTTTCCGTCTTGGTTATTCTCTCATAATAACTGTATGTCGGATCGGTCGGGCAGTCCACTTTCAGCCAGAACGCATACAGGTCCTCCGTGGTGAGGCTGGCCTTGGTCTGCCCGTCTGCGAGCGAAGGAGCCAGCCGCATCTCCAGGGGACCAACGGGAGCCACGCCAAGGCCCTTGGTGCAGGAAGCCAGCGCCAGGAGGGCTGTGACGGCCAGGATGACTGTTTCTCTTATTCTCATTGACTTCAGTCGACAATCTGCGCGTCGCCATCGTCGATGGTCGTGCCGGCGGCCCAGTTGGAGACGCCGACCGAGGCCAGTTCAATGGTATTGCGGCCCACATTGAGGTTGACGGTCGTGTACTGGCCGCCCACCAGCGGGATGTCGGACGAGTGAGTGAAGACGAAGTCGTTGCCTTCGATGGTAATGATGATGGTTTGCACACCCGACTGGGGTATCTGCAGGCCGCTCCAGGCGGCATTGTCGATTTTGGAGAGTGCGATCGGAGCAGCAGTTTCCGTGCCCGAAGCCGTGATGGTCTTGGTGAGATAATCCACTGTGCCCGTCTTCCGGGCCTTGACCGTGACAGCGGTGACCGTAGGAGCCGTGGTCCACTGGTCGCGGAAGCTGAGGTTGACAAAGAGCTTGGCCACTGTGTGGTCGAAGTTCAGCGTCACGGGGTTGTCGCTGGCCTTGAGACCGGTGAGGTTGGTGGCGACGAGAAGGTCGCTGGCTTCGTAGTCGGCCGGGTTCAGCGTGAAGGGATCCGCCGTGAAGTTGGTGACGGTCCGCTTTGGGTAGATGCCCAGGAAGTAGTGGGCGGAAGTGACGTCTCTCCAGAGCATCTGGCGGGCGGGGATCCATTTGCCGTCGGTCCCCAGGGTGTTTTCCACCCCATTGACCACGAGGGGCGTGGAAACCGCCGTCTTGCTGCCCATCCAGGCATAGACGGAGAGGATGTCTCCGGTGACGAAAGTGGTGGTGTTGCCTGCAGTGGTCGCGCGACTCATCGAACCGATGCCGGCCTCGATGGTGATGGCGTGGGAAGGCTTCAGCTCTTTTTGGCAGGATATGAATGAGAGAGCAGCGACGGCCGCAAAAAGGATAATTCTGATGTTTTTCATAATGCAAAAATAATCAATCCCGGCGGGGTTTGCAATTATTTTGAATATCTTTACATCATGAAACAGAAACGCACTTCCCGCCGCATCCTGTGGATCCTCCTCGCCGTGCTCGTGCTGCTGCTCTGCTGGGCCAGCAACGAGCAGCGCCTGCGCCCGGCGTACCTGGGCATTGCCCGGTTCGAGAACAAGATCAAGGGCATCGACGGCATCTCCGCCGCCTCCGTGGCCGAAGTCAAAGGCGACGCCCGCCGCCACTCCCGCGCCATCCGCACCGTCTTCGGCCTGTTCGGCAAGGCCAAGGAGGCCCCGGAGGCCAACTACGACGATTTCGTGGACCTGGCCGAGTTTATCCCGGACGCCATCCTGGAGATCCGCTACCATACCTCCTACAATTTCGTGGGCGTGCCCATCGACGGCTACGAGCAGCCCACGGCGCTGCTGACACGCGAGGCCGCGGAGGCGCTGCTCGCCGTGAGCGACGACCTCAAGGAGCAGGGCTACCGCATCAAGATCTTCGACGCGTACCGTCCGCAGTGCGCGGTGGACCATTTCGTCCGCTGGGCGGCGGACGTCTCCGACACGCTGATGAAGCCCTATTTCTATCCCGACCTGGATAAATCCGTGCTCTTCGAGCAGGAGTATATCATGGAGAAATCCGGTCACACGCGCGGTTCCACCGTGGACCTGACGCTCTTCGACATGGCCACGGAGCGGGAGGTCGACATGGGCGGCACCTTCGACTGGTTCGGCGAGGAGTCGCATCCCGACTACACTGCCACCATTACTCCGGAGCAGTTCGCCCTGCGGATGCTCCTGCGCGACGCGATGGTGCGTCACGGCTTCAAGACCCTCGACTCCGAGTGGTGGCATTTCACCCTCAAGGACGAGCCCTACCCGGACACCTATTTCACTTTCCCCGTCAGACAATATGAATAATATGGCCAATACACCCACTCCCCACATCGGGGCGCAGAAAGGCGAGATCGCCGAGACCGTCATCATGGCGGGCGACCCGCTGCGCATCAAATTCATCGCCGAGAATTATTTGGAGAATCCCGTCCAGTTCAACAGCGTCCGCAACATGCTGGGCTTCACCGGCACCGTGCGCGGCAAGCGCGTGAGCGTGATGGGCCACGGCATGGGCATCCCTTCCATCGGCATCTACACCTACGAGCTCTACCATTTCTACGGCGTCAAGACCATCATCCGCGTGGGCTCCGCCGGCTCGTACGATCCCGACCTGCACCTCGGCGACCTGGTCATCGCCATGGGCGCCAGCACGGACTCCAATTACGGCGCCCAGTACAACCTGCCGGGAACCTATGCCCCCATCGCCGACTTTGACCTGCTGCGCAGGGCAGCCGCCTCCTGCGAGGAGCACGGCTATCATTACAAAGTGGGCAATGTTCTCTCTTCCGATGTCTTCTACTCCGCGAATCCGCAGACGGAGAAATGGCGCCAGATGGGCGTCCTTGCCGTAGAAATGGAGGCTTCCGCCCTCTACATGAACGCCGCCTATGCCGGCCGGAAGGCCCTCGTAATCTGCACCATCTCCGACCACATCCTCACCGGCGAAGTCACAACCCCCGAAGAGCGCCAGACCACCTTCAACCACATGGTGGAAGTTGCCTTGGATCTCATATAACGGACAGTCCGAGCGAAGCGAGGCGCCGTCAGGCGCGCGGTGAAGCGTCAGCGAGATGCGAAGCATCGAAGCAGCGGAGCCGCCGGCCGAAACGAAGTGAAGGCCGCATGTCCCCTGGGGGACCGGCCGACAGGCCGAGGGGGTTGAGGTTGATCTCCACGAAAATAGCCATCGCGACCGCGATGGCTATTTTCGTGGAGATGGGCGGAGTCGAACCGCCGTCCAAACAAAGCCCCAGGTGGCTTTCTACACGCTTATCCTTTCTTTGATTGTCGGCCCGGAGCTGCCGGAAGGCAGGCCACTACGGGTCTTAGCGGGTCCTAGAGGCGTCTGCCCCGCGCATCCGGTTTTGATGATACCCCTGGATCCAGACTGAACCGGCCTAAAGCTGGAGGGATATACGTCGTCCCGCAGCCTAGGCGGAATCGATTAATGCTGAATCTCTTGGAGATTAGCAAGCGTATGCAAAGTTGTAGTTGCCAGTTATGGCTCGAAGGCTGGGATTAACGGGCCAGCCCCCTACGCCCGACGTGCTTACCATCCGAAGTCAGTGCTGTCAAAACCAGAACATCCCCGAAAGATAATTGGTGGGAGATACTGGGTTCGAACCAGTGACCCCTTGCTTGTAAGGCAAGTGCTCTGAACCAACTGAGCTAATCTCCCTGTTGCGCTGGTCAATAAGGATTGCAAAGATAGTATAATTTCGGAATTCGCCCAAATAGAATCGCTAACGGACACGCAGGCGGCGAAGTTTGCCGCCGCGCCAGACCATGTCCACCGTCTGCCCGCCGCGGGTGCGCAGGCCGGTCACACGGCCGGACGGCCAGGCGACGGGCAGCGCCGGGAGCGGCGTGAACGTACCGTCGGCGTCCGACTGGAGCAGCATCTCCGCCACCCCGGCGCAGGCGCCGAAATTGCCGTCGATCTGGAAAGGCGGATGCGCGTCCAGCAAGTTGGGGTAAGTGCCTCCCCCGCCCTGATAATCCGGCTCATCGCTGTCGGACGAAGGGCTGACATAGCGCAGAATCCGCCGGTACATCCGGTAGGCATTCTCCGCATCTCCCAGCCGCGCGTACAGGTTGATCCGCCAGCCGCAGCTCCAGCCTGTCGTCTCGAAACCTTTGATCTCCAATGTCTTGCGTGCTGCATCAGCCAAAGGACCTAACGAAATCTGATGTCCCGGATACACCCCGATCAGATGCGACTGGTGGCGGTGCTCCGGCTCCTGGTCAGCCCAGTCGCGGTACCATTCCTGAAGCCTCCCGTCTGCGCCCACCTGATAAGAATGCAGACGCGAGAGCGCCCTCTCCGCTTCGGCGGCGAAATCCGCATCGACCCCCAGTTCACGGGCGGCGGCGACGGCGTCCGTCAGGCATTCACGGATGATGGCCAGGTCGGCCGTGGCTCCGTATAGCGTGGCACCCCGCACGCCCGTATCCGTTATATAGATATTCTCCGGCGAAGTGCCGGGAGAGGTAATCAGTTCTCCATCCCGCTCCACCAGCCAGTCCAGGCAGAACTCCGCCGCCCCGCGCAGCACAGGATAGTCCCGCTCCAGACGGGCGCGGTCGCGGCTGAACAGCCAGTGCTCCCAGAGGTGCGTGGACAGCCAGGCGCCGCCCATCGTCCAGTTGGCCCAGCTGGGACTCCCCGTCCCCAGGCCCACCGGGCAGGCCATGGCCCAGATGTCAGAATTATGCCCTGTGTTCCAGCCACGCTGCACCCCATAATAATATGACGCAGCGCCACGGCCGTTGGCAGCCAGGCTGTGCGTGAAGTCCAGCAGCGGCCCGGCCAGCTCGCCCAGATTGGTCACCTCGGCGGGCCAGTAATTCTCTTCGAGGTTGATATTCAACGTGTAATTGCCGCTCCACGGGGGCTCCACGCTCTCGTTCCACAGTCCCTGCAGGTTGGCGGGCACCCCCGGCGTGCGGGACGAAGAAATCAACAGATAGCGGCCGTACTGGAAGTAGAGCGCCTCCAGTTCGGGATTTGACTCCCCTGCCGCATAACGCCGCAGTTGAACGTCAGTAGGCAAAGCCCGGATGTCGGCAGACGTACGGCCCAGGTCAAGCCGGACCCGGTCGAAAAGAGACCGGTAGTCCTTCAAGTGACGAGCAAGCAGCGTGGCGTCATCCAGCAAGACGACCCGCGCAGCCTGCGCATCGGCAAGCTCCCGGTACGGCCGGCCTTCCCGGACCGGATCCTTGTCGAAGCCGTTGAAGCTGGTGGCGTTGACCAGCAGCAGGGTCGCCTCCCGACAGCCTTCCAGCACCAGTTCGTCCCCTTCCGTCAACACGCTGCCGCCTGAAGCGCGAACAGACAGCACCGTACGGAAATGGATGCCCCGCCCGGGGTCGTACCGCATCTTCTCCCCACCGGAATCATAATAATCAGGAAGGGTATGCCAGGCGGCATAGCCATCCGAGATAATCTTCCCGTCACCTGCAGAAACCGTATGCGGCAGCGGAGAATCCAACGCGAGGCGGACATGCAGGCCACCGTCTGCACGCAGACGCACCACGATGGCAGAATCCGGAGCAGAAACATAATACGACGCCTCATAGGCCTTCCCGTCACGCTTGTACACCGTCCGGGCCACGGCCGTCGCAAGGTCCAGGGAGCGTCGGTAACTGGAAACGGAGCCGCCGTCAAGGTGTCGGATCCGGAGCGTACCGAGCGGCATGTAGGATTCGCTGAAATGGCCCTGCACCTGCCGCTGCAGGCGCTCCGCCGTGCGGTAGTCCTCCTGCGCGAGCGCCTCCCGGATCAGGGGAATCGTCTGCGCCGCGTGCGCACCAGTACCGTCCAACAGGTCAGGATGCTCCGCGCCGCGGTCCGGTTCGCCCGTCCACAAGGTAATGTCATTCAATGAAATGCGATCCTCGTCCGTCCCCCCGTAAACCAGCGCGCCGAGGCGCCCGTTTCCGAGTGGCAGCGCCTCCTCGAGACAGTTCGCAGGGTGGTCATAGTGTAGAACCAGCGGCGCAGGCGAGCAGGCCGCCAGCGGCAGCAACAGAAGCAGCCAAAGATGATGCGCGCTCATCCGGGCCCTTTTACGCCGAGGCAATCATTATCCGGCCCTTGCCGGCAAGGGGGGCTTCGATGCGGAACCCCTTGGCGTGGAGGAGGATCTCCATGCCGGTAGCTCCGTAGGGAAGGTGGCAATACGTGCTCTCGGGGATCAGCACACGCCCACCAGTGCGGATCTTTCCGAGCATCACGAAGATCTGCTCCATCACGCTCTCGGCGTCGGCAAAGGACTCTGGACGGCTCAAGTCAAGGATGGCATTCTCGTAGCTGTCGTAGGCAGCGTCCAAGGTGTCGCCTGACACGACGACAGCGCCCGGCGCAGACGTCTCGGTGTCGCTGAACACCAGGGTCGAGCCATGGCAACCGGCCTCCAGCAAAAGCGCCTCAAGCGGAATCCGGGCGACAGCCCCGGTGTCAGCATCCGGCCGGAACTCATTGAAGAGCATCTGCGGGAACTGCATCTCCAGCCGGTGCAGGAAGGCGCAGTCTTCCATCACCACGCGCTCGTCGTCATGCACGAGGAACGCCGACCCGCCCGCAGTCTCGAGGTCCCGCGTACGGGCCAGGAAAGGATCGCGGCCCAGGCGGACGAATGAGCCGCTGAAGAAACTGGGCAACTGCTGCACCAGCTGAAGCACCGGGGCGGACTCCAGCGTCACGTCAGAAGGCAGGATGAAGGTTTTGAGCACGCCCTTTCGAAGCGGACGGTACGGCAGAAGGCGGTCATGTTCGAATTTGACCGGATCGATATACGCATCCAGGGCGCTGTCCGTCTCGTGCTGGCCAAATATCTTTTCAATAAAATGGCGCTCCATGCCGCCACCCATCGGACGGCAGTTCACCTCGATAAGCACGGGGCCCTTCTCGTCCACCATATATTCCCCGTGTACCGGACCGTACTGAATCCCGATGGCATCCAGCACGTCGAAAGCGTAGCGTACCAGCGCCGTGTGGCCGATATCCAGGCGGTTGATGGATTCCGAATAGTTGTAAATGTTGCTGCCGTTCATCTGGATCTTGTCGTAGGTCCACATGGACACCATCCGGTGCCGTCCGGCGCAGGACACCGTGTTGACGATGTATTCCTTGCCGATGATACGCTCCTGCATCAGGATGTCGCCCACGTTTTCATTTTCCGCGGACAGCGAGAGCTCCTGACGTACGGCAGCCATCGTCTCGTCATAACCCTCACAAAGATACACACCCTGCGTGCCGGCACCCCGGGTACGCTTGATGACGGTGTGGGTGGTTCCGAGCTCCTTGTAAAAGGCTTCCGCCTCCGCCTCGCTGCGGATCAGACGTCCCCGAATGGAGCGTACGCCGTGGTCAGCGAGGGCCTGGTGCATCTCGTTCTTGCGGGTCATCTTGCCGATGATGGACCAGGGATTGCCAGGAAGCCCCAGGTCGAAGGCAAGATGCGTGGCAAGCTCGACGCCGAACTCGCTGCCCGCAACGACGGCGATGGGAGCGAACGCGCGCACCTGCGCCAGGACGGCATCATAATCCGGATTCGCCATGATAAGCGGCGTGCCTTCAGGCAGGCGGTCACGCGCCATCTCCTGGCTCTCAAGGAAGGGGGCACGGTCTTCATCCGTACCGGGATACATGGCTTCCACAACGACGGGCTGATACCCGCGGGCAAGGACATCTTCTACGTAGTTAAATCCTGTGGAAATGATTTCGACAATTACTATGTGGCTTTTCATATTTCAAAGATACGGCTTTTCCCTTATATTTGCACTCAATTTCCATTGAAAACCTTCAATCGATGAAAAAAGGACTGTTTGTTCTCATAATACCGGCCGCCATGCTGCTCTGCCAGGCGGCATCCGCCCAGGTACAGATCTCACAACTCTATTTCGACACCCGCGCATCCTTCCACCAGGAGGTCGCCGGCGGGCAGTACAACAGCCAGTTCACCGGCGACCATTTCAACCTCAACATCCGCGGATCGCTGGGCGAAAAACTGGATTTCCGCGTCCGCCAGCGCCTCAACAAGAAGGTCTTCGACGAGCGCAACATGTTCAACGCAACGGATTTCCTGTACCTGAAATGGCACGCGACCCCCAAACTGTCGTTCACCGTGGGCAAGAACGCCCTCTACATCGGCGGCTACGAATTCGACGCCGTCCCGATCGACGTCTACTACTACAGCAACTTCTGTAATAACCTCTACCAGGGCTTCTCCTTCGGCGTCAACGCCGAATATGAGTTCCTGCCGGAGCAGACCCTCGCCTTCCAGTTCTGCAACTCTCCCCTCTCCCTGGGATTCCAGAACCTGTACGCTTACAATTTCGAATGGTTCGGCAGTTTCGCTCCCTGGTGGAACACCCTCTGGAGCGTCAACTTTGTGGAAGACGAGTTCCACCGCACGATCAACTACATCGCCCTGGGCAACCGTTTCATCTTCGGCCCGCTGGCCGTGGACGTGGAATGGATGAACCGCGCGGGACGCGGCCAGGACCGTTTCTTCTCGGACTACACTGTCATCTCGAAGATCATCTGGACCGTGGGCAAATGGAACCTCTGCGCCAAGGCGGGATATGAGGAGAACGCCATCGAGAACGTGGACGCCCTGGGCCGCGCGCTGGACCTCGCCGTCGCGCCCGGCACGAAGAACATCTACGCCGGCTGCGGCGTGGAATTCTTCCCCCTGCCCGACCGCGACCGGCTGCGCCTGCACGCCGTGTATTTCAAGAGCAGCAGCATCGGTATCGACAATTTCGACATCGGCATCACCTGGCGCCTGGATGTGATTAAGCGCTGATTTTCAATAAGGCGCCAAAATCTTTTGCTGATAGCCCAAATGTAACAAGCGGCGATACACCCTATCGCCGCTTGTTCTATATTTATGACTGAAACCAAAACCAACACCACGATGCAAATCCTAAGCGACGACTTCACCATCGAAAAAGTTCACCCGGTAAGCACCTTCAAAAGCGGCGCGGTCCTGCACCTCAGCGCTGCCGACCCCCACTATGGCCAGTTCGCACTGACCGCAGATAAACTCTATTTCTTCTTCGACCCGGACATCGATCCCAAAGAGCCTCCCAGGGCCTTCGATCTGTCTGATATCCAGGAACTCAAAAGCGGCATCCTGAAGACCTTCTACATCATCGAGAAGGACGGCACCCGGACCAAACTCGGCTGCTGGAAGAAAAAGGACCTCCTCGCCGCCATCCAGGCGCGGATGAAATAGGCGCGCGCCTAGTAGTCGAAGACGAAACCAATCGTCATGTAGCTCATGTCCACGCTGCCCGCGGGCAGCAGGCGGGACGTCTTGGGATAATACTTGAAGTAGGCCCCGAAGCCGTTGTAGCCCAGCGTCGCCACCAGACCATACGTAAAGGTGTTGAGTTTCGCCCTCCGTTCGGTAACTTCCACCGTGCGGTAGTCCTGACGGTAATAGTAGTTCGTACTCCCCAGCAGGTTCAGCGAGGCCACGGCCCCGCCCCCAATCCAGAATTCCCCGGCGCGGAACTTAACGACCAGCGGTGCGTTCAGGCTGAAGATATTGAAGTCTCCGCGATGGCGGTCCAGGGTGCCGACCTCAAACTGGGAGAAATCCGTGGCCTGGACCTTACGCTCCTGGTTCAGCGTGAAGGCATGAGTGCGGGAGCCGAAATTGTTGAACATCAGATCCAGCCCCAGCTCGAAGCCGATGGCGTCAATGGGATAAAGCCCCAGGCTCATCAGATTGAGGAAATACTCACTGGAGGCATTGGAACGGAAATCCTGTGTGTTGACGATATGATATCCGTAGCCGACACTGGACAGCACTTCGAAGCGGACGACATCATTCGGAGAAGCATACACGAGTCCGTCCCACGCCTCTTCCTGGGCAAACACCGGGACGGTGATCAGGGCCGCAAGGGCCAGCAAAGCAATCTTTTTCATTGTATTTTAGTTGTAACTATTCTGTTTTGTGCGCTGATTTTAAAGCATCCAGCTGCTTGAAGCAGCAGTCGTTCAGGATCTGCTGCAAGGGGCGGTCGAAATTGTTGCGCACATGGCATTCGTAATCAAAAATGAAGCACTCGCCGTTCTCCGGCGCGTAGGGCTTCCAGGCCGGCAGGCCATCGACGTTGGGATTGCCCGTCCGGGCGAAGTTGGCCCAACTGCGGCTCATGTTCTCCGCCAGCTGCCAGTCGGCCTCGGACGGCTCGGGAAGCACCCGGCCGTGGAGGTTCGGCGTGTTGAAGCAGAAGTTCAGCTCCGAGCCGTGGGCGGAATTGTGGTCGACGGGCGACGCCCACGTGAACATATACATATAGGTGGGCGCCTTGCGCACGGGCGCGACGGCATCCGCGGTGATCAGGGTCTTGGGACGGAACATCATGTCGATTGACAGGAGGTCCTGCGGGATGTAATCCGGCCATGCCTGGGCGAAGGCGGAGACATATTCATCCACCCGGTCGCCGAAGGTCGCTTTCAGCTGCACCTTGGCCTCGTCCAGGGTCATAGGGGTGTTGTACACGGCGCGCTGGAGTTCGTTGAAGGTCGTCCCGATCATCAGGGGCACATCCGAGGAGATCTCGGCGAAATCGGGCTGGAACGGCTGCTGGAGCAGCACTTCCCCATCCGGCGCCGGACCGAAGCCCCACATCATCGGCGTGCCCGGAGTGCGGGTGCCGATGCTTGCGGCCATCGCCTTCTGGCCGGCCTCGACCAGTTCGGCATACGGGACCTCTGCGAGCTGGTCCAGCTGGTCCGGCCCCAGGCCGAGCTGCGCCACGACGGCGCGCCCGAGCTCTTCGGTCATCGCCTTGGTGTTGACATTAAGGATGGTGCCGCTCATGATGATGGCCTTGTGGAACAGCCCCTTCGCGGCAGGCATGCACATCAGGGTGCCGACCTTGCCGCCACCTCCGGATTCGCCGAAAATGGTCACGTTGGACGGATCGCCGCCGAAGGCCTTGATGTTGTCCCGGATCCACTCCAGGGCCTGCACGATGTCGAGCATGCCGACCATGCCGGAGTGCTTGTATTTCTCACCGAAGGTGGACAGGTCGAGGAATCCGAGAATGTTGAGCCGGTGGTTGAGGCTCACCACCACCACGTCCTGCTTCGCCAGGCCCATGCCGGGATTGCCCGCGGCGGAGCCGGAATCGAAGCCGCCGCCGTGGATCCACAGCATGACCGGCTTGCGGGCCTTCGTGTCCGTGGTCCAGACGTTCAGCACGCAGGAATTCTTCTCCGACATCATGCTCTCAGGCATCGGTCGCCGGCCGTTGCCCTGCATCACCTGCGGGCCGAAATGGTCGCAGACCATTACCGTGTCCCATTTGTCCACGGGCTGCGGGGGCATGAAGCGTTCGACTTTGGCATACGGGATGCCCTTGAAGGCAAGCGTGCCCTCTTCTTCGATGCCCTTGACCAGGCCGGATTGGGTGCGGACGACGAGCGGATCGGAAGGAGCGCAGGCGCAGGCCGCTGCCACCGCGACCGCAGCGAGAAGGAGTCTCTGACAGAACTTAAGCATAGGACGGTACATTTGTATCCGCAAATATAGAGAGAATCACAGAAAAAAAGGAAAAGCTCCACTATTTTCGCTTCCCGGGAGCGCTGGGGGCCTTTTCCGCTCCCGGCAGCCGTTTTTTTTGCTTCCGGGGAGCGCTGGGGGCCTTTTCCGCTCCCGGCAGAGATCCCGGGGTTTGGCCATTTGCGGAGAAATGACTAATTTCGTATGGCTAAACAGATATGAAACCGAAGCGGAAACAGAAGAAGCTGCGGATCACGGAGGCCGACTTTATGCTGGCCAACCGCAGGGCAGCCCGGCTCGAAGAGATTGCCGAGCACGGGAAGCCTGTTTCTTTCCGGCGGTTTACCCACAAATCGAAGAAGGTCTATGACCGCAAGCGGCTGAAGAAGCTTGCAGGTCAGGATGACTGATGTGGGTCTTAGTATCTACAGGACGATGGCTACAGCGCCCGGACCTGCTCTTCAGTGATGCCGGTTAGTTCTGCGATAACCTCAGCTGGGTATTGCTTCTCCAACATCCGCCGGGCGGTGTCGAAGGCTTTCTTCTCCATGCCCTTCTCCATGCCCTTCTCCATGCCATCATTGAAGCCGTCTTCGTAGTTGGCGGCGGCGATGTCTTCTCTTTCGGTTTCTGATACCATGGCTCTGAAGTA
>CAJOHX010000004.1 GCA_905234475.1 uncultured Bacteroidales bacterium | reverse complement strand
CGGAGGACGGCGTGCGCATCGTGCCGGGCGGCACGAGCATCCGTCGCGGCGCCCACGTGGCCCCGGGCGCCATCGTCATGCCCCCGTCTTACATCAACGTCGGCGCCTATGTCGACAGCGGCACCATGGTGGACAGCCACGTGACCATCGGCTCCTGCGCCCAGGTGGGCAAGCACATCCACATCTCCGCCTCCACGCAGATCGGCGGTGTGCTGGAGCCCGCCGGTGCCCTGCCGACCATCATCGAGGACAACGCTTTCGTGGGCGGCAACTGCGGCATCTACGAGGGCACGATCGTGCAGGAGGGGGCGGTGATCGCCTCCGGCGTGATCATCACCGCCTCCACGGCCCTGTTCGACGCCACGACGGGCGAGTTCGTGCCGCGCAATGCGGACGGGCGCGTGGTCGTGCCGCGCGGCGCCGTAGTCGTGTCCGGCAGCAAGCCGCTGAAGCACGGCCCGGGGGCCGGCAGCGGCGTGGCGCTCTATTGCCCGGTCATCGTCAAGTACCGCGACGAGAAGACGGCCGGCTCCGTGACCCTGGAGGACCTGCTTCGCTGATGGTGGAGTTGCACAAATATTCCGGCGCCGGCAACGACTTCGTCGTCCTGGACGGCCGCTTCGAGGATGTCTCCGCGTTTCGCACGCCGGAGCACATCTCCTTTTTCTGCAAGAAATACAGTACCGATGGCCTGATGATCCTGACCGCCGATCCGGACTATGATTTCCGCATGGAGTTCTACAATCCCGATGGCTCCGGCGGCATGATGTGTGGCAACGGCGGGCGCTGCATCGTCGCTTTCGCCGATGCGCTGGGCCTGCAGCCCCGCGACGGCCGCGTGTTCCGCTTCGTCGCGGCGGACGGGGAGCATACCGGGGAGATCCTGTCCCGCGAGGGCGGCTGCAAGACGGTGCGCCTGCGGATGATTGACGTCCACGAGTTCCATCCCGCGCTGGACGGCTGGTTCGTGGACACGGGCACGCGCCATTTCGTGCGTTTCGTGCCGGATGTGGAGGCTGTCGATATCGAGCAGGAAGGCCGCCAGGCGCGCTGGGACCCCATTTTCGCGCCCATCGGCGCGAATGCCAATTTCGTGTCGGCGGATGCCGACGGCGTGCTGCATGTGCGCACTTTCGAGAAGGGCGTCGAGGGCGAGACCCTCGCCTGCGGCACCGGCATAACCGCTTCGGCCATAGCCTGGTATCTTGCCGGCGGGTCGGCAGCGGCCGTTTCTCCGCTATCGTGCTGCGCTTCGCTGACGCCCGACCCTACCCGGGTGAACGGCTCCGAAACGGCCCTGCCGCACCCGCCTGTGTCTTCCGATGCCGCCTTCCGTCACTCGCCGACCCCGATCGGCGAATCTTACCGCTACACCATCCAGGCGCGGATTGCGCGCCTGGCAGTGGATTTCCGGGTGGGCGACGGCTGCTTCACGGATGTGTATCTGACAGGACCTGCTGAGGAAATGGCGCGTGATGCGTAAAGTATTGAAAATAAGATTATTGTGAAGAATAGGGGCGGTGTTTTAGGGTAGTCCTGTTTTTCTTATTATATTGATAATTAGCGATTTGCACATCACGCTGATCTGAGATATGGAGTACGATAAGTTCTTCTCCGAGGATGTAGGATCGTTTATGCGGTCCCCGGTGCGCGAGATCTTCAAGAAGGTGGATCTCTCGGCGATCTATTCTTTCGCCGGGGGCTATCCCGATGCGGCGACCTTTCCTATTGAGGATATCCGCCGCATCAGCGCGCAGGTGCTGGAGAAATACGGCGCCAGGGCGCTCCAGTACGGGGCGACGCAGGGCGTGCCGGAGCTGCGGGAGGTGATCTCCCGGCGCTACGGCGTCCCGGTGGAGAACGTGCAGATCACGACCTCCTCGCAGCAGGGCATCGACGTCTGCACGCGCGTGTTCGTCAATCCCGGCGACGTGGTCCTGACCACCGCCCCGACCTACCTCGGCGCCCTGCAGTCCTTCAAATCCTACCGCGCGGAGATCCGCACCCTGGAAGAATTTGGCCTCAAGAGGCCGAAGTTCTGCTACGTGATCCCGGATTTCCAGAATCCGAGCGGGGAGACGATGACGCTGGAGGCGCGCGAAAAGCTGGTGGCGATGGCGCGGGAGCAGGATTTCCTGATCGTAGAAGACAGCCCGTACCGGGAGCTGCGCTACAGCGGCGAGCCGGTGCCGACCATCTATTCCCTGGCGCCGGAGCGGACGCTCCACCTGGGGAGCTTCTCCAAGATTTTCGCCCCGGGCTTCCGGCTGGGCTGGATCCTCGGACCCGTGGAGCTGCTGGACCAGATCTATGTCTGCAAGCAGTCGCTGGACCTCTGCCCGCCGATCATGGACCAGTACATGGCGGCGGAATTCATGGGCAGCGGCGCGCTGGACGCCAACCTGCAGAAGAGCATCGCGCTGTACCGCGCCAAGCGGGACAAGATGCTCGCCCTGCTGGACAAATACATGCCGCAGGGCGTGTCCTGGACGCATCCGGAGGGGGGATTGTTCTTGTTCGTAACCCTGCCGGAGGAGATCGACACCGTGGCGCTGTACGACCGGGCGCTCGCCGCCGGGGTCGCCTACGTCGCGGGCTCCTTCTTCTACCCCGACGGCTCGCACCGCAACACCATGCGGCTCAACTTCTCCTTCCTCGACGCCTCCCGCATGGAAGCCGGCGTCAGGCTCCTCGCCGAGGTCATCGCCAGTGCGCGATAGTTGGGGATATTCCTTGAAATCATTATCTTTGCCTTGATATAACCAAAATGAATATGAAAAAGATTGCAGTTTTTGTGCTGATGGCGGTCTTCGCCCTCGTGTCCTGCGAGAAGGGCGCCCAGAAGACCTCCGCAGACGTGCACACCTTCGGAATGACCGGCGACGTGAAGAACGTTTTCTACTCCGTGCTGCTCCTGGAGACCTCCTCGGAGGATGAGCAGGGCGACCCCTGGCTCGAGCAGGACGAACTCCTGATGTCCTTCGACCGGGAGGGCCGCGTGATCCAGGATGAGTATGGCAACCTCTACATCTACGACACCGAGGGCAATTTCATCGCCGGCACCAGCCAGTGGTCGACGATCACCCGTGATGCGAAGGGCAGGCTCGTCTCTTACGACTGCTCGGTTCTCGACGAGGAGGGCAACTTCCTTGACGACGACCTGGATGTGTTTAACGAGAGCCATTATAAGTATACCTATGACGCGAAGGATCGCGTAGCCACCGAAGAGTATACCGGCTGGGAATGGGGCGCCGACTATAAGTACGAGTACGAGGGCGACAAGTTCTATCCGAGCCGGATCACCTTCGAGAGCTACAACGAAGGCTACAACGAGTCCTGCACCATCGAGTACGACTACCAGGAGTTCGACGACAAGGGCAACTGGACGGTCCGCCTGGTCACCACGACCACGGACAGCTGGGAGGAGCCCTGGGATGACAGCGAGCCCGAGGTCGAGACTGACACCTACGTGAACCGCGAGTATCGCAAGATCACCTATTGGTCCGACAAGGACTAAACCCCATGGCAGCCGGCAACGAGAAGAAGCTTGATGCGGTATCCGCGCTCCTGGAAGCCCTGAGCGCGGAATACGTGCCGCGGCTGGGCGGCGACGAAGAGATCGCCGCCGGCCTGCAGCGGCTTGCCCGCCGCGCGCAGGAGTACCGCCACGGCTCGTTCATCATGCTGGTGGTGGGGCCCGTCAAGTCGGGCAAATCCACCCTCGTCAACCTGCTGGCGCATCGCTACGTCAGCCCCACCGACAAGCTCGAATGCACCCTGCGTCCGACCATCATCTCGAGCGTGGAGGCGGGTGCCGAACCGGCGATTGAGATCTATTCCTCCAAGGACGAATCCCGCAAGGAGAAGGACCTGGACCTGATTATCGACAAGCTGCGCGGCATCATCGAGGACGACTCGGAGCTGCGCGAGCACCTCACCCGCGAGGCCTATCCGCTCAGCGACGAGAACATCGAGAACTACATCGCCCCGTCGTACAGCCGGCAGGACAACTCCATCATCACGGCCATCACCACCCCCGGCAGCAAGATGCTCACCGGGACCGACGCCGGCAAGATTTTCCTGGCGGACATGCCGGGCTTCGACGGCAACCGGATCAACCTCTCCGGCGCCCTGTATGACGCCATGTCCCGGCGCGTGGACCTGATCCTGTTCGTCCACAGCTCGGTGTCGGCCTTCAACGTGACTTCCAACGAGTATCTCGACAAGCTCCGCGAATACAACGGCTCCGTGCCGGTGTACTTGATCCACAATATCTTCGACGCTTCCTGGTGGCAGAATGACGAGCAGCGTCGCGCGGAGGTGGAGCGTCAGAGCAAGAGCGAGTACGAGGAGATCAAGCGCAAGGGCTTCAACATCGAGCCCGACTACGTCAGCTGCCTCAACCTCGGCATGGTCACGGACCACCTCAAGGGCAATGCCCGGCCGGGCTGTGAGGCGGAGCTGGAGCGGGAGTATCATGCCTTCGAGGAGGTGGAGGAGCGCCTGGTCGGCAAGATCACTTCCCAGGTCGGCGAGCAGCGCCTGGAGCGCTGCCTGGAGCGGACCGACAAGCTCCGCGACGACCTCGTGAAGAAGATCTGGGAGCGGACGCAGGAGCTCGACGCCCGGCGCCGCGACCGCCAGGCCCTGCAGGAGCACCTGGACGGCCTGGACAAGGCCCTGGGCCTCTCGCAGACCGACTACGACACCATCGTGGCCAATATCTCCGAAGACGCCGACCGGTCCCTTTTCAAGACCCTCGCCAAGAGCATGGTCAACAAGTCGATGTCCGGCAAGGAGTGCCTCGCGCTGCTCAAGGAGATCCTCGCGTCGTTCCTCTACGACGTGGACGAGAAGCTGACAGGTCGCCTGTACCGCCTGTTCGGCGACCGGCAGCGCGACAGTTTCGAGGCGGTGAACGCCCGCCTCGGCGTGCCCCTGGAGCCGCTTGCCGCGCTGGAAACCGTCCGCGCGGAGAGCGAGCAGAACATCCCGGAAGACAAGGTGAAGCGCTTCATGCGCCCGTCGATCTTCCCGCTCAAGGCCGACACGGTCCGCGAGAGCATCGCCAACATGGAGCATTATTTCTACGGCGACGCCGAGGGACATACGATCCAGAACCTCAAGCGCCTGCTCACGGCGGAGATCGACCGCATCCAGGCCGGCTACCTCGGCCAGATCCGCGGCCAGTTCACCGAGCGGCTGCAGCAGATGACGCATCCGGAAGAGGACGCGTTGCTGGACACGCTCGAATCCCTGCTGCGTCAGCTTAAAGACATCATTATATGAAACGCACGCTGGTCACCCTGGGCGTCAGCCTGGCGCTGGTCACCGTCATCCTGCTGGCCGGCAATGTCATCGTGATCGGCGACAAGCTCGCCGCGGCTTCGCCCGTGCTCGCGTGGGTTTTCTACGGCCTGCTGGCCGGGGCGCTGGTGTGGCTGGTCGTCATCCCGACCTGCCGCATCCTGTTTGCGAAGCCCTTCCCGAAGCTGTCGGTGGACCCCGCCGCGGAGGACACGCCCGAGCTGCGCAGGGAGCTGAAGTCCTTTGCCCGCTCGCTGGCCGACAACCTCGGCGACCTGCCGGCGGAGGAAGCCGCCGCGCGGCGCAGCGAACTGCTCGCGCAGCTGGACCGTTTCTATGACCTGGCGGAGCTGCGGGGCATCATCCAGGGCGAGCTGGACCGCCGTTTCGCGAAGGCGCAGGAGCACATCCACCAGTGGGCGAAGACCGTTTTCCTCGTGACCACGGTCTCGCAGGTCGGGCGCATCGACGCCATCACCTCGCTGGTGATCAACTGCCGGATGATCGCAGACGTGATCCGCTGCTCGGGCTACCGTCCCACCTGGGGCCAGCTCGGCAGGCAGTACGCCCGGATCCTTGCGACTTCGCTCTTCAGCTACTACCTTTCCGACGCCCTCGACAAGGTGGAGGTGGATCCGGAGATGCTGCAGCTCAAGGCCCTCTCCAACATGCCCCTGGTGGGCACGGTGACCAAGTCGCTGGTGGACGGCACGGCCAACACCCTGCTGTCGCTGCGCATCGGCCACGTGACGCTGGCGTACCTGCGCGAAGGCGCGCAGGCCCTGTCCGGCAAGTCTGGGGCCAAGGTGCGCCGCCGCGCCATGCTGGACGCGGTCAAGTCCTTCCTGGTCCTGTCCCGGGACACCACCATCTCCGGCCTGTCCCTGATGGGGCAGAAGCTGGACGCGTGGATCAACGGCGAGAAAGAACAACCCGCGGAAGTCCCCGCCGAAGCCGCGCAGTAGCATGTCCCGTTTCCGGTCCGCACCCCGATCCGTCATTCGCCGGCTTGACCGGCGAATCTCCCTCCTCGTGGCAGTCGCCCTGCTGGCAGCATGTTCCCGCGGCCCCTCGCTGCAGGACCTGCTCGCCAGCCGCATCCAGGCGCTGAGCCAGACCTCCGAGCTCGGCACGGTGGAATACACCGTCCGCAAGGCCGTCCGCGCCCGCGACGAAGGGGAATGGTTCAAGATCGGCAACCGCCGCATCCTGTTCACCTGCACCGCCTACCTCAAGGCAGGCATCCACCTCGACCGCATCCCGCTGGACAGGATCGTGGTGGACGAGGAGTCGCGCTCCGTCGCCATGGTGCTGCCGCACGCGACGGTGCTCACCATCAACATCCCCCCGGAGGAGATCCGGCTCGAGTACGAGGACGTGACCGGCTTCCGCCAGAAATTCAGTGACCGGGAGCGCCAGGCCCTGCTCCGGCAGGGCGAGCGCGACATCGTCCGCGACCTGCCCACACTGGGCATCCTCGACGAGGCCGAGGCCAACGCGGAGGAGTTTTTCCGCTCCATGCTGGAGCAGATGGGTTTTGAGAACATCCAGATCGTCTTCGAATGAGCAAGCCCCGTCAACCCAGAGAATCCCGCCTGCGGCGCCTTGTGCTGCTGCTGGTCTTCCTCCTGTGTCTGGCGGCAGGGGTGATCTGGGTAATTTGGCCCGGCCGGACCCGCTCGTCCCGCGGCCTGCAGATCGACAAGACGGCCACGGTCGTGGAGCAGGTACGCCGCATCGGCGAGCTGTCCAGCGCCGGCTTTTACGAGGAGCTGGTCCTCACGGACCGGGACAATTCTTACCTGGGAGAGTTGCGGCGCGTCGACGGCATCCGCCGCTTTACCGGCAGCGGCGATTTCGTGATCATCTGCAAGGGGCGTGTGCGCGCCGGCTTCGACCTGACCAAGATGAAGCCGTCGGATTTCTCCGTCTCGGGCGACACCCTGCGGGTCACGCTCCCGCCGGTGGAGGTCCTGGACGTGATCATCAACCCGACGGACTACGAGCACTTCTCCGGCCACCGCACGCATGAGGAGACGGTCGGCATCATCCTCCAGGCTAAGCAGCGGTTGCGCGCCGACGCCGTCCAGGCCGGTGTCCTGGACCAGGCCGAGGCCTCCGGCGTCGCCAGCCTTCAGCGCCTCTTCACCTCCCTGGGCTACCGCGAGGTCGACATCATCCTCAGCAAACAGCTCCCGCTCCGCCCCGGCGGCTCCGCCGGCCGCTAGCCCATCGTCGTCATTCGCCGACTCGATCGGCGAATCTTTTTTGCATAATAGAAAAAAGGTTGTATCTTTGCAGTCCCAAACGAGGCTTTAGCTCAGCTGGTTCAGAGCGCTTGCTTGACAGGCAAGAGGTCAGCAGTTCAAATCTGCTAAGCCTCACCACCCCAAATCCCGCCATTCCGGCGGGGTTTTTTCGTACCCTGCCAAATTATTTGTAATTTTGGAGAGGAATAACACTAAAATCGGACAGATCATGAAAACTCGGTTTATCATTGCCATGTTCATGGCGCTTTCATTGGGTGCGGGTGCGCAGGAAATGGCGAATATCGGCAAGACCATCAATGTGGTCTCCCCGGAGGTCAACGGCACCACGGTCACGTTCAGGCTGGAGGCGCCGGACGCGCGCAGCGTCCAGGTCAACGGCACCATGAACGAGGAGTACACCATCGTCAACCAGTTCGGCGGCGAGGCCCGCGCCTGCCGGCCGAAAGACATGGTGAAGAACGCCGACGGGGTGTGGGAATACACCTGCACCTGCAGCCCCAACTTCTACAACTACGTGTTCATCGTGGACGGGCTGTCCATCTGCGATCCGGCCAACCCGTACCGCCAGCGGGACGGTTACGACTGGCTCAGCGCCTTCATCGTGGACGGGGACTACTCCGCCAATTACCGGGAGGCGAACCAGCGCGGCAACCTCCACCAGATCTGGTACGATTCGCCTTCGCTCAACGCCAACCGGCGCATGATCGTCTATACGCCCTACGGCTATGACGAGAATCCCGACAAGCGCTACCCGGTGCTCTACCTGATGCACGGCGGCATGCGCGACGAGGAGCAGTGGGCGGACCTCGGCCTGGTCCGCCAGATCCTGGATAACCGGATCGAGAAGGGCGAGGCGGAGCCCATGATCGTCGTTATGCCGAACTACCGCATGGAATACGCCGCCGCGGAGCACATCGAGGTCCCGGGCTATCGTTTCAAGCGGCAGAACGCCCTCAGCTTCTCCCGGGGCAATTTCCCGCAGTCGCTGAAGGAAGACATCATCCCCTATATCGACAGCCACTTCCGGACCATCCCCGACAAGGCCCACCGGGCCGTCGGCGGCTTTTCCATGGGGTCCATCACTTCGTCGAACTGCTTCCTGGCCCTGCCGGATCTGATCGGCAGCCTGTTCGTCGTCCCGGGTTCGGCGCGCGACACGCCGCAGGCCGCCGCCCAGTGGGAGAATGTCAAGGCCAAAGGCTACAACCTGATCTATGTGGCCACCGGCATTGACGACACGGGCTACGAGGGCTGCGTCGCCATGCACAACCTGCTGGACCGGCTGGAGATGTGGCACGTGTTCTCGGTGACGCCCGGCGGGCATGCCTGGTACAACTGCCGCCACCACCTGAACGCGGTGGTCCCGCTGCTGTTCAAGGAATAACGGCGGATCTGGAGTGAAAAGAGAGAGGCCGGCCCCCGCGGGGCCGGCCTCTCTCATGGATTCAGCTCAGGAAATCCTTATTTCCAAGGATTCTGGGTGAGGTTCGGGTTCAGCTGCAGCACGGAGAGAGGGATCGGGTAGACCGTGGTCTTGCCGGTCGGGTCCTCCTGGAACTTGCCGCCGAGCGAGTGAGCGGGCACACCGACGAACTTGTCATCCGTAGGCAGGGTGAACATGCCGAAACGGACGAGGTCGGTACGGCGGCCGTACTCCCACGCGAACTCGCGTGCGCGCTCGTCGAGCAGGTCGGAAGGCTTGACCTCGGTGTAATCGGCGACATGTGCACGGGAGCGGACCTTGTTGAACATCTCAACGCACTTGCCCTCGTTGCCCAGACGCTTGTAGGCCTCGGCAGCGGCGAGCACGCAGTCGGCATAACGCCAGACGACGCGGTCGCTGTTGTTGTAGAAGGCCGGGTTGGACACGGAGAAGTCCCAGTCACGCTTCTTGCCGCCGCGCGGGCCGCCGTAGGTGAAGAGGTAATCCCACTTGGCGCCGGCATAGGACTCCTGGTAGTCGAGACGGGAATACTCGGGATAGTAGACCAGCTGCGGGTTCCAGTCGGTACCGTTGGTGGACACGAGCGGTTCGCCGTCCTTGCCCTTCTGGACACCGAAGTAGACCGTCTGGCCCATACGGGGATCAGCGGCGGTCATGGTGTCGGGATCATAGCCCCACAGTCTGGCGGACTGGATGGTGGAGATAGGGCCGTTGCAGGCGATGGAGATGCCGATCTGCTTGGCGTGGTCGAAGTTCATCGAGAAGAAGACGGTAGACTGGAAGAAGCCGGCGTCCTCGTCCATCGGCATCACGAAGATGTTCTCAGGAGAGGTGGCGTCGTTGTTGGCGGTGAAGTTGTCGCCGAAGTTGGTCGCGAGTTTGTAGCCCTCGGCCTCGATCTGCTCCTGGCACCACACGACGGTCTCCCAGGCATTGCGGGTCGTCCCGTCCGGGCACTTGATGCTGTAGTTCTTGCCGGCGGCGGACACCTTGTTGAACACGTCGTCCATGTTGTACTCAAAGCGGCCGGTCTTGATCAGCTCGGGCGGGAAGATGATGGAGTCATCGTCCTTGCCGCCACCAACCACCGGGCTGGGGAAGTTGTGGGCTTCGGGATAGTTGTCCTTCACGACCTTGGCGATATACTCGCCGTCTTCCCAGTTGTCCTTGGACCAGATCGGGGAGTTGAGCGCGAGCTTCATCAGCAGGGTGTAGCCGATGGCCTTGGTCATACGGCCATAGAACTCGCCGGTCTTCTGGGACTGGGCACTGGGCAGGTCGGGGATGAGGGTGGACACGTCCTCGATGAGCCATTTGAGGGCCTCGCTGCGGGAAGACTGCTTCACGTCCGCAATGCTGGCCGAGCCGGACTCCACGATAGGAATGCGTCCCCAGTAGTCAAGGGCGACCATGTAGTAGATGTCGCGCAGGATGGAGATCTCACTGATATAAGGGTTCAGGACGTTGGGATCGCCGCCGTCCGCAAGGATCTCCTTCACCTGGTCGAGGGACCGGTTGCAGAGTGCGATATAGGTGTAGACCGAGTTCCAGGCGTCAGCCAGTTTGGAGAAGGTCTGGTCGATGGCGTGCTGGAAGATCTGCTGATGGGGACCGCCGTCGACCCAGCCGTTGCGCCGGCCCGGGGTGATCACCATGTCGCCCGCACAGTTGTCGAAGTAGTACAGGACCTGGTCAAATTCCGAGAGGTTGGGAATTGCACGGGGGACGTACAGGGAAGCGACGCAGTTGATATACACAAGCTTGGGGTTTGCGTATGCCTCGACGCCGATAAACGAACTCTTCGGGTTCTCATCAAGGAAACCTTCACACCCCGAAGCAAGCATGACAACGATTGCAAATAATGCAAAATATAATTTTTTCATAATGTTGCTGAGATTTGGGGTTTAATTAAAACTTGACATTGAGCTGGGCCGTGAACGTCCTCATGATCGGGAAGACGTTGCGGGCGTCGACACCACCGGAGATGGAAGCGGAGTTGATCATAGGGGTCAAGCCCGTGTATCCGGTGATCGTAGCTACGTTGTTGCAGGAGAGAGCGACCCGGAGGCCCTTGATCAGGGAAGACCTCGTGATCCTGGTCGGGAGGTTGTAGCCGACGGTGATGTAGGCGATGTTCACGTAGTCGCCTTTCTCCAGATAGTAGGAGGTGTGGGACAGACCGTAGATGTTCGCCTGGATGGCATCCTGGAGGACGTTGTACATCGGGAAGCCGGACAGGTCATGCAGACACATGGAGGTGAAGTTGTAGATCTTGTGTCCGAAAGCGCCCTGGAGCTGGGTGGTGAGGTCGAAGTCCTTGTAGCGCAGCGTGAAGGTCATGTTGGCCGTGACCTTAGGCATGGCCTGGCCCATTTCTTCACGGTCGCCTTCGTCGGACAGGTCGACACCGTTGCCGTCAAGGTCTTTCACCCGGTAGTGGAGGTGGCCCTGGACATCCTCGTCGAAGCCGTCGTGGACAGGGAGGCGGAAGATGCCGACCGGCTTGCCTTCCGTCATGTAGGTGACACCCGTGTTGGAAGTCAGACCGCCGGCGGCACCGGAGGCCAGGACGATGTACTTCGGCGTCGTCAGCTCCTCACCGTTGTAGGTGCCGTGGAGGGAGACGAGCTTGTTGACCTGGTAGGCGGCGTTGGCGGAAATGTTCAGCGTCCAGTCCTTGGTGCGGATCACATCGCCGCGGATGGCGAACTCGATACCGTTGTTGGTCATCTCACCCATGTTGGCGAGGAGGCTGGTGTACACGAACGGAGGGACAGGGACCTTGTAGGTGTAGAGCAGGTCCTTGGTCCTGGACCGGTAGTAGTCGATGGTACCGGAAATGCGGGACTTGAGGAACGCGAAGTCCAGACCGACGTCGAAGGTGGCCTTGGTCTCCCACTTGAGGTCGGGGTTGGCGTTGGAACCGATGGCATACGTGACGGTCGGGATGCCGTTGTAGTTGGTGATGCCAGTCGGGTTCATGATCTGCAGGGAGTTGTAGGCGGAGATGGCGTCCTGGTTACCGGTCAGGCCGTAGCCGACGCGGAGCTTCAGGTTGTTGAGAGCCTTCAGGCCCTTCATCCACGGCTCGTTGGTGATGATCCACGCTGCGGAAGCGGAAGGGAAATAGCCCCACTTGTTGTTCTTGCCGAGCTTGGAGGAACCGTCAGCACGGAAGTTGGCGGTCAGCACGTAGCGGCTGTCAAACATGTAGTTCAGACGGACCATGTAGGAGAGCAGCTGGTTGGCGGAGGCGCTGGAGGAGACGTTGCCGTACTTCACGACGGCACCGGCATCCATTCGGTTGAAGCCGAACTTGTTGGTGTCGAAGTTGGAAGCGGACATCGAGCTGGTGAAGGACTCGACTTTCTGGGCCTCCACGAGGCCGAGGGCGTTGATCTCATGCTTGCCGAAGGTCTTCACGTAGGAGAGCTGGATGTTGCCCATCATGTCCGTGCGGTCCGTGTTGCGGATCGTCGCGGAACCCACGCTCGTGGAGATGGTGGTCGGCGAGTAGTTCTTGTTGGAGTTGATCATGCGGCCGAAGCTGCCGAAGGCGCTCAGCTGCAGGCCCTGGATGATATTCCAGGTGATCTTGCCGGAAGCCGTGATGTTGTTGCCGGTGATGTAGGTCGGGGACTCGAAAGCCTCACCCGGGTGGCCGGCCATCATGGAGTTCGGGTCGCGGTCCCACACGCCGGTCTCCGGGTTCAGGAAGCCGGGGAAGGTCGGGTTGTAGGTCAGGGCGCCGGACATGACGTTGTTGCCCACGTTCTTCTGGTCACGCTGGGAAGCGCGGAGGTTGAGGTCGAAGACGAGGCGTCCGCCGAGGGCCTTCTGCTGGGCAGCGAAGTTGATGTTGTAGTTGTGGTTGTAGGTGTCGCGGATCAAGCTGTTCTGCAGCTGGGTACCGACGGAAGCACGCATGTTGAAATTGTCCGTGGCGTGGGTGAGGGAGATGGTGTGGTTGTTCTGCATCGGATGGTCGTTGCGGACCCACTTCATCCATTCCGTGTTGTAACCCATGTCGTAGCCGGAACCCGGGCAGATGTCGTTGACGAGCTGCCTCCACTGGTCTGCGTTCAGCGGGAGGATCTCGCGGGCGATGGTACCGACACCGAAGCGGCCGCTGTACTCTACGTTAAACTGGCCTCTCTCGCCGCGCTTCGTGGTGGCCACGATGACGCCGGCGGCGCCGCGGCTACCGTACTGGGCGGTCTCGGAAGCATCCTTCAGGACGGTGAGGTCTGCGAGGTCCTCGACCGAAAGGTTCTGGAGGGCAGAGAGATTCGAGAACACACCGTCGATGATGACGAGCGGGTCGTTGCCGCCGGACAGGGAGGTCGTACCTCTGAGTCGGACGGTCGGGCTGCCGTTGATGTTGCCACCGTTGTTGGTGATCAGCAGGCCCGGGATGTTACCGGCCAGTGCTTCGATGGCATCCGCAACATAACCTTTGTTCAGCCTGTCGGCCGTGACCTTTTCGACGGTACCGGAGACGGAACGCTTGTTACCGACAGCGTAACCGATGACGAGCGTCTCGTCCAGGAGGGTGGATTCCTCTTCCAGGACGACATTGATCACAGAACGTCTGTTCACCGGAACTTCCTGCGTCTCGTAGCCGATGCAGGAAATCTCCAGAACAGGATTGTTGCCCGTCACCGTGATGGTGTACTTACCATCAATGTCGGTCGCAACACCGGTCCTCGTGCCTTGCAGCAAAACCGCTGCGCCAGGAATCCCCAGGCCATCAGGGCCGGAGACGACACCCGACACGTTCGTCTGCGCAAAGAGCGTCAGGCTGGCGCAAGTCAGGCACAAAGACAGAAACAACTTTGAAATAAGTTTTTTGTTCATTGTGGTTTGTTTTAGATGTTAGTATTGAGAGTGTGATTGGGTCCGTAGCCTATTTCTTTTTCAGCAGGCCGCAGTTGTCGAGGAAGTTGACGAACAGCGTCGGCCAGATGTAGACCGACTGGCCGTTGTCGCGGTAGCCGAAGCCATGGAAGCCTCTCGTGAAGGAGTGAACCTCCAGCGGCTGGCGGGTCTTGTTCCAGGCGTTGTAGAGGGCGGGCATGTCGCCGAAACCGTTGGCGGAAGAGGCCTCGCTCGTGCTGGAGCAGAGGAAGAGCGGCATCGGGTCGGCCGGGACATCGCTCTCGTACCAGGCGGGATAGAACATGCCGAGGAAGTCCGGACGGCTCATCTCGTCATGGTCGAGCGCCACGTGGTAGACGATGTTGCCACCCGCGGAGAATCCGATGATGCCGATGGCCTTGGGGTTGATGCCGTACTTGTCCGCGTTCTTGCGGATGTAGGTCATGGCAACGCGGGCGTCGTCCCACGCCATCTTGCGGTCATAGCCCTGCTCCTCGGCGATCTTGGCGTGCTTCTCGGTGAGCTCGCGCATGCGGGCGTCGCGGCCCTGGTTGCCGTAGGAATGGTCGGCGACATATTTCGCTTCCTCATAATCGCCGCCGGAGAAGGCGATGCGGTATTTCAGCACGAACGCGGTGATGCCGTGCTCGGCGAACCATTTGGCCACGTTGGGGCCTTCCTGGTGCCAGGACAGGGCCGTGAAGCCGCCGCCGGGGCAGACCAGGACGGCAGCGCCGGTCGCGGTGCCCTGCGCCGGGAGATAGGACCAGATCTCGGGATCCACGACGTTCAGGATGCACTCGCCCACCTCGGTGGGATTCTGCGGCGTCGTATACTGGAAGAGATACTCCGTCTGGGTCCATTTTTCGGATCCGGGAGCCTTGCCTTCGTAAAGGCGGATCTTCTCGGCCTGTGCAAAGACGTTGACGGACATCAACGCGAGCACCGAGAAGGCCAGCATTCTTTGCCAATTGATTCTCGTTTGCATTTTTAATCAGTTTTAGAGTTAGAAATCCTATTTATAAATTTTTTTCAAATTTAGGCACATTCCTACTGAACTATTTTACCTATCCTTTCAATTATTGGCATTTATTTATCATTTTTTTATCCAATTCGGCGAAAAACGAGGCGAAGCGGCCGGAATCGGGAAACGATGATGGTTGTGCCATTTTATGACGTGATAGTGAAAAAACAATGGGTATATATATTATATATTTGAATCAAAAGAATCGTGTACCATGAAAATCCGGCTTCTCTTCGTCCTCTTCCTGGCTTCTTCCCTGAGCGCTTTCGCCCAAGGTTTCATGATGCCGACCGTGACGGGACCGTCCAAGGCGGAGAAATTCTCCTTCGCCGCCGACGAATCCACGCAGATGGAGCAGCTCCGCAGCAATTCCATGTTGCAGTGGTTCCGGCAGAACCGCCAGGCGATGGCCGCACTGGACGAACTGGACCACCGGCCCGTCTACCATTTCACCAGTCCGGAGAAGCAGCTCAACGACCCCAACGGCCTCTGCTTCTGGAACGGCCGGTGGCATCTCTTCTACCAGGCTTACCCCACGGCTGATCCCCGGGTGCACTGGGGCCATGCGGTCAGCGACGACATGTACAACTGGAAAGACCTGCCCCTGGCCCTGTATCCGGACGAGGAGCGGTCCTGCTTCTCCGGCGCCACGACGGTGGCGGACGGCCGGGTCGTGGCTGTGTACAACGGCATGGGCGTGGGCAACATGTTCGCCACCGCCTCCGATCCGCTTCTGCTCAACTGGGATAAAGTGGGTTACATCGCTCCTTCGATTGCCAACGATGGCCTGAGCTATTCGCTGTTCGACCCCTGCGTCTGGAAAAACGGCGACTTCTACTACGCCCTCTCGGGCGGCGCCATCCCGGCCGGGCCTGCGGGGACGAGGTTGTGCAACGGCTATCTCTTCCGCAGCCGGGATCTCAAGACCTGGGAATATGTCCATCCCTTCATCCAGGACGACTGGTTCTCCGCCGTGGGCGACGACGGGGGCTGCCCGTATTTCCTCCCGATCGGCAAGGACGGCAAGTACATGCTGCTGCATTTCTCCCACCGGCGGGGTGCCAAATACCTCATCGGCAATTATGACACCCGCGAGCAGGTCTTCCACGTGACCGGCGGCGCCCAGATCAACGAAGGCCCGGCCCGGCCCGGCGGCACGCACGCCCCTTCAGCCTTCCCGCTCCCTGACGGCAGCGGCGAGGTAGTCGCACTCTACAATGTCAAGCCGCTCGAGATCATCCCCGGCACCAACGTCGAATGCTTCACGCTGCCCCAGGTGCTCTCCCTCGATGGCCAGGACAACCTGCTCATCCGCCCGTTCGACGGCTATCAGACGTTCCGCAAGGGCAGGAAGGCCCTGTCAGACATCGTGGTCCCCGCCAACAAGGAGGTCCAGCTGAAGGGCATCTCGGGCGACGCGATGGAGCTCGACCTGCAGTTCGACGTCGACACCCCGAACTTCGAGATCAAGGTCCTGGCGGACCCCAAACAGCGGGAGTACACCGCCCTGACGTTCTACCGCGACGCGGGCATGGTGTCGCTTCGCGGCGGCAACAGCTGGCGGATGATCCTGGACCACACGCACGGATCGCTCTCCGAGAAGTTCGTGCCACGGACGCCGGAGATTGCAGATTTCGCCTGCGCCAAGGACGAGCCGCTGAAGGTGAAGATCTTCATCGACAAGTCCATCGTCGAGGTCTTCGTCAACGACAAGGCCTGGGTGATGCTGCGCACCTACCCCATCCTCAAGGAGAGCACCGGCGTGTTCGTCAAAGCCTTCGGCAACGGCACGGTGGTCCGGAGCGCCGAAGCCTGGCAGATGGGCGGCATCGATTATTCCATCCAATGAGAATCACTGAAATCAATACGTTATCTACCATGAAATTCTCCAAAATCCTGGCAACTGCCGCTGTGCTGGCGATGACCCTCTTCACCGCCTGCCGCGCGGACGAGACGGCCGGCACCGTGGGTGACGGCGATCCCAACAAGCCCAACGTTTCCGTGGGCAAACTCGACTTCTACGCCAACTTCGAATCCCCCTCGGGGCTCATCACCCCGAGAAACGTGTATGTCTGGCTCCCGGAAGACTATTCCAGAAGCAAGAAATACGCTGTCATCTACATGTCCGACGGACAGAATCTCTGGGATGCAGAGAAGATGTTCAACCACCAGGAGTGGCAGGTGGACGAAGTCGTCGGCGGCCTCCTGGCCGAGGGCAAGATCCAGAACTGCATCGTGGTGGGCGTGGCCTGCGCCATGCGCACCCGCAGCCAGGAATACTTCCCGCAGGACGTCTATGACCTCTATTCCCCTGAGCTGAAGGAATATTCGAAGAGCAAGCGCATGGGCGAGGACGACCTCCTGGCCAACAACTACCTGAAGTTCCTCGTCGAGGAGCTGAAGCCCTTTATCGACGCGACCTATTCGACCCGCAAGGACCGCGACCACACCTTCCACATGGGCTCCAGCATGGGCGGCCTGATCTCCTCCTATGCCGTGACCAAGTATCCCGAGGTGTTCGGCGGCGCCGGCTGCCTGTCCACCCACTCCGTGCTCTACATCACCAACTACGGTGCCGAGCAGGAGTCCATCGACGCGGCCAACCAGTGCTATGTCGACTACCTGAAGGCAAACCTTAAGCCCAACAGCTGCAAGCTCTACATGGACCGCGGCGACCAGACCCTCGACGCCCAGTATCCCAAGTACCAGGACCGCTTGGACAAGATGTTCAAGGACGCCGGCTGGGACGACGCTCACTATGTCAGCAAGGTCTACCCGGGCCTTTCCCACGTGGAAGGCTCCTGGGCTTCCCGCCTTGACGTCCCCGTCCTCTTCCTCCTCGGCAAATAATCCCGTCCCATGAAACGATTCCTGCTGACCGCCGCTTTTGCGGCCCTGTCATTCTCCCTGTTGGCCCAGCCCAACATTTCCCTGCGCCCGGACCGGACGGTCTTCTTCTATGCCAAGGACGCGAAGGCCGCTGCCAAGGCGGTGGCTGACGATCCCGTCATCGCCAAAAAGGTCGAGACCCTGGCTGCTCCCATCCAGCATCCGACCACCGCGCCCGGTCCCGAGTCCATCGACCAGGCCGGCTCGATCACCAACATTTCCGAGTATGCCCGCATGGACATCTACCAGCCCAAGACGCCCAACGGCCAGATGGTCATCGTCTGCCCCGGCGGCGCCTATGCGCTGATCGCCACCTACAACGAAGGCATCTATCCCGCTGACTGGCTCGTGAAGCAGGGCGTGACCGTGGGCGTGCTCAAATACCGCATGCCGAACGGCACGTGGGATGCCCCCCTCGAGGACGTGCACCATGCTTTCCGCTATGCGCGCAGCCATGCCGACGAGCTCGGCATCAAGAAGGTCGGCATCATGGGCTTCTCTGCCGGCGGCCACCTGGCGGCCAGTGGCGTGGTCCTGTACGACGACCCCGAGACGCGTCCCGATTTCGGCATCCTGGTGTATCCCGTGATCTCCATGGACGCCGCCATCACCCACGGCGGCACGCGCAACGCCCTGATCGGCAGCGACACCGCATGGAACGACCGCGCCAAGTACTCCATGGACGAATACCTGGCCCGCCAGGCCCAAAGGGACGCCCTCGTGGAGAAGTTCTCCTGCGAGAAGCAGGTCACGCCCGACACGCCCCCGGTGTTTATCGCCCTCTGCTACGACGACATGGTCGTCCCGCCCCAGAACAGCCTGCGCTTCTATGAGGCCTGCCTCAAGAACAAGGTCACGGCGGAGATGCACATGTATCCCAAGGGCGTCCACGGCTGGGGCTTCACGCTCAAGGAATACGGCATGAACGACAACATCGACTACTGCCGCGCCGAGTTTCTGAATTCCCTGTCCCGCTGGCTCGGCGGCCTCGAGGAGATGGAAGCGGCCAAGAAGGCCGCAGCGCAGCGGGGCGGCATGTTCGGCGGGATGCCCGGCGGGATGCCCGGCGGCCCGCGCCCCCAGGGACGTTAGACAGACATAACCAATCCAATTATACCAACACCTTTAAAAACACTGAACGACCATGAAGAGATTACTCATTCTCGTTGCCGCGTTCCTGATGGCCTGCACCATCAACGCCAACGCGCAGTTCCCGCAGCAGCAGGCACAGCAGATTGTGTCCAAAGCTGACATGAATACCGTGGAGTTCGTCGTCCGCGACGGCAAACCCATCCTGATGGACATCTATCAGATGAAGGGACAGAAGACCGAGGGCAAGCGCCCGGTGTTCATCTATTCCTTCGGCGGTGCCTGGGCCATGGGCTCCAGGGTGGACGCCCTCTGCAACCCGCTGTATGACCACCTCTGCGAGAAAGGCTGGGTCTGCGTCGCCATCGACTACCGCCTCGGCTCCGCCCGCGGCCGCGACGGCAAGCCGCTTATCACCCCTCCTGAAGGGTACAATGCTTTCCAGTTCTCCATCGACATCGGCGTTGAGGACATCTATGCGGCTACCACCTGGCTGATCAAGCACGCCGACGAGTACAACATCGACCCCGAGAAGATCGTCATCAGCGGCAGCAGCGCCGGCGCCATCAACAGCATGAACGCCGAGTACTACATCTGCTCTGGCCACAAGCTGGCGAAGGACAACCTCCCCAAAGATTTCAACTATGCCGGCGTCATCCCCATGGCGGGTGCGGTCTACCTGACCGGCGAGAACGACACCATGCTCAAGTGGGACAAAAAGCCGTGCCCGATGTGCTTCTTCCACGGCTCCTCCGACCCGACCGTTACCTTTGACATCGAGAACAATCCGAACCGCCACGGGTTCGGTCCCAACTATGTCAGCCAGCAGCTCTACACCATGGACGTCCCGTACATGCTCTGCGAGTATTTCGGCGGCGACCACGCCATGGCGCTCCTCCCGCTGAAGTGGTTCTGGAACGAAATCGATTCCTTCATGGACCGCATTGTCCTCGGCGGCCAGAACATCAAGGTCCACATGGTCGAGAAGTCCCCGAAGCCGCGTACCGATGCCAACTGGCTCGATACCGTGCGTCCGGGTCAGTATGAGGCCGTGAACCGCATGCGCGGTCAGGGTGGCCAGGGCGGTCCCGGCGGCGCTCCCGGCGGACGTCCGCAGGGTGCCCCCCAGGGCGCTCCGCAGGGCAATTTCCAGGGTCCTCCCCAGGGTGCCCGTCGCTAAGCATACGATAATCACTTAATTAATACACACATGAAAAAGGTTTTACTGTCCCTCCTGACCCTTTCCGCCGTGGTGGCTGCCGTGTCCTGCAACAACGGCACCAACGACAAGGAAGAGAACTTCTTCAGCCGCACAGACCAGCAGCTGTTTATCGGCGACAACATCGCCATCGCGAACACCCAGTACGGCAAGGTAAGGGGTTACATCATGCGCGATACCTACACGTTCCTCGGCATCCCCTACGGCGCCAGCACGGCCGGTGAGAACCGCTTCATGCCGGCGAAACCGCCGCAGCCCTGGGAGGGCGTCAAGGACGCTGTGTTCTACGGCGCCTGCGCCCCGCAGTCCGTCATGAAGTATCCCAACAACATCGCCACCTTCCTGGATTGCTGGAACTACTTCGACATGAGCGAGGACTGCCTCAACCTCAACGTCTGGACACCGGCGCTCGACAACGGCAAGCGCCCGGTGATCGTCTGGATCCACGGCGGCGGCTTCTCCAGCGGCAACAGCATCGAGCACCACGAGTATCATGGCGAGAACTTCAGCCATTATACCAACGCCGTGTTCGTGTCGCCGAACCACCGTCTGAATTCCATCGGCTTCACCGATTTCTCCGAGGTGGATCCCAAGTTCAAGGATTCCGGCAACGTGGGTATCCTCGACCTCGTGGAGGCCCTGAAGTGGGTCCACAACAACATCGCCAATTTCGGCGGCGACCCCAACAATGTGACGATCATCGGCCAGAGCGGTGGCGGTGCCAAGGTCTGCAACCTGGTGACCATGCCTGAGACCAAGGGTCTGATCCACAAGGCCGTTGCCCTCAGCGGCAACGCCACTTCCGCCATCGACAAGGATGCCGCCAAGGGCCTCGGCCCCGCCATCCTCAAGGCTGCCGGCCTGAAGCCGAACCAGATGAACAAGCTCCAGGAGATGCCGTTCGAGGAGTATATGGAGCTCGCCAACAAGGTCCAGCGGGAGTATGCCATGAGCAACCCCGGCCTCGGCCGCTTCGGCTTCGGCCCGATCGCTGACGGCGACCACATTCCCGTGGGCGAATTCTTCCAGGGCGACCACTGCGCCAACGTCCCCCTGCTGATCTGCACCACGACGGCCGAATGGCCTTCCGCCCGCGACGACGCCAAGAAGCACGCGTCCTCCAGGGAGGAAGTCATCCAGATGATGTCCCAGGGCGGCCGCAGCTTCTTTGCGCCCGCCATTAGCCCGGACAAGGCGGAGGCCGTCTATGACGCTTTTGCCAAGGCTTTCCCGAAGAAGCTCCCGATCGAGATCAACGACCTCGTGGCCAGCTCCCGCGCCAACGCCCTCCACACGGCCGACCTCAAGGTCAAGCAGGGCGCCCCGGTCTACGTGGCCTGGTTTGACTGGCAGCCGCCCATCCTGGACGGCCGTCTGCATGCTTTCCATACGATGGACATCGCGTTCTGGTTCATGAACACCGACCTGCAGGTGTCCCACACCGGCGGCGGACAGTACCCGCGCAACCTCTCCAAGAAGATGTCCAAGGCCCTGTACAATTTCATGGCCAACGGCGACCCCAACAAGGGCCTGAAGACCGGCCTGCCCGAGTGGCCCAAATACACCACCGAAGAGGGCGCGACCATGATTCTAGAGGACCAGAGCTACGTCCTGTACGCTCCCGACCGGGAGGCGCTTGCCATCATGAACAGCAGATAGTCTCATGAAAAGATTATCCCTTCTCTTACTCGGGTTTGTCCTCTTCCTCGTCTCTTGCGGGGAAGAGGGCAAAGCCCCGGTTGCCCGGGCACCGAAGATCCCCGTAGCCCCCTATGCCGCTTTCGCGGAGGGCCTCATCGAGGACATCACCCCCGAGGGCTGGGTCCGGGAGATCCTGCAGCGGCAGGTGGACGGCCTCACGGGCCATCCGGAAGCGATGTCGTATCCCTTCGACAGCTGCTGCTGGGCGGGTGACCTGGAGATGAGCAAGAACCCCCACTACTGGGGCTCCGACTGGTGGCGTTTCGAGCAGTCCGCCTACTACGTGGACGGCTTCACCCGCCTGGGCTACATCCTCGGCAACCCGGAGCTCATGGCCAAGGGCAAGGCCAACGTGGACTATGTCCTGGACCATCCGCTTCCCCCGCTGCCGGGCACCAAGTTCGACGAGGCCGCTTACAACCAGCGCTTTGCGGGCTTCTTCGGCTTCGGCCTGGCGTCGCAGATCACCAACGACCCTCGCGCCAAGGAGCGTGAGGCGAGCCGGAAGGCCCAGATGGAGCGGCGCCGGATCATTTCCGAGGCCGGCCGTCCCGAAGGCCGCCTCGGCCGTGAGGGCGAGTCCATGGGCTGGCCTTTCGCCGTGTTCTTCCGGACCATGAAGACCTACTACGAGGCCACCGGCGATCCCCGGATCCCCGTCGCACTCGAGAAGAACTACTTCACCTACACCCCGGAGGAGCTCAGCGAGAGCCGCTACATCATCAACATCGAAGGCATCCTCTGGACCTACGCCCTGACCGGCAACCCCAAGCTCCTCGAGTTGGCGGAAAAGGTCTGGGAGCTCGTCCCGAGCAACATGGAGCAGTACCTGAGCGACCGGCCCATGACGGGCCACGGCGTCACCCTCTGCGAGACCCTCAAGCTCCCCATGCTTCTCTACGCCTTCACGGGCAAGGAGATCTACAAGGAGGCGGCCCTGAAGGGCGACCAGAAGATGGAGGACGAGAACATGCTCATCGACGGCATCATCTCCAGCTCCGAAGGCCTGGCCGGTGTCGAATCCCTGGCTTCGCATGAGACCTGCGACATCTCCGACTACACCTGGACCATGGGCTATTACCTGATGGTCACCGGCGATGCAACCTTCGCCGACAGGCTGGAGCGGGCCATCTACAACGCCGGTTTCGGCGCAGTGACCAAGGACTTCAAGGCCATGCAGTATTTCTCCTGCCCCAACCAGTTCATCTGCACGGGCAACTCCAACCACAACGACTACAAGAAGGCGAAGACCTGGATGGCCTACCGCTCCGCCCACGAGGTGGAGTGCTGCATCGGCAACCTCCACAGGTACTTCCCGAACTTTGCGTCCAGGATGTGGCTGAAAGACAAGAACGGTCAGCCGGTGGCGGCCCTCTACGGCCCTTCGTCCGTGGTATATGACCTCGGTGACGGCGTCACCGTGAAGATTGAGGAGATCACCAACTACCCGTTCGAGGAGAACATCCAGTTCAAGTTCACCTTCTACCAGGACGGCAAGGTCTCGAAGAAGCCGCATCAGATGGACTTCACCTACCGCATCCCCGGATGGTGCAAGGCCTCCGACAAGCAGGGCTTCCAGACCGTCAGCAAGACCTGGAAGAGCGGCGAGTCCTTCCGCGTCAACTTCCCCATGGAGATCGAGTTCGTCAAGAACGCGGTCCAGGGCGAGAGCGTGGTGCGCGGTCCGCTGACCTATACCTACGCCATCCCGGCCAACTGGGAGGTCGACACGACGGTCTACGACTACCTCGCGGGCAAGGCTTCCAAGAATCCCGATTTCGTGGACTGGAACATCACGCCTGCCGGCAAATGGAACTACGCGATCCGCGACGACGACTTGGACAAGGTCAAGCTCATCAAGACCCACGCCAAGGGCTTCCCGTTCGATCTCGAGAACGTCCCGCTGAAGATCCGCATCCCCGTGACGGGTGTCAAGGACTGGGATTTCGACGTCATCCCGAGCGTGCCGTATGAAGGCGAGCACTTCACCCAGGTGACCAACGAGCAGCTGCTGGACAAGAACGGCAAACCGGCGAAAGACGGCGGCTATGTCCGTTTCAATGGCAAGCTCGTCCAGCTCAGCCGCGCCGGCAACCACAAGTACTACGTCAATCCGGAAGGCAACTACGGCCGGGTCCGCGATGCCTACAACGAGCTGTTCCAGAAAGACGGCAAGTGGTACTGCAGCTGGGAAATGGAAGATGCGTACCTCACGCCCCATCTCCCCGAGACCGTCGTTCCCGAACCGGGCAGCGACACCTTCATCGAGCTCGTGCCCTACGGCGCATCCACAATCAGGCTCACCGTCTTCCCCGAGATCTGATTGGTCTTTTGTCTGACGAAACAGGCCGACCCCCTTGCGGGGCCGGCCTGTTTCAGTGTCTCCGGCCTGTTTCAGCGTCTCCTGCGGGCGAAGACGAAATCCTCGAGTTCGCACATTGACCGGTCGGGCGTGGAGGATTCGAAGACGAAGTAGAGGGCGTGTTTTCCCTGCAGCTTTTTGGCCTTCGGCACCCGGGCGCAGAGCTCGACGGGCGCCTCCGATGCCTTGCCGCCCAGCTTGATCACGCCGAGGCGCGTGCCGTGGCGCGGGTGGTCGGCCATGATGACGATGCGCCCCTTGACCCCCTGCGGGATGAGGCGGAGCAGCAGCTTGCCGGCCCGGGCGGCGCGCAGGCCGTCAAAGTTGAAATACTTGTAGCCCACCACGGAGCCGGCGGTGTTGTTCACCACGGGGTTATGGTTGATGCTGAGCTCGTAAGGGTCGGATTTCCCGTCCCAGACGGGACGGAAAGGCTGGATGTAGGAGCCGGAAAAGCGGTTGCCGAGGTCGTCCTTCTCGGCGGGCGCGGGGCCGGTGTAGTAGCAGGCGATGCCGGCGGAATGGCGCACGAGCGGGTCCAGGCCGCCGAGCTCGAAGCCCTCGGAGGTATACTCCGCCTCGGAGATCTCGACCTTGCCGTCCGGGCCCTCGGTGACCTTCACCTCCACGGGCGCGACCAGGGGCTGGCGGTCGAAGCCGCCGAGACCGGCCTGGCGGTGGTAGAAGATGTACCACTGGCCATTGATTTCGCAAAGGCTGCCGTGGGTGTTGCCGCCGGGCGAGGCGGTGAAGATGGCGTTGCCGTGCTCGTCGACATCGCGTCCGCGGGCGTCGATGATGGTGCCCCCGTAGGTCCAGGGCCCCAGCGGGGAGTTGCTCCAGGCGTAGGCGAGGGTGTTGTTGGCCTCCGGCAGGCCGAACTCGCCGTCCGCCGTCCAGCGGCTGTAGACGAACACGTACTTATCCTTGATCTTGCGCAGCGAGGAGGCCTCGAAGAAGCGGAAGACGCCCTCCTGGTTGAGGTTGGAGACCATGTCCTTGACGACCTGCGTGCCCTTCTTGACGGTGCACATCGTCTCCGGGTCCAGTTCGGCGCCCCAGCTCTGCTGGAAGCCCCAGTAGCCGTACACGCGGCCGTCGTCGTCGATGAACACGCCCGGGTCGAAGCCCAGCACGCCTTCGGTTGCCCGTGGATTCTTTTTGCTCCAGTTGCACACGGTGAAGGGGCCGTCCGGCCGGTCGGAGCGGGCGATCATCGAGTTGCGGCCTCCCGCCTGGGTGTTGGGATACAGATAATAGGTCTTCTTCCCGTCAGGGCCGACCTTCTCCACCACGTCGGGGGCGTAGAGGATGTCGCCCTTGCCGTCCGGATTGAGCGGCTTGCCGTCGGCGTCCAGCACCGACTCGAAGATCACCCCGTCGTAGCGCCAATGCAGCAGGTCGTCCACCGGGGCCGACCACACCACCTGGTTGCGGCCGCAGTAGGTGGTCAGCTCGATGTCGTGGGAGCCATAGATATAGACGCGGTACTGGCCCGGGTTGTCGGGATCCTCGAAGATGTAGGGTTCGCCGTCGGGGATGTACTCCCACATGGGCAGGTAAGGGTTGGCGGCGCCGGCGGAGGCGCAAATCAGGCAGGCGCCGCCGAGCAGGGCGGCGAGGCGGGAGAAGGAAGAACGTTTCATCATATGCCAAAGATAATCAAAAATTTCGGTGCGGCACCGCGTTTTTTTGTATCTTAGTGGATATGAAACGGATTGACTTGGTTTTGGCCGTGCTGCTGCTTGCCGCCTGCAGCACCCCCACGAAGAAATATGTCGACTGGCTCTACGCGTCAATGCCGCTGCCGGACAGCCTCCAGTACCCCCGGAGCTATTGGGAGGCCAATGTCGCCAAGACGCTGGAGGTGCGCCGCAGCATGCATTGGGACATCCCCGAGCGGGAATTCCGCCACTTCGTGCTGCCGCTGCGCGTCAACAACGAGACGCTCGACGATTTCCGTACGGAATATGCCGACACGCTCTGCCGGCGCGTGCGCGGCCTGTCGCTGGGCGAGGCGGCGCTGGAGATCAACCACTGGTGCCATGAGCAGGCAACCTACCGGCCTTCCGACGCCCGGACAAGCGGGCCGATGGCCACGGTCCGACGGGGCACGGGCCGCTGCGGCGAGGAATCCGTCCTGACGGTCGCTGCCCTGCGTGCGGCCGGCATCCCGGCCCGGCAGGTCTACACCCCGCGCTGGGCCCACACCGACGACAACCACGCCTGGGTGGAGGTCTGGGTGGACGGAAAATGGCATTTCATGGGCGCCTGCGAGCCGGAGCCGGTGCTGGATCTCGGATGGTTCAATTCCGCCGTATCCAGGGCCTTGCTGCTGCACACGAAGGTGTTCGGGGACTATCAAGGTCCGGAAGACGTCATCTTGCGGACTTCCGCCTATACCGAGATCAACGTCATCCGCGGCTACGTCCCTGCGCGCAGGACGACCGTGACGGTGGTGGATGCGCAGGGCGCGCCCGTGCAGGATGCTGCCGTCGAATTCAAGATTTACAACTACGCTGAGTATTATACTGTTGCAAGTTACCTTACGGACGCCGGGGGACACGCTTCCTTGGATACCGGCCTCGGCGACATGATGGTCTGGGCGTCCAAAGGGGGCCGCTTCGGCCTTGCCAGGGCTTCGTCGGAGGAGGTGACGGTCATCCTGGACCATTCGTTCGGCGAGCCCTTCGCGCTGGACTTTGATATCGTCCCGCCGCCGGAGAATCCGCTTCCGTCCGCCGCCACGGCGGAGCAGATCGCGGAGAACGCGAAGCGCCTGGCGGAAGAGGACGCCATCCGCAATGCCCACGCACATGGCAACGGGGAAGTGACGGATGCTTTCCTGGAGGCACATCAATCCACCGCTCTCCAGATTCTTGCGCACCTGTCCGCCAAAGATCAGGATGATGTCACTGCCGACGTTTTGGAGGATGCTTTCGACCATGTCGATGATCCGTTTGATGTGTGGACGGACAACCCCCGCATTGAGCTGGAAGCGCTGTATCCCTATTTCGCGGAGATCGGCGAGGGCCTGTCTTTTTCCTCTCCTCTTGAGATCTGGGACTGGGTCTGCGACCATGTCAGGATCGACGATGCGGCCAACCCGCAGGGGTTGAGGATACCGCCGGTGTTCGTGTGGCGCGGCCGCGAGGCCGATACCCGCTCGCGGGACATCTTTTTCGTCGCGATGTGCCGCAAGTTCGGGTTCCCGGCGCGTCTCGACGAAGTCACGGGCAAGGCCCAGTATTTCGCCGACGGCCGTTGGAACGACGTGGTGCTGGCCGCAGCGGCTCCGCAGGGCAGGCTCGTGCTGGGCATTCCGGAAGCCGCTTTCGCGGCAAATGCCGCCGCATTTTCCGACAATCCTTTGTATTATACCCATTTCACCCTCTCCAGGATCGTCCCGGAAGACGGCAGCCTGACGTGTAAGCTCCTTAGTTTCAACGAGGATGGTCCGTTGGATTTTTGTTCGCTGTTCGCTGACCCTTACAGCCTTGACGCAGGATACTATCTGCTTACCACCGGCCGGAGGATGGCGGACGGAAGCGTCCTGTCCCGGGCCTCCTTCTTTGAGATAAAGGAAGGAGAAAGGACGATAGTCCCACTTGAGATCCGTTCCGCGGAGTCGGGCCTTCCTGTCCTGGGGTCCATCGATGTCGAACAGACCTTCCTGCCTGACGGCGGTCAGGCCGTCGAGACTTCGATCCTTTCGGCCGCCGGCCGCGGTTATTTCCTGATCGCCGTACTGGGACGGGGGGACGAGCCCTCCGTCCACGCCATGCGGCAACTCTCCGCGGCGAAGCCGGAACTGGATGCCTGGGGGCGGCCGGTCATTGTCCTGGGCCCTGCGTTCGGCCCCAATCCGGAGAACAGCGTTTTCGGCACCGACACCGGCGGCAAGGTCGCCGCGATGCTGGCTTCCGGCGTCGGGGAGGAATCTTTCCGCCTGCCGCTCGTCGCCGTCTGCGACAGCTTCGGGCGTATTGTCTACCTTACCAAGGGCTACAACACCTCCCTGGCTTCCGACCTCCGCCGGGTAATCTCCCAGTGCCGATGAAATATTTCCGCGAAGCCTGCTGTACCTCCCTGGAGGCCGTGCTCGCCGCCGAACGGACCGGCGCGCAGCGGGTTGAGCTGTGCGAACGGCTGGAGGTCGGCGGCGTGACCCCGTCGGAGCTGCTCCTGCGCCGCGTCCTTGCGGCCACGCACCTGCCCGTGAACGTGCTGGTGCGCCCGCGCGGCGGGGATTTCGTCTACACGGAAGAGGAGACGCAAGCGATGCTGGAAGGCATCCGGCTGTGCCGGGAGTTGGGCGTAAACGGCGTTGTCATCGGTGCGCTGACCTCTGCCGGGGAAGTGGACCTCCCGCTGATGCGGCGCCTGATCGCCGCGGCCCGGCCCCTTTCCGTCACCTTCCACCGCGCCTTCGACGAGACGGCCGACCCCCTTGCCGCACTCGAAGACGTCATCGCCCTGGGCTGCGACCGGCTGCTGACCTCCGGTCACGCGCCGGACGCCTTCACGGGCCGCGCCCTGATCGGCGAACTGGTGCGCCGCGCCGCCGGCCGCATCGTGGTCATGGCCGGCTGCGGTGTGCGCCCCGGCAATATCGCGGAGATTGCCCGCGCCTGTGCCGCCCCGGAGTACCACAGCTCCTGCGTCTCTGAGGACTGGCCGTGACGAAGTGCGGCAGATGTGCATGTTTTTTGCTATCTTTGTGGAGTATGCAGAAGTTGATCCGCCTGCTGCTTGTCAGCATCCTGTGCTGCTCGGCCGTCCTCCATGCGGCCGCGCAGGAGCATGACGGCGCTGCGAAGGAGAACCCCCGCAAGGTGGCCGACGAGATCATCAAGGAGGCCGGCAAGCATCTCGGCAAGCCGTATCTGTACGGCGGCAACGGCCCGCAGAGCTTCGACTGTACCGGCTTCACCTGCTACGTCTTTAATAAATTCGGCTATAAGCTCTCCCGCTCCTCGGCCGACCAGTCCAAGGACGGCCGCGAGGTCAAGGGGGGCATTGAGAATTACCAGAAGGGCGACATCATCGTGTTCGGCGGGCGGAGTGCCAAGAAGACCCCGGGCCACGTGGGTATCTTCATCGCGGCGGACTCGCTGAACAAGAGTTTCACCTTCATCCATGCCTGCAACTCCGGCGTGACCATCTCCCACATCGACGAGCCGTACTACGCGCAGCGCTTCATCGGCGTACGCCGGATCCTTCCGGATTTCCCGCCGGAGGAGAAGGAGCGCCGGGCGCTGTTCAACCTGCAGGAGCTCTTCAGCGGCCGCAGTCCGGCGGCGCGGGATTCCGTGCTCAACGCCATCCAGGAGCGCCGCGTGATTCTGTTCCCGGACGGCAGCTGGGCGCTGCTGGGGGAGAACGGGGAATACGTCGCCCCGCCGGGCGACAAGGATTTCGTCCTCCATGCCGACGCCACGTGGCGTTTCGAGGAAGCCTCCTCGGCGGAGTTCTACACGGTCAAGTCCGGCGACACCCTCCAGAAAATTGCCCGCCAGTTCGGCCTCCCGGTCGAGGCCCTCTGCGAGATGAACGGCCTCAGCCAGAAAGCCCGGCTCAAGCTCGGCCAGCGGCTGCGGGTCCAATAATATGCTTTGACTATGTTTGAAAAGGAAGTTTACATCGCGCGCCGCAAGGCGCTGCTGGAGCGCCTCGGGGAGCAGAAGGGCATCGCCCTGTTCCTGGGCAACGTGGACGCTCCCGCCCAGTACAAGGACAATTGCTACAAGTGGCGCCAGGACAGCAACTGGCTCTATTTCTTCGGGATCGACGAGCCGCGCTTCGCGGCGACGATTGACCTGGAGACCGGGGAGGAGACCCTCTATGCCGACGATTTCGACATCGACGACATCATCTGGATGGGCCCGATGCCGTCCGTGCGCTCGCTGGCGGACCGCGTGGGGGTGGCGAAGACCGCGCCCTACGATGCCCTGGGCGCTGCGCTGAAAGGCCGCCCGGTGCATTTCCTGCCGGCTTCTCGCTACTACAACCGGATGAAGATGGCCGCGCTGCTGGGCCTCGACCCCTCCGAGGTCACGTCGGCCGGCAAGGCCGGCTGCGCGAAGGCGTCCGAGGCGCTGGTGCGCGCCGTCATTTCCCTTCGCCTTGTCAAGGAGCCGCGCGAGATTGCGCAGATCGACGCGGCCTGCGCGCTGGGCTATGAAATGCACACCATTGCCCGCCGCGGCATCCGCCTCGGCCGCATCGAGCAGGAGATTGTTGGGGAAATGGAGGGCGTGACCCTCGCGAAAGGCTGGGGCACCAGCTTCCCGACCATCCTCACACAGCACGGTGAGATCTTCCACTGCCACAGCCACGCGCTCCCCATCGAGCCCGGCAAGCTGATGGTGATCGACGCCGGCGCGGAGGGCAACGACCACTACGCTTCCGACTTCACGCGCACCTACCCGACCTCCGGCCGCTTCACCCAGAAGCAACGCGATATTTACCAGACGGTGTATGAGTGCAACGAGCTTGCATTCAGCATGATCCGCCCGGGCGTGCCGTACCGCGACGTGCACCTCGCGGTGGCCGCCCACATGCTGGACAACCTCCGGCAGCTGGACCTCGTGCGCGGCAATATCGACGGGATGGTCGCGGACGGGATCGCCGGCCTGTTCATGCCGCACGGCCTGGGCCACAACATGGGCCTTGACGTCCACGACATGGAAGACCTGGGCGAGAACCTGGTCGGCTACGACGAGGGCCAGACCCGCTCGCCGCAGCTCGGCCTGGGCAGCCTGCGCATGGCCCGCGCCCTCACCCCGGGCAACGTCATCACCGACGAGCCGGGCATCTACTTCATCCCCGCGCTCATCGAGCAGTGGAAGCGGGAAGGCACCGACAAGGGCCGTGTCAACTACGACAAACTCTCTGAATATTACGATTTTGGCGGTATTCGCCTGGAAGACGATGTCCTCGTGACGGAAGGCGGCGCGCGCCGGCTCGGCCCGCAGCGCCTTCCGATCGCCCCGGACGAGGTCGAGACCGCCATGGCAAACGACAAGCAATAAATTATGGGATTACTCGAAGGGAAAGTCGCGCTCATCACGGGCGCATCCCGGGGCATCGGCAAGGCCGTCGCCCTGAAATTCGCCGCCGAAGGGGCGGCCATCGCATTCACGGACATCAAGATCATTGAGGATACGGTCACGGAACTCGAGGCGCTGGGCGTCAAGGTCAAGGCCTATGCCTCCAATGCCGCCGACTATGCGCAGACGCACGAGACGGTGGAGCAGGTAATGGCCGATTTCGGCCGCATCGACATCCTGGTCAACAACGCCGGCATCACCCGCGACGGCCTTATGCTCCGCATGGAGGAGGCGCAGTGGGACGCTGTCATCAACGTCAACCTCAAGTCGGCCTACAACTATATCCACGCCGTCACGCCCATCATGGCGCGCCAGCGCGGGGGCAGCATCATCAACATGTCCTCCGTGGTGGGTGTCAGCGGCAATGCCGGACAGTGCAACTATTCCGCCTCCAAGGCGGGCCTGATCGGTCTGGCGAAGTCCATCGCCAAGGAAATGGGCCCCCGCGGCATCCGCGCCAACTGCATCGCCCCGGGCTTCATCATTTCCGACATGACGGCGGCGCTGCCCGACGAGGTCCGCGAGGCCTGGGTCAAGACCATTCCGCTGCGTCGCGGCGGCACGGTGGAGGAAGTCGCCAAGGTGGCGCTCTTCCTCGCGAGCGACCTCTCCTCGTATGTCAGCGGACAGGTCATCAACTGCTGCGGGGCGATGAACTGCTAGCGGATGGACCCCCGGCTGACCGGACTTGACTTGAAAACTTCACTCTCGGCCCTGCTGGACCTCGTCCTGCCGAGAGTGTGCCTGGTGTGCGGCCGTCCGCTCCTCCCGCAGGAGCAGCACCTCTGCACCGAGTGTCTTGCCGATCTGCCGGAAACCCGCTACGCCCCTCTCGGCCACAATCCGATGGCCGACCGTTTCAATGCCGTCCTCGATCCGGACGAATATGAGCCGTACGCCTATGCTGCGGCTCTTTTCCATTATCGGGCGGATTCGGGCTACAAGCGGATACCGCAAGCGCTGAAATACCACCGCAATTTCCCCGCCGGGCGGGCCTTTGCCCGGATGCTGGGCGAGCGGCTGGCGGCCTCGCCGCTCTACGCGGACGTGGACCTGGTGGTCCCCGTCCCGCTCCACTGGTCGCGGCACTGGCGGCGCGGCTACAACCAGGCGGCGGTCATCGCCCGCGAGGTCGCGCGCTCGTTGGGCGCGCCCTGCGCGGAACGGCTGCTCCGCCGCCGGCGCCGCACCCGCAGCCAGACGCGCCTGTCGGGCGCCGCGAAGGCCGCCAACGTCGCCGGCGCCTTCGTCCTGCGGCGCATTTCCCCTCCGGCTGCGCGGCATATATTATTGGTAGACGACGTCTTTACGACCGGCGCCACGCTGGCGGCGTGCCACCGCGCCCTGCGCCAGGCCTACGGCCCGCAGGTGCGCATCTCCGCCGCCACCCTCGCCGCCGTCGGGGATTAGCATCGCATCCAAGTGCTGTTGAGGGTCCACGTCTTGGACCCTTAACAGCAGTCGGCGATAATATCATCGCTGACGAACCAGTAATTTTCCGGGATACGCAGGTGGTCCGGGCCGACGCGCTCCAGGCGGCCGTCGGCAAGCATCGCCGCGGCCTTCGCCGCATCCAGCAGCCCCTCCGGTACTCCCTTCGCCGTCCGCAGCCCCAGCATAATCTCCTCCTCCCGTTCCTCGATGTCGGTTAATTGCTCGGATGCCTGGTTTGCATACGAGCGAAGCGAGGGCGCCTTCAGGCGCCGCGACGGAGTGTCAGCAAGACTTTCGGAGAAAGTCGCAGCAACGGAGTCGCCGCCCGGAACGGAAGTGGAGGGCGATGCCCCCTCCATAGGGGGCTCCGCGAAGCGGTGGGGGTTTGAGAGTGCGAATGAATACGAGCAGAGCGAGTATTCATTCCAGGAGCGGGTTTTTCCGTCAAACGAGTGAGCGCCGGGGCCAAGGCCGACGTAGGGGTGCCGGGACCAGTAGGCGGCGTTGTGGATGGCCTCGAAGCCGGGGAGGGCCCAGTTGGAGATCTCGTAGTGGACGTAGCCGGCGGCGCGAAGGGTCTCGCACAGCAGTTGGTACTGCGCGGCGCACTGCTCCTGCGGGGCCTCGGTATAGCGGCCTTCGCGCACGAGGCGCCCCAGCGCGCTGCCCTCCTCGATGCTGAGCTGATAGGCGCTCACGTGTTCCGGCCGCCAGGTGATGATCTCCTCCAGTGTCTGCGCCAGAGTAGCCTCCGGGAGCTGTGAGAGGCCGAAAATCAGGTCGACGCTGATATTGCCGACGCCCGCCTCTCGCAGGATGCGGAACGCCTCCCGCGCATGGGCGGCGTCGTGGCGCCGGTTCATCCAGCGCAGGATCCCGTCGTCCAGCGACTGCACCCCCATGCTGACGCGGTTCACCCCCAGCTCGAGCAGCTCCCGGACGTACGCCTCGCCCTTCTCGACAATGTCCTCCGGGTTCACCTCGATGGTGAACTCGGTGAACGGAGATCCTTCGGCAAGCTCAGGATGACAAATGATTCTTTTTAAATACATCGGAGGCAGCACGCTTGGGGTGCCGCCTCCGATATAGAAGGTATTCAGGCTGCGCGTCGCCTCGATCTCATCCCGCCGGCGGGAGATCTCTTCGCAGACCGCGTCCGTGAACGATTCGAACAGTTGCGCGTCCCGGTCCCGGCAGGCGATCTCCGAATAGAAATCACAGTAGGTGCAGAAGCTCCTGCAGAACGGGACGTGCAGATAGACCATTAGCGGAGCAGAAGCTCGCCGTGGCCAAGCTGCGCCTGGGTCGTGTAGGCGTTGACCGTGTAGACACCCTTCTGGAAGGAAGGAATGTTGTTGATGTAGATACCGAGGTCCACTTCCTGGCCCTGGTAGTCCACCTCACGGGAAGCCGTGGCCTCCAGCGTCTCGCCGCCGAAGGTGAAGGTGGTGCCGCGGCCGTCGGAGAGCAGGTTGCCGTCCGGATCCGTCACGCGGACATACACGCGGACCGGGCCGTGCGGCGCGAGGTCGTTCTCCACGAGGCTGAGGTTCACCAGGAACCGGACGACGCGGTTGGCCTTGTCCGTGATCTTGTCGTTGTTGTTGTAGGCATACATCACGAAGTTGTGCGCCTTGATGATGGAGCCTGCGGTCACGCGGCCGGCCAGCTCGTCGACGCGCTGGGTGAGCTTGACGTTGGCCTGCTTGGTCTCTTCAGCTTCCCTGCGAGCCGTGGCGGCCTCTTCGGCCAGCTGGTGGTTGAGGGTGTTGAGCGAGTCGATCTGGGCGATGTAGCCGCGCATGATGGTGCGCAGGGTGCCGAGCTCCTTCTCATACTGACGAATCTTCGCACGGTCCGTGGCCTCGGTGTTCTTGACGCGGGCGACGAGCTGGGCGATCTCCTCGCGGGAGGAGTCGAGCTGTGCGTTGATGACATCGTATTCGGACGAGAGGTTCTCGTAGTCGCTCTGCAGGGCGACGATCTGTTCGGTCAGGTCGGCCTTTTCTTCATTCAGCTCATTGACGAGCTTGTTCTTCGAAGTCAGCACATAATAGAGGGCGGCACCCAGGGCGAGGGCGATGATGATCATCGCGATCATGACAGCCTTCAGGCCGCCGTTGGACTTCTTTTCCGCTTGCTTTCTCTCAAGCTTCTCGATGGGATCTTCTTTTTCCATAATCGATACAATTGATAAACAACATGCAAAAATAGCAAAAAAATGCTAAATTTGTAATTATGAACTATTTCATCCGCGCACTTAAGTACTACGTCTACCTCCTGATCCTTCTGGTGGTCATCATTCTGGCCCTGGTCCTGACGGGTTTCGTGGAGGCCGACCTGTCCAAGATGTTCGTCAACGGCTACGATTCCCTGTGGCAGATCGCCCTCATCATGCTCGTCTTCGCCCTGGTCTATCCGCGCTTCGGGTTCTCGAAGCGCACGGCGCACATCTACGGCTCCCCGGAGGAGCTGCGCCCGGACATCATGAAGGTGATGGAGAACCTGGGCTATCGCCTTGAAAACGAGGGGGAAGGAAAATTTACCTTCCTGCGCCGCTCGGGCTTCTCGCGTGCGCTGAAGATGTGGGAGGACCGCATCACCCTGTCGCCGACGGGTGCGGGGATGGAAGTGGAAGGGCTGACGCGCGACCTCTCGAGGGTCGTCTCCGCGCTGGAGGCTACCCGCGAAGAAGGTGTGTAGCGGCAGCGCTCAACGCCTCATAAAAATCCTCTCCGAACGCGATCGTGAGGGGATTTTTCAGAAATTGGTACACCCGGATCCCCTCGCGCTCGCCCCGCTCGAAGGCGGGCTTGCAAATCTCCCAGCGGTGGAAATTGAGGGCGAGTCCGCCCCCGGTGAGCCGGGTCACGCGGATGGGATAAAGGGAGCAGGAGACCGGCTTGGTGCGGCCCGCCGTCTCGATGGCGCAGAGGCATCCGCCGTCCGCGCCGAAGTGGCAAAAAGCGCACTCGCATGTGTGCTCCACCAAAGGGGTCACGATGTCGCCGTCCCGGTCAATCTCGAAGAACCCCTTGGCCTGCACGGCCGCACGCCCCTGCGGGGTCATGTACCCGCTGAAGGCCGGATAATCGCGCTCCAGCGCGTCCGGCTCGCGCTCGTCCAGCGGCGCGCCGCTGTCGCCCTCGATGCAGCAGGCGCCCTTGCAGGCGCCGTAATCGCAGGCGAAATACTCCGTCACGACCTCCTCCGAGACGAGGATGTCGCCGATCTGGATGATGGTTCCGAAGGGGCTATTTCCCATAGTCAGACAAAATTGGCACGAAATATGTTCGAGACACTTCCGCAGTAACGGTTGCAAAAGTAAAAAAGAAAATGCTTACATTTGCATCCGCATAAGGAAAAACTAAATAACTTATAGTACCATGAAAAGATTAATCGCAACCATCGCAGCCCTCACCCTGGCTTTCGCTGCCGCCTGGGCCCAGGATTTGGCTGCCGTGACCGAACTCTACAACTCTGGCGCCGCCGCCGTGCAGACGGACAAGGCTGCCGCCCTCACCGCTTTCGAACAGGCCCTCGAGCAGGCCACTGCCCTGGGTGACGAAGGCGCCGAGATCGTCGCCAACTGCAAGGGCATCATCCCCAACATCAAGCTGTCCCTCGCAAAGGATCTGGTGAAGGCTACCAAATTCGAAGAAGCGATCGCCGCCCTGAAGGAAGTTCAGGAAGTGGCTGACAAATACGAGGCCTTCGACGTGTTCGATGAGGCCAAGACCCTGATCCCGCAGGTCAAGAACTCGATGGCCGGCACCCTCCTTAATAATAAGGAGTATGACAAGGCCGCCGCTGCCTATCAGGAGCTTCTCGCCGACGATCCCGACAACGGCACCGTGGCCCTCCGCCTGGGTGTCGCCCTGAACGGGGCCGGCAAGACCGACGAGGCCAAGGCCGCCTTCGAGAAGGCTGCCGCCAACGGCCAGGCCGCCACGGCCAACAAGCAGCTCGGCAACCTCTACCTGAAGGATGCCGCCGCTGACCTCAAGGCCAAGAAGTACGCCGACGCCGTGACCGCCGCCGTCAAGGCCAATGAGTATGCGGAGAACGCCCAGGCCCTGCAGATCGCCGGCCAGGCTTCCCAGCTCGCCGGCAAGAACAACGACGCCATCAAGTACTTCGAGCAGTACCTGGAGAAGGCTCCGACCGCCAGCAACGCCGGCCAGATCGCCTACACCGTGGGCGCCCTCTACCAGCAGGCCAAGAACAACGCCAAGGCCAAGGAGTTCTACGGCAAGGCCGTGAGCGATCCCAAGTACGGCGCCGAGGCCAAGAAGATGCTTGACGCGCTCAAGTAATGCAAAGCCTTGAGCTGCTGGCTCCCGCCAGAAACAAGGATATCGGCATCGCAGCCATTGACTGCGGTGCCGATGCCGTATATATCGCCGGGCCCGCTTTCGGGGCCCGCAAGGCGGCGGGCAACAGCTTCGAGGACATTGCGGAACTCTGCACCTATGCGCACCGCTTCGGCGTGCGCATTTTCGTGACCTACAATACCCTCTGGCGCGAAGGCGAAGAGGCGGAAGCCCACGCGCAGATGCTGCGTGCGCAGGAGGCGGGGGCGGACGCCTTCATCATCCGGGAGCCGCGGATCGCGGCCTGGGACGATATCACCGTGCCCCTGCACGCTTCCACGCAGTGCGCCATCCGGGACGTGGAGCGGGCCCGCTATTTCGCTTCGCTGGGCTGCGAGCGCATCATCCTGGAGCGAGAGCTCTCGTTGGAGCAGATCCGCCAGATCTGCGCCGCCGTGCCCTGCGAGGTGGAATTCTTCGTGCACGGGGCGCTCTGCGTGTGCTATAGCGGCGAGTGCCGCCTGTCGGAGTATATCGACGGGCGGAGCGCCGACCGCGGCGAATGCATTCAGGCCTGCCGCTCGCTCTACGACCTGGTGGACGGCGACGGCCGCGTGCTGCTGCGCAACAAGGCCGTCCTGTCGCTCAAGGACTTCAACCTGAAGGCCCGCCTGGAGGAGCTCGCCGACGCCGGCGTGTGCTCCTTCAAGATCGAGGGGCGGCTCAAGAATGCCTCCTATGTCCGCAATGTGGTCCGGGACTATTCCCTGGCGCTGGACGCGCTGGTCGCGAAATATCCCGACCGCTACCGCCGCGCTTCCTTCGGGGTGGTGACGGGCGGGTTCACCCCGGACACCGCCAAAACCTTCAACCGCGGCTACACGGAGCTGTTTCTGGACGGCAAGCGCGGCCGCTGGTCCTCGATGGACGCCCCCAAGTCGATGGGGGAGGCCGTCGGGACGGTCCAGGCCGTGCGGCGCGAGCCCGGCCGGGGCATGCAGTTCCGCGTCAAGCCGCTCCGCGGCGGGCTCGAGCTGCACAACGGCGACGGCTTCGCCATCGCCACTGCGGACGGCGTGACCGGTTTCCGGGGCGACGTCTGCGAGGGCCTGCAGGTCCGCTGCAAGGATGTTCCCGACCTGCGCGAGGGGATGACGCTTTACCGCAATATCAATACGGCTTTCGAAAAAGAGCTGGAGACGCGCGTCTGCCGCCGGGAGGTCCCGGTAAGCCTGTCCGTGCGGGTGCACGGCGACTATGTGCTGGAGGTCACGGCGCGCAGTCAGGACGGCCGCGAGGTGCTCAGCCCGTTCCACACGGACGTAGAGACGGCGGAGAACCGCGAACGGGCCGAGGCGATGCTGCGTGAGCAGCTCTCCAAGCGCGCCGGGGTCTACCATTTCTCGCTCGACGAGCTCGAAATCGCCACCCCCGGCGGCCGCCTGCCGCTGCTTAGCGCTTCTACAATCAACGGCATCCGCCGCCTCGTTGCCGAAGATTTGGATAATGTCGGCGTCAGCAGACAGCGTGCTGCACGCCTCCAACCGTCATTCGCCGGCGTGACCGGCGAATCTCCCGCCTCATGTCATCCTGAGCCTGTCGAAGGATCTCCCCTGATGCGCAGCAAGTACTGCGTCCGCTACGAACTGGGCCTGTGCCCGAAGTACCAGGGCGCAAAGCCTCCGCAGGAGCTGTTCCTTCTCAACAACGGCCGCCGCCTCGCCCTCCACTTCGACTGCGCCGCCTGTGAAATGACCGTCACGCAAACAGCATAGCCAGGTCGTTTTTCAGGGTGCGGAAGCCGCGCTCAATGCGCTCCGCCTGGGCCTTGCGGGGCTTTGTGCCGTTCAGATAGGACCACAATTGTTTCTGGTTGATGCCGGTGATCTTTTCCATGCCGGCCAGCGAAAAGATTCCGGAATTGACATAGTACTTCAACAAACTGGTGACCTCCACGGAATAATGGATCTCATACGCTTCATCCAGGAATGCCGGGTATTTGAATCCTTCCTGGATGGCTGTTTCCTTGTAGAAAGCCATCTGCCGTGCCATGTCTTCCTTTGCCGTTTCGAGGGTCGTCCCGGCCCCGGAGAAAATTTCATCCTTGCAGTAGACATCGAATGTGCCGTCGGACGCCCGTTCGATCATTGCTTCAATTGTCGTCATACTTTTTTTAATCCCATTTCTTTTCGCATTTTCCTTTCCAGCCCCCGGCCCACTTCTTTTCCTCCATGATAGGGGACCGGGTAGGTCCGGTCCCCCTTTTTGTAAATAATATGGCTGGAGCCCAGTTGCCGGAGTTTCGTCCAGCCGTTGGCCAGAACGAGCCGATGAAACTCGGTGTATTTCATAGCAAGCGATACAAAGATAGTAATAATTCTATTAAACATTTTACTATTTAATAGAAAAATATTAGTTATATGACGGATTACTCCAGGGCGAAGGTGATCTCGACGTCGCCGAGGCGGCTGGTGAGGGTGCCGCCGCCCTTGTCGAAGAGATCCTTGAAATAATTGCGGGTGAGCTGGCCGCGCCAGACGACATCGTCCTTGTCCTTGTAGGGAATCTCCAGCTCGAAGCCGTACTGCTTGGAGTTGTACTTGACCACGGCGCTGCATTTCCAGCTGGTGGTCGTGCCGCCGTCGTCCTCGATCACCATGAAGGCAATCTTCTCCATCTGGTCCGTGAAATTGGTCAGCAGGACGGCGTTGAAGGGAATCTTTTTGCCCAGCTGGTTGCGCCGCACCACGACCATGAAATCCGTCATGCTGGGCGAGTAATTCTTGAGCTCCTCGTCCTTGGTCGCCTTGAAGCCGTCCACGGCGCCGGTCTTGATGAAAAATTCCGACGCGCCGGCGAACCAGGAGTCGTAGTGGCGGAGCATCTTGAAATTGCAGATGCTGAAGATGTACTCGTTCTCCGCGGTTGTCGTCTTGTTGTCCTTGCCGGCCTTGGTCTGCTCTTCGGCAAATAGCTCCCAGGGCGTGAAGGCCGCATCGTCGTTGCGGTTGATCACCCACACAGGGCGCTCCATGGCCACCTGCTCGGTGACGAGGACGGAGTCCACCACGTGGGCGCCGGAGGCGTCAATGCGGACTTCATAGCCGTAGTTGGATTCGGCACCGTAGCCCGGGTCGAAGGTGACAATGGGGAAGCTCTTGCCGTCCCAGTCTTGTGAGAACGGCCAGTAGATCTGCATGTCGGATCCGCTCAGTTCGTCGATGTAGCGCTCGACGTCCGCGGCCCCGGCCTTGGTGCCGTAGGTGCGCGCGAAGTAGTCGGCGAACAGGTCGCGAAGCGGCGTGGCATAACCGCCGGCCTTGGTGCTTTCGCCGTTGTCGCCCACGCCTGCGCCGGGCGCGTTGAACAGGTCGGAGAGGAGGTACTCCTCGTCGTAGCCGTGGCCCGACGAGGCACTGACTGCGTCGTGGACTTCGGCGAGGTGGTCGCGTTCCAGCGGCAGGTCGGAGAGGATTCTGGCCACGTCGGACAGGGTGAAGAGCCCGTTGTCGGCCGGGGTGGGATCGAGGCGGTTTTTCTGCCCTTCGCAGGCGGTGAGGGCAAGGGCAAACAGCAGCAGCCCGAGCGGAAGAAGTCGTTTCATTGTTTTCATTTTGCAATCAATTTGTTCGACTGCAAATTGACGAACAATTAGCCGTTTTCCCCTCCTTTTAAACGTTTAGATTCCGTTTTTCCGATTCAGCAATCTGCCGCCAGACTCCGCCAACTGGCAGCTGTCCCGCAATTATATATATCACGGGTTTGCCGGGGCACTGCCTGCCGGCTTTTAGAATCGGATAAAGCGGTTTTTGTGGGCGAAATCCGGGAGGATTTGTACGTTTTTGAATCCGGCGGCGCGGAAGACGGCGGCGGTTTCGGGGCCGAGCGCCTCGTTGATTTCGACGAGGCCGACGCCACCGGGCCGCAGAAAACGCTGCGCCCAGCGGGCGACCGCCCGGTAGAAAAGCAGCGGATCGTCGTCGGGGACAAACAGCGCGCTGGCGGGCTCCCAGTCGAGCACGTTGGGGCGCATCAGCGCCCGCTCGCGCTCCATCACGTACGGGGGATTGCTGACGACCGCATCGAAGGGGCCATAGGGGAAGGCCTGCTCCGTGTCGAGGATGTCGGCCTGCAGGAAGGTGGGAGATTCGCCGGTCAAGCCGGCGAATGACGAAGAAGAGCCGGCGGATGACGGGAATTGGTTGCGCGCATAGCGCAGGGCATCTTCAGACAGGTCAACGCCAATGACCTGCGCGTCGCGGATTTCGAGGGCGACGGACCAGGCGATGCACCCGGAACCGGTGCACAGATCAAGCACCCGCGGCCCCCGGTCGAGCGGCATCTCGCGCAGCGCGCGGACGGTCTCGGCGACCAGCAGCTCCGTCTCCGGCCGCGGGACGAGCACACCCGGCCCCACGGCGAAACGGTGCCCGCAGAACTCCGCAACCCCCAGCACATACTGGATCGGCTCCCCGGCGCAAAGGCGCCGCAGGTCCGCCTCCAGGTCCGCCTCGCGCTCCGGCGGCACGGCCGACTCCGGCTCGACGATGTGCGTATAATTCGTCACCCCGAGCCGCTCGCGGCAGAGCATCAAAACCAAACCCCTCGCCTCAGGCGAAGGGTAAAGGCTCTCCAGGCGGGCAGTCCCGCTGCGGATGAAATCAGCGAGCAGCACGCGCTAGCAGTTCTCGATGATGGTCGTCAGGAAGGCGGTCATGTCCAGACCGGCGGTGCGGACCATCCGGGGCACGAGCGAAGCGCTCGTCATGCCCGGGATCGTGTTGATCTCCAGGAAGTACAGCCCGTCCTCGGCGAGGATGTAGTCCATGCGGACGACGCCCCGGCAGCCCAGCCGGAAATAGATCCTGGCCGTGGTCTTCTGCACCAGCTCGCGGACCTCGTCGGACACGGGGGCGGGGCAGATCTCCTGGCTGTGGCCGTTGTACTTGGCGTCGTAGTCGAAATACTCGTTGTCGGAGACAATCTCGATCAGCGGAAGCGTCTTAACTTCCTTGCCGTCGAAATACGCCGCGCAGGTGAGCTCACGGCCGCTGATGCCCTGCTCGATGAGCACCGTATGGTTCTCGCTGAAAGCGAACTGGACGGCGGGTCCGACATCCTCCGGCTTCGTCACGCGCGTGACGCCGAAGCTGGAGCCGCCCTGCGTGGGCTTCACGAACACGGGGAACTGCAGCTTGCGCGCCACCTCGGCCTTCATCTCCTCGTGGTCCATGCCGTGGCGGATGAACACGTCGGGGGCGCATTTCGCGAGCCCGAGCTCGCGGATATAGCACTTGCAGGCGTATTTGTCGAAGACAATCGAGCAGGTGCTGGAATCGCAGGTGCTGCACGGGATGCCGAGCATCTCGAGGTAGCCCTCGATCTGGCCCGTCTCCCCGGGCGCGCCGTGCTGCACGATGTAGGCGAAGTCAAACTTGACGCGCTCGCCGAGCACCTGCACGGTGAAATCGGTCTTGTCCACCTCCGGGCGGGACCCTTCGGGGAACGTGACACGCATCGAATTGCGCTTCTTGGCGGCGACGAGCTGCCACTTGCCGAAGCGGGCGAAGATCTCGTACACGTCGTATTCGCTGCCGTCGATGCGGGAGGCGACAAACTCCCCGCTGCGGCAGGAGACCTCCCACTCGGAGGAGTCGCTGCCGTAGATGACGGCGATGGTTTTGTATTTGCTCATAGGAGGGCTAATTGAAATAGTAATCTTCTTCTTCGTCCCGCTCGCCGCCGGCGCCGTCGGAACCCATGTAGTCATCGCCGTAGCCGCCCAGGAAGGAACCGTCGGTGGCGCAGTTGTACAGCAGCGCGCCGCCGCTCGGGGCTTGGAAATGGTCGTCTTCCATGGACCAGCCGATGGTCGGGTCGGCCAGGCACTTCTGCATCCAGATGCCCCAGATCGGCAGGGAGGCGTTGGCACCCTGGCCCAGGGCGGTGGAGGCGAAGTGGACGTAGCGGTCCTCGCCGCCCACCCACACGCCGGCGGTGATGTTGGGCGTGTAGCCGATGAACCAGCCGTCGGAGTTGTCGTTGGTCGTGCCGGTCTTGCCGGCCACCTCGCCGAGCAGTTTGTACACGGAGCGCAGGCGGTTGCCGGTGCCTTCGTTGACTACGCCGCGCATCAGGTCCACCATCAGGTAGGCCGTCTGCTCGGAGATTACGTCGTGCTTCTGGTTGGAGAAGGTGTCGATCTCGCGCCCGTCGCTGTCGGTGATGCGGGTGACATAGAGCGGGGTGACGTAGGTGCCGTGCGAAGGGAAGGTGTTGAAGGCGGCCACCATGTCGAATACGGGGACTTCGGCGGCGCCCACGCACAGGGAATAAACCTCATCCAGGTGCGTCTGCACGCCCATCTGGTGCACCATGCGCACGAGGGCGGCGGGGCCGAGCTCCTTCATCAGGAAGGCCGACACGTTGTTGGAGCTGTGGGCGAGGCCCCAGCGGAGCGTGACGATCTGGCCGATCATCTCCTGCTTGTCCGTGCTTCGCGGCGTCCAGACGTTGCCGTTGGGCAGGACGAAGGTCTGCGGCAGCAGGACCACCCGGTCGCAGGGGGTCATGCCCTCCTGCATGGCGAGGGTATACAGGTACGGCTTGATGGTCGAGCCGACCTGGCGCTTGCCCTGGCGAACGTTGTCGTATTTGAAATAGCGGTAGTTGGGGCCGCCGACATAGGCCTTGATGTAGCCGGTGTTGGGCTCGATGGCCATGAAGCCGCAGCGCAGGAAGCTCTTGTAGTAGCGGATGGAGTCGTCCGGGGTCATCGTGGTGTCGATGTAGCCCTTGGCGTTCCACGCGAAGACGCGCATCTTCTCCGGCTTGGAGAACTGGGCGAGGATCTCCTCGTCCGACTTGCCGGCGCGGTGCTGCAGGCGGTAGCGGTCGCTCCAGCGGCGCGCCTGGTTCATCAGCGTGTTGGCGGTCTTGGTGTCCACGTCGTTGGCGAAGGGGCGGTTGCGCTTGCCGCGCAGCTCGCGGTCGAAGGCGGGCTGGAGGTTCTTGCCCATGTGCTCCGCCACGGCCTCCTCGGCGTACTGCTGCATCTTGTAGTTAATGGTAGTATAGATGCGCAGGCCGTCCCGGTCGAGGTCGTAGGACGAGCCGTCGTTTTTCTTGTGCTTGTTGAGCCAGCCGTAGATCGGGTCGTCGCGCCAGCGGAGCGAGTCGTGCGCGAAATCCTCCGGCCACTGGTAGTCCTCCCGGCGCGGGCGCTGGGCGGACATGTCGCGGCGGAGCATGTCGCGGAAATACGGGGCGCGGCCGGCGTTGTGGTCCTGCACCTGGAAGTTGAGCGTGATGGGGATGGCGCGGATGGAATCGCGCTCCGCGGCGGTCAGGTAGCCGTTCTTCTCCATCTGGCCGATGACGAAATTGCGGCGCTCCAGGGAGCGGTCGGGGTTGAGGACGGGGTTGTAGCGCGTGGGTTTGTTGACCATGCCCACCAGCAGGGCCGCCTCCTCGACGGTCAGGTCCGCGGGTTCCTTGGCGAAGTACGTCTCCGCGGCAGCCTTGACGCCATAGGCGCTGCTGCCGAAGAAGATGGAGTTGAGGTACATGTCCACGATCTCGTTCTTGGTGTAGTCGCGCTCGATCTTGACGGCGGTGATCCACTCCTTGAGCTTGATGAAGACCATCTGGAACTTGCTCCGGATCTCCTGGCGGGGATACAGGGTCTTGGCGAGCTGCTGGGTGATGGTGCTGCCGCCGCCCTGGCTGGAATCGCGCAGCAGGAGCGTCTTCACGAGCACGCGCGCGAGACCTTTCATGTCAATGCCGGAATGCTTGTAGAAACGGGCGTCCTCCGTGGCCACCGCGGCGTTCACCAGGTGGGGGGACAGCTCGTCGTAGCTGACATAGGTACGGTTCTCGATATGGAAGGTGGCGAGAACTTCTCCGTTCTCTGCGATGACCTGGGTGGCCAGCTTGTTGTCCGGGTGCTCCAGCTCCTCGAATGAGGGGATCTTGGCGAAGATGCCCACCAGCAGCAGGAGCAGGAGAACAAGGGCGAAAGGAGCCGCGACCAGGATCCAAAACCACTTGACGATCTTTTTCTTGTTCTTCTCTTTCATCGGCGAAAAAAATGTCATAATAAATATTATGACTCCAGATTACTGAGCGCAAAATTAACGATTATATTTTGAAAATTACCGAGTTTGTGATTTTCTTTGCAGTCTGAAAACCTAAAGAACGAGAAATGGAGGGGAATTTAGTCATCGTGGAGTCGCCGGCCAAGGCGAAGACCATCCAGAAATATTTAGGCAGGGATTACACGGTCAAGTCCAGTTTCGGACACATCCGGGACCTGCAGGAGAAGAAGCTCAGCGTCGACATCGCCGACGGCTTCAAGCCCGAATACGTGGTCCCCGCGGACAAGAAAAAAGTCGTCGCCGACCTGAAGAAAGCCGCCGACCAGGCGCAGCTCGTCTGGCTGGCTTCCGATGAGGACCGCGAGGGAGAAGCCATCTCCTGGCACCTTGTCGAGACGCTTGGCCTGGACCGCAGCCGCACCCGCCGCATCGTCTTCCACGAGATCACCAAAGACGCGATCCTCCACGCCATCGAGAACCCCCGCGACATCGACGACAACCTCGTCAAGGCGCAGCAGGCCCGGCGCGTGCTGGACCGCCTCGTGGGCTTCGAGCTCTCCCCGATCCTGTGGCGCAAGGTCCAGCGCGGCCTGTCCGCCGGCCGGGTCCAGTCCGTGGCGCTCCGCCTGGTGGTGGACCGCGAGAAGGAGATCATCGGTTTCGACAGCACCCCTTATTATAAGGTGGAAGCGCAGTTCCTGGTCGGGGACGTCAAGGTGAAAGGGCAGTTGGACACCCGCTTCGCCACCATCGACCAGGCCCGCGCCTTCCTGCAGGACAGCATTGGCGCCGTGTACCGCGTCGCTTCTGTCGAGAAGAAGGAAGCCACCCGTTTCCCGGCTCCGCCGTTCACGACCTCCACGCTCCAGCAGGAGGCTTCCCGCAAGCTCCGCTTCCCCGTGGCGCTGACCATGCGCCTGGCGCAGGGGCTCTACGAGCGGGGTCTCATCACCTACATGCGTACGGACTCGACCAACCTGTCCTCCCTCGCGCTCGGCACTGCCAAGCAGTTCATCCTGGACAATTTCGGACCCGAATATTCGCACCCGCGCCAGTACAAGACGCGCTCCAAGGGCGCCCAGGAGGCGCACGAAGCCATCCGCCCGACCTATATCGCCAACACCGACATCGAAGGCACCGCGCAGGAGAAAAAGCTCTACGAGCTGATTTGGAAGCGCACCGTCGCCTCCCAGATGGCCGAGGCCCAGGTGCTCGGTACCGCCATCAAGGTGGCCTCCGACAAGCGTCCCGAGCAATACGGCATCCAGGCCACGGAAGTGCTCTTCGACGGCTTCCTGAAGCTCTACATGGAGGGCAGCGACGACGACGTGGCGGAGGACAACACCATCCTCCCGCCGATGTCCGAAGGCGACCCGCTCACGGCGAAAGGCATCACGGCCGAATGCAAGTACACCGCGGCGCCGGCCCGCTATTCCGAGGCCACCCTCGTCAAGAAGCTGGAGGAGCTCGGCATCGGACGCCCGTCCACCTACGCCCCGACCATCTCCACCCTGACCACGGGCCGCGGCTACCTCTACAAAGGTGACGTCGAGGGCCGCAAGGTCCCCGTGACCAACCTCGCGCTCAAGGGCTCCACGGTCGTGGAATCCGTCAAGAACGAGACCGTGGGCGCGGAGCGCGGCAAGCTCATCCCGCAGGAGATCGGCATGATCGTGTCGGACTACCTGGTGGAGAGCTTCCCGAAGATCATGGACTATGATTTCACGGCCAACGTGGAGAAGGATTTCGACCGGATCGCGGACGGCGAGCTTGTCTGGAACGAGGTCATCGCAACGCTTTATGGCCAATTCCACAAGAAAGTGGAGACCATGATGGAGGACCGCCAGTTCGCCCACGTGGAGCGGGAGCTGGGTGTGGACCCGGCGGACGGCAAGCCCGTCGTGGCCCGCTTCGGCCAGTTCGGCGCCTACGTCCAGAAGGGCGAGGGCGACGACCGCCAGTCGGCCAGCCTGGTGAAGGGCCAGCTCATCGAGACCATCACGCTCCAGGAGGCGCTCAAGCTGCTGGAATTCCCCCGCCGGGTGGGCAACTACGAAGGCGTGGACATCTTCGTAATGAAGGGGCGTTTCGGCCCTTACGTCAAATACGGCGACAAGAACATCTCCCTGCCGCGCGGCGCGGATCCGCAGCGCATCGGCCAGCAGGAATGCATCCGGCTCGTGCAGGAGGCCCTTTCGGGCGCTAATGCCACCCCGGTGATCCGGGAATTCCCGGAGGCGGGCATCTCCGTGCTGCAGGGCCGCTACGGCCCGTACGTCAAGTGCGGCGAGCGCAACTACCGCATTCCGCGCGGGACCGACGCCTCCCTCCTGACGGAGGAGGACTGCCGCCGGATCATCGAGACCGCCCCGGAGCCGGGCGCGGCGCCCAAGGCCAGACGATTCCGAAAGAAATCATAATACAACCCAATAGCGTATGTCCAACTACCAGATTGATGCAATCGACCGGAAGATCCTCTCCTTCCTGGTGAACAACGCCCGGATGCCCTTCCTGGAAATCGCCCGCGAATGCGGCATTTCCGGCGCGGCCATCCACCAGCGCGTCCGCAAGATGGAGAACAACGGGGTCATCACCGGCTCCCGCATGGTGGTGAAGCCGGGCGCCCTCGGACTGAACGTCTGTGCCTTCATCAGCGTGAACCTCTCCGAGGACAACAAGTATCCCGACGTCGTCGCCGCGCTCAAGCACATTCCCGAGATCGTGGAATGCCACTTCGTCACCGGCAAGGCGGCGCTTTTCCTGAAGGTGTACTGCTTTGACAACGAGCACCTGATGAGCATCCTGCTCAACACGATCCAGCGGATTCCCTACATCCAGTCCACGGACACAATGATCTCACTGGACCAGTCCTTCGAGCGGGAAGTGTGGGTTAAGGACTACAAGGCGACCACCTTCCATCCTACCCCTGCCGTATAGACAGGATCGCCTCCGCGAGGACCAGGTCCTCCGGGGTCGTGATCTTGAGATTGAACCGCTCGCCCTCTTCGAAGGCGGGCGGTATTCCTATTCTGGCGGCCACGGAGGCGTCGTCCGTGAAGGACAGGTCGTAGGCCTGCGCGTAGGCGGCCTTGATGTCCTCCGAACGGAATATCTGCGGGGTCTGCACGGCCACCACGGCGGCGCGGTCCGGGTCCGGCTGCTCCGGGTCCCTGGCGCGCAGCGTGTCCGTGACCGGCAGGACCGGGATCAGCGCGCGGCACTCCTCGCGCTCCATGCGCTCCAGCATGCGCGAAATGAGGGTGGGGGTCACCAGCGGCCGCACGCCGTCGTGGATGCACACGATCGCGCCGTCCGGCACTTTCTTCAGCGCATTCTGCACGGAGTGGAAACGGGTCAGCCCGCCGGCCACCAGCATCTGCGGGCAGTTGAAGGAATAGGCGGCGCAGAGATCCTTCCAGGTCTGGAAGCCGGCGCGGGGCAGCACGGTGATGACTTTCATGTCCGGAACGGCCTCCAGGAAGCGCTCGATGGTGCACTGGAGAATGGGCCTCCCGTCCAGCAGGAGAAACTGCTTGGGGATGTCTCCACCCATCCGGGTGCCGCTGCCGCCGGCCACGAAAATACCGTAGATTTTTCTGCGCATAAAACCAGATTATCTTTCCACAAAATTAAAGATTTTTATTTAAATTTGTCATTCAATAGCAAACCCTTTTAGCACTATGGCATTCTCTTTCCTGAACCAGGAACTGGCCATCGACCTCGGCACCGCCAACACCGTCATTTACCAGAATGACAAGATTGTGCTGGACGAGCCCAGCATCGTGGCCATCGACAATAATACGGGCAAATGCATCGCCCTGGGCCAGCAGGCCAAGCTCATGCATGAGCGCACCAGCCCGGGCGTCAAGACCGTCCGTCCGCTGCGCGACGGCGTGATTGCCGACTTCAATGCGGCGGAGATGATGATCCGCGGCTTCATCCGCCAGGCCGGCGGACGCCGCCACCAGATCTTCACCCCCAACCTCAAGGTGGTGGTTGGCATTCCCTCCGGCTCCACGGAAGTGGAGATCCGCGCCGTGCGCGACTCTACCGAGCACGCCGGCGGCCGGGATGTCTTCCTCATCTTCGAGCCGATGGCGGCGGCGCTCGGCACGGGCCTCAACGTGGAGGCCCCGCAGGGCAATATGGTCGTCGATATCGGCGGCGGCACCACGGAGATCGCCGTGATCTCCCTGGGCGGCCTGGTCGAGCAGGAGAGCATCCGCACGGCGGGCGACGTCTTCACCAGCGACATCCAGTACTACCTCCGCCAGCAGCACAACATCAAGGTGGGTGAGATTACCGCCGAGAAGATCAAGGTGGCGGTGGGCGCCGTGATCCCCGACCTTCCGGCCGAGGAGGAGCCCGCCCCCTTCATCGTCCGCGGCCCGAACCTCATGACGGCCCACCCGGTGGAGGCCACGATCACCCATCAGGAGATCGCCCACTGCCTGGACAAGTCCATCGCCAAGATCGAGACCTCCATCCTCCACGTCCTGGAGAACACCCCGCCGGAGCTCTACGCCGACATCGTCGAGAACGGCATCTACCTGTCCGGCGGCGGCGCCCTGCTCCGCGGCCTGGCCAAGCGTTTCCAGGACAAGGTCAACATCGCCTTCCACGTGGCCGACGACCCGCTTCACGCGGTGGCGCGCGGCACGTGCGATGCGCTCAAGCACACCGACCGCTACTCCTTCCTGATGCGTTAGGATGGCACAGGGCCGGAAGTCATCGTCTATCCTTATCTGCGCGGCAACCTTCATCCTGATGGAGGTTGCTGCGCTGGTAATGCTGCACGGTACATCGGCCCTGCAGAACATCTGGATCAACCGGGCCTCGCACCGCGTCATGGCGCTGCTGTGGGGCAGCGGCGAGACGCTGCGCAGTCATTTCCAGCTGGAGCGGCTCAACGAGGAGCTCCAGGCGGAGAATGCCGCGCTGCAGGAGCGCCTGCGCGCTTACGAGCGGCAGGAAGCCGAACGGGAGGGGCAGGCGCGCACGGGCTCGCCGCCCAAGGCCAGCTACCGCTACATTCCCGCCACCGTGGTCAAGATGAGCCGCAACCGGACTCACAACTACATCATCCTCGACAAGGGGAGCGAAGACGGCGTCCGGCCCCAGAGCGGCATCATCTCCGACCGGGGCGTGGTGGGCATCGTGGAGGCCGTGGACAGACATTTCTCCTACGGGCTGACCCTGATGAATCCCGACATGAGCGTCGGTGCGCGCGTCGGCTCGTCCGACGTCGTGGCGCCGCTCTCCTGGGACGGGATCGGCACCGCCGGCGCCGTGGTGCGCAACATCCCGCCGCACTATGCCATCGAGCCCGGCGACACGGTCCGCACGAGCGGTTACTCCACCATTTTCCCGCCGGGGATCCCCATCGGGACCACGGGCCGCACGCATCTCGTGGACGGCTCCACGCGGGCGGTGGACGTGGCCCTCTTCCAGGATTTCGCCACGGTCCGCTACGTGACCGTGGTGGACAATCTCGAACGCGCTGAAATCATGGCGGTCGAAGCCGCCGGGGAGGGCCGCCGATGAAAGCTTCCACGCTCAAATACATCCTGCTCTTCCTGGCGCAGGCGGCCCTGTGGAACTACGGCAATTTCTCGCAGTACCTGCTGATTGCGTTCCTGCCCGTGATGATCCTGTGCCTGCCCGTCGGGCGCAGCCCCATCTACGCGATGGTCGTCGCCTTCGTGACGGGCCTGCTGATGGATTTCCTCGTCACGGGGCAGATCGGCATGACCTCGCTCGCGCTCGTGCCCGTGGCGTTGCTGCGCCGCCCCGTTGTCTCGCTGGTCTTTGGCGCGGAGCTGTTCTCCCGGGGCGAAGACCTCTCCTTCCACCGCCAGGGCTGGCAGAAATTCGTGCCGGCCGTGCTGCTGGTGACGGCACTCTTCCTGCTGGTCTTCCTGTGGGCGGACAGCGCCGGCACGCGCCCCCTGTGGTTCAATGTGCTGAAGTTCGCCCTCTCACTCGCGGTCAGTTCTGCCGTGGGCGTGTTCGTCGCGTACCTGATGCTTGAAGAGACCGGCGAGCGATGGAAATAAACCGCAAAGACAAGCTTCTGATCGGGCTGGTGGCCGTGGCGGTCATCCTGCTGGCCAAGCTGTTCTATATCCAGATCGTCAACGACAAGTACAAGAAGGACGCATCGAACAACTCGATGGTCTACAACTACATCTACCCGCCCCGCGGGGTGATCTACGACCGCAACGGGGAGATCCTGGTGGGCAACGAGGTCTGCTACGACATTTCCGTGACCCCGCGCGACGTGGCCCCCTTCGACACGGTGGCGCTCGCCGCGGCGCTGGACACGACGGTGGACTTCATCCGCGAGCGGATGGCCTACTACCGCCAGTACCGCACGCGCATCGGCTACCAGACGCTGTCCTTCATCAAGCACATCACGCCCGAGAACTACATCAAGTTCGCTGAGGAGGCCTATCGCTTCCCGGGCTTCAAGGCGGAGGTGCGCAGCATCCGCCAGTACCCCTTCAACGCCGGCGGCAACCTCCTCGGTTACATCTCCGAAGTGGACGCCGACTTCCTCAAGGACCACCCCGACTACCGCTCCGGCGACTATGTCGGCAAGACGGGCCTCGAGGCGGCCATGGAGGAAGAGCTGCGCGGCGTCAAGGGCTACCACATCTATCTGCGCGACTCGCGCAACCGCCTCCAGTCGCCCTACCAGGACGGCGCGGAGGACAAGGAAGCGGAGCCCGGCCATGACGTGGTGTCCACGATTGACGCCCACCTCCAGCAGTACGGCCAGCGCCTGATGGAGGGCAAGGTGGGCTCCGTCGTGGCCATCGAGCCGTCCACCGGCGAGATCCTTGCGATGGTCTCCAGCCCGGGCATCGACGTGGACGTGCTCAGCGACATCGGCAAGCACTACGCCGAGATTTCGCGCGACCCGCGCAAGCCGATGTTCAACCGCACCGTCCAGGCGTCCTACCCGCCGGGGTCCGTGTTCAAGCTCATCAACGGCCTGATCGGCCTGGACGAGGGCGTGCTGAAGCCCTCCGACAGCTACCCCTGCGTGGGCGGCTTCCCCTACGGCAACGGGCGGCGCCTGGGCTGCCACAACCACGCCTCCCCGCTGAACCTGCTGAGCGCCATCGCCACTTCGTGCAACGGCTACTTCTGCTACGTCTTCCGCAACATCCTGGACAACAAGCAGTACAAGACCACGGCCGAGGCGTTCGACAAGTGGCGGGAGTACGTCCTCAGTTTCGGCTTCGGCCGCAAGCTGGGCAGCGACTTCCCTTCGGAGCTGGGCGGCAACATCCCCACCTCCGACTTCTACAACAAGGTCTACGGCAGCGGCCGCTGGCGCTTCCAGACCGTCATCTCGCTGTCCATCGGACAGGGTGAGATCGGCGCCACGCCCCTGCAGATCGCCAACCTCGCGGCCACGATGGCCAACCGGGGTTACTACTACATTCCCCACATCGTCAAGGACTCCGACGGGGTCAGCATCGACCCCAAATTCAAGGAGCGGCAGTACACCCTCGTGGACACGGCCCACTTCCACACGGCCGTGCAGGGCATGTACATGGCCGTGAACGGCGGCGGCTCGGCGGGCGGGACCGCCTTCGCCGCCCGCATCCCGGGCCTGGACGTGTGCGGCAAGACCGGTACCGCGCAGAACCCGCACGGCAAGGACAATTCGGTCTTTATCTGTTTCGCGCCCAAGGACGATCCCAAGATTGCCGTGGCCGCGTATGTCGAGAACGCCGGCTTCGGCGCCACCTGGGCGCTGCCGGTGGCGTCGCTCATGCTGGAGAAATACCTCACCGGGGAGATTTCCCCCGAGCGGCAGTACCTGGAGGACCGTCTGATCCGGACCAAATTCTTCTGATATGAGGCAGGCGGATGGATTGCCCGGCTCTTTCGACCGGGGACTCGGCAAGACCGTGGACTGGACGCTGGTGGCGTGCTACCTGCTGCTGGTGCTGATCGGCTGGATCAACATCTACGCCTCCATCCATTCCACCGAGCCGTCCTCGATCCTGGACTGGACGGCGCGCAGCGGCAAGCAGGCCATGTGGATCGCGACGGCGTTCGTGCTGGACATCCTGATCCTGTTCGTCATCAATCCGAGGCTGTGGGAGGTCTTCTCGTCGTATGCCTACATCGTGGTATTCTTCCTGCTGGTGCTGGTCATCTTCGTCAGCAAGGACGTCAAGGGCTCGCACTCGTGGTTTGAGCTGGGCCCGGTGAAGTTCCAGCCGGCGGAGATCTCCAAGATTACTACCTCGCTGGTTCTGGCCACGGTGATGAGCAAGCCCAATTTCCGCATGTCCAAGCGCATGCACCTGCTGATGGTGGCCTCCATCATCGGGCTGCCGATGCTGGCCATCCTGGGGGAGAGCGAGACGGGCTCCGCGCTGGTGTACGTGGGATTTCTCTTTGTCCTGTACCGCGAGGGGCTGTCCGGCTGGTGGCTCTTCCAGCTGGGCATGGCCATCCTGCTGTTTATCCTGACGCTCGTCACGCAATGGTGGGTGGCGGTGGCGGTGCTGTTCGGCATCTGCCTGGTGTACTTCATCCAGGTGCTGCGGACGAGCCGCCGCGAGGAGCGGGTGCTGCGGCGCCGCGCGCTGCTGCGCACCGTGCTGGCATTCGCCGCAGGCGTGATGATGGTCTTCGCGACCGGTTTCATCTTCGAGCACGTCCTGCAGGACCACCAGCGCAAGCGCATCGAGGTGCTGCTGGGGCTCAAGGAGGACCCGGCGGGGGTGGGCTACAACGTCCGCCAGTCGATGATCGCCATCGGCTCCGGCGGCATGTTCGGCAAGGGCTACCTGCAGGGCACGCAGACCACCTATGGCTTTGTGCCCGAGCAGAGTACGGACTTCATTTTCTGCACTGTCGGGGAGGAATGGGGCTTCGTGGGCTGCCTGATCGTGATCGCCCTGTACGTGTTCCTGATCTGGCGCATCGTCAACGATGCGGACAAGAGCCGGGAGGCGTTTACGCGAATATACGGATACTGTCTGGCGTCGTGCCTGTTCATGCACCTGTTCATCAACATCGGCATGACCATCGGCCTGATGCCGGTCATCGGCATCCCGCTGCCGCTGCTCAGCTACGGCGGCTCGTCGCTCTGGGCTTTTTCGATGATGTTGTTTATCTTTGTGGCACTGGACCGCCAGGAGAAGAAGTATTTTTAAGTTAACCCGAGATATGAAGAGGTTTTTGTTGGTTTCCCTGCTGCTGGCGGCGTGCCTGATGGGCGCCGCACAGCCCGGTTTCATGTTCGGCCAGGCCGCCGAGCCCGAGGGGCTCGCCAAGCCGGCGCGCCAGTTTACGCTCAACCTGACCCCGGACGGGGCCGCCCAGATGGTGGTCTACCTGCCGCAGGAGCCGACCGGGCGCGGTGTCGTGTGCTGCCCGGGCGGCGGCTATGCGGTGCTCTCCAACACCCATGAGGGAGCCTCCTGGGCGACGTTCTTCAACGAGCGCGGCATCGCCTTCGCGCTCGTGAACTACCGCATCCCGCACGGGGACCGCTCCCTGCCTTTCACGGATGTGGAGAATGCCATGAAGACCATGCGCGACAGCGCCGCGGTGTGGCATCTCAATCCCCGCGACATCGGCATCATGGGCTCCTCCGCGGGCGGACACCTGGCTTCGACCATCGCCACGCACACCCCGTACGAGCTGCGTCCGGACTTCCAGATCCTCATCTATCCCGTCATCACGATGGGCCCCGGCACGCACCAGGGATCGCTGGACGGCCTGCTGGGCGACCTGCAGAACGATCCTTCGCTCATTGACCTGTACAGCAACGAGAAGCAGGTCCGCAGCCACCTCACCCCGCCGGCTATCCTGCTGCTGGCGAGCGACGACGCGCTGGTCCCGCCCGTGCCGAACGCCATCGCCTACTACACCGCGATGCGCAATGCCGGCAACTCCTGTTCGATCCATATCTATCCCACCGGCGGCCATGGCTTCGGCTACATGCCGTTCTTCGCCTACCACGACCAGATGGTCTCCGACCTCTCCGCCTGGCTGGACCACCTGAAGGCCCCGAAGCAGGACGCCGTGCGCGTGGCCTGCATCGGCGACAGCATCACCGACGGCTACCTGATCGACCTCAACGACACCAACGGCTATCCCGCCCAGATGCAGACCATGCTGGGCGACGGCTACTGGGTGCGCAATTTCGGCGTCGGCGCTCGCACGCTTCTCAACAAGGGCGACTTCCCCTACATGAAGGAGCTCGCCTGGGAGGACGCGCAGGCCTTCGAGCCGGACGTGGTCGTCATCAAGCTCGGCACCAACGACACCAAGGACTACAACTGGGTCTACAAGAATGATTTCGCCGGCGACCTCCAGCAGATGATCGACGCCCTGCAGGCCCTGCCGTCCAAGCCGAAGATCTATCTGGTCGCGCCCGTGCCGGCCTTCAAGCGCAGCTGGACCATCAACGACAAGGTGATTACGGACGAGATCATCCCGATCCTTGAGGCCGCCGTCAAGAAGAACGGCCTCGCCGGCCTGATCGACCTCCACACCCCGTTCGAGGACAGCGCGAACCTCTTCGCCGCCGACGGCATCCACCCCACCCAGGAAGGCGCCCGCAAGATGGCGGCGATCATCGCCAAGACCATCGACCCCGCCGCCCAGACCGAATCCCGCGGCTTTTTCATGATGCGGTAGCGGCGCCATTCACCGCACCAGCACATAAAGACAGTATTGGGCAGTCACCGCCGCGCATTGCGGAACGCGGCGGCTCCGGGCTATGCGCAGCTGCGACTGCCCTAACCGGAGGATAATACAATGGGGTTGGGATCGATTTTGGCGTTTTTCGGTGCGACCCCCGGGTGTGCAGCCAGGGGTCGCATCGATATCGCCCTTTTTCGATGCCAGCCCTACGGTTAGACCGCGATACTCCGACCGTTTTCGGGTCGGGGGTATTTCAGTATCCCGAAAAATAGCTACCTTTGCATCCACGCCTTGGTGGTGGAATGGTAGACACGAGGGACTTAAAATCCCTTGGCCCGAAACGGCCGTGCGGGTTCGAGTCCCGCCCGAGGCACATTAATGACTTTGTATGTTGCCAATATTCAAGCACTTACAAAGTCTTTAATTTTTCTATTCACCAAATTTGGTCACAATTTGACCACATTTAAGAACCCTTTTCCAGCGACCTCACTCCGTACGTGTATCATCAAAAATATGTGGACTTGATATTTACTCAGATCCAGCTGGCCGGGATTGTTGTGATATAAAAAGAGTTTATATCGCAGCGTAGAGTTAGCCGCAAATGCAATCAAAAAGGACTTCAGACAGGATATAAGCCTATATGGTTACCTTGAGGCCGTAGATTTTACCATTTTCAAGCGAGAGCTTGCTCGTGATCGTCTTCCGCATGTCGCAGCCCGGGAACACGGTGACCGAATTCCGGCGTTCCTCCTCGTCGTCGTAATAGTTGCCGCCGAACTGGAGACAGAGTTCATATCCCGCCTCGAGATCCTTGTCGAAGCGGACGGGCACAAAGAAAGTCTTTTCAACCACATCCTCCTCCATCAGCGTGAGATCGCTGTTGTTGCCGCTGTCGAGCAGGTAATAGTCCAGCGGTCCCCGCTCGATCGTGAAGGGCTCCCCCGTGTAGCTTCCGGTGGTCACATCCAGCCCGGACATCCGGACAAAGACCGGATCGCCATTCACGCCCCACTCTTCCTCTTCTTCCGAATCGGGATCGACGCACTTGATGCGGATGGAATTGACCCTTGCCTGGTCGAAGGGCGAACCGGGAGGCGCCTCGTACGGGAAGTTCCTAAGGGTCACCTCGATGCGGAACACGGCGAGCTGGTGCTCCAGGTACACGTGGGCGACATCGCCGGAGATCAGCACCTCACCCAGCATCAGGTCGACATCGGAGATAGAAGACGGATCATCGTGCTGCAGGGCGCCCGAAGCGGTCGAAAGACTCCTCATATAAATGGTCGGAGAGTACAGCCTCACGCCATCGAAGATCGAATTGCCCGCGTACGTATCCAAGGACGGATACAGGCAGATGACCTTGTCCCCTTCGTTTTCGGTCCAGGTACCGGAGAATTCCGCCTTCTTGCGGCCGGCCTCCCCGGTAGAAGTGAAGATATCGATGGCCGTGATGCCGTCCCGGCCGAAAGAGACCACCGTGATGGACTCTTCCGAGTCCCAGGAGCCTTTCAGCGTCCTGTCTTCCGTGTCGTATTCATAAATCGTCTTCGTGGTCGCCGGAGCGATTACGGACGCCTGAATTGTCATCGGAATGCCTTCCTTCTTTTCGGCCGGCGTCTTCTGGCAGCTACTCATCAGCACGGCCGCGCAGGCCGTCATTAAAACACTCGTTAGGATGCGTTTCATCTTGCAGTTTTTCAATAGGTTAAAAGTCCAAATCCCAGCCGTGTTCCATATCAGGGACCTCTCCACTGGCACAGACAATGCCTTCCAACATGACCTCAATGACCTCTGTCACGGGTGATTCATAAGTGATTAAGCGTAAAACTTCCATTAGGTGCGTAAATAACGTCTAAAACTAGACACGATTAAATGTCGTTCAATACTAGTAAATAAATAGTGAATTTACTGGTCCTTCGCTTTAGATTTAATGGCCTGCACAATCTCGAATACTCTCCTTATGACAAAGATGAGAAGCGTGATGAGGAGGACCACACGGAACCAATCCATCTGCAATAAGTTGACGAAAACGGCGATGACAAACAATGACCAGAAGATGCGCCATCCTCTCGATTCAAAAAACACTTTTGTCTTGTTCCAGAAACTGCCCATGTTATTAAGTGGTTAAATTCCGATTTATCGAATCCAAGTATTACAGGTGTCTTTGATAGTCCATCTTCTCGTGGAGGATACGATCTACGCTAATGGAGCCATTGTTGCCCTTTTTGTAAAAAAGGATGTGGTGCCCTACCTTAAAACCAAAGAGCCCCGGCTTTATGACGTCATATCTCTTTTCAAGGAAAACAGGCAGATTGTTCAATCCCTGAATAGCGCCATATATCTGCCGATAATAGATGACCGCCTGTCCTTCCGACCAGGTTTGGGCGGTATAGTCCCAAATGCCATCCAAATCGGCTATTGCCTTTCTGGATAATCTGATCTTAGCCATTGTTCTTCCGTTTTGCCTTCAACTCCTCCAAGTGGGATTCGAAGTCAAAGTCTTCGACATACCCGCTTGCTTCACCTTCCTCTATGGCAGCACGGAGAGCTGCTATCTTCTGCTCATCTTCTTCCAGCCTCCTGAGCCCGGCACGAATCACCTCACTGGCGTTCGTGTAACGGCCGCCAAGAACGCTGGCCTGGATAAATTCGTCAAAATGAGACCCTAATGCAACAGTAGTTGTTTTCATTTCTATCAATATTTGCAACAAATATAAGAAATATTCTTATATGGCGCATCATCTGACCATCAATTATTGATAGAATTCTTTGGTCACTTTTGGTCACCTCCTTTAAAATTTGGTCACTTTTGGTCACCTTTTCCGCTTATTATTTGAATACTCCGCTGATATAATTCAACCACTTGATATACAAATAGTTTGATAGCCACCAAGAATACACGATAGCCACCAGTTATTTAGCTTCCGCCCGAGGCACAAAAAGACAGCTTCGCAAGAGGTTGTCTTTTTGTTATACAAAAGTGTTATACAACATTCGTAAGGAGATGACTTGCGGGTTCATTTTTTTTCTCTACCTTTGCAGTGTTATCATATAGATAATTCATTAGCGAACTTTGAAAGACGGACACTACCCCTAATTGGTGTCCGTCTTCTTTTATTCTCAGCCACTTTGCAAAGATTTGGATTTACTGGTTCTGTGGCTTAAATTTGCACCCATGCAATCCTACGAAACCATTGACCTGGACGAGTACGTCCGCAGCGGTGAAGGCGGAACGGCTGTTTCCTACAAACACAAGTCCCGCAACACCATGGCCAAGCTCTACAACCCGGGCTTCGAGGCAGACAGGGCGGAAGCGGAATTCCTGACAGCCCGCACCGTTTTCGAAATGGGCATCTCCACGCCGGAGCCCTATCGCCTGGTGACGGACGGAGAGCGCTTCGGCGCTGAATATGAATTCATTCCCGGCAAACGCTCCTTCACGCGCATCGTCTCCGAAGAGCCGGCGCGGCTCGAAGAAATCTCCCTGGAATTCGCCCGGCAGGCCCGCGCGCTCCATGCCCGGGCGGCGGACCCCTCGCGCCTGCGCTCCTACCGGCAGGCCCTGCGGCAATTCTATCTGGAAAAGGACCTGGTCCCCGAGGCCTACCGGCAGCGTGCCCTGGCTTTCATCGAGAAGGTCCCGGACGCCGCCACCTGCCTGCACGGCGACCTCCATTTCGGGAACATCATCACCGACGGCAAGGGCGTCTGGTGGATCGATGTGGGTGAATTCAGCTACGGACTGCCCGAATGGGACCTGTCCATCCTGTGGACCATGTGCCACAACATGGACAAGACCCGGGCCGAGGACCTCTTCCACGTGAGTCCCGAGACCCTCACCGCCCATTGGAACATCTTCCTCCCGGCCTACCTGGGGACGACCGACGCGCAGGCGCTGGAAAGCTTCACCCGTCGCCTGCTCCCGTTCTACGCCGTCAAGGTGCCCTATGTCTTTGACATGGCTTACCACACCGCCCTCCCTGAGGAAGCAACCCGCAAAATCATCAACCTTTTGCCGTAGCGGCAGGCAAGGCCGCGGACTTTAGCATAATATTTGCTATTTTTGTGCGGAAACCGCAAACACACAATTAAAACGTCCATACCATGAAAAGAATCCTTATTACCCTGCTCGTGGCGGTGATGCCGCTGATGGCCTCCGCCCAGTTCCTCGAGAAGGCCGCCAACAGACTTGAGATCTGCACCGTCGAGACCGAATACGGCGAGAACTCCCTGTCCGGCGAGATCGAGGTGTTCCAGATGAAGGACACCGGCAAATACTGGCTGTCGGTCGGCCACCTCGGCATCGGCGGCGACATCGTCCAGCTCAATTTTGACCCGGTCTACGAGCTCTTCATCCCCATCGGCGATACGATTGACGAAGCGATTGCGACCATGAACGACCTGAAGGCCTTCTTCAAGGCCCAGCGCCGGTCCACCAAGGAAATAAAGGGCTGCCTCGCCGCCGGCTATCCCAGCGACAACATGGAGACGGTCACCCTCACCTCGAGAAGGCTTCTGGGAAGCAAGATCATGGAATTCAGCGTCAAGCGCGACGACCTTGTCCGTGCCAACTACATCACCAAGAGCAACTTCGGCTCCCTGCTGAACGGCCTCAAGTTCTACAAGAAGCTCCACCCGAACCAGAAATAGCAGGCTTCACCCAAATCCTTGCAATAATTCGCCGTCCGACAAAATCGGGCGGCGATTTTGTTTGCATTCTCATTGAGAATCATTAAATTTGAAGGACTAGTGAGTTAGAAGTGTTTTTATCAATATGATCCATCTAAAGAATAAACCCCTGCTGGCGGCGCTTATCGTGTGCGCGTGCGCCGCGCAAGGCGCGTGGGGGCAGGCGTTCGCGCCTGCAGAGTACCGCTGGTACGTGGGCGTTCGGGGTGGCACCTCCTTCGGGCAGGCCACCTTCCGCAGCATCACCGAAGACGGCATCCACTGGGGTGCCCAGGGCGGAGCCTTCGCCGGCATCGGCCTGAACCGCCTCCTGTCCGTGGAGCTCGGCGTCCAGTACGGCGGCCAGAGCCAGTTCGCGCTGGACTGCTGCCCCTACTGGCTGTCGGAAGACGGCATCCGCTATTTCTCTCCCGTCCTGGACGAAACGGGCTGGGCCTACGAAGACCTGCGCACTGCGACGCAGTGGGGCAAGGTGGCCCTCCAGGCCAATGTCAACCTGCTCAGCCTCTTCACGAAGCCGGGCAGCCGCTGGTCGCTGAACCTCTCCCCGCAGATCGCCGCCGTGACCACGCGGACGGTGCTCGTCGCCCCGGACAAACAGATCGGCCAGCCCCGCCAGTGGCACCTGGGCTGGGGCGGGGAAGCCAGCTTCGGCATCCCCATCGGCAGCCGCCTGAGCGCTGCGCTCTACAGCGGCATCACGTGCCTGACCGGCGAGCGTTTCGACAACATCCCGGAGCACGCCCACAGGAGCAACCTCCTCTGGGACGCCGGCGTCCGGCTGGCCTGCAGCCTGGGCGAAGCCCGGGAGTACGGCCAGCCCGCCAACCCCACCACCATCAAGGACGCGGAAGAAGCCGCGCGCCTGGCACGGGAAGCTGCGGAGCGTGAGCGCATCGCGGCCGAGCAGGCCGCCCGCGAAAAAGCGGAACGCGAGGCGGCGCAGCGCGCCGAACGCGAACGCCTGGAGCGCGAGCGTGTTGAGCGCGAGGCCGCCGAAAAGGCCGCTGCCGTGGCCAAGGAAGAGGCCTTCCAGACGCCCATCCCGACGGTCTACTTCGCCAACAACAGCAGCAGCGTCGAAGACGCCTATGCCTCCTCGCTGGAGACGGCCCTCCCGATCCTGGAGCGCTACCCGGACTTCCAGCTGGAGATCCACGCCTACGCTTCCCGCAGCGGCAGCGCGGCATATAACGAGAAGCTCACTGAGCGCCGCATGGAGGCGGTCCGCCAATGGTACATCGCCCACGGCGTCGCCCCGGAGCGCATCGTCAAGGCCTACTACCACGGCATCGACTACAACGCGCCCGACGCGCAGACCGCCCGTCGCGCCGAAATCAGATTCGCAAAATGACGACAGCCATGAAAGGAAACATTATCCTGGCCACTGCGGCCGCAACGCTCCTCCTGACGGGCTGCTTCCACGATAACCACGACCTGCAGCCCGGCACCGTCGGCTTCGCTCCGACGCTCCGCTGGGAGCGGGCCGAAGACGCCGGCACCCCCGTCCACCACGTCTACTTGGTCGTAAACGGCTCCGGTGTCTCCTACACCCGGGAGTTCACCAGCGTGGAGGCGGTCTCGAGCGAGCTCCAGCAGCTTCCCGAGGGAGACTACGAAGTACTGGTCACCGTCAACATGTCGGAGGCCGACGGCTTCCAGCTCGAGGGTCTGCCCCCTACCAAGTTGTTCGGCTTCATGGTCAGAGCGAGAATACTCAGACTTATAGCTGGCTACGATGTCTTTTCTGGCGTGGCTCCCATACGCCCGGGATCTGCCACGGTTCAGCCCATAAACCTCGGCCGCGCGCTCGCGAAGCTGTCGGTCAACGTCAACAACGTGCCGGCCGATATGCATCTCACGGCTAACGTGACCAATGCCGCCCAGACCCTGGATCTCACGGCGGTCGACGACAACGGCCGCCAGGGCCGTCCGTCCGATGAGGTCGACCCTGGCGAGATCAAATGCGACAATGGCGGTACCATCAACCTGATGCCCACGGCCTCCGGCCAGGAGCACAGCACCATCACCATCAATAAAGTAGGCGCTGACGGCTCCGTGGAGGGCTCCTTCAATGTCACCGGCCCGGTCATGCAGGGCGGCAAAGCTTACAATCTTAATTTGGACTACAACGACCTCCTGCCCGAGATGACCGTATCCTCCTCCGCCATCAACGACTGGACCGACGCCTGGACCATCAACGGCACCGTCACCGATCCCGAATAGCTTAATCATCGTCATTCCGGGCTTGACCCGGAATCTCCGAAACAAAAGGAATATGAAACCAACAATCAAATACCTCCTCGCCGCAGCGACCCTCCTGTCTCTGTCTGCCTGCGGCAAATTCCCCGGCAGCCCCCGGGAGATCACTGTCACGGCCGCCATCGGCCCGCAAACCAAAGTCGAGACCACCGGCAACCAATCCGCCTTCGAGGCGGGCGACCAGATCGCCGTCTATGCCTGGACGAACAGCAAGACGACCATCCCCGCCTCGCCCATGGTGAACGGCGTCGTCAACACCTTCGATGGTGACAAATGGACCCCCGCCGCCCCGATGCGCTGGGCGGACGAGGCCTCGATACACTACTTCCTCGGCCTCTGGCCGGTGCAGACGGTGACGGTTTTCAAGGCCCATCCGTACACCCTGGACCCGGCGGACCAGGCGGCCTCCGACCTGCTGGTCGCCACGAACCTGGAGGGCCTCCTCTCATCGGAATCCTCCGTGGAGCTGGTCTTTGATCACATGATGGCGAAACTGAAGGTCAACCTCGCGTTCAAGAACCAGTGGGAGACCGCCCCGACAGTCGCCTCCGTCACGGCCACGGCCAAAAAGACCGCCACGGTGGACCTCCTCGCCAAAGCCGTCACGGCCACGGGCGATGCCGTCAAAGTGGACCTCGCCAAGACGGACAATGCCTCCTGGGCCGGCCTGCAGGTTCCCCAGGAGGGGATGAAGACCGTCACCGTGACGATCGACGGCCAGGCCTTCGTCTACACCCACGGCGAAAGCATCCCCCTCGCGAGCGGGAAGGTGACGACGCTCAACCTCCTCCTCGGGCGCGACACGATCGAGCTCGCCTCGGACATCTCCATCGCCGACTGGACCAGCCAGGGCGACGACCTCAACGGAAAAATCTTCAAACCCACCGAGTAATCGTCATTCCGGGCTTGACCCGGAATCTCCCAGCAAAATGAATATGAAGCCAATAATCAAATACCTCGCCGCCGCGGCCGCCCTGCTGGCCGTCGCCTCCTGCGGCAAATTCTCCGGCACCCCCCGGGAGATCACCATCCAGGCCGGCATCGGCGCCATGACCAAGGTCGCCACCACCGGCGACAAAGCCGCCTTCGAGGCGGGCGACAAGATCGCCGTCTTCGCCTGGACGGGCGACAAGACGGCCGTCCCTGCCGCACGCGCGGTGGACGGCGTCGCCAACACCCTCGGCACCGACGGCAAGTGGACCCCCGCCGCCCAGATGCTCTGGGACGACGACGAGTCGGCCCATTACTTCCTCGGCGTCTATCCGCTCCGCACCATCACGGACTTCACGGCCGACCCGTACACCCTGGATCCAGCGGACCAGAAAGCCTCCGACCTCCTGCTCGCCACGAACTTGATCGGCCTTACCCCTTCGGCCACCCCGGTGGCGCTGGTCTTCGGCCACGCCATGGCGCGGCTGGACGTCAACCTTGCGTTCCGCAACCAGTGGGGGACCACCCCGACGGTCTCCTCCGTCACGGCTACGGCCAAAAAGGCCGCCACGGTGGACCTGCTGAGCGCGGCCGTCACGCCGACCGGCGATGCCGCCAAAGTAGCTCTGGCGAAGAAATCCGACGCCGCCTGGAGCGGCCTGCAGGTCCCCCAGACGGGCCTGCGCACCCTCACCATCACGATCGACGGACAGGACTACGTTTTCACCCACAGCGCCGACATCCCTCTGGTGGGAGGCCAGTACACTACGCTGAACCTGACCATGGGCCGTGACACGATTGAGCTCGATTCTATTGTCATCACCGACTGGCAAGCCGGCACCTCTATTGACGGCGGCGATGTCTTTAAACCTGCCTCCTAACCGTCATCCCCGACTTGATCGGGGATCTCCAAGCAAAACGAATATGAAGACACTTATCAAATACTTCGCCGCCGCGGCCGCCCTCCTGGCTCTCGCCGCTTGCGACAAATTCCCCGGCCGTACCCGGGAGATCACCATCCAGGCCGGCATCGGAGCGATGACCAAAGTCTCCACCACCGGCGACAAGGCGACCTTCGACGCCAAAGACCAGATCACCGTCTACGCCTGGACGGGCAGCGCCACGGAAGTCCCCGCCACCCGCGTGGTGGACGGTGTCGTGAACACCTACGACGGAGTCAAATGGACCCCCGCCGCCCAGATGCTCTGGGAAGACGTCTCCTCGCCGCACTACTTCCTCGGCATCCATCCCGTCCGCACGGTCAAAGACTTTACGGCCGATCCCTTCACCCTGGATCCCGATGACTACAAGGCCTCGGACCTGATGATTGCCGTGAACGCGACCGGCCTCAAAGCCTCGGCCACCCCGGTGGCCCTGACCTTCGGCCACGCCATGGCGCGGCTGGACGTCAATCTCAACTTCCGCAACCAGTGGGAGACCACCCCGACAGTCTCCGCCGTCACGGCCACGGCCAAGAAGACCGCCACGGTCAACTACCTGGCCGCAGCGCCGGTGACCGCCACCGGCGAGGCCGCCAAAGTGGCCCTCTCCAAGAAGTCCGACGCCGCCTGGAGCGGCCTGCAGGTTCCCCAGACGGGCCTGCGCACCCTCACCATCACGATCGACGGCAAGGACTACGTCTTCACCCACAGCGCCGACATCCCCCTGGCGGGCGGTCAGTACACCACGGTGAACCTGAACATCGGCCGCGACCGGATCGACCTCGGCTCCATGACCATCAACAACTGGGTCGCCGGCTCCACCATCGACGGCGGCGAGGCCCAGGACGACTAACCGTCATTCGCCGACAACCAAACCGTCATTCGCCGACGTGTTCGGCGAATCTCCAAGCAAATAGAATATGAAGCAATA
>CAJOHX010000003.1 GCA_905234475.1 uncultured Bacteroidales bacterium | reverse complement strand
TGTAGGTATAGACCAGGTCATCGATCTTGCCATATGTCGAGGCGCCCGTCCGGCCGTAGCGCTCCAGCTTCTTGATATTGCCGTTGTCGTCGTACTGCGTGACCTTCTCCGCGTAGTTGACCGATGTGTTGCCCGCATCGCTGAAGGATGCCGTCGTCAGCCTTCCGACGGTGTCGTACGCCAGGTTGTAAGTCTTCAGGTTCGAAGACCGGTTGTCCTTCCACGACAACTGGCTGACGTCTCCACCCCAACGGGCCGTCGTGCCGTCCTGGTACTTGAGGGTCTCCGTGAAGAGCGTCCCGGTGATTCCCGTCAGCCAGGAGCGGATGTTGTAGGCATAGGTGGACTTCAGCGAGGTGTTGCCGCTGCGGGATTCGGTGTAGAGACGCCCAGCCTTGTCATATGCCTTGTCGGAGACGGTTGTGGCCGTGCCAGAGGTGCCGATCAAATGCGTGGTGACCAGCGGACGGTCCCAGGTGTCGTAGCTCTGCGTGGTGGTCTCGATGAGCGAAGTCCCGGAACCGGGTTTGTGTTCAGTTTTATGCTTCGTGGCGTTCCCGACGAAGTCATATAGGAACCAATCCTTCTCGACCCCGCCGATGTGAGTGGACGAACGGTGCTGCACCACCCGGGCCATGTAGTCATAATAGCTCACAGACCAAAGGTACTGATTTCCAGTGGAATTGTCAAGCACTTTCAGCAGGGATCCTGTCTGAAGCCCCTGGGCGCTAGGAGAATAGTATGCCGAGAAAGTGGTCCCTATGCTGCTGTCATAGGCGAAATCCGCATTGTTCGCCGCCGGGAATGGGCTGGTACCGGCAAACGAGTAGTTGTCATAGTAGTCCACCTCCAAAAGGACAGGGGAAGACAGGGTGATGCCGGTCAAGGTATAGCCCTTGTAGGAGCCCGAGTAGGTCGGAGTCTTGGGCAGGGACGCCTTGACAACGGTGGTCTTGTACGGATCAGAGAAGGCGCTGACGGACATCGTCGTAGTGCCCCGCAGGGCGTCCCTGCCCAGATGGTCGGACAGGGCAAAGGTCCAGTAGTTCGTGTTCTGCGCACGCTGGGCGGCGTCTTGTGTCAAAATGGGACGGTTCCCCTTGTCGTACACGGTATAGATCCATCCTGCGCCGGGGATGGAACGGGCGATGCAGTTGCCACGGGAGTCGTAGCGATAGAGATAGGCGTAATCTGCAAGGCCACTGTAGTTCCAGGATGTCGTGCTCCCCATCTGGGCGACGAACAGCGGGGGCAAGACTGCAGCAAGCTGTCCAAAATCGTCATAGACATAGTAAGTATCCAGGAATGTTGACGAGGTCATGACCTTCCGAATGAGGACAGTCTCGCCGAAGGAGTTCTTGAATTCCAGGGTCTTCTGTCCGTCTTCGTCTTCAGTTTGCGTTATCAGCATTGTACCGGATGCTGCTGATGAAGCTAAACGGGTGATTGTCAGCGCCGTGCTCCCAGTCCAGGAGACAGTAAAACCTCGGAAGAACTCCGGAGTATCAATAAGGGCAGTATTAGACTTCAGCAGCGTCTTGACCTTGTGCCCGCTACCGCTTCGCCAGGCTGAACCTGGTCCATAATACTCCAGGACACGGTCACGGGGCGATGCCTCATAGACGGGCTGTTCGTACCGATAACTGTCCGTAGACGGATACACCTGATTCCCGCCGGTCTGGATCTGAGAGAGGGTGGCATACGCCCCGGCCGTGTGTCCGCTGCCCACTTGTATCGGAGCAGGAAGCCACTTCCGGTAATCCCGGCCGCATACGTCATAGTCCTGGTACGTGATGAGATCCCAACCGGATGCCGCGCCGTTGACGAGGATATTCTGCATGGTTGTATGGGTTTTTGTTTTTCACAAATTTCGGCTCTTTCTAGGAATCACACAAAAAATAGTTCCATGCAAGGAACTATACAATCAACTATATTTCAGCGCGTTACAAAACAGCCACCCTTGCAGGAACTTTTTGTTCAGTTTTTCTGGACGTTGGTGCCGCTATATGTCGGACGATTATCAAAGAATGACAAGAAGAATCCCGCATGGTCTGACTTGCTCTCGGCAATCGCTTTCCGAAGACGAGACATTCGGCTATAAGTTGAGTTGACAGACGAGAACTCTGGGAAAAATTCGGAGATAGCCTTATAAGAGAACCCAAACAGATAGAGAGAGAACAATTTAATATCCTTCTCTTTCAGCGAGGGGATCTCCTTGCGGAGTTTCGTAATAACATCGTCATGAATAATATTGATATTTTGCTCAATCGCATCTCCCAACCGCTCGCGGGCAGCAACTTCCGATATATAGTCCTTCATAATTCTCCGAAAGACATCTTCACGGGCAGTATTCGGATGATAATAGGCATCTGATAGCTTATTCAGAACGTCAAAGCCAAAATCGAGCGTCTCTTCAACTGTAGTCCCATACAGAGAGAGTTTTGAGGACAACTCCTCGTTGGCGCGGATTTTCTCTTTCAATCTGGTTTTTCGCATTCGTGCAAGCACAAGCAGGAAGCCCAGCAACAGACACACGATCAAGATAATAACTGCAACCACGAACTGATTATGCTGCATTATCTGTTTCAACTTGTATTCCTGTTCCCAAAGGTAATGCACTTGTAATCGATCTACCGAGTGGAGAATTGAATTCCGCACCAGGGCGTTCGATGCTGTCACTATCTCTCGTTGCAAAATGGCATACTGTTCAATATCGCCAATCTTCTCGGCGATTCTGGCTGCCTGTATATGTACGCGCAAACTGTCTTCTATATTATTTGCCGCTCCATATGCGACATGAATCTCTTGTATTGCACTCTCATAATCACCCTTCAAACAGAGCGCCCACGCATATATGGCATGTTTTTGAGCTGTCAGGGGGAAAAGAACTGAGAATCTGTCTAATAGGCAGAGTGTACTGTCATATTGTGGCGGAGTCCGTTCGATAAAGGCTGTCGCCATAGTAGATAAAACATCAGCCAAGACTCCGGGATTATTAGCCTCGGTGGCTTCTGCTCTTAAACTGTCGCACAGATCAATACATTCCTTCAAAAGGGAATTATTAAAATACGCCGTGGCTAGCTGCATCCTGGCATATAGGACATGTGCATTACTCCCGTTTTTTTTGAAAGCAGTGACCGATTTCCGGGCGTATTCCAGAGATTGTGAGAAATCATACCCGTGAAAATAGATATCCGACAGATTCCGCGAGGCCATTCCCGACAAAAACCAATTCTCCTGTGCTTCTGCCATCTCCTGTGCACGAGTAAAATTAACGGATGCTTCTGCATATTCTCCCGCATCTTTCTGTTGATCGGCCAGATAGAAATATGCTTTTGTGCGCGAATCAGGCCGACCGTGAGTTGAAAACCAATCTGCCGCCCATTCCATTTCTTTTCGAAAAGAACCGTCATCAACATAAGTTTTGTCAAGCGCGATGCATCTCAATAGATAATAATGAGCCCTAAGACGAGATGAATGAAGCATCGTAGTATCAATCTTCTGCAGCACCGCAAGGGCGCTGTCAGGGCGGACATTGATATAGGACTCGACGTCATCCAGCGTCGCCGACGCGCGGCTTCGCGGCGAAGGGCCGCAGGCCGCCAGCAACAGCGCGGCGGCAGGCCCCAAAAGAAGAGCTAATTTCCGGACAGACAGGTTCATAATTCAAATTTAGTGCTTTTTCGGCAGTAATCAAAAGCGATTCGCCAGGCGGCAGCCCGTGGCATTAACGGCAAAGCCCGGGTCACTTCTATTTCTTGATCAGGACTTTCCAGCAGCCAGTCTTACGCCCTTCGATACGGAGAAGGTACCCTTTCTTCTGGAGCTGAGCAAGCTGGTACTTGAGGCCTTCCAGCTTTAAGCCTGCACGAGCCGCAATCTCTTCTCGTTTCAGGTATGGATCCTCTGAAAGGATGTCAAGTATCGATTGTGCTGTAGCACCCAGTTTCTTTGGTGTGGACTTTTCCTCCTTTAGGTTGGTCTTTGGTGTGGAGTTTTCGTCCTTAGGGGTAGTCTTTTGGGTAGTGTTTTCTGTCTTTGGTGTGGATTCTTCGTCAATGATGCGCTGGAAATCCGCATCCGTCTTGCCATATAGAACGCTGTACACCGTGGTGAAGAAGGAAGATGCGTCTGACTCGAAGGTTGGCGCGAGGTCTTTGCTGTAGAGACGCAGCTCAGAGGTGTGCGCGGTGATCTTCTGGAAGCCGGAGCCACGTTTCTCCATCAGGTCCAGCTGGGTGAAGACATCGGCAATGATGGGGTTGCGCCGCTTGGACGGGACCTTAAGGATATCACGGTCCTGGATCCTGGTACCGTCGAACATGCCACCGGGAGAGTAAAACTCGATGCGGTTGTCGTAGATGTCCACGTGAACTTCACTGCCGACCTCGGTCATATCCCGATGGATGAGGTGGTTCACACAGCATTCCTGGATGGCGCGGTCAGCGTACTCCGGGAAGTTCAGGCGATAGTCCGGAAGCTTGAACCAGCGTTTCGCCGTGCTGGACTTGATGAAGCCGGTCATCATCTTGAGCAGGTACAACAGGTTGCCGCTAAACTCGGCGTCGTTGATGGCGTCCGTCTTCGTGAGTCCATCCCAACGGGTGCAGAAAACTCGCGACTGATAGACATTGCAATTGTCCGAGAAGAGCAGGCCTCCGTTAGTGAGGGTGCCATCTTCCATGACGAGGCCCCAGGACTCAGGGTACTTATCGTCCCATTGAAAGCGGGTTCTCTCGTGGTATTCGTTCGCAAGCATCTTGAAGCTATGCTTGGATATCTTCTCTTGGGAAGGAAGGGCGTCCCAGCTGCGGTTCGTTCCTTTGAGCACCAGGTTCAGAAGCTGGCGTGACGTGGCCTGCTTACTTTCGTTGCAGGAGCGGACATAGGCCTGGCGGGAACCATCCAGAAAGATGTAATAAGGCGTGAACTGCCCGGGCTTTACCAGAAGTTCCAGCACCTTGTGGCCTTCCTCATCTTCTGCAGGCGTGAGTGTCCAATCAGGAATAGGATCCAGATGGGCATTGATCTTTTCACTTATGAAGTCGGAATCTGCCTGGATGTCTTTGAGACCAGTGACAGTGCCATCGTTGGACACACCGAAGTATAATGCTCCACCTTCCGTGTTGGCAAAAGCGCTGACGCTCTTGAGCCAGTGACGGATCTTCTTGCGCTCCAATTCATCCTTGAAGTCGTGTGCCGTACATTCGGATATGAGTTTGGTTCCCAGAATCTTCATAAAGAAGTATGTTACTTATTACAAATTTAGTGCTTTTTCGGCAGTAATCAAAAGCGATTCGCCAGGCGGCAGCCCGTGGCATTAACGGCAAAGCTCCCGAACCTCGAGGGTCCAGGAGCTTTGAGATCCCGGGTCATGCCCGGGATGACGGGCAGGGAGTCCGGGCGGAAGCAGGTCTCCTATTTCAGGCCGCCCCAGGTGCCCTGGATGGGCTTGCACTGGGTGTAGCAGGACGGGCAGTTGAAGACCTTGTACTGCGTGCCGTTGTACGGGAGGAAGATCTCCACGCCGCGCTGGAAGGTATCCCAGCCGTTCGCCAGGATATAGATGTAGGTCACCGTGCCGCCGGTCAGCTGGGCATCCTGAACGCCATTGGGGCTCATGGTCATCTCCACCGTGTAAGGAGTAGACGGCGTGTAGGCGTTGGCCGGGGTCGCGCCCTTGAGCAAGGCAGCCGGGATGAAACGCTGGATGTACTGGTCGTCCTCCGGAGAATACTCCGTCGGGATGAAGCGGTCCTTCAGGATGCGGACGATTCCGTCCACCGTCGCAGAGCTGTTGCACAGCAGGTCGAAGCAGGCCCTGCCGGTCTCGGGCTTGCGGGCATAGATCTCCATGGCCATCGGGATCATGGCGGCCGTGCCGGCAATGCTCTTGCCCAGCAGCTTCTCATAGACGGCCGTGAACTCGGTGAGGCCGGAAGGAATGTTGGAGAAGGTCACAGATGCCGTGGCGGTCTTGTACTCCGTCGTCTCGGGATCGATTTCGCCGACGATCGTGTAGGTATGGCTGCCGTACTTCAGGGTATTGCCTTCCACGACAGCGTCATAGGCGGTCTCGTTGACCAGACCGGCCCATTTGTCCACGTATTCGGTGTCGTCTTCACCTCCGTCCAGAAGGGCGTCCAGCCATTCCGTCAGGAAGTCGCAGCTTGTCATAGTAAGTCCTGCCGCTACGGCAAGGCTGGCTAAGAAGAATCTTTTCATCGTGTTGTAAATGATTGATTATGGTTAATTTTCGAACTTTCTTTCCTTGACGCGCGTCAGCTTCTCCTTCATGGCGTCCACGGCTTCCGTGATGGCGTTCTCGAAGGTGTCGGCCTCCCGCTCAATGATGAGTTCCTCTCCGGGAACGTGGATCTGGATCTTGGCCTGCTTGCCTTGTTTGAGATGGTCTTCAAGCGCCACCTCCACTTCATCCGCAAGGCCTTCGCAGAAGCGGGCCAGACGGGATACTTTCTTCTCGACGAAGGCAGCGAGCTGCTCGCTGGCTTCGAACTTCAGGGCTTTGAGTTTAATCTCCATGGTTATCATCGTTTTTTGCCCTTGGATGGGCGGATTTGTATACACTCTGCAGCCGCTCGATGGAATTGTGCGTGTAGACCTGGGTCGCCGCCAGGGAGCTGTGGCCCAGCAATTCCTTGATGGAATTGAGGTCCGCGCCCCCGTCCAGCAGCTCCGTGGCCAGCGTGTGGCGCAGGACGTGCGGGGACTTCCTGCCGCTGATGCCGTCCACGGGTCCGAGGGCCGCCTTGACCGCCCGGTCCACGTAGACCGGATAGAGCCGCCCGCCTCTCGGCGTCTGCAGGAGCGGCGCGTCCGGGGTCGTATCCGCGCATTTCAAAGAGTCAACTGCACGTAAATATAGCAATATTTCCTCACAAAGCGAAGGAAGCAGGGGAATTTCCCGCATTTTATCCCCTTTGCCCCGCACGCGCAGCACCCGCCGCGACAGGTCCACGGAGCTCCGGTTGAGCGAAATCAGCTCGCTCCGGCGAATCCCGGTCCCGAACAGCACCCCCAGGATCATCCGCTGCAGCTGGTCCTCATATTTCCCATACTCGAGCACCCCTTTGGTCTGCTCGAAATACGCCTTCATCGACTCGTCCCGGTAGAACACCGGCAGGCGCTTCTCCTGCTTCGGCCGCGCCACCAGCCGCACCGGGTTGCTCTCCAGCACCCCCTGCCGCACGAGATACTTGCAAAACCCGCTCAGCACGCTCATATGCAGGCTCACCGTCCTCGCCCCCTCCCCCCTCTCATCCATCAGGTACACCTCATAAGAACGTACACCTTGAACCGTGAGGATTTCTTGCAGCGACGCGGCATCGGCAACTGCCTCAGGAAACCGTGCCACCCTCGGCATCGTAAGAGGGAGGGGCCCATCGTCAGATGGGAGGGGTCCGGCGCAGCCGGACGTTTCCAGAGGCAGTTCGCCGTGCCGCGTCGTAAACGAAAGAAAATCCTCGAGGACACCGCGGTAGATTTCGATGGTACGGGGAGAATAGCGGCGGACGGAGGAGAGGTATGTCAGGTAGCGCTCGATCATACTTCGTGCAGGCCGAACTCGGCGGCGTGCTGCCGCATAAAGGCGTCCGCCTCCTCGAAATTATTGCCGATCACCCCGTCCAGGATGGCCTCCTTGACCAGCTCCTTGAGCTGCCCGATCTCCGAGCAGGGCGGAATCCCGTAGACCTTCATGACATAATTGCCGTCGATCGGATTCTTGAAATTGCGGATTGCATCCTTCTCCTCCACCTCCACGAGCTTGCGCTTCACCAACTCGAAATTGGCGCGGATCCGCGCCACCTTCGCCTCGTTCTTCGAGGTGATGTCGGCATTACACAGCGTCATCAGGTCGTCGATGTCGTCGCCGGCGTCGAAAAGCAGCCGGCGCACGGCCGAATCCGTGACCTCCTCGTCCACCAGCGCGATCGGCCGCAGATGCAGCCGGACCAGCTTCTGGACGTATTTCATCTCGTCGAGGGGCAGCCGCAGGCGGTCGAAGATCTTCGGCACCATGCGGGCGCCGACCACTTCGTGGCCGTGGAAAGTCCAGCCCTGCGCCGCGTCGTAGCGCTTGCTCGCCGGCTTCCCGATATCGTGCAGCAGCGCCGCCCAGCGAAGCCACAATGGCTCATGTCCGGAAGCTCCCTCCTGCAAAACTTCGCTTCGCTCAGCCCCCCCACTGCTTCGCAGCGGGTCCCCCCCGTTCACGAGACCACGGGCGGCCACGGTTTTGCCGGAGGGACTTCCGGACATTTCGCTCTGCACGGCTACAACGTTTTCAAGGACAGCGAGCGTATGTGCGAAGTTATCTTTATGCCCTTTGCCGTCGACGGTTTCGACGCCCTTGAGGGCGAGGAGCTCCGGCAGGACGTAGGGCAGCAGGCCCGCTTCGTCCATCAGGCGGAACGCCATGGCGGGGCGGTCCGTCAGGAGCATCTTGTTAAGCTCCTCGGCGATCCGCTCGCAGGAGAGGATCTTCAGCCGGTCGGCCATGCGCCGCATCGACGCCATTGACTCCGGGACGATTGTAAAAGTGCGCTCCGGCGTGGAGAGCTTCGTGGCGAAGCGCACGGCGCGAAGCATGCGCAGCGGATCGTCGGAATAGGTCGTATCGGGATCCAGCGGCGTGCGGATGATGCCGGCATCCAGGTCGCGGATGCCGCCGAACGGGTCCACCAGCGCCCCGAAATCCTCTTTCTGGAGGGAGAAGGCCATGGCGTTGATGGTGAAATCCCGGCGCAGCTGGTCGTCCTCGAGGGTGCCGTCCTCCACGATGGGCTTGCGGGACTCGCGGCGATAGGACTCCTTGCGCGCGCCGACGAACTCCAGTTCGTCGCCGCGGTAGTGCAGCATTGCCGTCCCGAAATTCTTGAAATAAGAGACATGCTGGTGCGTCCGCTCCCCCACCGCCCGGGCGAAATCGATCCCGCTGCCCTCCACCACGACGTCAATGTCGTTGCAGGAGCGGCCCAGGAAACAGTCACGCACGAAGCCGCCGATCACGAAGGCGCGCACGCCCTTCTCGGCGGCCACCTCCGAGAGCAGCCGGAAGACCGGCCGGTCCAGAAACTGCGGGGTTATCGTTGGCATACCATCTCTTCATAGGCGGGGATGCGGTCGCACGGGACGAACACGTCCCCTTCCAGCCTGTAAAGATACGTCAAATTTCCGTTTGTCACCACCAGAAACCGCACCGACAGCACGGAATTGTAGCGCATGGCCTGCCGGAGGACCTTTTCGTCCAGGGGTACGTCGGGCCGTTTGCACTCCGTGACCAGCAGCGGGGCGCCCGCACGGTCATACACCACGATATCGGCCCGCCAGGGCTTTTTCCCGTAGCGGAACCCCACCTCGCTGCGCATCATGTGCTCCGGCACGCCGAACGCGTCGCGGAGCTGCATGATAAACCACTGCCGCACCCGTTCTTCGGGTGTGGCAGTGACCATCATTTTGCGGAGCGGGTCCCAGATCTGCTCCATCGCAAACTATTTCTTGCAGCGCACCGCGGCCTCCTCGATGGGGAAAGCCGCCTGGTAGTTGGCCAGGTAGGCCTCAAACCCCGCGACGTCCTCCGGGACGGGAGCGATCTCCGAACCGGCGTTGCCGGCGAAGACGATCTTGTCCAGGAAGTCGGGCAGGCTGAGCTTGCCGCCGTTGTTCACCAGGTACGAAGCCAGCAGGGCGATGCCCCAGGCGCCGCCTTCGCCCGCCGTCTCCATCACGGAGATCGGCGAATTCAGGGCGGCAGCCAGGAAGCGCTGGCCCACGACCGGGGTCTTGAACAGGCCGCCGTGGCCGGTGATGCGGTCCACCTTGACATGCTCCTCGTTGAACAGCACATCGTTGCCGATCTTCAGCACGGCGATGGAGCCGTACAGCTGGGCACGGAAGAAGTTCGCCAGCGTGAAATTGTCATTGGCTCCGCGGACAAACAGCGGACGTCCCTCGGCAAATCCCGTGACCGGCTCGCCGGAGATGTAGTTGAACGCCACCAGGCCGCCGCAGTCGGGATCGCCCTCCAGGGCGTGCGTGTACAGGGTGCGGTAGATGTCGTGCTTGTCCTCCACGGGGCCCAGCAGATACTGGTACTCGCGGAGCATCTTCACCCAGGCGTTGAGCTCCGACGTGCAGTTGTTGCAGTGGACCATCGCGACGAGGTTGCCGTCCGGCGTCGTGACGATGTCAATCATCTCGTTGGGCTTGGACAGCTCCTTCTCCAGGACGATCATGGAGAACGAGGACGTGCCGGCAGAGACGTTGCCCGTGCGCGGCTTGACGGCGTTGGTCGCCACCATGCCGGTGCCTGCGTCGCCTTCCGGCGGGCAGAGCGGAACGCCGGCCTGCAGATGGCCGGAGACGTCCAGGCGCTTGGCGCCCGTTTCGCTCAGGCGGCCGGCCGGCTCGCCGGCCTTCAGGACCTTCGGGAGGATGTCGCGCAGCTTCCAGCGGAACCGCTTCGGCGCCACGAGGGCCTCGAATTTCTCGATCATGTCCGCGCGGTAGTTGCCGGTATCGGGGTCCACGGGCAGCATGCCGGAGGCGTCGCCCACGCCTAGCACCTTCTCGCCGGTGAGCTTCCAGTGGATGTAGCCGGCAAGGGTGGTCAGGAAGCCGATGTTCTCGACATGCGGCTCGTTGTTCAGGATGGCCTGGTACAGGTGCGAGATGCTCCAGCGGAGCGGGATGTTGTAGACGAACAGCCTGGAGAGCTCCGCCGCGGCGGGACCGGTGTTGGTGTTGCGCCAGGTGCGGAACGGGACCAGCAGGTGTCCCTCCTTGTTGAACGGCATGTAGCCGTGCATCATCGCGCTGATGCCAATGGCGGCGAGGTGCTCGATTTCCACCTCGTAGCGCTTGCGCACGTCGGCGCGCAGGTCGGCATAGCACTGCTGCAGGCCGAACCAGATCACTTCCTTGCTATAGGTCCAAAGGCCGTCCACGAGCTGGTTTTCCCACTCGTAGCTGCCCTGGGCGATGGGGACGTGGTCTTCGTCCACCAGCACCGCCTTGATGCGGGTCGAGCCGAACTCGATGCCGAGGACGGCCTTGCCGGATTCGATGGTTTGTCTTGCGTCCATGGCTTACTTGAGCGCCTTGTTGAGCATGTAATACACCTCGTTCATCTTGAGTTCCTTCTTGAACTCGGGGATGGTGGTGTTCTTGTTGATGTGGACGAACTCGATGCCGGTCATCTCGGCGAAATCGTCCCAGTAGTCGGCCGTAATGTCATAGCTGAACGCGGAATGGTGCGTGCCGCCGGCCAGGATCCAGGCGCCGGCGCCCACCTCGAAGGTCGGCTGCGGGACCCAGAGGGCGGAGGCGACGGGGAGCTTGGGCATCGGCTTGGGCTCGATGCACTCCACATCCTGCGCGATGAGGCGGAAGCGGTTGCCCAGGTCCACCACCGTGGCCTTGATGCCGGGGCCGGTCTTCGAGGTGAAGACCAGACGGGCGGTGGGCTGCTTGCGGATGCCGATGCCGAGGAAATGGACCTCCAGCTTGGGCTTGTCGCTCGCGATCATCGGGCAGATCTCCAGCATGTGGCTCTGCAGGCAGGAGCTCTTGTCTCCCGCGAAATTGAGGGTGTAGTCCTCGAGGAAGGAGCAGCCCGTCGGCAGGCCCTGGGACATCACCCACAGCGTGCGGTACAGGCAGGCGGTCTTCCAGTCGCCCTCGGCGCCGAAGCCGTAACCCTCCTCCATGAGGCGCTGCGAGGCCAGGCCCGGGATCTGGTCGAAGCCGCAGAAATCCGGGGCATCGACGTCGGCGTCGCCGAGGTCGTCGAAATTGGTCGTGAAGGCCGTGGCACCCTCGTCCTTCAGGACGCGGCGCAGGGCAATCTCCGCCTTCGCGGAATTGCGCACCTTCTCCCAGTAGACCTTCTCGCCCGTCTCGTCAATCTTGACGGTGTAGAGCTTCTTATACTCCTCCACCAGGGCGTCGGTCTCGGCGTCAGTGACCTTCTTGTAGTATTCCATCAGGGAGGAAACCGGGTAGTAATCCACATGGTAGCCCAGACGCTGCTCGAACTCCACGCGGTCGCCGTCGGTCACGGCGACGTTGTTCATGTTCATGCCGAACATCAGGCAGCGGACGTTTTTGGCGTCAGCCACGCCGGCGGCCACGCGGGCCCACACGGCAATCTGCTTCTGGGCGGCCTCATCCTTCCAGTAGCCGACCACGACCTTGCGCTGAATGCGCATGCGGGTGCAGATGTGACCGTACTCGATATCGCCGTGGGCGCTCTGGTTGAGGTTCATGAAGTCCATGTCGATCTTGTCCCAGGGGATCTCGGCGTTGTACTGGGTGTGGAAGTGGAGAAGCGGCTTCTCCAGGGCCTGGAGGCCCTTGATCCACATCTTGGCCGGGGAGAAGGTGTGCATCCAGGTGATGACACCCACGCACTTCGGCTCGTTGTTGGCAGCCTTCATCACGGCCTCGACCTCGCGGCTGCTGTTGGCCGTGCCTTTATACACAATCTTCACGGGGATGTTGCCGGAGGCGTTCAGGCCCTCGACCATCTCCTTGGAATGTCCGTCCACGGCGACGACGGCGTCACCTCCGTAGAGGAGCTGCGCACCGGTCACCCACCATAATTCGCAATTTTCAAATGCCATTTCGTTATGAGTTTTAATGTGGTTGTTGTTTATTTCTTTTTCTGGCCGTAGTAGGCGCCCGGGCCATGCTTGCGGCTGTAGTGCTTTTCGATGAGGTATTTGTTCATCCTGGGCGAAAAATCCGCCAGGTAGATGCCTTTGAACTGGGCGGCGACGTGGATGTCGACGGCCAGGTAGGCCATCTTGGCCACCTCCTCCAGCACCACGGCGTTGTGGACGGCGTTGTCGGCGTCCGTACCCCAGGCGAAGGGGCCGTGGTTTCTGACCAGCACGGCGGGCGTGTCGTCCGGGTTCATGTCCTTGAAGCGCTCGATGATGACGCGGCCGGTCTCCTTCTCATACTCGCCGAAGACTTCCGACTTCTTCATGCTGCGCGTGCAGGGGATGGCGTCATGGAAATAGTCCGCATGGGTGGTGCCCAGCCGGGGAATGTCCTCCCCTGCCTGCGCCCAGGCCGTGGCGAAGGTCGAATGGGTGTGCACCACACCGCCGATGTTCGGAAAAGCCTTGTAAAGCTCCACGTGCGTCGGGGTGTCGGACGAAGGGTTCAACTCCCCTTCCACCACCTTGCCGTCCAGGTCCACCACGACCATGTCGGACGGCTTCATGTTGTCGTAGCTCACGCCGGAGGGCTTGATGACCACCAGGCCGCTGGCGCGGTCAATGGCGGAGACATTTCCCCAGGTGAAAATGACAAGGCCGTGCCGGACCAGATCAAGATTGGCCCGGCACACCTTTTCTTTCAGTTCTTCAAGCATAGACTACCAGAAGTAAATGTAGAACGCGACCGTGAAGGCCAGGATGATGCAGGTGTGGATGATATCCCACTTGCCCCAGGAGGCGCGGGTCGCGGCTTTCTGCTCCGGCGTGGCCGTGCCGAAGCACAGGCCCTCCACCTGCTTCTCCGTCGGCTTCGGGGTCAGCAGCGTGACCACGATCGCCAGAACCACGCAGAAGAGGAACATCCACACGCAGAAGGCGTACACGTTCAGCTCGTTGAAGATGAAGGTGAAGACGTTGTGCGCCTCCGGGTTGATAATCATCGTAATCAGGCGGGTGAAGCCAAGCACCAGACCCACGATAAGGGTCCACATACCGGCCTTCGGGGAGGTCTTCTTCCAGCAGATACCGAGCAGGAACACCGCGGCGATGGCCGGGGCGAGCAGGCTCTGGACGCTCTGGATGTAGTTGTACAGGCTCTTGCCCATGCGCTGGATGACGAAGATCCACAGCACGCCGAGCACAACCACCACGACGGTGGCGATACGGCCGATGAGCACGAGCTTCTTCTCCTCGGTCTCCGGGTGCTTGCGCTTGTAAATATCGATCGTGTACAGCATCGCGGAGGAGTTGTACAGCGAAGCCAGGGAACTCATCAGGGCTGCGAGGATACCGCAGATCACGACGCCCTTGAGGCCGACCGGCAGCAGGGTGTTGACCAGCATCGGGAAGGCGATGTCCGGATTGGCGACGGTACCGTCAGGACGCACGCCAAGGGCGGCGGCGAGGGTCTGGCCGATCTGGGAATCCGGGGTCTTGGTGAGCGCGAAGGCGATCATGCCCGGGATGAGGAACAGGAACACCGGGAGGAGCTTGAGGTAGGCCCCGAAGATGGTGCCCCGGCGGGACTCCTTCTGGTTCTTGCCGGACAGGACACGCTGGACGATGAACTGGTCGGTACACCAGTACCAGAAGCCGATGATGGCGGATCCGAACAGAGCGCCGTACCACGGGAATTCCTTGTCCTGACCGGAGCGCATCAGGTCGGTCATCGTGTCGCCGTACTCATTGACGGGCTGGGCGTTGCAAATGTCCATCATGGCGTTCCAGCCGCCGAGCTCGCGCAGGCCGAGCCAGAGGATGACCAGCGAGCCGAGCAGCAGGATCGGCGTCTGCAGGACCGAGGTCTTGAGCACGGATTCCATGCCGCCGATGACGGTGTAAATGGCGGTGATGATCACGAGGGCCAGGGCAGCCACCCAGAAGTTGATGCCCAGCAGGGTGTTGAGGGCGAGGCCGCCGGCGAGGACGGTCACGGACACCTTGGTGAGGACGTAGCTGGCGAGGGACAGCCAGGTCAGGATGCCGCGGCTCTCCTTGTTGTAGGTAGACCATACTCCGCTCATAGAACGGAACGAAGACCCAGCCGAGGATGAGGATCATCCAGCCCTGGATCTCCCAGTGGGCCTGGGCCATGCCGGCGGAAGCACCCGTGCCGGCCAGGCCGATGAGGTGCTCGGAGCCGATGTTGGAGGCGAAGATGGAGGCGCCGATCGCGATCCATGTGGCCGTACGGCCGCTCAGGAAGTAATCTCCCGAAGTCTCTTTCTTCTTGCGGGAGACGTCCCAGCAGATCCAGACCATCGCCAGGAAGAAGATTCCAATGACGATCCAGTCCCAGGACGCGAGGGAAATGCGGTTCAGGTCAGCAGCCTGAAGAGGCAGGAATTTAAGCATAGTTGACACGTATTTTGTTGATTATTTGACGCTGAAGGCGAAGATGCAATGGCTGTGGTAGGTCTCGCCGGGGCGGAGCACCACGGACGGCCATTGCGGCTTGTTGGGGCTGTCGGGATAGTGCTGGGTCTCCAGGCAGATTGCGCGGCGCTGCTGGTACACCACCCCGCCCTTGCCGGTCACGGTGCCATCCAGGAAGTTGCCGGAATAAACCTGGATGCCCGGCTCGTCGGTATAGACCTTGAGGTCGATGCCGGTCAGCGGGCAATACAGCTCAGCCGCCACCTGGGCGATGTCGCCCTTGGTGTCGAGGACCCAGTTGTGGTCGTAGCCGTTGCCGTTCTTGAGCTGCTCGAAGTCAAACTCGGTGATGTGGTCCCCCACCTTGTGGAGGGTGGTGAAGTCCATCGGGGTCCCTGCGACGGGCAGGATCTCGCCGGTGGTCATGTAGGTCGCGTCCACGGGGGTGAAGGCAGAGGCGTTGACATACAGCTCGTCGTCGCAGATGCTGTGGTTCGCGGGATCGCCGGAGAGGTTGAAATAGGAGTGGTTGGTCATGTTGATGATGGTCGGGGCGGTGCTGGTGGCCTCGTAGGCGATATCAATCGCACCCTCATCCGTGAGCGTGTAGGTCACGAAAGCCGTGACGGCGCCCGGGAAATTGTTGTCCCCGTCCGGGGAATCGACGCGCAGGCGAATATGCTTCGCGTCGGCCTCCATGACCTTGTAGGACTTGTACTGCCAGCCGGTGGGTCCGCCGTGCAGGCAGTGCCCGAAATTGTTCTTCGGCAGGTCATATTCCACCCCGTCAAGGGTGAACTTGCCCTGGGCAATGCGGTTGGCATAGCGGCCGATGGAGGCGCCGAAGTCGGTCTGGTTGTTCTCGGGATAGTAGTCCTCGACCTTGTCGAAACCCAGCACCACGTCGCGCTTTACCCCGTCCTTGTCCGGCAGGACGATGGACACGATACGGGCGCCGAAGTTGGTGATAGTCACTTCCATCCCGGATTTGTTCTTTAGTGTGTAGAAGCGGTCGCCTTGCTCCTTTGCGCAGGAGAGCGCCGCAACGGCGCAGAGCGCCAGCAGAAGAATACGTGTGGTTTTCATATTGCGTAAAGATAACTTTTTTTCCGCATAAGCATACAAATATAGCCATTCTCGCGCATACGCATACGCAATAAATCCACTTTTTCCTTTAAAAAATCCGCCATCGTCCGGACTGGGGACGATGGCGGAGATTCTTCAGCAAACTCAGGATGGGCTATTTGCTCATCTCCTGGAGCCACTTGCCGTCGACCTTGGTGAAGTGGAAGTCTTCGTCTTCGTCGGAGCCGTCCTTGTAGTACACCTTGGCCTTGACCGTGGCGCTGTCGCCGTCGATGGAGCTCTCTCCGATCTCGTAGGACTTGATGCCGCCCTTCTCGTCGATCTTCTCCTTGAGCTTCTCGTCAATCAGGGAGGTGAGCATCGCCTTGTCGTCGTCGGAGAGGTTGAAGGTGTCGACGAACGCCTTGACATCGCCCTTCTTCATGGCCTCAAGGGCCACCTTGGCCACTTCCTCGGGACCGGACAGCTTGGTCACCTTGTTGCCGCCCTTGCAGGCGGAGAAGCACACGAGCGCGGCTGCGAGAGCCAGAACAGTAAGGATTCTTTTCATAATAATTTGGATTTAGAATTGATAATAAACAGTATTGTCTTTGTATTGCAGGATATGTTCGGGGAGCAGGATATCCCCCCGGATGTTCATCAGGTTGACATAGCGCCGCCGGCCTTCCGACAGGTCCAGGCCGTAGTGCTTGAACAGCAGCCAGATGAACTCGGTGCAGTAGACCTTCGAGCTGTCCGCCAGGTCGTAGTCGTGGTCGAAGCGGACGCTGTCGCGGAAAGCCTGCCGGGCCTCGTCGCACAGGGCCTGCAGGCGCACCGGATCCGTCAGGGAGCCGACATGCACCAGACAGCCGCGCGCGGCCATTTTCGGGGAAAGGAACGCCTCCAGCGGCTCGAATTTGACCCGGTCGAAATCGCCGCTAAACTCCCGCTCGGCGGGCACCGAATGGGCCACCTTCCACACGCCGTCCCCGTCGCGGATGAGCACGCCCACGTGGCTGTAGCGCCCGTCCATCTGCTCGGCCATGACCACCGCCCGGCTGAGCACGCCACGCCCGCAGCGGAACACAAGGTCCCCCGTACGCATGGACTCTGTCGGGAAATGCCGGGCAGGCACGCTGCGGCCGCATCCGGCCAGGATGAACAGGAACAATAAGAAGGCGGCGTGTTTCACGCCGCCTAAGTTAATAAAAATAATTTGAAAGTTATTCCTGCCGGAACCAGTCGAAGTCGGCGTGGCCGCCCGTCTCGCGGGTGGAGTAACAGTACAGCGCACTGCGATAGCCGGTGAAATAATCCAGCGTGTAGCGCATCTGCAGCGGCTCCTCGAGCTCGGTCCAGACTTCGCCGTCCCAGCTGTAGGCCAGCCAAGCCTTGTCCACGTCGAAATCATACCGGATACGCAGCTGCACCTGCCGCTCTTCGGCACGCTCGCACAGCAGCTCCCGCTGCACGCGGACGGTCTCCCGCCCGTGGCGCTCAGACACCTCCTGCAGGGCATACAACTCCAGTCCTGCGCTTGTACGGCGCAGGCCGATGTCCGCGCGGTTGCTCTGGAAAGCGCTCAGGCCCGCGAAATCACCGGGTTTCAGACCGGACCCGTCAAGCAGCACCGTACTCGTGCATTTCGGACCGAAGGTCCTTTGCGTCAGCGTATTCCGCGCATCGGCCGGGCTGGTGGCGAGCTGCCCGGTGGTCAGGCACAGCCAGCCCGGGCGCGCCGACAGCGACCAGTAGCCGTCCAGCGGTTTGTGGTTCCACTGCCAGACCAGGGCCAGCTTCTCCGAGTTGAATTCGTCGGATGCCCACACGTAATCCTCCCCGTCCGGGGCCAGGTTGACATCGAACTCCTTGACAGGCACGCCGTTGTCGCCAAGGATCGGCCAGCCGTCCACCCAGGTCACGGGCTGCAGGGTCGGGATGCGGCCCACGGCCCCGTGGTCCTGGAACATCATGGCGTACCAGTCGCCGCGCCGGGTCTGGATGATGGCGCCCTGCGCCACGCCGTCCTGCCGGCCGTCAAACTTGCCCTGCAGGATGATCTTCGGCTCATACTCGCCCAGCAGCGTGCTGCTGCGCCAGCAGGTCTCCGTACGCACGCCGCCGGAGGGCCAGTCGATCACGAGGACATAGTACCAGTCGCCGATATGATAGATGTGCGCACCCTCTGCGCGGAGCATGTAACCCTCTCTGGGACAGGTAAACAGCACCTGGTCCACCCCGCCCGCCTTGACGGCGGACAGGTCCGGCTCCAGCTCCGTGATATGGATTTCGCCATTGCCCCAGACCACGTACACGCGACCGTCCTCGAAGAGCAGAGATGCGTCGTGGAAGGGCCGGTCGATGACCTGGCGCGTCCACTTTTCGCTGATCTTCGGCGTGGAATAGACATAGGTCTTGCCCTGGTCGTTGGCGATGAACAACGCCCAGAAGCGGCCGTTCTCGTAGCGAAGCGACGTTGCCCACTGGCCCTTGCCGTAGGCGTTGCGCCCGTTCCGCAGATTGTAGACATCGTCATCCTCCAGGCAGTCGTAGACATAGTCCACGATGCGCCAGTGCACGAGATCCCGGGACTGCATGATGGGGGCCCCGGGGCAGAAATACATCGTCGTGCTGACCATGTAGTAGTCCTCCCCCACCCGGATCACGTCGTTGTCGGGGATATCGGTGTAAGTCAGCGGATTGACGCAGTGCGTCACGGGCCGCGCACAGCCGGCGGCAAGGCACGCGGCCACAGCGGCCGTCAGCAAAGCATGGATAAATCGCATATCGCTTGTCTTGTTATTTCATTTTCCACCAGGACCATTCGAAGCCGCCTTCCGTGAAGACGAAATACAGGTCGTGCACCCCCTTGGCGCCGGCCAGGCGGCAATTCTGCTGCTTCCAGCCGCTGCCGGCCTTCAGCTTGAGCGTGCCAGCCAGCGGCCCGTCGGGCGCGTCCAGGCGCACCTCGATGCAGCCGCCCTCGGGGGCGAGTACGTTCGCCGTCAGCGATTTGGCGCCTTTCGCGCCGAAGTCCACACCCCTCAGGAGCAGGGTCTCCCCTGCGTCGATGTTGTTCAGCACGACGCCCTGTGCCGGGTCGGGACGCGTCTTGAGGCCATAGCCCCAGGCCATCGTCGCCGCAGGGACCTGCCGGAACGGGTTGAACGGCTCGATCTGCTCCAGCACGTTGTCCAGCCAGTACGGGACCTTGCGGATGGATCCGTCCGCCTCGTAGTACATCGGGGCGGCAGACACGCTGCGCTGCTCGTGGTGCTTGAAGGTCTCCAGATGCATTAGGTCGTAGTTCAGGCCGAAGATGTAGGACTGCCCCTTGTAGTCGATGATGCCGGGATGGTTTCCCCGGGTGCGCCAGGTGCGGTCCATGATGTGTCCCATGGAACGCCAAGGTCCCTCCGGGCTGTCCGCCATCGCGTAGCCGATGCCCTCCGGGCAGCAGGTCGAGGCGAAGGCCAGGTAGTAGCGCCCGTCGTGCTTGTAGAACCAGGGACCTTCCTGGTAGTGCTCAATCTTGTAATCGAGCTTGTGGATGGGCCCGGACGTGGAAATCATGTCCTCATTCAGCTTGACCCAATAGACATTCGGATTGCCCCAGTACATGTAAGCCTGCCCGTCGTCGTCGATAAACACCGAAGGATCAATGTCTTCCCAGTGTTCTTTCTGCCAGACCAGCGGCTCGCCCAGCGGGTCCTTGAAGGGCCCGAAAGGCGAATCGGCCACCAGCACACCGATGCCGTGGCCATGGATCGGGCAGTACATGTAGAACTTGCCGCCGCGCTCCACCACGCACTCGGCCCAGGCGCCGTTCTTGCCTTCGTACCAGGCGAAATCGTCCAGCGACGCCACGGCGCCGTGGTCTGTCCAGTTGACCATGTCCGTGCTGGTGTAGAGCAGCCAGTCGAACATCTCGAAACCGTCGGCCCCGTCCTCGTCGTGGGTGGTGTACAGATAGACCGTGCCGTCATAGACCATGGGCGCCGGATCCGCCGTGTACTTGGTCTGGATGAGCGGCATGTTCAGGTGGTTGTTGAACACCCACCAGTCCAGGTCGAACAGCTCCCCGTCCCCGCCCCGGAAGAGCAGGTACAGGTCGTGCACCCCAACGGCGCGCTCACTCACGGGTGCCTTCACCAGCATGTTTTCCCCATTTACCGGCACGGAGGCGACGGCCTGCCCGCCCAGCTCGTCGAGGAAGAAATCCACGGTGCCGGGACGCTGGAAATTAAGCATCTCCAGCGAAACGAGCACGGCCGGCTGCGCGCCGAAATCAACATTGCGCACGCAGAGCCAGTCGCCGTTGTGGACAGACGTCACCCAGTGGCGCCTGCCGTCCTCGCGGTCGGTCTTCAGGCCGTAGCTGGACGCCATCGTCTCCGCCTCCGTCATCACGTAGGGATTCAGCGTCTGGAGGGGCTCCACGCCCTCCTTCGTGAACGGCATGAAGGGAATGGACATATCAGCACCGAAGGTGAATTCCTCCACGCAGGCGCTGCGGTGGAAGCCGCCGCCGTTGGGCAGGGCGCCATTATGATAGAACATGTAATGGTGTCCGCGGAAGTCGACGTTGCCGCCATGGATGGTAAAGCTGTTCTCCGCCTCGTCCATGATGCGTCCCCGGTACTGCCAGGGCCCGTGGATGGACGTCGCGGTCGAATACGCCATGTGCTCGGGCACGCCGCCCGCCGGATAGGACAGGTAGTAGATACCGTCGCGCTTGTAGAGCCAGGGGCCCTCCTCGTAGCCGACCATCATCTTCTGCCGGCCGCCGTCCGACCAGTCCGGCTTCATGGATTCCGGCCCGAAACAGGCCGGATCGCCCCAGCCGGGGACTTCCTTCCACCCGTCCGGGAAGGAGACCATGTCGTCCCCCAGACGGCCGTACCAGCAGCCCTTGTTGCCCCAGAAGAGCCAGGGCGTGCCGTCATCGTCGATGAAAACGGTCGGATCGATGAAGGAAAAGCCCGTGGCCAGCGGCCCGCCGATGGCGTCCCGGTAGGGTCCCAGGGGGTCGTCCGCCACGGCGACGGCCAGCGCGTCAGCGCGCGTGGCCGCCTCCGTCAGGCAGACATACCAGTACCACTTTCCGCCCCGCTCGACCAGCTGGGACGCCCAGGCGCGGTCCCCCTGGAAAGCCCAGGGGAAGGTGGCCGTCGAGACCGGGGTGCCCAGATAGGTCCAGTTGACCATATCCTCCGTACTGTACAGCTGCCAGTCCTTCATCTTGAAATAGGTGGCATCGTCCTCGTCATGGTCCACGGCCAGGTAGAGTTTGTCCCCGTGGGCATAAGGCGCCGGATCCGGGGTATATGACGTGCGGATAACCGGGTTCTGCGCGCTGAGCGCAAGGCCTGCCGTCATGGCCAGGCAGGCGGAAAGCAGTTTTCTCATATTCTGTGTGTTACATTATTCCATGCTGCGGCGCCAGGCGAAATACTCGTCCAGCACCCACATGGCCTTCTCCGACGGGACGGGGATGGCATGGCAGCCGGAACCGGTGAGCAGCATCGACTGCGGATTGTCGTTCCGGAAGCGCGGCCACTCTGCGAGGCCGGCGCCGTTCGGGTCGCCCGTCTTGGCGAAATTGGTCCAGTAGGCCATCATCCACTCGGAGAGCTGCTTGTCGGTCGGCTGCACCTCCTGCGGGTTGCCGAACACGTAGGCGACATCCTGGCCGTGCGGCGAGGCCTGCCCGTAGCGCGGGGAGTCCGTCGGATAGTCCGGATGCTGATCGAAATAGTACAGCCACACGCGGCCCTTGCCGGTCTTCTCCTGCAGGCGGGCCCAGGCCCAAGTCTGCCAGCCGAAGGCGGCGTCGCGCGTGAGGTCGCGGGCGGTCTTGCCCACCTTGCCGTCCGGCTCCAGCGGATAGGCCGCCAGCAGCTTGTCGGCATAGTCCTCGTAGCGGGCGCGGGTCGACTCCTCATGGCTGCCATTGCCGCGGGCGAAGCCGAAGCTCATGCCCTCGTCGGAATTGTAGCCGATCAGCACGTCCACGTCGTTGTAGTTCCCTGCCTCGTACATCTTGTACTGGTCGTCCGGGATCACGTAACCGTCCGTCACCGGCCAGCCGCCGGAGCCGCCGAAGGAGCCCATGACGGCCCTCGGCTCCGCAGCGCGCAGCTGCTCCAGCGTGTAGTTCTCTCCGAACGTGGCCTTGGCCCAGGCGTCGTTCAGCTCCTGGGCGTACGCGAGCGTCAGCATGTTCTCACCCGGGAAATCCCGGGGATTCGTCGGGCCGAAGGAGCCGCCACTCTGGGAAATGGCACCCCGGAACAGGCCCTTGGCCAGCGGCGAAGCGCACAGCATGCTCACGGAGATGCCGCCGGCGGACTCGCCGAAAATGGTCACCTTGGCGGGATCGCCGCCAAACTTCGCGATGTTGTCATGCACCCACTGCAGACCGGCGATCTGGTCCAGGATGCCGTAGTTGCCGCTCACCCCGTGGGGATCCTCCGCGTTCAGGGCGGGCAGGGTCAGGAAGCCCAGCTTGCCCACGCGGTACGCCACGCTCACCAGGATCACGCCCTCGCGGGCCAGCGCCGCCCCGTCATACTGGTCGGTCGAGCCGCCGGCAAAGCCGCCGCCGTAGATCCAGACCATCACCGGGAGCTTCTCGCGCGGGCTCTTCGCAGGCGTCCAGACATTCAGGTAGAGGCAGTCCTCGCTGCATCCCTGGCCACCGCCTTGCATCGGGGCGGGTGCGAATTTCGTGCATTCCAGCACGCCGTCCCACGCCACCACGGGCTGCGGCGCCTTCCAGCGCAACTCACCCACGGGCGGAGCCGCGAACGGGATGCCCTTGTACACCGTCATGTCCTCCAGGACCTCGCCCTGGATCGTGCCGCCGGTCACCTTGACCTGGCCGGGCACCTGGCTGGCGCAAGCCCACAGGCCTAGCGCCGCCGCCATCAAAAGTAAAAAGCGTTTCATAGACTATTTGAAAAGTAACTGTGCAAATTCATGCAGGGACTTGCGCCAAGGCTGCCACTCGTGGGCGCCGGGCCAGGCCTTGAAGATCACGTCCGCACCGGCGGCCTTGAGTGCCTCGGCGGCCGCACGGGTGTGCTCGATGCGCGGGTCTCCCTCGCCGCAGGACATGTAGAATACGTCGTGGGCGGCATTGAAGGCCGCCTTGTCGGCGATCAGCTCAGGCAGCTGGCTCTCCACGCTGAAGGGGGCATAGGCACCCGGGCCCACGCCGCCGAACATGCCGGAGGAGAAGACGCCGATGGAGGAGAAGACCTCGGGGTGCTTCAGGCCGATGGACCAGGACTGGCCGCCGCCGAAGGACAGGCCACACATGGCGCGGTGCTTCGCGTCGGGGATGGTCCGGTAGTTCGCGTCAATCATCGGGATGGTCTCCTCGAGGAGGATCTTCGCGAAGTCGCCGGCCTGGCCATAATCGCCCACAATCAGCATCGGGACGGCCTTTTTCGCCGCGATGAGGTTGTCCAGGATGATGTCCGCCTTGCCCTGGCGGAACCAGCCCGTCTCATCCTCGCCGCCGCCGTGCTGGATATACATCACGGGGTAGCGCTTGTCGCTGTTCTGCAGGTATTCCGCCGGCAGGTAAACGTAGCAGACGCGCCACTGGTTCAGGCTCGGGGACCAGTAGCGCTGCATGCGGACCTCACCGCGCGGCACGTCCTTGTCGAGGTAGAAATCCACCCCCGCCTCGGGAATCTCGATGGCGCTGGCGTCCACGCCGCAGCCGAAATACAGGATACTGTTCGGGTCCGACGTGCGAACGCCGTCCACAATGATGAAATAATAGTGGAAACCGGGCTCCAGCGGCTCCGTGAAGCCGCTCCAGACGCCCTTGTCGTCCTTCGTGAGCGGATAAACATGGTCGCAGATATCCACGGAGACAGCCTGCGCCTCGGGCGCGGCAATCTGGAATTCCGCACGCAGGTCGGGATAAACCTTGGGATACTCCCGACCGGGGACATTGGAGGACGCCGGCGTGGGTTCGGTCAGGATGCCCACGGTCGAAGCGGGCTGCTTGCAGCCGGCCGCGAGAACGCCCATCAGGACAAAAGGAATCAGATATCTTTTCATGGCTGTCATCATTATTTAAAGAGTCTTTGGGCATACTGATACAGGCAGCGGCGCCAGGTGAGCCACTCGTGGGCGGTGCGGGGCGACTGGTAGAAGACATTGTCGATGCCACGCTCCGTAAGGATCCCGGACATACCCTTCAGGTGGGAACCTTCGGCTTCGCCGTTGGCGATGAAGAGCAGATGGTAGTTGTCGTTGAACCACTTGGGATCCTTGAACACGCCGTCGTAGGCGGCGGCAAACTTCTCGGGATCTTCGTAGCCCGCGGGGCGGGAGCGGAATTCCCCGATCACGATGATGCCGCTGAAGCCGCCCACCCAGGAGAAGAGGTCGCGGTAGCCCAGACCCAGGTCATAGGCCTGCTTGGCGCCCCAGGAGAGGCCCGCCACAGCGCGGTGGTCACGGTCGGAGAGCGTACGGAAACGCTGGTCCACGAAGGGAATCACATCCTTCACGACCATATCGTCGAACGCATCCGCGGCCGGGTCGCCGGCCGGATGCGCTACGCCGCTCACCATCACGATGATCATCGGCACAGCCTTGCCTTCGGCCACGAGATTGTCAAGAATCACGTCGGCAAAACCCTGGTAGATCCAGCCGGTCTCATCCTCGCCGCCGCCGTGCTGCAGATACAGCACCGGATAGCGCTTGGACGGATTCTTGTCATACTCCGCCGGGGTATAGACATACATCTGACGCCATTCTCCGCAAACGGCGGAATAATAGCGGATTGCACGCACCGCCCCCTGCGGCACGCCCTGCTTCGGCGTGTAGAACGCCGCGTCGGGCGCTCCCGGTACCTCAATGGCACTGGCCCAGCGGCTCATGCCGAAATAGCTGTGCACGGCGGGATCGTTGAAGAGCAGGCCGCCGGCCTTGAGCGAATAGTAGTGGAAGCCCTCCACCTGCGGATCAGTGGTCGCCGTCCAGACGCCCTTGTCGTCCTTGGTCATCGGATAGTCCTTGCCAAGGTTGACCGTCAGGGACGTGGCGTCCGGCGCATTGACACGGAAGGTCACGCGTCCGTCCTTGCTGATCTGCGGGTAGGCATTCCGGCCCAGATTGGTCGGAGACGGCGTCTGGGCCAGCGCGGAACCGGCCAGCAGAAACGCCGCAACAGACAGATACAGAATAGGTTTCATACAGTATATCATTTAGTTATAGTGTTTCTACGATCCGGAAGCCGCCGCTGCCCAGCAGCAGCGCATCGAAGCCTTCCGGGGTGCGGGAGTACAAAGTGTCGACCGGATAGCGCGTCAGGCGGTTGCAGTGCGAGCAGCCCGGCATCTCGAAGAGTGTCCCGCGGGTGCCGCACAGGAAGAAGCTGTCCCGCAGGGAATCATAGCTGAGCGAGCAGGGCGTCACGTCCAGGACGTGCCGCTCCCCCGCTTCCGTATACTCCAGGGAGCGGGCGCTCCACACGGTGCCGCGGCTGGAAGTGTAGACGGCCAGGTGGCCGTCGGGATCCAGCCCGGCCACCATCACCGAACCGCCGCCGGACGCCACCGCCCGCCAGTCCATCCGCGGGTAGTAGCCGGCATATTCTTCGTTGAAATCCAGGACGGACCAGGCGGCGCCGTCCGCCGAACGCAGGATCTCCCCGGCGTCCGTGACGGCCCACCGCTGGCCCTGTGCATCCTCGCAACTGGCCTGCAGATGTCCCCGGGCCACACGCTCCTGTGCGTGCGCAGCCGAAAGGGAGCACACGAGCCACAGAAGCATGAGGATGCGGGTCCGACCGGTCATAACGACTACTTGTTGCCGCGGCTGTCGATCTTGAAGCCCTCGAAGGCGACCTTGAGCGGCGCGGCGGCGGGCAGCTGGAAGCCGCCGCGGCCACCGCCGCCGAAGCCGCGCATCATCGCGGGCATCTCGCCCTCGCAGGCCATCACGCCCACGCGGATGTCCTTCAGCACGGCGTTCGCGACGCCGACCTTCTCATATTTCTTGCCGTCCACGGAGTACCAGGCCGTGTAGGCGTCCGCCTGCTTGACAAGGCGCAGCCAGATCACCTGGTCCGCACCGATAATGCCCTCGAGGCTCAGCGTGAGCTGCGATTTCTGCGCGCCGTTCTCCTCGACCACCAGCTGCAGCTGGCCTGCGCCGGAAGCGGCGGCATCCGGGGCGCGGCGCATGTTGAACGCCGCCCCGCAGACGAATTTGACGAAGTTGTCGTCGCCCTCGTAAGCCACCAGGCCGGCATTCTGGGCCGGCGGTGCCGGCGCGGAGAAGCAGCGCATCTTCACCTCTGCAGTCCAGTCCGTATTGGCGCTCTGCAGCAGCAGGTTCGTGGCTTTGTTGCCGGTGCCGGCGATGTCGCCCGGCCCGGCGGTCAGCACCAGCGAGCCGATCTCCTCGGTGAGCGTCCAGGCGGCGGGATCCTCCCGCACCCAGCTCCAGGCCTTGCCGGGAATGCTGCTCATGTCGAAGCTGTCGGACTTGCCCTCCGTGCCGAAATTGACCGTCCAGGTGCGGCTGTCGCCCGTCTCGGGATCGCGTAGCGTCACCACGGCGGTGCCGGGCACGCGTTCGGCCTGCTTCACCTCAACGCGCACCCCCGGATGGGAGGCTGCCGCCTCCACGAGCGGGGCCTTGCCGGCCTTGAGCAGATAGCTGAACTGCGAAGCGTCGCCGACCTTCACCTTCTTGCCGCCCACTTTCAGGGACGACAGGGTGAAATCGGGCATCACCTTGACGGCAAAGGAGTCGGAGCGGGTGGTCCCGTTGATGGTGACGGTGCAGGTGACGGTGGCAACGCCCATCGATACGGCCTGCACGGTCCCGTCCGCCGAGACGGTAGCGACCGCCGGGTTGTTGCTCGTCCAGACGGCCTGCGCGCCCTCATAGAAGCTGTCGTCGTTCATGCAGGCGGAGAAGGATCCCTTCGCCGTCTGCCCGATCCGCAGCACGTTGGCGTCCGTAGCGGCCCAGACGGTCTTCAGCCGGCGGTCCAGGCGCCCGGACATCACGGCGCTGACGCGTCCGCGGATGTCCTGCGAGGAGGATCCGATCTCGAAGACATAGCGTCCGGAGTCATAGGTCATCCGGTCCGCCGCCATGTCCCAGAACCAGAGGTCGGCGCAGTCAATCTCAATATCCACCGTGCGGATCTGCCCGCGCGGGACAGTCACCCGGCGGAAGCCCTTGAGGCGCTTGATCGGGCGCTCCAGCGAGGCCGGGCTGTCAGGGGTGCTGACATACACCTGCACCACCTCGTCGGCGCTGAACCCGCCCGTATTGCGCACGTCCACGCTCACCGTGACCTTGTCGTTGGGGGTAATGGCGCTGCGGCTGATGCGGAAGTTGCTGTATTCAAAGGTCGTATAGCTCAGGCCGTAACCGAAGGGATAGGAAACCTCGCGGTCGAAATACCACAGGGTGCGGCCGCCAGCCCCCGCGCTGCGGCGGAGGTTGTAGTCCGTGATGGCCGGCAGGTCCTTCACGCTCTTGAACCAGGTGGCGTTGAGCTTGCCGCCCGGGGAGACCTCGCCGAAGAGCAGGCGTGGAATCGCCTCGCCCTGGGCCTGTCCGTTGTAGCCCGTCCAGAGGATGCCGCCCACACCGGCCAGATGGCGGAATTCCTCCACCTCCACGCAGCCGAGGGTCTGCATCACCACAATGGTGTGCGGGTTGACCGCCGCCACCGCCTGGATCAGCGCGACCTGGTTGCCGGGCAGCAGGAGCGTCAGGCGGTCGGCCTCTTCCGTTGCCGTGTTCTCATCCGTGCCCACGAATACCACCGCCACGTCGGCGCCGCGCGCCGCGGCGAGGGTCGCCTCGTCAATCGGGGCGTCCTGCGGGGCCTTGTAGACCAGATAGAGCGTCTGCGGGCCGTTGAAGCCGAGCTTCAGGGCGGAGGTCTTCATCGGCATGCTGGCGCCGTAGACGCCGCCCACACGGGCGCCGGAGGCCTTCGTGGCCTCGATGCGGCCAATCAGCTGGCCGTCGGGACCGCCCACGCGGATCTCCACGATGCCGCCCTCGGTGGGAATGTTGAGCCCGACGGTGATATCTTCTATATTGGTAATATCGATGTTGTCATACGCGGTCCAGGAGCCGTCGTCAATGGTACGGACCTGCTCCTCGTCACCCATGCCGGAGCCGACCGTGATGCCGTCGGCGCAGGCGGTGTAGTGCGTTGCGTCGTAGCGCGTGGTGCTGCCGTCCGTCTTGCCGATCTCGAACCAGGCCACGTACAGCAAGTTGCTCTTGCTCTTGATGTCTCCGCCCGCCGCGAGGCGCACGTCCACATCAAATCCCCTGTCCGACAAGTACTTACGTATACCCGCATAGGGCGAAATCATTGCGTCCTGCTCCGGCCGGCCGGAATACGGGCCGAGCTCCACGTCGTCGGCCTGCGGGCCGATCAGGGCGATGCTGCGGATGGCTTTCGGGTTGAGGGGCAGCGCCCCGCCCTCGTTCTTCAGGAGCACCGGGGTGCGCACGGCCAGCTCGGCCGCCAGCGCCCGGTTGGCTGCGGAGCTAACGCGGGACGGCTCATACTTCGTGTACGGGACCATCTGGTCCGGATCGAATTCGCCCGTCCGCATCCGGACGGTGAACATGTTGATGAGGGCGCGGTCGATCTCCGCCATGGACAGGATGCCCTGCTCGTAGGCGCTGATCGCGAAACGCTGGTAGATGCTGCCGCAGTCGCTGTCCACGCCGGCCTTGAGGCCCGCCGCCGTGGCCTGCTCGCGCGTTTCTACATAGTAGTGGCCGTTCCAGATGTCCTCGATGGCCGCGCAGTCGCCGGTCACATAACCCTTCATGCCGTAGGTCCGGCGGGCCAGCGTGTCCAGGTAGAAAGCGCTGGCGGAAGTCGGGACATGGTTGACCGCATTGTAGGAGGACATGATGGAAGGCAGGTGCTCGTCCTCGATCAGGCGCTTGTAAGGATAAAGGTAGAACTCGCGCATGTCGCGGCTGTCCATGTTGGAGCTGCTGACATGGCGGTCGAATTCGCTGTTATTGGCGAAGTAGTGCTTGGCCGTCGGGACGGCTTTCAGGTACTTGGGATCGCTGCCCATCAGGCCCCGGACGAAGCCGGCGGCCATCTCCGCGGCCAGGAAGGGATCCTCGCCGTAGGACTCGCCCGTCCGCCCCCAGCGGGGGTCGCGCACGGGCTCCACGACCGGCGACCAGAAGGTCAGGCCCTTCGTGCCGGTCTGGTAGATGGCGCGCGCCTCCTCGGCGATGGCCGAGGCCATGCGCTCGGTCAGCGCAGGGTCCCAGCTCGAGCCGAGGGCCACGCTGTTGGGGAAGGAAGTCGGCCCCAGCAGGCCGGCGGAGGGATTCGCACCGGTGAGCACGCCGTGGAGCGCTTCGCTCCAAATGTTGTAGTTCTTGACGCCCAGGCGCGGAATGGCAGCCATGTTGTTGCCCAGCAGGCTTTGCTTCTCCTCCAGCGTCAGGCGCGACACCAGGTCGGCCGCCCGCTCCTCGAAGGAGAAGGAAGTGTCAAGGTAAATCGGGGTCTGGCCATTCTGGGCCAGCGCCGAAACGGCGGCGAACAGCGCCAGCGCTCCGGTCAGAAAGGACTTGTGTAAATGGTTCATCGCGGTCAGGTTTCAGTGACTGTATCAAAGATACAAAGAATTGCGAATAATCATTAAATTTGTGGGAAACATTTTTTTCGCCACCCATGACAGCACCCAAAAGAATCCTCCTTCTGTGCGCCGCCCTGCTGGGCTTTTGCGCCGCCGCGCAGGAGAGCGTCAGCCTCCGCGTCCACTCGAAAGCCATCGACGGGCAGATCGACCCGCTCATCTACGGCCAGCTCTTCGAGCACATCTATTTTTCGGCCAACAACGGCGTCTGGCAGGAGATCATCTACGGCCGCTCCTTCGAGCCGGAGCACTACCCCGGCATCCCGCCGCGCGACGGCTATTTCGACGGCTGGTTCGCCGACGCGGACGAAGTGCTGCATTCCCCCACCCGCTACGAGCAGCCCGTCGAGCTGGTGCAGCTGGACACGGACAGCTACGACATCGAGATGGACGTGAAATGGCGCGCCTACCTGCTGCCCGGCCGGCGCTGGAGCGGCGGCCTGCTGGACCTGCGCTTTGCCGTGAAAGACCAGGCCGACGGAGAACCCTATTTCCTGCGGCTCTACGACCCTGCCTATGAAGGGCAGCGTTTCGCCCTGGCGCAGACCCAGTCCCAGATCGAGGCCGACGCCCAGGCCAAGGCCCTCGCGGCGGCCCAGAAGCAGGCTGTGAGCGCCGAGTTTACCCTGGCCACGAAGGTGGAAAAGGAGGTCCCCTTCTTCGGCGGCCGCACCCGTAAAGTGCAGACACTGGAGCCGTTGGCAACGAAGGCCGCCCAGGCTGCACAGATCGACCAGGACGCCTGGCACCATGTCAGGGTCAGCTGCCGCGGCCGCAGCGTCAGCGTGTGGTGGGACGGGAAGAAGATCCTTTCCAAGACCGTTCCGACCAGCCGCAAACAGAACACCATAACCCTTTGGGAAAACTACACGGAAGCCCTCTACCGCAACATCCGCATCACCTCCGGCAAACAGGTCCTGTTCGCCGGCATGCCCGAACAGGTCAAGGTGCCCGACGTGGCACCGGAATGGACTGCCTTCGGCGACGGCACCTTCCAGCTCGTCAAGGGCGACGCCGTCAACATGGACTACGCCCAGCGGATCCGCACCCGGGGCGTTTCCGGCCTGCAGCAGGGGCCGCAGGCCGTGCGGCCGGGCGACGCCTTCGTGGGCTCCGTCTACGCCAAGGGCGACGGCAACGCCCGCCTGAGCGTCGGCCTTCGCCGGGATGGCGAATGGATTGTCCGCCAGAGCCTGGGCTGCCCGTCCCCGGACTGGCAGAAATATACCTTCACCCTGGACGCAGGCGCCTGGGAGGGTGACGCCGACTTCGCCATTGCCGCCGAAGACGGCACGCTGATGATTGACCAGGCCTCGATGGGCACCCGCACCGGGCAGGCCCTGGGCGGCTTCCGTCCCGATATCTTCCAGGCTGTCAAGGATTTGCATCCGACCTGCCTGCGCTGGCCCGGTGGCGGCTATGCCGCACAGTACGACTGGAAATGGGGCATCGGTCCGCAGGAGGCGCGCCGCCGCTGGGACCACTGGATGTGGATGGACTACGACCAGAACTGCTTCGGCACCGACGAGTTCATCCGCTTCTGCCGCGAGGTGGACAGCGAGCCCGTCATCGTGGTGAGCGTGGCCTTCGAGCGCCCCGAATCCGAGTATCAGCAGATCCTGGACAACGCCGTCAACTGGCTGCGCTACTGCAATGAGCCCGCCACGGGCGAATGGGGCGCCAAACGTGCCGCCAACGGCCATCCGGAGCCCTACAACGTCAAGTACTGGGAGATCGACAACGAGATGTGGGAGATGGGCATCGACCGCTACGAGAAGTGCGTGCGCGACTTCTCCACCGCCATGCGCGCCGTCGATCCGACCATCCGTATCATCGCCTGCGGCGGCTTCCCGGAGGACGAAGCATTCCTGAACCGTTCCGGCCGCTATTTCGACTACCTGTCCCTGCACCACTACGAGCAGCAGGGCGGCTATGCCACCGGCCCCGGACGCCTCGCGCAGCAGTATCAGCGCTATGCCGACATGATTGCGAAGTGCCCGAACCCCAACATCAAGCTGTTCATCTCCGAATGGAACCTCAACAGCACCGACTGGCGCACGGGCCTGTTCGCCGGCGGCTTCCTGAACGTCTGCGAGAACCTGGACGTGGTGGCGATGGGCGCCGCAGCGCTCTTCATCCGCCGCACCGACGCCCCCGACTGGAACAATGCCTTCATCAACTTCGACTACAAGGACCTGTTCGTCGCCCCCAACTACCTCGTCACCGAGCTCTGGTACGACCACTACTCCCCCTACCGCCTTGCCTTTGAGGGAGATACCAAGGAGCTGAGCGTATCCGCCACCCTGGCGGAGAACGCCGGCTGCGTCACCGTCAAGGTCGTCAACCCCACTGACAAACCCTATACCCTAACGCTGAATGGCGACTGGGGCCCGCTCGCCGGCGCGGAATACGAATACTTCGCCCCCGGCAGCCTCGACGCCGCCAACAGCATGGCGCAAAAGAATGCGGTCGCCCGCCGGAAAACGGCGCTGCAACCGCAAAACGATGCCGTTACCCTCACCCTCGAGCCCCTTTCCGCCGGCGTGGTGACGCTAAACCGGCAATAGCCGCTATCTGAAGGAGATCCAGTCGACTTCGGCGGAGCCGGAGACAAGCTCGACGGTGACGTCCTGCATGCCGACGGCCTTACCCAGCTTGGCCGGGAGAACCACCTCGGTCCAGTCGGCGCTGGCCGGGACCTTGCAGGCAACGGGCTTGCCGGCACCGACGGTGACGTTCAGCACGGCGCCGTTGCCCTTGGTGCGGAAGACGATGCTCTTCGGGGCCTTGGCGCCGAAGTCCACCTCGTTGAAGCGCACGCGGTCATACGGCTGCGTGAAACGAGTCTTCCAACCCGCGAAATAGTTGTACTCGTCGAGGAAGTCGATCTTCGCGCCCACGCACTCGCTGTAGCGGTCGATGTTCAGTTCGTCGGAAGCCTTGAAATAGCCCACGCCGCGCCATGTCGGCTTGACGGGGATGATGGTGCCGTCCTCGCGGAAAGACACCTTGTCGATGCGCACGGAGCGGTTCTTGTCGAAATCCGGGCTGAAATCATTGTGGTGATAGAAGAGATACCACTGTCCCTTGAACTCCACGAAAGAATGGTGGTTGGTCCAGCACTCGGTCGGCGACTCGTCCATGAACACGCCCTTGAACTCATACGGGCCCAGCGGGCTGTCCGCCATGGCATAGCAGAGCGTCTCCGTGCCGCCGTCCAGGCGGACCCACGGATAGGTCAGATAGTACTTGTCGCCGCGGCGGAACATGAACGGACCCTCTGTCTGGCCCTTCGGGAAGGTCTCGTCCAGGCGGACAGCCGGACCCTCGATCTCGGTCATGTTGGCGGCAAGCTTGGCACCGCGCAGGCCCATGCCGGACCAGATGATATAGATGGTGCCGTCATTGTCCTTGAAGACACAGGGGTCGATGCCGCCCGTGCCCTGCACCGTGTTCTCATGGATCTTGAAGGGGCCGTAAGGCGTGTCGGAGACGGCCACGCCGATGCCGAAACCGAAGCCCCTCCCGCGCCCGGGCGCGTTCGGGAAATAGAAATAGTACTTGCCGGCCTTCTCCACGCAGTCCGGGGCCCACATCGAATAGGCGGTGGGATTGCCCCAGGGAACATCCTTCTGGTCCACGATGTTGCCGTGGTCGGTCCAGTGCGTCAGGTCGTCAGAAGAATAGACATGGTAGTCGGACATGCAGAACCACGGCTGGTCGCCCTGGTACTTGACCGTGGGGATGTCATGCGAAGGATACAGGTAGATCCGGCCGTTGAACACATGGGCGGAGGGGTCGGCGGAGAACGCATTGGTAATCACCGGGTTGGTACCGGTCACGAAGGTGCCGCCCTTCTCCGTGCGGACCTTGTCCATGAAGTTGGTCATCGAACGGAGGGTGTACTCCGTGTACATGTTGAAGCCGTGGCCGCCGCCGTCGACGAGGTACAGCTCCGTGCGGATGCCCGCCTGGTCCAGCAGCTCATAAAAATGCGAGCCCTGGCAGTGCGGCACCACGTTGTCGGCCGTGCCGTGGAAGATGACCACCGGCGGGTCGGACGGGTCGATGTAGTTGGTGGCGTTCAGCGCCTTGAAACGCTCCTCGTTGCCCTTGAAGGAGAAGCCCATCACGGCCTCCTCGGGAGCATGATTCCAGGTGTCCTCCGCCGCGCCGCAGCTCATGTAGTTGAGGTCCACGGGGCCGGACCAGTCGCAGGCCGCATCCACGCGGCTGCTGAACTCGAGGTTACCGCCCACGTTGCCTTCCAGCGAGGGGACGTTGCCGCTCGTCGCGGCCAGCGAAGAAAGGTGTCCGCCGGAAGAGAAGCCCGAAGTGGCGATGAAGGACGTGTCGAAACGGTACTGCGCGGCATGCGCGCGCACCCAGCGGATCACACCCTTGATGTCCTGAATCTGCGCCGGGAACTTGGCGTCCGCCGAAGAGCGGTGGTTCGGGGTCACGACGGCATAGCCCGCATCCAGCAGGGCGTTCACGATGGTGCCCAGGTCGGCCATGCCCTTGGAATTGTTGGAGTACCAGGCGCTGCCGTAGATGTGCACGACGACCGGATAGGAAGCCTTCTGCATCCGGGGCAGATAGACATCCAGCTGATGGTAAACTTCTCCGTCGCCCGCGTAGTCGATATCCGCGAACTTCTCGGAGCAATGTACGTCAATCTTGGGCATCTGGAAGCCGCCGAAACCGCCGGCAGGCTGCGCCTGGAGGCCGATTGCGCCCGCCAGGATGGCAAAGAGAGTCAGTATCTTTTTCATATAGTGATATGGTTTGTCATGCTATCGAATTCCAAATTTAAGGTTTTTCCGCTTATCTTCCAAGACCCCGCGCGACGGATCAGAGCTCCCCGGCGTCGAGCATCCGGCGGTAAATGGCGACCGCATCCGGCGGCATCCCGGAGGACGGGTCGGCACAGGCGGCGCGGAAATCCTGCAGGGTGGCGCCGGGGTGCGCCGCCCACCAGGCGCGGACCTGAGATTCAGGGTCTGGCCCGGAATGACGGTTTGGAGATCCGGCATCCCGCGCGGCACGGCAGACATCGCAGCTGCCGCAGTCTGCGGACTCTTCCTGCCCGAAATAGCGCAGCAGCCAGCGCGAACGGCACAGGTCCGCCTCGGAGGCATATTCCACCATGGCGTCCGCGCGCCGGCGGGCGTTCTCCAGCAGGAAGTCATACTTGGACTTCTGCAGGTCCACGTTGCCCGGCATCAGCCGGTTGTGGTGCAGGAATACGACGTCGCAGCGGTCCCCGGGGATGTATTTGATGACATGCTCCAGCGAGGTGCGGTAGAGCAGCTGACGCAGCTGCGGCACCGTCAGGCCGCAGGCCCCCGCCACGGCATCCTCGTGCACCGGCACGGGATAGGAGAAGATGCCCGGGTAGCGGCGCATCAACACCTCCAGCAGCGTCACCATCGCCGGATCCGGCAAATCAATGTCGTACAGGACGTTGCGGTCCACCATGATGCGCACCTGCGTGGCCACCTCGACATCCTCCGAGAAGGTCAGGTGCTCCGAGCGCTCCAGGTATTTCAGGGCATAGTGCACGGACGCCGGCTGGAGCTTGAAATGCTTCGAGAACGCCGCCAGGTCGAATTTCAGCTGCCGTCCGGCGCCCGCCTCGTAGGGGATCTCGAAGAAAATATGGAGCTTCTGATAGATGTCGGCGATAAACTCCAGCGAGGGGAAGGAGACGTCCAGCAGCTGTTTCAGCCGGCGAACGTCCGTGCCGTTCCACAGGAGGACGGCCCAGGCGCGCTCCCCGTCCCGTCCGGCGCGGCCCGCCTCCTGGAAATAGGATTCCGGGCTCTCCGGCAGGCCCGTGTGGGCTACGAAGCGCACGTCCGGCTTGTCGATGCCCATGCCAAAGGCATTGGTGCACACCATCACGCGGATGCTCCCCCGCTTCCAGGCTTCCTGGCGCTCCGCGCGCACTTCCCCGCCCAGGCCGGCATGGTAGGACGAGGCACTGACGCCATTCTCCTTCAGGAAAGCCGCCACCTCCTCGCAGCGGCGCCGGTGCCGCATGTAGACGATGCCGGAGCCCTGGACGCCGCGGCAGATGTCCAGCAGCTGCCCCGTCTTGTCCTCGCAGTGGCGCACGATATAAGAAAGGTTGGGCCGCTCGAAACCGCTCCGCAGCAGCAGGCGCTCCCGGAAGCCTAGCTTGTCCATGATGTCCTCCGCCACCTGCGGCGTAGCCGTGGCCGTGAGGGCAATCACCGGCACGTCCACCAGTTTGCGCAGCGCGCCGATTTCCAGATAATCCGGGCGGAAATCATAGCCCCACTGCGAGATGCAGTGCGCCTCGTCCACGACGATATAGCTGAGGGGCAGGATGGACAGGTAGGACTGGAACAGCGCCGTGCCCAGGCGCTCCGGCGAGACGTACAGGAACTTGAAATCCCCGTAGGCAGCGTTGTTGAGCGCAGTGTCCACCTGCCGCCGGTCCATGCCGGCGTGGATGGACAGGGCGCGGATGCCCCGGGCGGCGAGGTTCTGCACCTGGTCTTTCATCAGGGCGACCAGCGGCGTGACCACGAGCGCAAGCCCTTCCTGCATCAGGGCGGGCACCTGGAAGCACACCGATTTGCCCCCGCCCGTGGGCAGGATGGCCAGCACGTCGCGACCCTGGGCCGCCGCAGAAATGATCTCCTCCTGCATCGGCCGGAAGGCTTCGTAGCCCCAATACTGCTTCAGTACCTCCAGTGCTTCCATCCTTGCAAATTTAAACGAATTTCTCCGGATTCTTCCCCCGCCCGGGCTTTGGAAAAGTGCGGGGAATTCACTATATTTGCACGATTTTTTGGTAACGAAAGTATTAGTTATTCAAAATAAATTCTAAAAACATAAAAGTTATGCCTAAGATCGATTTAAGCAAGTACGGCATCAAGGGAGTGACCGAGATCCTCTACAATCCGACCTACGAAGTCCTCTACAACGAGGAGACCAAGCCCGGTCTGGAGGGCTATGACAAAGGTCAGGTGACCGAACTCGGCGCCATCAACGTCATGACCGGCGTCTACACCGGACGCTCGCCCAAGGACAAGTACATCGTGATGGACAAGAACTCCAAGGACACCGTTTGGTGGAACACTCCGGAGTATCCCAACGACAACCACGAGATGTCCGAGAAGGTCTGGAAGGAGGTCAAGAGCCTGGCCCTCAAGCAGCTCAGCGGCAAGCGCCTCTTCGTCGTGGACGGCTTCTGCGGCACCCACAAGGACACCCGCATGAAGATCCGCTTCATCATGGAGGTGGCATGGCAGGCCCACTTCGTGACCAACATGTTCATCCGTCCGATGAACCAGGCCGAATTCGACCAGGAGCCTGACTTCCTCGTCTACTGCGCCGCCAAGGCCAAGGTGGACAACTACAAGGAGCTCGGCCTCCGCAGCGACACCTGCGTGGCGTTCAACGTCAGCAGCAAGGAGCAGGTCATCCTCAACACCTGGTACGGCGGTGAGATGAAGAAGGGCCTCTTCTCCATGATGAACTATTTCCTCCCGCTCAAGGGCATCGCTGCCATGCACTGCTCCGCCAACACCGACATGAACGGCGAGAACACCGCCATCTTCTTCGGCCTGTCCGGCACCGGCAAGACCACCCTTTCCACCGACCCCAAGCGCCTCCTCATCGGTGACGACGAGCACGGCTGGGACGACGAAGGCGTCTTCAACTTCGAAGGCGGCTGCTACGCCAAGGTCATCAAGCTGGACAAGGAGTCCGAGCCCGACATCTACAACGCCATCCGCCGCGACGCCCTCCTCGAGAACGTCACCGTGGACGCCAACGGCAAGATCGACTTCAACGACAAGAGCGTCACCGAGAACACCCGCGTCAGCTACCCGATCTACCACATCGAGAAGATCGTCCGCCCGCTGTCCCAGGGTCCCGCCGCCAAGCAGGTCATCTTCCTGTCCGCCGACGCTTTCGGCGTGCTGCCTCCGGTCTCCATCCTGACCCCCGAGCAGTGCAAGTACTACTTCCTGAGCGGCTTCACCGCCAAGCTCGCCGGCACTGAGCGCGGCATCACCGAGCCCACCCCGACCTTCTCCGCCTGCTTCGGCCAGGCCTTCCTGGAGCTCCATCCGACCAAGTACGCCGAGGAGCTGGTGAAGCGCATGGAGAAGAGCGGCGCCAAGGCCTACCTCGTCAACACCGGATGGAACGGCACCGGCAAGCGCATCTCCATCAAGGACACGCGCGGAATCATCGACGCCATCCTGGACGGCAGCATCGACAAGGCCCCGACCAAGATGATCCCTTACTTCAACTTCGAGGTTCCCACCGAGCTCAAGGGTGTCGACACCGGCATCCTCGACCCGCGCGACACCTACGCCGATCCGAAGATCTGGGACGACAAGGCAAAGGACCTCGCCGGCCGCTTCATCAAGAACTTCGCCAAGTACGAGTCCAACGCCGCCGGCAAGGCTCTCGTCGCTGCCGGTCCGCAGCTGTAGTACCGTCATTCCGGGCTTGACCCGGAATCTCCAAAAAAACCGCCTCATTTGGGGCGGTTTTTTATTTTTTTCCTATATTTACATGATTTTAACTCTAAACCAACAAAACAAATGGGAATTATCATTGCCATCGTCATCATCGCCCTCCTCGTCGTTTGGGTGATTTCCGTCCAGCGCAAACTCGTCAACAAGGATGAGCTTTGCAAGAATGCCATGAGCACCATCGGCGTGCAGCAAGAGAGCCGCTGGGATGCCCTCACCGGCATGGTCGAGCTGATCAAGTCCTACAACGAGCATGAGTACAACACGCTCCGCGACACGATCGCCCAGCGCCGCCCGATCGACGGCAACAGCACCGCCGAGCAGGTCGACGCCCAGGAGAACCTCATGGGCCAGGTGATGAGCCGGCTGAACGTCGTCGTCGAGCAGTATCCCGACCTCAAGGCCAACGAGAACTACGCCAAGGCCATGGACGCCGTCGACAAATACACCAACATGGTCCGTACCAGCAAGATGGTGTACAACGACACCGCGACCAACTACAACAACCTCGTCCGTCAGATCCCCGACTCCATCGTGGCCGCCATCTTCGGCTTCAAGGTCCGCGATTACCTCAAGGTCGAGGAGCAGAAGACCGGGATGCCTTCCCTCAATATCTAGGAATGAGAAAATGGCTTGCCCTCATGGCGGCATTGGTTTCGACCTTTGCCGTCTTTGCCCGTGAACAGAAAGTCCGCGACGTGGACATCGTGGTGACCCTCTTCAAGAACGGAGAGGCCCTCATCCACGAGAAATGGGACGTCAATACGGGCGACGAGATCACGGAGTGGTACCTCCCCCGGGAGAACCTCGGCGACATCCAGATCCGGGATTTCACCGTCTTCAGCGACGGCAAGGAGCTGTCCGACGACGGCGAGTGGGATGTGGACCGCAGCCGCAAGCAGAAGGCCGGCCGTTTCGGCATCGTGCACAAATCGCGCGGCGTGGAGCTCTGCTGGGGCATCGGCGAATACGGTGACCATGTCTTCGAGCCCTTGTACATCATGACCAACACGGTCAAGACCCTCAACGACTACGACATGCTCCACATGCAGTTCGTCACCGACGAACTCGCCGCTCCCCCGCAGCATGTCCGCGTGACGATCAAGCCCTCCGAAGGACTGGGCGTCAAGCTGGACACGACCAACACCCGTGCCTGGGGCTTCGGCTTCGACGGCACGCTCGCATTTGCGGAAGACGGCAGCATTGTCTATGAGTCCTCCGGGCCTTTCAGCTACTATAGCTCCGTGATTTCGCTGCTTCGTTTCAACAAGGGCATTTTCAATTCCCCCAGCGTACAGGACCGCGAATTCAGCGACGTATTGACAACCGCCATGGAGGGCGCCGATTTCGGCGACAGCTATAGCGGAGAAGACGAGGACGAAGTGAGCGACATGGCCGCATTCTTCACCATGCTGGTCATGTACCTGCTCGGCCGCAAGGCCATCCGCAAGGCCTCAGGCAAGGTCTCCAAGCGCGACAAGAAGAAGATCCTCGGCACCGATCCCAATTCAATCGGCTGGTGCCGCGAGGTGCCTTTCGGCGGCGACCTCATCGCCTCCGACTACACCCTCACCCGCCTGGGCGAAGACCGCAAGAAGAACGCCCTCGCCTCCGCGGAGATCCTCCGCATGATCTACAAGGGCTACCTGGACGTCCAAAAGGACGCCAAAGGCAGGGTCGAGATCACATTCGCCCAGGACAAAACCGGCAAGGAGCCCATCGATTCCGTCGGGAGCGAGCTCTGGAGCATGATGCTCGAAGCCTCCGGCTCCGACCGCATCCTGCAGGACAAGGAGTTCTCCAGCTGGTCCAACAGGAACTCCCGGCGGCTCTACTCCTGGACGGAGAAGGTCCAGTCCACGGGCTCCCGGACGCTCCGCGACAAGGGCTGGATGGACGTCAGGACGCATTATACCAGCTCCGGCCAGGCCGAGGCCCGCAACCTGCTGGGCTTCCGCAAGTTCCTCGAAGACTTCACCCTCACCGGCGAACGCAGCACCATCGAGGTGCACCTGTGGCAGGAGTACCTCGTGTTCGGCGCCCTGCTCGGCGTGGCCGACAAGGTGGCCAGGCAGCTCAAGGACATCGATCCCGTCCTCTTCAAGAAGACGGTGGGCTACGACTACGGTACCTTCAGCTCCGTGCTCTACAACATGGACACCCTCTCGCGCGCCATCACCAGCGCCCGGACCTCCTACGTCGCCTCGACCTTCTCCGGCGGCAGCAGCGGCGGCTACGGCGGCCACACCTCCTTCGGCGGTGGCGGCGGCTTCAGCGGCGGCGGTCACGGCGGCGGCGGACGCTAGGAGATTTTGCTGTAGTCTTTTATCTCGTATTTATTTTTGCGGAGTTCGCGAAGCAGCGGGGCGTTCTGCGGCGCCTCGAGCGTGGGATCCGCGTCGAGGATCGTCGTAGCGTAGCGGCGCGCCTCTTCAAGCAGGCGGCCGTCCTTCGCGAGCGAAGCAAGCCCCAGGTTGATGGGCAGGCCGCTCTGCTGCGTGCCCTCGAGGTCGCCCGGACCGCGCATCTTCATGTCCTGCTCGGCGATCTCGAAGCCGTCCTCCGTGGCGCACATCAGGTCCAGACGCTGCTGGGCTTCCTTGGACGTCTTGACGTCCTTGACCAGGATGCAGTAGGACTTCTCAGCGCCACGTCCCACGCGGCCGCGCAGCTGGTGGAGCTGGCTCAGGCCGAAGCGCTGGGCGCTTTCGATGACCATCACGGAGGCGTTCGGCACATCCACGCCCACCTCGATCACCGTGGTAGAGACCAGGATGTTGGCGCGGCCCGCCACGAACGCGGACATGTTGAAGTTCTTCTCCTCATTGGTCTGCTGCCCGTGGACGATGGCCACCTTGTAGTCCGGCAGCGGGAAGGCGCGGACGATCTCCTCGTAGCCCTGTTCCAGGTTCTGCAGGTCCATCTTTTCACTCTCGAAGATCAGCGGGTAGACCACGAACACCTGCCGGCCGCGGGCGATCTCCTCCCGCATGAATTTGTACATCGCCGCCCGGCGGTTCTGTCCGATGCACATCGTCTGCACGGGCTTGCGGCCCGGCGGCATCTCGTCGATCACCGACACGTCCAGGTCGCCGTACAGCGTCATCGCCAGCGTCCTCGGAATCGGCGTCGCCGTCATCACCAGGACATGCGGAGGCACGCGGTCGGGACCCTTATTCCAGAGCTTGGATCTTTGATCGACGCCAAAGCGGTGCTGCTCGTCAATGACGGCAAGGCCAAGGTTGCGGAAGACGACATTGTCCTCCAGGAGGGCGTGTGTGCCGACGAGGATGCCGAGCGAGCCGTCCTCCAGGGCGGCGTGGATGGCACGCCGCTCCTTCTGCGGCGTGCTGCCGGTCAGCAGCGCACACTGCACAGAAGTAGGCTTCAGATACTTCTGGATATTGGCATAATGCTGCTGCGCCAGCACCTCGGTAGGCGCCATGATGCAGGTCTGGAAGCCGTTTCCGATGGCCATCAGGCAGCTCAGCACCGCCACCATCGTCTTGCCGGACCCCACATCGCCCTGCAGCAGCCGGTTCATCTGGTGGCCGCTCATCAGGTCCGCGCGGATCTCCTTGATGACGCGCTGCTGCGCGCCCGTGAGCGTGTACGGGAGGGCGTTGTAACAGGCGTGGAAGTCCGCCCCCACTTTGGGCATCGGCAGCCCGCGCTCGCCGCGCGAACGGATGTATTTCTGCTTGAGCAGCGACAGTTGCAGCAGGAACAATTCCTCGAACTTGAGCCGGTAGGTGGCCTTCTGGAGGGCATAGCTGTCCTTCGGGAAATGGATGTTGCGCAGCGCGTAGGTCAGCGACACCAGGGAGTTATCGCGGATGACGTATTCCGGGAGCGTCTCCTGGATCTCCGGGAGGCAGAGCGTGAGGGCGGCGGACTGCAGCTTGCACATCACCTTGCCGGTGATGCCGCCGTTCTTGAGCTTCTCCGTGCTCGGATACACGCCCGTGAGCGTGCCCTGCGAAGCGTCCCCCTCCCGCGCGGCGTCCACCTCGGGATGGACGATGTTGAGCCGCGTGCCGAAGGCCTGCGGCTTGCCGAAAAAGAGGAAGGTGCCGCCGGGCACAAGCCGCTGGTAGTTCCACTTGATGCCCTTGAAAAAGACCACCTCCATCTCGCCGGAGGCGTCCTGCACGATGACCGACAGGCGCTTGCAGGCGCCGAAATGGATGGGGTTCGTATCCTGGGAAACAATGGATCCGGCGGGGCCGTAGAGGGTGCGGCGCACCACCGTGGCCTGCAGCTGGACGTGCGCCAGGTCGGGGGCGACCTCGGCGATGGGCGTGATGCCGCTGCGGTCAATGTAGCGGAAGGGATACAGGTGGATCAGGTCCGAGAGCGTCTCGATCCCCAGCTCACGCTGCAGCAGCGCGGCCCGCTTGGGGCCCACCCCGCTGAGGTACTGTATGCTTGTCTCCAGTTCCCTTGCCATACCTACAAATATACGAAAAATCCGGCCGATTTTTATTACATTTGCAATCCTATTACCAGAATGACCGCATCATGAAACGAGTATTCATCGCTATTACCTGTCTTGTTATGGCTATCAGTTGCACCCAGAAAGATGAGGGCAGCGGCTACATCGGCCCGTCCGGGATCCAGATCGAGGACGGCGTGATGACCCCCGAGACGCTGCTCGCCCTCGGCCGCCTGTCCGATCCCCAGCTCTCCCCCGACGGGAGCCGGATCCTGTACGGCGTCTCCTATACCTCCATCCCCGACAACCGCAGCTGCCGCAACCTGTTCCTCTGCAACCCCGACGGCAGCGACAAGGTCCAGCTCACCCGCTACGCCAAGAGCGTCAGCGGCGCCCGCTGGAGCCTGGACGGCAAGAGCATCTATTTCCTGCAGGGCGGACAGCTCTGGAAGGCTCCGCTCAAGGGCAATAAACTCGGCAAGCGGGTGCAGCTCAGCGACGTCCCCGCCGGGATCAGCGACTTCAAGCTCTCCCCGGACCAGACCCAGGTGCTCTACGTAAGCAGCATCAAGAACACCGCCCTCCAGCAGCCTGCGGACAGCGATCCCGCCCTGGACAAGGCGCAGGCCTACGCCACCGAAGACCTGATGTACCGCCACTGGGACCACTGGGTGACCGAAGTCCCGCGCACCTACGTGGCAGCGCTCGGCAAGAAGCAGATCACCCCGGAGAATTCCGTGGACATCCTCGGCACCGACAACCTGTTCGAGCTCCCGACCGAGCCTTTCGGCGGCGCAGAGCAGCTGGACTGGGCGCCGGACGGCCGCCACATCGTGTATTCCTGCCGCAAGAAGACGGGCAAGCAGTACGCCTTCAGCACCAACTGCGGGATTTACATCTATGACATCCTCACGGGCGAGACCCTCGATGTCAAGACCGACGGCGGCTACGACGCCTCCCCCGTCTGGAGCCCCGACGGCCGCCACATCGCCTGGATCTCCATGGAGCGCGACGGCTACGAGGCCGACCGCCAGCGCCTGTTTGTCGCTGACGTCGAATCGCTTGAAGATGAAGCGGACGGGCAGAACTTCGGCCTGCGCGTACAGAATATCCGCGAGCTGCTGCCGGACTTCGACCACGACGTGGCCGACCTGGTGTGGCACAACAACGAGCTCTTCTTCAACACCCTCGTGGGCGAGGGCATCCAGGCGCTCTACTGCGCCGACCTGGGCGGCGACGCCCAGCGCATCACCGCGCCGGACTGGGATTTCGACTTCTTCTCCCCCTTCGCCGTACTGGACCGCAAGGACGGCGTGCAGCTGCTCGCCTCCTACTATTGCCTGAAATTCCCCACTGAGCTCGTCTCCGTGATGATTACCGAGGAGGGCGTCAGCTTCGAGCAGATTACCCATGAGAACCAGCACATCTTCGATCAGCTTGCGGACGTGCGCGACGAGCGTGTGTTCGTGGAGACGGTGGACCACCAGCAGATGCTCTGCTGGGTCCTCTATCCCCCGCAGTTCGACCCGGCGAAGCAGTACCCGGCCATCGAAATCGTGCTCGGAGGCCCGCAGGGCTCCAATTCGCAGGACTGGAGCTACCGCTGGTGCTACCGCCTGATGGCCCAGCAGGGCTATATCGTCATCCTCCCGAACCGCCGCGGCACCACCGCCTTCGGCCAGGCCTGGAAGGAGCAGATCTCCGGCGACTACCCGGGACTCAACATGCAGGACTACCTCAGCGCCGGGCGCTACATCAAGGGCCAACCGTACGTAAATAAACTCGCCTGCGTGGGCGCCTCCTACGGCGGCTACTCCGCCTACATGCTCGAGGGCCTGCACGGCGACCTCTACGACTGTTTCATCGCCCACGCCGGCATTTTCGACGAGAAGCAGCTCTGGTTCACCACCGAGGAGATGTGGTTTGCCAACTGGGACAACGGCGGCCTGACCGAGTACGCCTACGACCCGGCCCTGGGCATCGGCCCGGCCCGTGACGGGATCACCTTCGGCGGCATGCAGCAGGCCGGTGCGCCTTATGCCAGCACGCCCAAGGCACAGCGCCACTACGCCAACTCCCCTTCCGGCATGGTCACGAAGTGGCACACCCCGATCCTCTGCATCCACGGCATGATGGACTACCGCATCCCCTACGAGCAGGGCATGGCGGCTTTCAATGCCGCCCAGATGATGGGTGTCCCCTCCAAGCTCGTGGTCTTCCCCGAAGAGAACCACTGGATCCTCCAGCCGCAGAACTCCCTCTACTGGCACCGCGTCTTCTACGACTGGCTGGACCGTTGGATGAAATAACCACTGAAAGATTATCATCCAGAAAACCCCGGGAATCCTGGACAACCCCTTGCAAATAGGCCACATTGACCAGAAACACCCGGGGTTTTCTGGATGAACTACCTTGTCAACTGCAGGTACTGCTGCCGGGCATTGAAGACGACAAGCCTGTACTGACGGAGCATATCCGCGCCGAAACTCCCGAGGCCCCGCCTCCCGCCATAGCCCTCCAGCCAGATATCGATCCGGTCCCATTCGCATGCCGTGCCAAACAGCTCAAAGCGCGGCTTCTCCATGAGGTAGGATTTCGTCGTCCAGGTCCGGTCCTGCATGGTAATCCGGGTCGTGGATTCGGCATAAGGCTCATCTGGCGGGTATTTCTCGACGAAGCGTACGTTCATGTACGTATTCGTATTGCCGAAATCCAGGAGCATCATCACCTCCTTTCCGTCCTGGGATGCCTCGACGTAGTAATCGTGTTCCGGATAAGCCCGAAGGACATTGGGGCACAGATCCAGCGTGTACCTCGAGAAGGTGACGCTTTCCTCTGTGTTGTCGATAATCAGATCGCCTGTCTGGCGGAACACGTTGTCTCCGATGACCAGATCGATGGAGAGAGCCTCGCCGATCGAGACGAAGGAATCGGACACGGAGAACAGCACATTCCTGACGACCAGGTCTCCCAGCGACAGCGAATCGGCGATTCCGATATACGATTGCGCGCGTCTGTTTCCGTTGATCTTGATCTTCTTTCCTATCGGCCTGATACCCAGCGCTTCAGCGATCTCCGGGGAAGTCTCGCAGTAATCCGATGCACAGTTGTCCAGGCTTCCGGTCAGTTCCCGGCCATTGACCGAGACTTCAACCCCGTACAGGGTGTGTCCCGGCTGCCCAAGCTGTTTGAAGGGAACCGTAACCCGGTCTCCCGGCCAGACAGCTTCCGTAGGAGGGAGTTCGGAGATGAGGCTCCAATACCGATAGTCCGTCCGGTCCAGGCTCCTTCTTACAAAACGGGAATAATCGGAATCTGCCGGCCCGCCCGACATGGTTATCGAGAAAAGGAGCGTGCAGGCGAGCAGCGTGGATTTCCGCAATGCGATCACTGGAACAGCAGCTTTTCGATGAACACCTGATGGTCGTCTACGCGACCCTCGATAATGTGGGCGCCGTCGGGCGCAAGGGCATGCCAGAGAGTCACAGTCTCGCCGGGGCGCGCCTCGCGGTTAAAGTTGATGGTCAGTTCTTTAAGGAGTTTATTATAAACCAACTCTTCAGGAAGCGCATCCATCGCCCAAGCGGTATACTTCACATTGTTTGCGTGGTGGTTGTAGTCCACGTCGGAGAACTGCACGCGGTGCGCGCCAATCTGCGTCATCTCCGCCTCGCGGGGCAGTACGACCTTGGCAGCAGGCTCCTCGATGGCGTGGTCCGTGCTTTGCGGCTCCATGGAGACGAACTCCGTCAGAAAATCGGGCCGCACGACGCGGCGCTCGGCGATGTTCATCACCACCCAGGAACTGGTAGAGCGCACGGCGGGCTCGCCATCGACGCCCAGCAGCAGATAATCACGTAGGAAAAACAGGCCCTGGAGTCCCTTGTGCCAGGTCACGACACGTCCCTTCTCTTTATGGAGGAACGGACGCTCGAAGCGGACATGTTGCCGCGCGACCACCCAGGCGCAGCCATGCGGGCCGAGCTGGTCGTCACCGAAGGCGAGCCGGTCCGCGCCGAACACGGCCATGTGCTGCGCCATGTCCAAAAAGGCACTCGGGCGCAGGTATTTGCGGCAGTCCACCATGTAGCAGGTGGCCAGGGTCTCTTCGGAGAACTTGTCGTCCAGCTTAATCATAGCAGATCGGATTGGTGTTGAATGCGGTACGCTCTATGTGCAGGGACGGGAACTCCGCTGCCAGATAGTCCTGCAGCAGGTCCTGCGTGTATTGCTCGCTCTGGTAGTGGCCCAGCTCGCAGAGCAGCATGCCGCCGGTCTCGAAATAATCATGGTAATGGAATTCGCCGCTGAGGAAACAGTCGGCTCCTGCGCGGACGGCATCGCCCAGCAGGAATGCGCCGGCGCCGCCGCAGAGGGCCACGCGCCGGATTTCCCGCCCGTCCAGGGCGGAATGCCGCAGGCTCTCCACGCCGAACAGCTGCTTCACGCGGGCGAAGAAATCCTTGTCGGTTTCGGGGACCGGCAGTTCGCCGACCAGGCCCGATCCGGCTTCCTCTCCCGCCATGGGCGCGAGCCAGCGCAGATTCTCCAGACCCAGGAGTCCGGCAATCTTGTGGTTGACCCCGCCGGGGGCATTGTCCAGGCTGGTATGGGCGGAATAAATGGAGATTCCGGCGGAGAGCGCCTGCACCACGCAACGCTGCTGGTAGGTCGCGTCCGACACCTGCCGAAGCGCCTTGAAAAGCAGCGGATGATGGGAGACAATCAGGTTGCACCCTTTAGCAATCGCCTCTGCGACAATAATTTCCGTCACATCAAGACACACCAGGACCCCGGAGATCTCCGACTCCGGGAAACCGACCTGCAGGCCCGAGTTGTCCCACTCGTCCTGCAGCCGCAGCGGAGCGAGACGCTCCAGTGCGGCAATAATCTCCCGCAGCCTCATCCCTGGGCCAGGAGTTCACGGACGATAGTGGAAAGGGTGCGGCCGTCGGCAAGGCCGGCCATCTGCTTGCTGGCAACGCCCATCACCTTGCCCATGTCGGACGGGGAGCTGGCGCCGACCTGCGCGATGATGGCACGGACGCGCTCCGTAATCTCCTCGGGCGTGAGCTGCTTAGGGACGTACTCCTCGAGGACCTTCGCCTCGGCGAGCTCGTTGTCGGCCAGTTCCTGCCGACCCGCGGCCACGTACTGCTCCGCGGCTTCCTTGCGCTGCTTGATGAGCTTCTGGATGAGCTTGATGATATCGGCGTCCTCAAGTTCCTTCTTGCCACCCTCCGCCGTCTTGGCGAGGAGGATGGCGGACTTGATGGCGCGCACGGCGTTGGTCCGCTCATAGTCGTGGGCCTTCATCGCCGCCATGATGTCTTGCTGGATTTGCTGTTCGAGTGCCATAGGATAATTGTTTATCAGATATGTATTTTCAAATTATTTCTGCTCTGTATTTTCAAATTATTTCTGCTCTGGCAGCGGCCTGATCTTCGCATATTTGAGCAGCAGGAGCTTCTCGCCGAAGGCGTCGAAGCGGATGCGGGCCTTCATGTCGGGGACGCGGCCGGAGAGCTCCAGGATGGTGCCGGGGCCGAAGCGGTTGTGTTCGATGCGCTGGCCCTCCGACAGTTCCGTCATCGGCACCCCCACGAAGTTCGCATCTGCCAAAGCTTGTCGGACGCCAGTCGTCGGTTGGCCAGCCAGCCCTCGAATGGGTTCGGGGCTACGCCCCTCATCCCTCCCATTTACGAAGCCATGGGTGGCTACGCCCCTCGAGGGCTGCTGGCCAAACCGATTCCGACCGGCGTCCTTCTGTTCGTGCTGCACGCCGGAAGACTGCCCATAAGCACCACTTCCAACGCCGAACCGATTCAGCCGGCCGCCGGTGAAGCGGCTGCCGAAGCCACCCCATTCATGGGTAACACCTTCATTGTCAAAGTCTCCCTCATCCAGCGGATTCTCCAGGAAGCGGGGATCGATCTCCTTTAGGAAACGCGACGGGGCGTTGGACTCGTGCTTGCCGTTGCGCATGCGCGTCCCGGCATACGACAGCGCAACCGCCCGCTTGGCGCGCGTCACGGCCACGTAGAAAAGCCGCCGCTCCTCCTCCACCTCCGACTTGGCGGAAAGCATGGACACACTCGGGAAGAGATTCTCCTCCATCCCCGCCACGAACACGTACGGGAACTCCAGGCCCTTGGAAGAATGCGCCGTCATGAGGGCGACCTTGTTGTTGGTGTCCTCTTCCCCTTCCGCCACGTCGACGTTGCTCAGCAGGGAGACATTCTCCAGAAAGTCATCCAGGGTGAACACCCCGACCTCGCCCCCTTCCTCCGCATAGTCGGCAGCCTCATCGGTACGCTCCTCGACGAACTGCTCCACGCTGTTGATGAGTTCGTCCACATTCGCCAGGCGCGACAGGCCCTCGATGGAGGTATCCTGCTTATAGAACGCGTACAGCGTGCTCCGGTCGGCAATCAGCTTCGCCAGCACATAGGCGTCAGTGGTGCGCACCCGCGCCGCGAGGTCCGCGATCATGGCGCAGAACTCCTGCACCTTCGGGACCTGCTGCGCCGCCTCGAAGAGCGGGCAGCCCCGCTGTCGGGCCTCGGCCTCCACGGCCCCCAGGGCCTTGTCGCCGATGCCCCGCGCAGGCTTGTTGACCACCCGGCGGAACGATTCGTCGTCGCGCGGATTGACGACCAGCTTGAAATAGGCCATCATGTCCTTGACCTCCGCCCGCTCGAAGAAGGAATTGCCGGAGTAGATCATATAGGGGATGTTGCGCCGGCGGAGCTGCTCTTCCAGCGCGCGGGACTGCGAATTGGTCCGGTACAGGATGGCGAAATCCTGATACTGCGCCCGCGCACGGCGCATCCGGTCCTGGATCTCGGAGACGATCATCACCGCCTCCTCCTGCTCGGTGTAGGCCTTGATGATGCGGATGCGCTCCCCAGCCTCGCCCACGGCGTAGCATACCTTGGGGATGCGCCCCTCGTTGTGGGCGATGACGGAATTGGCGGCATCCACGATCATCTGCGTGGAGCGGTAGTTGCGCTCCAGGCGGAAGAGCTTGCACTCCGGATAATCTTTCTTGAAGCTGAGAATGTTCTCGATCCGGGCGCCGCGGAAGGCATAGATGGACTGGCTGTCGTCGCCCACCACGCAAAGGTTGCGGTGATACTGGGCAAGCTTCTTCAGGATCAGGTACTGCGCCCGGTTGGTGTCCTGGTACTCGTCCACCAGGATGTGCGTGAAGCGCCCGGCGATGGTCTGCAGCGCCTCCGGACTGTCGTGCAGCAGTTTGTTCATGTTGAGCAGGATGTCGTCGAAGTCCATCACCCCGCTCTGCTTTAGCTTCTCCTGGTAGCGCTGGTACACCTCGCCCAGGCGCGGCCGCTTGGTATGGTAGTCCTGCGTCTGGAGCTCCTGGCTGGCCTGGTAGGCCGAGACCGTGATGAGGTTGTTCTTGGCCATGGAGATGCGGGCCAGCACGTCCCGCGGCTTGTAGACCTTGTCGTCGAGGCCCATCTCCTTGAGGCAGGCCTTGATGGCGCTCTGGGAATCGGACGTGTCGTAGATGGTGAAATGCTCGGGATAGCCCAGCTGCCCCGCATACTCGCGAAGGAAGCGCACGAACACGGCATGGAAGGTCCCCATCACCACCCGGCGCAGCCTGTAGCCTCCCACCATTGCGGCGATGCGCTCCTTCATCTCGCCGGCTGCCTTCTTGGTAAAAGTCAGGGCAAGAACGCGTGCATCTTCCTGCAAGGCAAGGATATAAGCCACCCGGCTGGTCAGAACACGGGTCTTGCCGGATCCCGCTCCGGCAACGATCAGCACGGGCCCGTCCACACAACACACAGCCCGCCGCTGCTCGTCGTTCAACTCCTCCAGAATCAAGTTCACATTCTCTTCCATAGCGAGGCGAAAATACAAAAAAAAAGACTAACTTCGCGAAAGGAATTTCCGAAATATTATATAACATTTTATACATGTCTAAAACCATCGTTTTGAAAAAGGGGCTTAACATCCCGGTCTCGGGTGAAGCGGAGCTCCGTGTCTCCAAGACGATCGCGCCGGGCATCGTGGCCGTCCAGCCGACGGACTTCAAGGGATTCCTTCCGAGACTGCTCGTCAAGGAGGGTGATTCCGTACTCTGCGGCTCTCCCGTCATGGCGGACAAGAAGAACCCCGACATCCTGCTGGCCTCGCCGGTCAGCGGCACGGTCAAGGCGATCGTCCGGGGCGACAAGCGCAAGCTGCTCGCCGTCCTCGTCGAGGCGGACGGGCGCCAGGCGTGCGTCGACTTCGGTGTCCGGGAGGCTTCCGCACTGGATGCCGGCCAGGTCCGGGAGGCCCTGCTCCAGAGCGGCCTGTGGCCCTTCCTGGTCCAGCGCCCCTACGGCATCGTCGCCGACCCGGCCCTTCGCCCGCGCGACATCTTCATCTCCACCTTCAGCACCGCGCCGCTCGCCCCGGACAGCCGTTTCTGTTTCGGCAGCGAACTGCCTGCCGCCCAGGCCGGCGTGGACGCCCTCGCCAAGCTCACGGACGGCAAGGTCCACCTCGCACTGGACGCGAACGACGCTGACTCCCCGTTCGCCAGGATCCGCGGGGCGGAACTGCACCGCTTCGCGGGCAAGCACCCTGCGGGCAATGTCGGCGTGCAGATCAGCCACATCGCCCCGATCCGCAAGGACGACACCGTCTGGACCGTCTCCCCTGCCGGGCTGATTGCCATCGGCAGGCTCTTCACCACCGGCCGCTACGACATCCGCCGCAAGGTTGCCGTCGCCGGCCCGATGGCCATTGAGCCCGCCTACGTCGACGCCCTCCCGGGCATGCCGATGAGCGAAATCGCCGGATTCATCGGCAACACCCCCGCCGAAGAGCTGCGCGTGGTCAGCGGAGACATCCTCAGCGGCAAGACCGTAGGCACCGGAGGCTATCTGGGCTTCTTTGACAACCAGATCACCCTCCTTCGCGAAGGCACTGACAAGGAGCTGCTCGGGTGGATCCGTCCCTTCCGCTTCAACCAGTTCAGCACCGACCGCAGCTATTTCTCCCGGCTCCTGCCGAAGAAGAAATACGCGATGGACACCAACCTCCACGGCGGACCGCGCCCGTTCCTGATGAACGACGGCTACTACGCCAAGGTGCTACCCATGGACATCTATCCCGTCTATCTCGCCAAGGCCTGCCTGGCGGGCGAAATCGAGAAGATGGAGAAGTTCGGCATCTACGAAGTGCTCCCCGAAGACCTCGCCACCTGCGAGTTCGTGGATCCGAGCAAGAACAACATCCAGGACATGATCGAACAGGGCATCAACCTGATGCTCAAGGAAATGGCTTAAAAGTATGAACAAGATTTTCGAAAAAGGCGGCAAATTCTACTGGCTGCACTCCACGATCGACGCTTTTGAGTCATTCCTGCACGTGCCGGGGACCGTTACCCGGAAGGGGTCTCACGTGCGCGACGCCATCGACCTCAAGCGCCTCCTCATCATCGTGGTGATCGCCGCCGCGCCCGCAGCCCTCTTCGGCATGTGGAACGTCGGCTATCAGCACGGCCTGGCGGTGGGCGACCTCCGCCTCAACATCCTCGGCAACTGGTGGTACGGATTCCTGCGTGTCCTGCCCCTGTACCTCGTCTCCTACATCGTGGGCCTGGGCATCGAATTCGCCTCCAGCCAGATCCGCGGCGAGGAAGTGAGCGAGGGCTACCTCGTGTCGGGCTTCTTCATCCCCCTGATTGTCCCGGTGGACATCCCCCTGTGGATGCTCGCGCTCGCCGTCGTGTTCGCGGTCATCTTCGGCAAGGAGATCTTCGGCGGCACGGGCATGAACATCTTCAACCCGGCGATCCTCGCCCGCGCCTTCCTCTTCTTCTCCTATCCGAACTACATGTCCGGATCCAACTGCTGGATCCACTACAAGCCCACTGAGCAGCTTGTGGACGGCTTCACCGGCGCCACGCCCCTCGCCCCGGACGGCGCATCCGCGCAATACGGGACCGGCTTCTGGGACCTGTTCATCGGCACGGTCCCGGGCTCTGTGGGCGAGACGTCCGTGATCGCCATCCTGCTCGGCGCGGCCATTCTCCTGTTTACGGGCATCGCCAGCTGGAAAATCATGGCCGCCGGCGTGCTGGGCGTGCTCTTCGTGGGCGGCATCGGCGATCTGGCGGGCATCACCACGGTCCCCTGCTACATGCAGCTGCTCTACGGCGGCTTCGCCTTCGGTATCGTCTTCATGGCCACCGACCCGGTGACCTCCGCCCAGACCGAGTGCGGCAAATGGATCTACGGCTTCCTCATCGGCGCCCTCTGCATCCTGGTCCGCTTCTTCAACCCGGGCTATGCGGAAGGCATGATGCTGGCCATCCTGCTGTGCAACATGTTCGCCCCGCTGATCGACCACTGCGTGATCAGCGTGCATCTGTCCCGCAAGGCAAAGAAACTCAAAACCGCCTAGCCCTATGAATACCAACAGCAATATTTATACGGTCATCTACACCACCGTCATCGTGGTGGTCGTGGCGGCGCTCCTGGCCTTCGTGTCCCAGAGCCTCAAGGGCAAGCAGGACGCCAACGAGAAGGCGGAGACCATCTCCCAGATGCTCACGGCGGCACAGTACGGCACCAAGGCCGAGCTGGACAAGCTCGGCAACACGGCCAAGCTGGAGAAGTACGCGCAGGAGATCGAGAAGGCCCTGGTCATCGACATGCAGGGCAACGTGGTCCGGGAACTCGAAGGCATCGAGGTCTACGGCCCGAAGGAGCTCAAGCGCCAGAACTACAACATCAAGGGCGGCACCAACCAGACCGGCGAAGCCGAGCTGCCCGTATTCATCTTCAGGAACGGCAACACGGTGGTGCCCGTCTACGGCGCCGGCCTGTGGGGTCCCATCTGGGGCTACCTCGCCTTCGAGACCGGCACCGCGACCATCAGCGGCGCCTACTTCGACCATGAGAGCGAGACGGCCGGCCTGGGATCCAGGATCAAGGACGACCCGGCCTTCCAGCAGCAGTTCATCGGCGAGCAGGCCGACTTCAGCTCGGCGAACGTCTTTGAAATCGTCAAGGGCGGCGCTCCCGTGGGCGAGGACGGCAAATCCCTGAAGGACAACAAGATCGACGCCATCTCCGGCGCGACCATGACCTCGCAGGGCCTGGATGCCGCCATCGACACCTGGCTGGGCGCCTACGCCAAATACTTCACCAAATCGGAGGAATAAGCCATGAACGCAAAACTGAAAGAAACCATCCTGAACCCCATCTTCAAGGGGAACCCGATCACCGTCCTGGTGCTGGGCATCTGCTCTTCGCTGGCGGTCACCGTGACCCTGAAGGGCGCGCTGGTCATGGCCCTCTCCGTGATTGTGGTCACCGGCATCTCCAGCCTCATCCTTTCGCTGCTCCGCAACACCATCCCCGGCCGCGTGCGCATCATCGTGCAGCTGGTGGTCGTGGCCATGATGGTCATCCTGGTGGACCAGATCCTCAAGAGTTTCGAAGCCACCTACGCCATCGACAAGCAGCTGAGCGTTTACATCGGCCTGATCATCACAAACTGCATCGTGATGGGACGCATCGAGGCGTTCGCCCTCGGCAACAAGCCCATTCCCTCGCTGCTGGACGGCCTCGCCAACGGCGTGGGCTACGGCATGATCCTGCTGATCGTCGCCTTCTTCCGCGAACTGCTCGGAAGCGGCACCCTGTTCGGCCTGCGGGTCCTGCCCGCCGGCTACATTCCCAACAACCTCGTGATCCTGCCGCCGTTCGCGCTGATCCTGCTCGGATGCATCATCTGGGTGCAGCGCGCATGTGACAAGGACCTTCAGGAGAAATAATCGCGAAGCCCTATGGAATACATCAGCTTATTCGTCAAGTCAATCTTCGTTGACAACATGATCTTCGCATACTTCCTGGGTATGTGTTCCTACCTGGCGGTATCGAAGAACGTGAAGACAGCCAACGGCCTGGGCCTCGCGGTGATCTTCGTGCTCCTGTTCACGCTCCCCATCAACTGGGCCCTGAACACCTACGTGCTCCAGCCGGGCGCGCTCAAGTGGCTCTCCCCCAAGTTCGCGGAAGTGGACCTGAGCTTCCTCAGCTTCATCATCTTCATCGCGGTGATCGCCGCCTTCGTGCAGCTCGTCGAGATGATCGTGGAGAAGTATCTCCCCTCGCTGTACTCCTCGCTCGGCATCTTCCTGCCGCTGATTGCGGTCAACTGCGCCATCCTGGGCGGTTCGCTGTTCATGCAGCAGCGTGACTTCACGGGCCTCGGCGAGTCCGTCGTCTATGCGCTCGGCTCCGGCATCGGCTGGTACCTGGCCATCGTCTGCCTCGCCGCCATCCGCGAGAAGCTTTCCTACAGCAACGTCCCCGCGCCCCTCAAGGGCATCGGCATCACCTTCATCACGGTGGGCCTGATGGGCATGGCGTTCATGATCTTTATGGGCATTCAACTGTAAGCGGCCATGACTCAGACAATCATTGCATCCATCGCCATCATCGTCCTCGTGACGCTGGTCCTGGTCGCCCTGCTGCTCTTTGTCAAGGACAAGATCACGCCCAAGGGCACGATCCAGATTGATATCAACGGCGGCAAGAAAACGCTCGACGTCACCCCCGGCGACTCGCTCATGAACACGCTCGCCGGCCAGAAGATCTTCCTCCCCTCCGCCTGCGGCGGCAAGGCCAACTGCGGCCAGTGCAAGGTGCAGGTGCTCGAGGGCGGCGGCGAGATCCTCCCCACCGAGACCGGCTTCTTCAACCGCAAGCAGATCAAGGAAGGCTGGCGCCTGGGCTGCCAGGTCAAGGTCAAGGACAACCTCAAGATCCAGGTGGCCGAGTCCGCCCTGTCCGTAAAGAAACTTGAGTGCGAGGTCATCTCCAACGACAACGTCGCGACCTTCATCAAGGAATTCACCGTCCGTCTCCCCGAGGGCGAGAACCTCGAATTCAAGAGCGGCGAATACATCCAGATCGACATTCCCGCCTACGAGGCCGACTTCTCCGACATGGGCGTAGCCGACATCTACAAGGGCGACTGGGACAAATACGGCATCACCGGCCTCAAGTTCAAGAACACCGTCCCCACAATCCGGGCCTATTCCATGGCTTCCTATCCGGGCGAGAAGGGCATCATCAAGCTCAACGTGCGCATCGCGACCCCGCCGTTCGACCGCACCCAGCCCAAGGGCGTCTTCAAGTTCGTCCCGGGCGTGCCGCCGGGCATCGCCTCCACCTATGTCTTCTCCCGCAAGCCGGGCGACAAGGTGATGATCAGCGGCCCCTACGGCGAGTTCCTCCTCCCGAAGGACGATCCGGACGACCTGGAATACATCTTCGTGGGCGGCGGCGCCGGCATGGCCCCGCTCCGCAGCCACATCATGGAGCTCTTCCGCACCATGAAGACGACCCGCAAGGTCAGCTTCTTCTATGGCGCCCGCGCCCTCGTGGAAGCCTTCTACCTGGAGGATTTCGCGCAGATTGAGAAGGAGTTCCCGAACTTCAAGTTCTACCTGGCCCTCGACCGTCCCGACCCCGCGGCGGACGCCGCCGGTGTCAAGTACACCCCGGGCTTCGTGCACAACGTGATGAACGAGACCTATCTCAAGAACCACGAGACCCCCGAGGACATCAAGTACTTCATGTGCGGTCCGCCGATGATGGTTTCCTCCGTCAACGCCCTGCTGGATTCGCTCGGCGTCCCGCCGGAGAACGTCCTTTACGACAACTTCGGAGGTTAGTCTAGAGTTTTGGGCCTGTTGTTTCGTCATTCCGGGCTTGACCCGGAATCTGTTTCGAGCTGCGAAATGCAGCTCGAAATTTTTATGGATTCAGGTAAAACGCATTAAAACAACAATTACCCCCTTACGTTTTTTTCAGGTCCTTGGAAGTTTGGGGGCCGCCGCATACATTTGCTCCCATGGAAAAGAAATGGAAATCCGGGAGCCGGCGGCATCCCAAGCGCTCACCCGACCTTTCGCAGCGCCCTGTCACTCTGCAGGGTGCGGGGTCAGTTCTTTCATTGTGTTATTGTTTGCTTATCATCCCGCTGGCCGCCCTCCCGGTTTCCTGCCAGAAGCCGCCCGCAGAGGTGCAGCCCCCTACAGAGGAGGCTGCACCTCCGCCGGTGGCCGTGGACTCGGTGCTCACCAGCGTACGCCTGTACGCAGGCGCCTGTCCAGTGCACACGCTGGACCTCTTTGTCTATGACACCGGCGGGACGCAGCCGCTGGAGAAGCACCTGCTCTACGACCGGCTGCCGGACAGCCTGTCCTTCCCGACCACGGCCGGGGAGAAGATTCTCGTGGGCATCGCCAACAGCCCCCGCCGCTTCAACCTTGCTGCCCTGGGCCGCTACGACGCCATGCAGAAACTCACCTTCGCTTTCGCCGACGACGATCCCGCCTGCCCGGTCCTCGGCGCCTCCGCGACGACCGCCGGACAGGCCGGAGAACTCAACCTGACGGGCCTGCTGTGCTGCATCACGCTCAGGTCGGTCACCAATACCATGGACGGGTACGAGCTGCTCGAGGAGCCCCGCGTTCGCCTGCGCGACCTGCCGGACAATGCCGAGATCCTGCGCGAGAAGGATTTCCGGCCCGCCGAGCTGCTCGACGCGGGAGCGTGGACCGCGCTCCCCTGCGATGTCGGTTTCTTCCCGCAGGAGCCGGGTATCAGCCTCTGGTGCTATCCCAACGACACCCCGGAGGAGATCCTCGGCGTCCCCCGCCCCACCCTCGAATTCGAGTGCCGGATCGAAGGGGAGCTCTGCTCCTTCGACGTGCCGCTCCCGCCCCTGCCGCGCGGCTGCAGCAAGGAGGTGGAGCTGACCGTTGACGGACCGGACAGTTATACCTATACCATACGGTAGAAGCCTATAATTCGAAACGGGAGCGCCGGGGGAAATGGCGCTCGAATGCGAAATGGAGCCGCTTCCGGACGGTCTGGAAACGGTCCGAGCTCATCTTCACGTCGTTGATGCACACCATCTGGCGGTCCGGCAGCTCCAGGAAGGAGCAGATCCGGTTCGTGGCGGCGGCCGCCAGCGAGAAATGGCGCTTGGGGATACGCCGGTCGATGGCCATTCCGGTGAACAGCTGATAGTCCAGGAAGAAATACTGGTTGATGTTTTTCTTCTCCCGAAGGGGCGACAGGGAGGCAAGGATCTCCGGCTCCACTGCGGCAAAGGCCGCCTCGCAGGCGCTCTTCAGCATCGGGGAGCAGATGTGCTCCGGGCGGAGGAAGTCGCGGCCCGCCTCAACGCCGGCCGCCCGGCGCGCCAGCCGGTCGGAATTCAGGCACTGTCGCTTGAACAGCGAACGGGACCAGCGGCAGCTGGCAAAGCCGATGGCGGGATGTCCCTCCGGGAAGAAGTCCTCCTCGGTGCAGTCCATCATCGGGAACATGTCGTCGTTGAAATACAGGAAGCGTTCCTCCAGGTCCGGGATCCGGTGCAGGAACATCTCGATCGTGCAGCTGTTGAAGGTGGGAAGATACTCCACCGGGATAATCTGTTCGTGCAGCACCACATTCACATGCCTGCGGTCCACCCAGGCCGGCACCTGGCTGTCGCGGGCGACGACCAGGAAGACCTTCCGGACGAAAGGCAGGTGGGTTTCGATCCCCCGGAGCAGGAAGCGCAGCAGGCCCCAGTCGCGATAGCGCTTCTCCAGCGCCGGGACATCCAGCACCCGCCGGAAGTCTTCGCGCCACTGCGGGTCGTTCCCGTCCACGAAAGTAATGACGACGTCCATATCTCTAAAGGTATTGTGCGGTGACCGTGCCGCCCCGCGCGGCCATTTCCTCGGGCGTGCCGGCGAAGACGACCTGTCCGCCCGCGTCTCCCGCGTCCGGGCCCAGGTCGATGACCCAGTCCGCCGCGCGGATGACGTCGAGGTTGTGTTCCACCACCACCAGGGAATGGCCCGCCGCCAGCAGGGCGTCGAAGGACTGGAGGAGCTTCTCCACATCGAAGAAATGCAGGCCGGTGGTCGGCTCGTCGAAGATGAAAAGGATGCGCTCGGACTTGCCCTTGGTCCGGCTCAGCGACAGGAAATACGCCAGCTTGATGCGCTGGCTCTCGCCGCCCGACAGGGTCGAGCTGCTCTGGCCCAGCTTGATGTAGCCCAGGCCGACCTCCTGCAGGGGACGGAGCAGTTCCGCGACGCGCTGCGCCTCATCCTCGGCGCCCGTGGCGAAGAACGCCACCGCATCGTCCACGCTCATGTCCAGGATGTCGTCGATGTTCTTGCCGCGATAGCGGATCTCCAGCACCTCGGGCTTGAAGCGCTTGCCGCCGCACTCTTCGCAGACCATCTCCACATCGGCCATGAACTGCATCCCGATCCGGACCACGCCCTCGCCCTGGCACTCCGGGCAGCGTCCGCCTTCGGTATTGAAAGAAAAATAATTGGCGTTGAAGCCGGCGATCTTGGCCGCCTGCTGCTGCGCCATCAGTTTGCGGATGCCGTCATAGGCCTTGAGGTAGGTCACGGCATTCGAGCGCGAAGAACGCCCGATGGGATTCTGGTCCACGTATTCCACCCGCGTGACGCGGTCCAGGTTGCCAGACAGGCCGCGGTGCGTGCCGGGCAGGTCGCCGGCGTCGTTGATGCGGCGGTATAGGGCCGGATAGAGGATGTCTCCCACCAGCGAGGATTTGCCGGAACCGGACACGCCGGTCACGACCGTCAGCACCCCGAGCGGAAAACGGACGTTGATATCCTTGAGATTGTGCTCCATGGCGCCCTCAACGGTAATGCTGTACTGCCAGGGGCGCTTCTCGCGCTGATAGCGGAGTTTCTGGCCATTCAGATACTGCAGCGTCAGCGACTTGGCGATATCCTTCGGTCCGGCCTGCGCGGCCGTTCCTTCATACACCACTTCCCCGCCGTGCACGCCGGCCAGCGGCCCCATGTCGATCAGCAGGTCGGCCGCCCGGATGATCTCCTCGTCATGCTCGACGACGATCACCGTGTTGCCGATGTCGCGCAGCCGGCGCAGCACGCCGATCAGGCGCTCGGTGTCGCGCGGGTGCAGGCCGATGCTCGGCTCGTCCAGGATGTACATCGAGCCCACCAGGCTGGAGCCGAGCGCCGTAACGAGGTTGATGCGCTGGCTCTCGCCGCCGGACAGGGTGTTGCACGCACGGTCCAGCGTCAGATAGCCCAGTCCCACGTCCAGGATGCACTGCAGGCGGGAGACGATCTCGGCGAGCGGCTCCGCGGCGATGCTCCGCTCTGTGGGCGTGAGCGCCAGGTTCGTGAAAAAGTCCAGGGCCGCACCGGCGTTCATCATCAGCACCTCGTGGATGCTCTTGCCGCCGACCTTGACCCAGAGGGCTTCCCGGCGCAGGCGGCTGCCGCCGCAGGCCGGACAGGTGGCCCGGCCGCTGAAGCGGCTGAGCATGAACTTGAACTGAATCTTGTAGCGCTGGGTCTCCACCCAGGAGAAGAAGTCGTTGATGCCCACGAACGAAGTGTCGTCCCCTTCCACGTATTTCTGGTTCCAGATCAGATCCCTGACCTCGCGGGAAAGGTTGCAGTAGGGCTCGAAAATGGGGATGCCGTAGCGGTCAGCCACCCGGATGAGCTGATCCCGGAACCAGCCCATCTTGTCCCCGCGCCAGCAGGCGATCGCCCCGTCGTACAGGCTCTTGGTCTTGTCGGGGACCACCAGGTCCTCGCTGATGCCGATGACCTTGCCGAGACCGCCGCAGGTCGGGCAGGCGCCCAGCGGCGAATTGAAGCTGAACAGGTACTCGTCCGGGATGCGGAAGGTGATCCCGTCCCGTTCAAAACGGCTGCAGAAGGGCCGCAGGCCCCCATCCGCGTCCGCAAGCGCCATGCGGCCGTCGCCCCGGCTGAAGGCGTCGGAAACCGAAGAGAGCAGGCGCGTACGGGTGTCTTCATCCATCCGGCCGCCCCGGCGGACACGGTCCACGAGCAGCCAGGCCTCCGGCAGCGTGTCCGGGCCCTTCTGGAGTACGTCATCAATCTTGAGCGCCTCACCGCCGGCATAGAGGCGGTTGTAGCCGTCCTCCTTGAGCTGGAGCAGCAGCTCCACCCGGTCCTGCCGGGCGCTCCACCCCAGATCCGAGAGGACATACCAGGTCCCGCTGCCGGCATCGAGCACATCCATCACGTCCTGGACGCTGTCCCGTCGGACTTCCTCCCCCGACACGGGGGAAACCGTCCGCCCGATCCGGGCGTACAGCAGGCGCAGGAAATCATAGATCTCGGTCGTCGTGGCGACCGTGGAGCGGGGGTTGCGGATATTGACCTTCTGCTCGATGGCAATGGCCGGCGGGACGCCGTCGATGCCGTCCACGTCGGGCTTGGTCATGCGCCCCAGGAACTGGCGCGCATAGGAGGACAGACTCTCCGAGAAGCGGCGCTGCCCTTCGGCATAGAGCGTATCAAAGGCAAGCGAAGATTTCCCCGATCCGGAAATGCCCGTGATCACCACGAACTTCCCGCGGGGAATCCGCAGGGTCAAGTTTTTGAGATTGTTGACCCTGGCACCCTTGATCTCGATGTATTCTTCCACTTATTCCCGGTCCGGTGCGGTCTCGGCCTCAACGGCGTCTTCGTCCTTCTTCTTGAAGCCTGCAATGATATCCCGGCCCCAAAGAATCCATACGGCGGCGATCATGGCACCAAGGAAGATACTGGCTAGCAGGATGGTCGGCTTGGAGGGCTTGCTGCGCTTGAGCGGTACCTGCGGCGGATTGATGATCGTGAAGACCGGGGTCTCCTGCTGCACCTTGGCCTTGGCGGTCTGGAGCTGCTGGGCGCAGGCGTTGTAGAGCTGGTAGTTGAGGTTCATCTCGTTCTGCAGGCGCTCCTGCTCGGTACGGACACGCTGCAGGACAACGCCCTGGTTGCGGTCCACATAGCTGGCATAGCGCTGCTGCGATGCGAAGTATGCCTCCCGCGACTCGTCATACAGCTTCTCGTAGTACTCCAGGTCCTGACGGGACTTCTCCGTACGGTAGTTAGTCACATAGGTCTGCAGGCGGGCAATGACCTCCTCGGAAATCCTTGCAGCCACCTTGGGATCCTGGGCCGTGACGGTCAGCGAGATCACCGAGGTCTTCTTGTCCACGGCAAGCGAGACGCTCTCGCGGATGGCCTTGGCAATATCCTCCTGCTCCTGGGTCAGTTCGGAAGGGTTCAGGGAAGCATATCCTTCCACCCCCTCTTCCTTCTCGCGGAACAGCCCCATGAACCAGCCCAGGGCCTTGAACGGGAACTGCATCACCTTGCCCCACCAGGGGCCCCGCGTGTATTCTTTCAGATAGGTGTACAAGTCCGAGGACATCGCCTCCTTCTTGTACTTGAAGTCCACCTGTACGGGAAAAAGCTCCACCACGAAAGGCGTGGATGAGATGATGTCAGGATACAGGTCCGGATAGACGGCGTCCGCCGTGCTCATCGAACTGAGGTTGATGCCAGCCAGGCTGGCCAGCGAGCTCAGGTTGCCGCCACCGGAACGGGACACCACTTCCGGCGCCAGGGTAGAATTGACAGTATACTCCTTCGGAATGCTGAAAGCGATCACCAGGCCGACCACGGCGGCGACGCCGCACCACTTCAGGATCAGTTTCCAATCCTTGAAGAGCTTGCGGAGCAGCTCCATGATATCGATCTCGTCGTATTCTTCTTCCCTGTACTGGGGTTCGGTATTCTTAGTCTCTTCCATCCAGTCAATTATTTAGCCATAAACTACTTTTTGGCAAACAGGTTGATCAAGGTAATCATCACGGTAGCAAGCGATGTCGCCGAAGAGCTGATTCCAAGGATCTCGCCTGTAGACATTCCCTTCCGTTCGGGACGCTGCGGCACGATGATCTCGCAGCCCGGCTCAATCTTGGCGCCCGTGGAGCCCGCGCGTTGCACCTGGCCATTCATGTACACGATATATGCTTTGCTGCGACGGGCCCGGAAGCCATAACCGCCGGCAGCATTGATATAGTAATCCATTCCCTTGCCCGGCACGAAAATCGTCGTATTCGGGTACATCACGGCGCCGCTGATGCGCACCGTGCTGAGTTCTTCGGGCACAAAGAGCCGGTCACCCGCGCGCAGGATTATGTCGTAATTGGAGCCCGGGCGGGCGACGGCCTTGTCCAGTTCAATACCGACGGAATACGTATCACCCACATAAATCTGACTTACATCCAGGGTATCCCGGATGGAGCCACCCAGCGCCATTTCCATCTTGGCCGTTTGGATTCTACGTTCCTCCTCAGTCATCTGGCGGGTCAACGTGGCCCCATGAAGGAAAGCGTGGTTGGTCGCCCCGCCGGCGCGCTTCACCAATTCTGAGACACGCTCTCCGACACTCAGCAGCACATACTCGCCCGGGAAAGCGACTTCTCCTGTGATGGTTACGAATTCCTGCGTCCTGGAACTGGGACTGCGGCGGACAGACACCACGTCGTAGGGCTGCAGGATGAAATCATCACCGCCCACGGCCAGGCCGTCCTTAATCTCAAAAGAGAAAGTCTGGCCAATGGTGTCGGACGGCATCTTGCTGTAAGGATCAATCAGGCGGCGCGCCACATCCACGCGGGAGAGCGACGCCCCTTCCAGCAAACCGCCGGCCTGCAGGATCAGGTCCTCAATGGTCGTATTGTCGGAATACGGGAAGATCCCGGGGCTGACAACCTGACCGTTGATGGTCAGCGTCCCACGGTCCTGAAGCTCGTAGATGCCCGAAATCACGACAATATCGTTCTTGCGCAGCAGGATATCATCGGCCTGCCCGGCCAGGACGGCCGCCAGGTCGAACGAAAGCGTCTCCAGGCTGAGATCCGGCTTCTCCCGGACGACAACGGCCCGCCCGGTGAAAGCATCTTCCTTGAGACCGCCGGCACCGGCGATCAGCTGGCGCACCGTCGCGATGTCCTTCCCCAGCTCGAACATGCCGGGACGGAACACATAACCGCGGATTTCAACCCGGTTGGAATACCGGTCCAGATTCGATCCGACGGACACATAGTCTCCGTCCTCCATCTGGAACAATCCGGCCTCCGAAGCCCTGACGGTGAAAATCCGACGCTCCGGCCCCTTTTCGCGAATCAGGCGGAAATCATCGGAATAGGCATCGCTCGTAAAGCCGCCGGCATACTCCAACAAGGTCGCAAGCGTCTCTCCGCCAAGCAGTTCATACGACATCGGGCGCTTGACATTGCCGCCAACCGTAGCGATGTTGACATAGGGCGGGACCATCACGATATCCCCTTCCTGCAGGGCGATATCCGTCTCAGACTTGCCTTCCATCAAGTATTCATACACATCCACGTTCGCAATCTCCTCTCCGCCCCGCATCACCTTGATGGCACGCAGCGATCCGGTGGAGCGGACCCCGCCGGCACGGTATAGCGCATGGAAAACGGTCGAGAAAGACGAAAGGCGATAGGTCCCGGGCGTCCGCACTTCACCCATCACGTTGACCTGGATGGAACGGATCTGGCCCAGGGTGACGCTGACGGAAGTATTCGGTTTGCTGCCGCCAATACTGGCATATTTGGAGACCAATGCCTTCCTGATCTTGTCGGTCGCCGCCTTGATGGTCAGTCCGCTGAGCTGGATGGGGCCGATCTGGCTGATGTTGATCCGGCCTTCCGGGGAGATGACCTGCGTGTAAGTCCCTTCGCTGTAGCCCCAGATCTCAATGATCAGCTGATCGCCGGGGCCCAGACGGTAATCCTGCGGGGTGGCGGCATTCTCATTGGGTTCAAACGTCAACGTCCGGCCGTTAAAGAAATCGTGACCGTAAATCTGCCGGCCAGATCCGCCGCGATCCGGATCAGCCGCTTCCGCGGCGAGTTCATCCATGGCGCCGTCGCCGACCTGCATGGCTTCTGCACGGGAATCCCGGGCAATGGAACCGTGAGACAGGGCCTGCGCCGTAACATTCTCTCCGGAAGTCTGCTGCGACTCATAAACCGACTTGATCCGCTCAGCCTGTTCGCGCGTGACGCCACGGGCAAGCAACTCTTTCCCGATCTGGTCCTGGCTTTTGCCGGCAGCAAGTGCCGACTTGACATAACTGACCACCTGGTCGTCGGTCATCTGGGCCTGAAGGCTCAGGGAGAAGCCCAACAGCAGGGCGGTCAAAAGCAATCCGAATCTCTTCATATGGTGTTTCATTTTTTCTCGCATGCGCGTGTAAATCGAACAAAGATAAGGGTTTTTCTGCAGAACACAAAAAAAAGGAGCTTGTCTTGCGACAGGCTCCTTGCGGTGCGGACGAGGCTCGAACTCGCGACCTCCGGCGTGACAGGCCGGCATTCTAACCAGACTGAACTACCACACCAGTTTTGAATGCGGTTGCAAAGATAACTATAATTTAGAAAACCGCAAGATTCTCCTCCAAAAAAATCATTATTTGTATCATTGTCTGTGGGCAGGCATGCGTGAGCGATGCTCCCCTGTCATAGGGGAGCTGGCCGACCGAAGGGAGGACTGAGGGGTCATGGATGGCGCAAACTGCCCGCCGCCAGGCGGGCTCGAGCCTCGTCCGCACCGCAGAACAGCAGCAAACCTTTTGGTTTCGCTGCTGTTTTATTTTTCGTCATTCTTATATCATTTTCTCATTTATTATCAATTTTCGGTCTATCGCCGATTCCGCCTCCGGGGAGGGTTGGGAATGTGGATGGAATTGACTATATTCGGTCCATTAACACAACACAACCAATTCCTCAAATAATGAAGAAAGTACTCATTGCTCTGATGTGCGCCCTCTCGCTGGGCGCCGTCCCGACCTGGGCCCAGTTCGGTCCCAGGCCCATTCCCGAGCCCACGGACGGCCTGAAGGACGCCTACAAGGATTACTTCAAGATCGGCGTGGCCGTGAACAACCGCAACGTGCAGGAGCCCGACCAGATCAAGGTCATCCTCCGCGAATTCAACAGCATCACGGCCGAGAACGCCATGAAGCCCCAGCCGACCGAGCCCCGCAAGGGCGAGTTCAACTGGGAGGATGCCGACCGCATCGCCGACTTCTGCCGCCAGAACGGCATCAAGATGCGCGGCCACACCCTCATGTGGCACAGCCAGATCGGCACCTGGATGTACCAGGACGAGAAAGGCAACCTCCTGTCCAAGGAGGAGTTCTACGCCAACATGAAGCACCACATCCAGGCCATCGTGAACCGCTACAAGGATGTCGTCTACTGCTGGGACGTGGTCAATGAGGCCGTCGCCGACAGCCCCGTGTACCCGGGCCGTCCCGAGCTCCGCGACTCCCCGATGTACAAGATCGCCGGCGAGGAGTTCATCTACAAGGCCTTCGAGTACGCCCATGAGGCCGACCCGACCGCCCTGCTCTTCTACAACGACTACAACGATGCGGAGCCGGCCAAGAGCCAGCGCATCTACAACCTCGTCAAGCGCATGAAGGACGCCGGCGTGCCGGTGGACGGCATCGGCATGCAGGCGCACTACAACGTCTACGGCCCGTCGATGAAGGAAGTGGACGACGCCATCAATCTGTATTCCACGGTTGTCAAGCACATCCACCTCACCGAGCTGGACATCCGCATCAACGAGGACATGGGCGGCGGCCTTCGCTTCAACCAGGGCCAGGCCACAGTCTCCGACTGGGAGAAAACCCTGCAGCAGGACCAGTACGTGCAGCTCTTCAAGGTCCTCCGCAAGCACAAGGACGTGATCGACTGCGTGACCTTCTGGAATGTCTGCGACAGGGATTCCTGGCTGGGCGTGCGCAACTACCCGCTCCTGTTCGACGAGAACTACAAGCCCAAGCAGGCCTACAACGCCGTCAAGGGCTTCGACCCGAAGATGGACAACACCGTGGTCATCGAGGACTTCAAGCCGTCCGAACTCAACCAGCCCGGCCAGGAGTACCCTCAGGTGAACTCCCAGGGCTACGCCCGCTTCAAGATCATCGCCCCCAAGGCCACGTCCGTGATCGTCAGCCTCGGCCTGGGCGGCTCCGGCGGCACTGTCCTGCACAAGGCTGAGGACGGCAGCTGGATGGGCACCACCGACGGCCCGATGGACGAAGGCTTCCACTACTACCACCTCACCATCGACGGCGGCGTGTTCAACGATCCCGGCACGGAGAATTTCTACGGCTCCACCCGTCAGGAGAGCGGCATCGAGATCCCGGCCCACGACAGGGCCTTCTACGAGGAGCGCGACGTCCCGCACGGCAACGTCGAGCAGATTCTGTTCTGGTCCAAGAGCACCAACATGCTCAAGAAAGCCTATGTCTACACCCCGCCGCAGTACGAGAAGAACAAGAAGAAATATCCTGTCCTCTACCTGCAGCACGGCTGGGGCGAGAATGAGTACGCCTGGTGGAACCAGGGCCACGCCAACCTCATCATGGACAACCTGATCGCCGAAGGCAGGATCGAGCCGTTCATCATCGTGATGACCTACGGCATGACCAACGACGTCCGCCCGGGCGGCGCCGGTCTGAGCGGCTTCAACTACAAGGACTTCGAGACCGTCCTCTGCGACGAGCTCATCCCCTTCGTGGACAGCCACTTCCGCACGATTGCCAAGAAGGACAGCCGCGCCATGGCCGGCCTGTCGATGGGCGGCATGGAGACCCACAACATCACCCTGGCCCGTCCGGAGGTGTTCGGCTGGTACGGCCTGCTCAGCGGCGGCACCTATAACCCCGACGAGGTCAAGGGTACCGGCGTGAAGGGCATCTTCATCGGCTGCGGCAGCAAGGAAGGCCCGGATATGATCCGCAACGCCGCCAAGGCCCTGCAGGATGCCGGCTACAACGCCAAGGGCTACGTCTCCGAGGGCACGGCCCACGAATTCCTGACCTGGCGTCGCTGCCTCTACGAGATGGCTCCGATGCTCTTCAAGAAATAAAAAAAATCCCGGGTCAAGCCCGGAATGACGAAAAAGAAAAGGCTCGGTCACCCCGAGCCTTTTCTTTATTCCTTGTAGAGCCCTTCCCGCGAGAGCAGGTGGTCCAGGTTGGCGACACCGTACAGCACGACGGCGTTGACCAGGGCGGAATGCTCCATGTATTCCGGGATGCACTGATTGTACAGATCCTTGTCCGTGTGCCAGATATCGCGGTAGTTGAATCCGTAGCCCTTGACATCCCGCAGGCCCAGCGACACCGTCGGCACGCCGTTCATCGCGAAATAGGCATGGTCCGATCCACCCGCGCTCGTGGGCCGCGGCCCCGGCTCGGCCGTACGCTTGATCACCTGGAACGGGAAGTCCGGATTGACGTCGGCCAGGGGCGCGCAGATCTGCGCGAAATCATCGTACATGGCAGGCGGAACCGTCACGGACACAGCCACTTCCGGACCGCCGTCGCGGTTGAAATAATTGGAGATCTTCTCCAGGGGCACGGTCTTGTTCTCCACGAAATATTTCGACCCCAGCAGCCCGTACTCCTCCGCCGTCCAGATGGCAAAGATGATGCTGCGCTTGGGCCTGGCGCCGGCGGCCATGAGCAGGCGCGCCGATTCCAGGGTCACGCAGGTGCCCTGGCCGTCGTCGACCGCACCCGTGCCGCCGTCATAGGCGTCCAGGTGGCCGCCGCTGATGACGTATTCGTCGGGATACTTGCTGCCGCGCAGGATGCCCAGGATGTTGTGGTATTTGACCGGTCCGGCGAAGAAATGGTTCCGGATATCAAACTCCAGCTCCACCCGCTCGCGGGCCTGCACCTTGCTGTAGATGGCGTCGAACTGCGCCTTCTCCAGCTTGATGTCGCAGACGGTCGGGAGCGTGTCCATGGTCAGGTCGAAACAGTGGGCGCGGTCGTAGAGGATCTGCAGCGGCAGATCGCCTCCCTGGATGAAACCCAGCGCCCCGGCGTCGATCAGTTTCGAAATCATCGTCGAGTCCCGGAAACTCAGCGCCAGGCCGCGGGAGGGGCTGTCCAGCAGCACCCAGGCCCCTTTGGCCGTCCCCTTCATCCGCTCGAACTGCTGCTCCGTCTTCGGAGCGATCACCACATGTCCCCGCGTCGGGCCCTTCGTCCCGGCGGTGTAGGCCGGCGTCCCGAAATGCAGCGGCGTGCCGTCCGTCAGGTTGCGGCCGTACCAGGGACCGCGGCTGAAGCCGACCTGGATCTCCCCCACCTCCTGCACGCGGACCTCCAGGCCCCAGGAACGCATCAGGCCGGCCACCCACTTCTCGGCGTCTTCCAGTTCGTGGGTGCCCACGAGGCGTCCGCCGATGCGGTTGGCGAGGAAATCCTCGTGCTCCATCGTGCGGTTGTCCGTCGTGCCGAGTTCGATAATCTTTTTGACGACCTTGTCGGGCTGGGCGGCCGCCAGCAGGCCTGCGGAAAGCAGCAGCGCAGCGGCAATAGCGGTAATTCTTCTCATTTTGCTTGTTTTTTCTCCGAACAAATATAGTCTATCTGAAATTAAATAGGTACTTTTGCAAGAAACAATTTTTGTTAGTAGTAATTTAGCAGCAATATGTCCCTGCACATTTCCGCCCGGACCCAGGCCATGCCTGCGTCCGCCATTCGTAAACTGGTCCCCCTCTCCGATGCCGCAAAGGCACGGGGCATCCACGTATATCATCTCAACGTCGGCGCGCCGGATATCAAGTCGCCCGACTGCGCCTTCGAGGCCGTCGTCAGCAAATGCAAGGGGATGCACCACCTCTCCTACACCAATTCCGCCGGCCTGATGGAGCTCCGCCAGGGCATGGTGGACAAGTACTACAAGAAGATCGGCATCGACATCGACGTCAGCGAGCTGCTGGTCGACGTGGCCGGCAGCGAGGCCTTCTCCGTGGCCATGCAGATCGCCGCCGGTCCCGGCGAGGAGATCATCGTCGTCGAGCCCTTCTACACCAACTACCAGACCTTTGCGTTCCTCAACGACATCACCCTCAAGGTCGTCCCGACTGACATCCACGAGGGTTTCAAGATTCCCGACATCTCCGAATTCGAGAAGCTCGTGACCCCGAAGACCCGCGCCGTGCTGATCAGCAACCCCTGCAACCCTTCGGGCAAGCTCTTCACGCGCGACGAGATGCTCGCCATCGGCGATTTCTGCCGCCGGCACGACCTCTTCCTCATCTCCGACGAGGTATACCGCGAATTCTGCTACACCGACGAGCCGCACTACTCCGCCATGTACATTCCCGGCCTCGAGCAGAACGTCATCCTCGCGGACTCCGTGTCCAAGCGCTACAACCTCTGCGGCGCGCGCATCGGCTGCATCGTCTCGCACAACAAGGACGTGATGGCCGCCGCCCTGAAATTCGCCCAGTCCCGCCTCTGCCCGCCGGTGCTCGGCCAGTACGCCGCCATCGGCGCCCTGGACACGCCGCAGTCCTATTTCGACGAAGTCAAGGCGGAATACATCCGCCGGCGCGACTGCGCGGTCCGGATGCTCAATGAGATGCCGGGCGTGTTCGCCCCTACCCCCTACGGCGCCTTCTACACCGTCGTGGAGCTGCCGGTGGACGACGCGGAGGACTTCGCCCGCTGGATGCTCACCGACTTCACCCTGGACGGCGCCACCACCATGGTGACCCCCGCCGCCTCGTTCTACAAGACGCCGGGCGCCGGACGCAACCACGCCCGCATCGCCTATGTCCTCGAAGTGCCGGAGTTGGAGAAGGCCCTGCACGTCCTGGGCGAGGGCCTCAAGGAATACTGCAAACGATAGAATAATGGGATGGCGTAAATTCTGCGGCTGGACGCTGCGCAAACTCGGATGGACGGTGGTCGAAGGGCTGCCCGAAGAGAAGAAATGCATCATGCTCGGCGTCCCGCATACCTCCATCTGGGATTTCCTGATCGCCTACCTGTACTACAAATCCATCGGCGGGGATGCCCGCTTCATGGTCAAGAAAGAAATGTTCTTCCCGCCCCTGGGCTGGCTCCTGCGGGCCATGGGCGCTTTCCCCGTGGACCGGGCGAACTCCGGCACGCTGATCCGCAGCCTCATCCACGAGATGAACGCCAGTGAAGTCTTCCACCTGGCCCTCGCCCCGGAAGGCACCCGCAAGCCCGTCCGCCGCTGGAAGAACGGCTACCACCTCATTGCCAAGGAAACCGGCGTCCCCGTGTACATGGGCTATTTCGACTGGAAGCGCAAGCGCATCGGCCGCGGGCAGAAAGTCGAGCTGACCGACGATGCCAATGCCGATACCCGGCGCATCCAGGCCCTCTACGAGGCGATGGACCTGGGCGCCCTGCACCAAGACCACTACCTGACCCACTGACATGAACAGCAAGGACGGAAAAATCACCCCCAAAAAACTTCGCGACAGTTTTCAGTATGCCTTCTCCGGAATCGCGGACATGCTCCGCGAAGAGTCCAACGCCCGCATCCACTGCATCGTCACGGTGCTGGTGATCATCGCAGGATTCATCTTCCGGATTTCCACCGCGGAATGGATCGGCGTTGCCCTGGCCATCGGCCTGGTCATCTCTGCCGAGACCTTCAACACCGCCATCGAACGGCTCGCAGACGTCGTCCAGCCGGAACAGGATTCCCGCATCCGCGACGTCAAGGACCTGGCGGCAGCCGCCGTCCTGCTCTGCGCCCTCGCGGCCGCCGCAGTCGGACTGATCGTCTTCGTCCCGAAAATAATCGCCCTGTTTTAGGCCATTTCGCCACAAAGGCGGCGGATTTCACCACATTTCGGCATCCCATACGCGCAAGATGTGTATTTTTGCGGCCATGAAAATTCAAGGAAACACCGTCCTGATCACCGGGGCATGCTCCGGAATCGGCAAAATCATGGCGCGCATCTGTCTCGAGAAAGGCGCCCGCCAGGTCATCATCTGGGATATCAACGAAACGGCCATCGACGCCACCGTCAAGGAACTGTCCGCAAAGGGATCCGTGTGCGGATTCCGCGCCGACATCTCCGACCCCGCCTCCGTCGAAGCCGCCTACCAGGCCGCGAAGGCCGCCTGCGGCGAGGTGGACATCCTCATCAACAACGCCGGCATCGTGACCAACAACCACAACTTCATCGACCAGACCGACCAGGATATCATCCGCACCATCGACATCAACACCAAGGGCGCCATGTTCGTGGCCCTGCGTTACCTCAAAGACATGCAGGCGCGCGGCCGCGGCCACATCTGCAACGTAACCTCCTCCGCCGGTATGCTCGCCCTGCCGCGCATGGCCCTCTACAGCGCATCCAAATGGGCTGCCATCGGCTGGTCGGAGTCCGTCCGGATCGAGCTCACCCGCGCCAAGAGCCCGGTGGGCATCACCACCATCGCCCCGTATTTCATCAACACCGGCATGTTCGACGGCATCCGCTCCTTCTTCAAGATCCAGGACCCGGAAGTCGTCGCCCGCAAGGCCATCCGCGCACTGGAGCGCGGCAAATGGTACAAGGGCATTCCCTTCTCCGAGCACTTCATCCGCCTGATGCAAGGCATCTTCCCGCAGCGCCTCTTCGACTTCGTCTTCGGCGACGTCTGCGGCCTCTACACCGTCATGAACCACTTCACCGGCCGCCAGGCCCATCACGACACCACCCACGCCACAAGATAATGATGACAAACACCCCCACCGAACGCATCCGGGAGCTGCACCGGCTCCAGCACGAATACTACGCCACAGGCGCCACCCGCGACATCCGTTTCCGCAAGGAAATGCTGCGCAAGCTGCTCGGCGCCATCCAGAAATGGGAGCAGCCCCTCTATGAGGCCCTCCGCACCGACCTGCACAAATCCGAGCAGGAGGCCTTCCTGACGGAAGTCAGCCTCGTGACCGGCGAGATCCGGAACCACCTGCGGCACCTGTCGCGCTGGGCGCGCAAGTCGTGCAAGAGCACCCCGATGCAGATGATGCCCTCCCGCAGCCGCATCGTCCGGGAGCCGCTGGGCTGCAGCCTCATCGTCGCCCCGTGGAACTATCCCGTCCAGTTGCTGCTCAACCCGCTCGTGGGCGCCATCTCCGCCGGCTGCACGGCCCTCCTGAAACCCTCGCCCTACGTACCCAACGTCTCCCGCGTGATCGGGGAAATGATCGGCTACACCTTCGACGACCGCTACATCGCCGTGGTCCAGGGCAACCGCGAAGTCAACGCGCAGCTCTTCGACCTGCGCTGGGACATCATCTTCTTCACCGGCAGCCCGGCCCTCGGGCGCAAGGTGATGGAAGCCGCCTCGAAGAACCTGACCCCCGTGGTGCTGGAGCTCGGCGGCAAGAGCCCCTGCTTCATCACCGACGGCGCCAACCTCAAGCTGGCCGCCAGACGCCTGGCCTGGGGCAAGGCCCTCAACGCAGGACAGACCTGCATCGCGCCGGATTACGTACTGATTGACAAGAAGATACGCGACACCTTCGTGGACGAATATTTCCGCCAGGTCCACGCCCTGCTGGGCGAGAATCCCCAGGAGACCGAGCACTTCGTGCGCCTGGTTAACGACAAGGCTTTCGAGCGCGTGGCGTCCTACATTTCCGGCCCGGAAGCCTCCGGGACGGTGCGCGGCGGCAGGATGGATCCCGCCACGCGCTACATCGAGCCCACGGTCGTGCTCGACCCGGCCCCCGATTCCCCCGTGATGACCACGGAGATCTTCGGCCCGGTCCTGCCGATCTGCACCTATGAGTCGCTGGACGAGGCGGTGGCCTTCGTAAACGGCCGCGAGAAGCCGCTGGCGCTGTATTTCTTCGGGAAACTGCAGGTGGGAAAGGATGTCGTCCGCCGCACCTCCTCGGGCGGCGCCTGCATCAACGACACCATCATGCACATCGTCAACGAGAAAGTCCCCTTCGGCGGGGTCGGCAATTCCGGCATGGGCAGCTACCACGGCAAGCTGAGTTTCGATGCCTTCACGCACGAGCGTGCACTCATCATCACCCCGCGCCGCCTGGACCTCCCCTTCCGCTACATGCCGTACAAGCTCTACAAGCTATTCCGGCTGATCCTGGGATAACGGTTTCTCCTTGTCGCCTCTGCCCTTTTTCCGGGACCGCAGCTCGTCCAGGTAGCTGGCGGTGATCACGCCGGAAGGCAGGGCGATGATCGCGACACCGAACAGCGAGGACAGCATGCTCACAAAGCGGCCGATTTCCGTGACCGGACAGAGGTCGCCGTATCCCACGGTCGTCAGCGTGACGGTCGCCCAATACAGTGCATCAAAGAAAGTCTCGAACGTCGCCACCCCCGTCTCGGGATTGATATGCGGCTCCGCATTGAACATGATCAGGGCCGTCAGGAAGACATAGAAAACGGCGATGACCAGCACCGACAGCAGGACGTTCTTCTCCTTGCGGATCACCCGCCCCAGGACCTGGATCTTGTCGGAATAGCGAATGAACTTGAAGATCCGCAGGAGCCGCAGCAGACGCGTGACCCTGAAGATCTTGAAACCCCGGCCCAGCAGGCTGAGCCCCGGCAGGATGGAGAGCAGGTCGATGATGGCCCAGCCGGTGACGGGATACAGCACAAAAGACCAGCCGCCCTTCCCGGACCGGAAGTCGGCGGTGATCCAGCGCAGCAGATAATCGATGATGAAGAAGGTCACCGTGATCTGCTCGATCACGCGGAACACCGGATACTCTTCGGCAAACATCAGCGGGATAATGCTGGCCGTGATGGCAATCAGCATGAAGATATCGTAGGCTCTGCTCGCCTTGTCGCGCCGGATTCCGGGCTCGATGATTTCGTAGATTCGCTTTCTCATAGCCGGAACATTAGACCCAGAGGTCGGCCAGGTCCAGCACCAGGCGCTCGGTCTTCTCCCAGCCCAGGCAGGGGTCCGTGATGGACTTGCCGTAAACGCCCTCGCCGGGCTTCTGGCACCCGTCCTCCAGGTAGGATTCGATCATCAGGCCCTTGACCAGCGAGTGGATCTCATCGCTGTGCCGGGTGCTGTGGAGCACCTCCTTGGCGATGCGGATCTGCTCCTCGAAGCGCTTGCCGGAGTTGCAGTGGTTCGTGTCCACGAGCACGGCGGGATTGACCAGCGGGCTCACCTGATACAGGGTATACAGCCGCGCCAGGTCTTCAAAATGGTAGTTGGGATGCGTGATCCCGTGCGAGTCCATATAACCCCGCAGGATGGCGTGTGCGAGCGGATTGCCCTGGCTCTCCACCTCCCAGTTGCGGTAGATGAACATATGCCCGGTCTGGGCGGCCTTCAGGGCATTCATCATCACGGACAGGTCGCCTCCCGTCGGGTTCTTCATGCCCACCGGGATGTCCAGGCCACTGGCCGTCATGCGGTGCTGCTGGTCCTCCACGGAGCGCGCTCCCACGGCTACGTACGACAGTACGTCGTCCACAAAGCGGTGGTGCTCCGGATAGAGCATCTCGTCGGCACAGGAAAACCCCGTCTCGTTGATGGCCCGCATATGCAGCTTACGGATCGCGATCAGCCCCTGGAGCATGTCCGACTGGGCCTGGGGATTGGGCTGGTGGAGCATGCCCTTGTAGCCGGCTCCCGTGGTGCGCGGCTTATTGGTATAGATGCGCGGCACGATCACAATCTTGTCCGCCACGCGGTCCTGCAGGGGACGCAGGCGCGACACATACTCGATCACGGCATCCTCCCGGTCCGCCGAACAGGGGCCGATCACGAGCAGGAGTTTGTTGCTCGCACCGGTGAGCACGTCCCGGATCTGGGCATCGTTGCGGCGCTTCGCTTCCGCCCCCTCCGGGGAGATCGGATACATCTCCTTGATCTCCTTGGGGATAGGAAGCCTGCGCTTAAAAATCATATTCATAGCCACTTACTTTTTGTCAAAGAAAGAACGCCTATAGGTAGACAGGCGCATCATCTCCTTCATCTTCTCCTCATCTTCAAAGGCGAGTGCATTCCGCAGCTCGGTGAATTTCTCGAGGAACAGGTCCATCTGGGCGAGCAACTCGTCGCGGTTCTCCAGGAAGAGCTCCGTCCACATGTTCTCGTTGATCCGGGCGATGCGCGTCAGGTCGCGGAACGAGTCGCCCGTGTATTCCACCAGGTGCTCCGACTCCTTGCAGTCCATCAGCGACACGGCGATGCAGTGCGTGAGCTGCGACAGGAAGCCGATCATCTCGTCGTGCTCCTCGGGCGAGAGCACGGCGATGTGGCGGAAGCCCAGGATGCAGCCCAAGGTGCGGATGAGTTCGATCCCCTCCGGGGTGTTGCGCTCCGTGGGGGTGATGATGAAATTGGCCCCTGAGAAGACCTGGCAGTTGGCGTACTCCACGCCGGAGCGCTCGCTGCCCGCCATCGGATGCGCCGGGACGAACTCCAGATCCTCACGCAGGATCCCCTGCACGGCCGGGACGACGGCGCGCTTGACGCCGGTCACGTCCGTAATCACGGCGCCGCGCTTCAAATAGTCCTGGTACTGCTCCACCCAGGCGACGAAGGCCTTGGGATACAGGGCGGACACGATGAGGTCAAACTGCGAAACGTATTCCCGCGTCACGGCCACGCTGCCGTGGGCGATGAAGCCCTTCTCCAGGGCGTAGTCCAGGGTCTCCTGCCGCCGGGCCAGCGCGCCGACCTCGAAGCCCAGTGCGCTGAGCTTCTGGGCATACGAGCCGCCGATCATGCCGAGGCCCACGATGAGGACCTTCTGGTAATTGATGAATCCTGTCATGGCTGCTGTGCGAAATAATCGGTCCCGTAGCGCAGCGCGAGCTGGTCGCAGAGCACTACGGCGGTCAGGGCGGTCACGACCGGGCAGATCCGGCGGATAATGGCCGGGTCGTGGCGGCCGGTGAGCGCGAGCTCCGCGTCCTTCCCTTCGACGAAGTCCACCGTCTGCTGCGGACGGGAAATGGAGGGCGTGGGCTTGACCGCAAGGTTGAAGACGACGGGCATCCCGTTGGTGATGCCGCCGTTGATGCCGCCGCTGCGGTTGGTGGACGTCACCACGCGACCGTCCTGCATGCGGAACGGGTCGTTGGCCTGCGAGCCGCGCAGCGCGCAGAGGCCGAAGCCGTCGCCAAACTCGATGCCCTTGACCCCGCCGATGGCGAAAGCCGCCCGGGCGAGCACCCCCTCGAGCGAATCGAACCAGGGCTCCCCCAGCCCGGCGGGCAGGCCGCAGATGCCGGTCTGCACCACCCCGCCGACGGAATCCTGCTCCGCCTTCGCGGCCAGCACGGCCGCTTCCGCCTGCTCCTCAAGGTCGAGGATCAGCGGGAAACGCTTCGCTTCGATGCGGTCGATCTCGGACGCCACATCCGTGAAAGGGGCATCCTCCACGTCCGCAAGGCGCAGGATGTGCGTCGCGAGGCGGATTCCCTTCGCCGCCAGTGCCTGGCGGCAAATGGCGCCGGCGGCCACGATTCCGGCCGTCACGCGGCCGGAGAAATGGCCGCCGCCACGGGGATCCTGCCAGCCGTGATATTTCATCTGGGCGCTGTAATCCGCATGCGAAGGACGCGCGAGCCGCTCCACGGCCGCATAGTCCGCGCTGCGGACATTCTCATTGGGTATCAAGATGGTAAGAGGCGTGCCGGTGGTCCGGCCCTGATACACGCCGCTGACAATCTGGAAGCGGTCCGGCTCCACGCGGGCCGACTCGGACGGGCCGCACGGGCGGCGGCGCTCCAACGCCTCCGCGATCGCGGCTTCGTCCACCGGCAGGCCCGGGCAGAGGCCGTCCAGCACCACGCCGACGGCCGGTCCGTGGCTCTCGCCGAAGACCGTCAGGATCACGCTACTGCCTATCGAATTCTTCATAACTTCTCTTTGTTCTGCTGCTGCCACTCGCGGGACAGGGCCAGCATGTTTTTCTGGAAACGGACGTAGAAAGCGCGGACATCGGGATCACCGACCACCGCCGATCCCTGTCGGATGATCTCCTCCTCGCGGGAGGGATCAACCGCACCCAGGCCGTGGGCAGCCTTGAACACGGCAATCTCGCGGGACAGCTGCATCCGCCGCTCGAACAGGGCGGCCATCTGCGCATCCACGGCATCCATCTCTTTTCTCAGGCTCTCAAGATTGTCCATAAGGCATTGATACTACACTACGAATCATGCAAAAATAGCAATTATCTGCGCGAAAGACAAATCTCAGGGCAGGATCGCCTGCCGGAAGGTGGAAGAACTGCTCCAGGAAGTCGCAGCACAGGCGCGCCAGCCATCCTACCCCCCTGTAGGTCCGGCCGATATAGTCCCAGTCATACAGGAACAGGTTCAGCTGCTCCCGGCGCATGAGGTGGTAGGGATAGGCGAAAAGGAAAAAGCAGAACGAGGCCAGGAATCCGACTCCGGCCACCATGTATGCTGCTTTTTTGCTAAGGGCTTTCACTTCTTTGCAAAAATAACGCTTATCTTTGTGAAAGACAAGTACCCTTCGGGTACATATACACGCAAGCATGGAACGCTCCACACGCAGAAGCCTTCTCTCGGCGCTGGTCGCAGCAGCGCTGCTGGGCGTCGTCCTCCTCTGCCGCGCCCGGACGGGCTGGGCGGACTGGTACGCCCTGCGCTTCTACCCGGTCTGGTCAGGCGCCGCGTCCTGGCTGAGCGCCCGGCTGCCGGTCTCGCTCGAGGAGTGGATCGTGCTCGGCGCCATCGCCCTGGCGGTCATTTACCTCATCCGCATCCGGAAACGCTGGGCGGCGCTGGTCAGCCTGCTGCTCTGGATGACGGTCTGGCTCTACGCCGGCTGGGGCATCAACTACTTCCGCAGCAGCATCTACCAGCGTGCCGGCAAGCAGCCGGAACGCTTCGAGGCGCAGCGCTTCCGGCAGTTCCTGGACGATTACACGCAGCAGCTCAACGACAGCTACCAGCCTTTCGACGAACTGGACAAGGAGCGGCTGGAGCAGGACGTCAAGCAGTTCTACTCGGCGCTCCCCCCGCAGTGGGGCCTGGCGAAGCCGAAGCCGTGGCAGAAGCCCAAGCGGCTGCTGCTCAACCGCTTGTATTCCGCCGTCGGCGTGAGCGGCTACGTCGGTCCCTTTGTCAGCGAGATTCAGATCAACGAGGAGATCCCCCCGCGGCAGTTCCCCGTCGTCTACGCCCACGAACTGTCGCACCTGCTGGGCGTGAGCAGCGAAGCGGAGGCCAATTACTGGGGCTACCGGGCCTGCATGGCTTCTTCGGATCCGCAGATCCGCTACGCCGCCCTCCAGTCCCTGCTCCCGTATGTGATGCGGAATGCCCGCTCGGCGCTGCCGGAGGAGGAATACAAGGCCTGGCAGCAGACCATCCGGCCGGAGGTCAAGGAGGTGCTGCTGCAGGAGCAGGATTACTGGCAGGAGCGCTTCTCTCCCCTGCTCGGCCGCATCCAGGGATGGTTCTACGACCTATTCCTCAAGGGCAACCGCATCAGCTCCGGCATGGCCAACTACAACGAAGTCGTGCAGATGATCCTGACGCTGGAAAATTGATTATATTTGTAACAAAACAACGTGTATTGACCATGAAAAAGATTCTTTTGATCGCCGCCACGCTCGTCCTGGCGCTGTCGTGCACCGGCAAGAAGGCCCCCAAGGCGCTTGTCCTCTATTATTCCCAGTCCAACAACACCAAGGCCGTCGCCGAGCAGATTGCCACCCTCACGGGGGCGGACATCGAGGCTTTCGTCCTCGAGGATCCCTATGACGGGACGTACCAGGAGACCATCGCCCGCTGGGGAAGCGAGCGCCAGGAAGGCGTCCTCCCCACCGTCAAGCCGGTCAAGGCCGACCTTGCCGCATACGATGTCATTTTCCTGGGCTACCCGATCTGGGGCGGCACCTATGCCCCGCCCATTGCAGCCTGGCTGGACCAGGTGGACCTGAGCGGGAAGAAAATCGTGCCCTTCTGCACCTTCGGCAGCGGCGGCCTGGACTCGAGCGTCAAAGACCTGAAGGCCAAGCTGCCCAAGGCTGAGATCCTGCCCGGTTACGGCGTCCGTGCCGCACGCCTGGAAGCCATGCCGAAGGAAGTTGAGCGTTTCCTGAAGGAAGGCGGCTACATCGACGGCGAATATGCCAGATACGACGATTTCTTCGAGGCGCACCCGGTCTCCGAGGCCGAAGCGGCCATCTTTGACGCAGCCGTCGGGACCTACCCCATGATCCAGGCCAAGGCCGTCACGGCCGCGTCCCGCCTGATCGAGGGCGGCACCGAATACCTGTTCACTGCTGTCGACAAGCCCCGTGAGGGCATGCCCGCCATGCCCGGCGCCCCCGAGATGAAGGTCTACGTGGTGGCCCTGGACGGGCAGGCTCCAGAATTCACGCAGGTCGTGCGCTAGATCTCACACTCCATTTCGATGAGCCAGGCAGGCCTGCAGACGCGGGCCTCCAGAATGATGCGGGGGACGTTCGGGAAACGCCCCCGCATATATTTATCCACCAGCGCGAAGTCTGAGATATCCCGCAGATAGATAAGGAAATACGGAATCTTGTCCAGGCTGGAGCCGCCCTCGCGAAGCAGCTCAGACACGTTCTCCAGCAGCCGGTCCGCCTGGGCGATCACGTCCCCCTCGTGGAGGACGTTGCCGCGGCAGTCGATGCTGGCGGTCCCGCTGATGAAGATACGTCCGTCGGACAGCCGCACGCCCCGCTCGAAGGCCACGCCGTAGTCGTGCGTGGGGCTGAGGTGCGACAGCGCCTTCAGGTAGGTCTTGTCCGACTCCCGGATGCCGGGCCGGGTCAGGAAATCAATGGCCACGACGGCGTGGCGGCCTTCCGTGGCGCCGCCGATGCCGGTAGAAGCGATGTAGTGCGTGTCGTGGCTGAGGCCCTCTTCGGCGAACACGTCGTTACGCGCCCGGACCAGTCCGGCATAATTCGAATCGATGTCGCGCACATAGATCCACGTCCTCACGCAATGCGTCTTGAGATCCAGCCCGAGCGGGCGGATGATGTCGAGGTATTTGTCAAACAGCAGCCGGGACTGCGCGTACGAATCCCGTCCCGCCGCCTCTTCTTCCGTTAGGCGCAGGCTGTGGAAAAGGACCTCCTTCCGGTCGGAGGACGTCTGGACCAGCGCCGCGATGCGGCTGCCGTCCAGCGGCGGCTGCTCCACCAGGGAGACGGCCAAGCCCGGGAGCAGGCTCCCGAAATGCTCGTCCAGGGCGGCCCGCAGGGCGTCGGCCTGGTTCTGCGCATCGCTCAGGAAGAAGCGGACGAACACGGGATTCCGGCCCTCGGCGGCCTCTGCGCCGAAGAATCGGCCCATCCGGGCTAACAAGGAAGACAGGGCATCAGGGAAAGTGTCTCCTGATGCGGGGCGGAGGATTTCGAATTTATTCACGGGGCAAAGATACGAAACCTGCCCCACACGGCCAATACCTAATTATAGGGATACAAGTTCCTATTTGACCGGCTGTCCCAGCGCGGACGACTCGGCGTCGGATGCATCCAGCCGGAAGACCATGAAGCCGGGATTCTCCTTCGTGCAGGGCGTCCAGGCGCCGCCGTCGGGCCCGTTGGGATCGCTGTACTTGGCGAAATTGGTCCACGCAGTGATCATCTTCTCGGAGAGGGCCCAGTCGCCCGGCGTCCAGGGGCGCCAGCAGTGCTGGAGCGACTTGAACACGAACCACAGGTCCGAAGAATGGAAGGCACCTTTGAGCTGATCCTCCGGGTGGGAACCGTCATCCGGCAGCGGGCGGGCGAACTCATAGGCCCACGCTTTATTCCCCTTCTCCCGGCGGTTCTCGCAGAAGGCGACGATGCCTTCCGACATATCCCCCATGTCATTCATCGTATAGCCGATCATATAGGGCACATCGGCCAGCGACCCGTCTGCGGCCGCATCGTCAAACACTTCCACGGACACGTGGCCGTCGATGATCGGCGTGATGGTGATGCCGGGCTTGCCCGTAGCGGAAGTATAGAGGGCGGAGGCGGCATGGGCGACATCCGTCGCGGCGGCGCGCATCTTCTTCAGGTCGGTCAGGCCGGCCCAGTCCATGACGGCCTTGCCTTCCGCCTCGGCTTCCTTCAGGGTCTGGCCGCCGAACATCATCTTGATCATGGACGGCGGGAGGGCCGGGCCGCCGCCGGCCAGGGTGAAGCTCTGGTTCTTGACGACGTTCAGGCCGTTGGCGCTCATGATGACCGCCTTGTGGAAATAGGGCTTCGCCAGCGGCGATGCGCACAGCGTCCGGACGCTGCCGCCGCCCGCGCTCTGGCCGAAGATCATCACATTGTCCGGATCGCCGCCGAACTGGGCGATATTCTTCTTGACCCACTTCAGGGACTCGATCTGGTCCAGGATGCCGTAGTTGCCCGACACGCCGTCCGGACTTTCGGCGGAAAGCTCAGGATGCGCCATGAAGCCGAAGATGCCGAGGCGGTAGTTGATGGACACCAGGACGACATCCCGGGCGGCCCACTCCTGCGCATCGAACTCCGGCTCGGAGCCCCAGCCCTCGCGGTAGCCGCCGCCGTGGATCCACACGGCCACCGGGGCCTTGCGGTCCACCTGGCCGGGATACTTCGTCCACACATTCAGGTACAGGCAGTCCTCGCTGCACTGCTTCTCGTCGCCGTATCCCCACTCCGTGAAATAGTTGCCGGGATAATGCACCGCCTGGTAGCTCGGATGGCCGAAGGCGTCGGCCTTGAGAACGCCCTCCCAGGGCACCACGGGCTGGGGCGCCTTCCAGCGCAGCTCGCCGGTCGGCGGCGCGGCATACGGGATCCCCCTGTACACGAACACGCCGTCCAGGTCGGCGGCGACGCCTTGGACCTGTCCTCCCTCAATGGTCAGGACGGGACTGGTTTTTTCCGGGCTGCCGCATGCGGCAAACAGCATGGCCAGGGCAGCAAAAACGAAGAATCTGGGTTTCATAATGATACAGGACTATGATTATTTGAACAGAAGCTGGGCGAACTGGTAGAGGCTGCGACGCCAGGTGTGCCATTCATGGGCGGTGCCCTCTGAAATGTAACCGACGGCGTTCATGCCGATGGCCTGGAGCTTCTCGGCCGCTTCCATGACCCTCGGGTTCTCCTTGCTGCCGCTGCTCATGAACACGACCTTGTTGGTCTTCTGGAAACCGGCCGCAGTCTGGACATCCTCAACACTGATCGTACCGCCGCTGAACATCCCGACATAGGCGAACGTCGTGGGATTCGCCAGGGTGATCCGGCGGGTCTGGCCGCCGCCCATGGACAGGCCGGCCATCGCGCGGTGCTGCGCGTCGGCGATTACGCGGTACTCTTTCTCCACCATCGGGATGATATCGGTCAGCAGGACCACGGAGAAGGCGTCAGATGCGTTCCCACGGCCGGCATTCTGCCCCTGCGGGGGCGCAGGCAGGGCATATTTCTCCACAAGGTGGATATTCTGGCCCTGGCCGTAATCCATCACGACGATGAAAGGAACGGCCTTTCCTTCGGCAATCAGGTTGTCCAGGATCTGGCCGGTGTGGCCCTGGGCCGACCAGCCCTGCTCATTCTCGGCATTGCCGTGCTGGAGATACAGGACGGGATACTTCTTGCCCGGGTTCTTGTCGTACTCGGCGGGCAGATAGATATAGCAGTGGCGCATGCTCTCGGTGGCCTTTGACCAATAATATTTCTCCACGATCGAGCCCTGGGGCACATTCTTGACCTGCCAGAAATCCATATCATAGGAAGGGACCTCGATGCCGCTGCCCCACCGGCCTGCACCGAAGAAATAGAGGCTGCCGGGATCGGGTACCGAAGCACCGTCCACCTCAAGCTGATAATAATGGAACCCGACATCCTGCGGATCGGACGTGCCGGTCCATACGCCGTTCTCATCCTTGGACATCTCATATTTGCGTCCGCCGATGTCCAGACGGACCGCATTGGCTTCCGGGGCGCGGAGCTGCGCACGCACGGCTCCCTGCGAGTTGACCATCGGATACTGGTGTCCGAGCTGATTCGTTACGTTCGGTTTGAAATCTTCGACAGCGCCGGCGAAGGACGGCACGACGGGGTTTCGCTGCTGGGCAGACGCGGCCACGGCTGCGAGCATCATGAGGGAAAAGAAAATCTTCTTCATATACGCTATGATTGGTTATTGGATTTGAATCATTTCAAAGATAGGCTTTTTCCGCGACACGAGCAAATAGCCTGCAAATACGACAATGCCAAGGGTAGGTGCAGACAAGTTTATTTTATTTTTTGCAAAGTTTACTTGTCATTAAGAAAAATTTACTTATCTTTGCCGACAGAAACAACCAAATTCTCCTGCCATGCACAGCAAAAGCATCCTCATGCCCCACGCCTGCCAGAAGATTGGCTGGTGCCTGGTGGCCCTGTCGCTGATCTCATTCATCGTCAAAGTGCTGTTTTTCCGCCACAACATCGATGGGGCCTGGTACTTTGCAAAAGCCACCCATTTCACGGCCCTTCTTGCCTTCTTCTTCATCTGCCTGTCAAAGGAGAAGGTGGAAGACGAGATGATTTCCGCCTACCGCCTTAAAGCCGCCGGGATCACCGGGTATGTATTCTTTGTGATTCTCATCCTGATCAGCATCGTCCTCGAGCTGAGGCCCGGCTTCCTCTTTTCGCAGGCAGAGGACACCCTCAGCATGTATCTGAGTGAGTTTTTCCTCATCGTGCTTCCGCTGCTGCTGTTCATCGTGTATTTCCTCACCTTCAAGGTGTTGCTCGTCAGATCCAAAATGCAGTAGCGCCATGAAGAACACCGTCAGGGTCGAGCGCGCCATCCTCGACATCACCCAGCAGCAGCTGGCCGACGCCATCGGCGTAAGCCGCAACACGGTCAACTCCATCGAATCCGGCAAATACGTTCCCTCCACCGTCCTGGCCCTCAAGATCGCCCGCCACTTCGGCAAGCCCGTCGACGCCATCTTCCAGCTCGACGCCACCGATTGACCGGCCGGAAATGAGAAAGCCAGCGCTGACTGCGCTGGCTTTCTCGTACCCCCAACCGGAGTAATATCGAACTCTTTCCTGGAAGATCTGGAGCGGATCTGGTCCCTGCGGGATGTCATTCCAGACCCTAATAAGATTTAGCTATCTAATTCCAAGTGTTGCGCAACCACATGGTTATTGCTCATGTAACGGACTAGATAGACAGTCTCCCCTCCTACCTCGTAAACATTAAAGAAAACATACCAAGTTGTATGCTTATTCTTATGAAAAGAGGCATAGAACATCTCTTTACCAAATCGATCAAACCAAGCCGGTGCTTTCCGGTGTACTTTCTGCGGAAGAGATGTCTTGATGTCACGGAAAAGACTCTCTGAATACTCCAGTGCAGTATCCAGAAAGCTCAGATAGCCCTTTTCATAGAGGATCTCAGCCAGCTCCACGAATTGCTGGCTGACCTCAGGAAGAAACAGCACCCTCATTCCGCCGACACCTTCTCCGCTTCCTTCCTTTCAAACATTTCGGTGAGCCCCTCGCGAACCTTGGCGATGACTTCGTCCACGGTGATTGCCCGGGCAAGGTCAAATTCCACGGGATTCTGTTGCATGGAAAGCACGAAAGTCTCGTTCTTCCCACGCTGAATCAGCACCTGCTCCCGCTTGGCGATATCCAGGTACTTCTTCATATTGCTCCGTAACTCAGCAGAACTAATTACAACCATAATACAAGTACATTATAATGTACAAAAATAGAAATAGTTTTCGAAAAACACAATATGTCATATTGTTAAAATGCTTATATTTGATTCGATAAATCGTAATTTAACTGATTCAAATATGGCAAAGTTTGTACTGAACAGACCGGATGATTTTCTGTCCTTGTCAAAAAAGAAGATTATCGGAACGACGCTGAAATGGTTCGTGATACTAATGGTTGGCGCAATTCTGCTGAGAATAGCTTGCGTCGCTAT
>CAJOHX010000002.1 GCA_905234475.1 uncultured Bacteroidales bacterium | reverse complement strand
GATAACGACTACAAGTCAACCTACATCAGTTATAAGTTAAACCAGAGTCAACTTCTATCAGGGATAGACTCCAGCCGGAGTCAACCTAAATCCGGAAATTGACGACAAAATAGGCCAAAAATGCTGTCAATGTCCGTCAAATAGGGACATTGACAGCACTCCCTGACGCGCGGCGATCAGAAGAATTTCGCGACCTCGTCCACGGTCTTGTGGTTGGGCATGCCGGGCTCCGCGGCGCGGTAGCCCAGGGCGATGACGGCCATCACCTCCTCGGTGTCGGGGATACCGAACAGGGTGCGGAGCCGGTCGCTCTCGCGGAAGCCCATGATCAGGGTGTCGAAGCCCATGTCGCGCGCCTTCAGGATGAAGTAGGCGTTGTTCAGGCCGTTGTCGTACGCGCCCCATTCGTTGCCGATCTCATTGGCGGGGACCCCGCGGCCGAAGCCGGACTGGTCTTTGACGAACGTGGACACGAGGACGACGGGCGCCCCGGCGATGTTGGCGGCGTTGCGCTCGCCGACGCAGTCCTTGACGGCGGCCACTTTGTCCGGGCTGATGGCCACGTAGAAGCGTGTAGTCTGGGTGTTGGCCCAGGTCGGGGCTTGCTGGGCTGCTTCGATAATCGTGCGGACCTCCGCCTCGGAGATGGTCTTGGAGGCGTCGTAGCTGCGGACGCTGCGGCGCGTCAGGAAAAGTTCGTCCAGGCTGGAGCCGGACGTGGTGGCGGCGGGCTGGGCGCAGCCCGCAAGCAGCAGCGCCGCTGCGGCGCACGCTGTCAGGATCAATCGTGTCTTCATAGGGTACATTATCTTAAATTACGGATATTGCTGTCCATCCAGGACCATTTGGCGAGGAAACTGTTCTTCATCAGGGTGACCGCGTCGTGGAAGGAGATCTGCTCGTCGCCGTTCTCGTTCTGCGTGGTCGGGATGGGCCAGATGGCGTGGTTGAAGCGCTCGGAGACGGCGAGTTTCTCCTCCATTTCATCGATGTGCTCCACGAGGCCCTTGAGGCGGTCCTTCTGCGCATCCCAGCGCTCGACCAGCCGGGCGCGGAAGTCGGGATCCTTGAGCAGGGCGGGGTAGTACATGGTCTTGGTCGCCCCGGCCCACATCTTGGTGCGGCCCGGCAGGAAGGTGTGGAAGTCGAAATCCCACATCGGCCCGGTGTAGAGCTTGCCGCCGGGCTGCTTGTAGAGATAGACGCTGTGGGGCCCGTCGGCCGGCCAGGTGTTGTAGAAGTCGTTGTTGCCGGTGAGCTCCTGCGCGATCAGGAAGTCGATGGCCGTGTCCACGTCGATGTACTCCGTGTACTCGTGGGCCTTGACGCGCGTCTCGTCCCTGAGGATGGCTTCCAGCTCCGCGATCCACTGCTTGAAGGCGTCGAACTGCTCCGCGGTGAGCTCCTCCTCATCGGGTTCCTTGACCATCCAGGGGAGATGGAAGTCCTTGGACCAGAAGCGGTTGACTTCGTCGAAATAGGTGTCCAGCTCCAGCAGCAGGCCGCCGTCCTCCACGTTCACGCGGTCCTTGCCGATCTTGATCTGCTCGCAGAGATAGTAGTTGCCCACGTGCCTGCCGTTGAAGACGAGCTCCACGAACTGCCCGCGGACGGTGTAGGGGAGTCCGGTCTGGCGGGAGAGCCAGAAGGCGGCCTCGTTGCGCATGATCGTGCGGTCCTTCCAGTTGGCCAGCAGCACCCAGCGTTTGTGGGAGGGCATGGACAGGATCTTCGCCTTGGCGTCGAGTTTGAGGGCGTAGGGCTTCTTGGGATAGTTCCAGGTGGAATTGCCGCGGCCGCGGATGCTCATCTTCCCCTCGTAATCCACGGTCCCGTCGGGCAGCTCGATGCGGATCGAGGCCCCTTCCATCCAGTTCTCCTTGCTGGTCACGGGAGCGGGGGTCTGGATCCGGACGACGGGCAGGCCGGTATTCTCCGCCCTGAGCGTGAAGTCCTGGTAGGTCTTCCCCAGGATGAAGCGCAGGGTCAGGGGGCTGCTCAGGTCGAGGGTTGCGCCGGTCTTGGCCAATTCGATCTCTCCCAACATGATGCGGGCGTCGGTGGCGAACTTCACCGGGATCTGGGAGAAGTCCGTGGTGGTGGGGAGGGTCACCGAGTAGGTGGCGCTGGCCATGTCCAGGTAGCAGGAAGAATCGTCCGCGAAGATCACGGGGGGCGTGATCGTCCCGGGCTGCGGCTCCATGTTCTTTTCGCAGCCCGCAAGCAGGAGGAAGCCGGCGAAAAGCGCCGGCAGCAGGATATTGTTTCTCATGATCTCAAGTTTGAAATGCGCCGCAGGCTCTCGTCGATGCGTGCTTCGGTCAGGATACCGGCACGGACGGCCTCCACGACGCCGTCGAAGGCGGCGCAGTAGTCCAGGGGACAGAGGAGCAGGTCCGCACCGGCCTGCAGGGCGGCGACGGCCGCCTGTGCGCTGTCGTAGCGCTGCCGGATGGCGCCCATCTCCAGCGCGTCGGTGATAACGACTCCGCGGAAGCTTAGCTCTCCGCGGAGTTTGTCTTGAAGGAGGGTGGGGCAGAGGGTGGCGGGCGCATCGCTTCCGGTCACGGCCGGGGCGGCGATGTGCGCGGCCATCACGAGCGGAGCGCCGGCGGCAATGCCCGCGCGGAAGGGGAGCATTTCGCACGCGCGCATCTCCTCCCAGCTCTTGCCGCTGGCGGCGAACCCGAGGTGCGTGTCGGCGCGGGTGTCCCCGTGGCCGGGGAAATGCTTGAGGCAGCCCGCGATGCCCTCTTCGGCGAGGCCGCGCACGTAGGCGGCGACCAGCGGGGCGGCTTCTTCCGGCCTGTCGCTGAAGGCGCGCGCGCCGATAATGATGTTCGCCGGATTGGTGTTGACGTCCGCCACGGGGGCAAAATCGATGTCGAAGCCGTAGCGCCGGAGGTAGGCGCCGATGGTGCGGGCGGCTTCGTGCACCGCCTGTTCTCCTTCTTTCGCCAGGGCGGCCATGCTCTCGAAGCGGGGCACGCCGAAGGCGGGATTGTTCGCGATGCGGCTCACGCGCCCGCCCTCCTCGTCGATGCAGAGAAGAGGTTTGCCCGGCAGGGCCTTCAAATCCTTTATGAAGGTGGCTAACTGCTTTTCATCCAGGATGTTGTGCCCGTAGAGAAGGATGCCGCCGACGGGGTATTCCTGCGCCCGGGTCCGCATCCCGCCGCTCACCGACTGGAGGCGGTAGGGCGGCAGCTGCGCGTCGTCGTCATAGCGGATCGCGGGCTCCAGCGACTCCGGCCGGACGATGAACAGCTGTCCGACCTTCTGCCGCAGGCTCATCCCCGCGAGGGTATCTTCTTTTGATAACATTTCTATAGCACTTGAATCAACTCATTCCCCGCTGCTTCTTGATGGTCTCGTAGGCCTGCTGGATCTTGCGGAACTTCTCCTCGGCGGCTTTCTGGACGTCCGGGCCGAGGGTGGCCACCTTGTCGGGGTGGTTCTTCATCGCCATGCGCCGGTAGGCGGTCTTGACTTCGTCGTCGGTGGCGGACGGGGAGATCTCGAGCACCGCATACGCGGAATCGGTATCCTTGTAGAACATCGCAATCACGGAAGTCGCGTCGGCGGCGTTCAGCCGGATGGCTGATGCAATGGCTTCCAGCACGTCCTTCTCCTGCTTGCAGAGCTCGCCGTCGGCGTTTGCTATCCCGACCAGGTAGTGGAAAAGCTGCAGGCGCTGGGAGTAGTTCATGTAGTAGGAGATCTGCGATCCGACCTCGTAGAGGTTGACCTGCTGGCCGTTCAGGCCGTCCAGGATGCGCATGGCCTCTGACACAGCGGCTTCGCCGAAATTGCGGCGCACGAAGTCGCGCACGTAGTCAAGCTCCGACTGCAGGATGCGGCCGTCCGCCTTGATGACGGCGGAGGAGAGCACGAGCAGGCTCACCATGAAGCTGTTGCGCTGCTCGGTGGCGGTATAGCCCCGGCTGGCGGTCGTCGTCCGCTGATAAGTCGTGCCGCCCTGCTGGCCGGGATCCATGTTGCCGGTCAGCTGCCTCAGGGAGTCCAGGCCGCTCTCAACCAACGAGCCGAACAGGAAGCCGATCAGCGCCCCGATCGGACCGCCCGACACCCAGCCCAGAAAGCCGACAATCCACTTGAGGGTTCCCATCCGCTAGCCCTTGTTGCGCAGGTCGTGGACGTGCTGCATGCGGGCGTCGATGGCGGCACAGGCGTCAGCGCAGACACGCAGTTCCTTGATGATCTCGTCGATATAAGGGTTGCTTTCCTTCTTGTAAAGGAACTTGTGCTCGAGGCTGGCCCAGGTGTCCATGGACAGGGTGCGCATCTGCACCTCCACCTCCATCATCCGCTTTTTATCTTCGAGGAAGATGGGCGTGGAGATGATCAGGTGCAGGCTGCGGTAGCCGCTTTCCTTGGGCTCCGCGATATAATCCTTGCGGTTGACCAGGAACACGTCGTCCTGATTGATGAAGGCGTCCGCCAGGGCGTAGATGTCCGAAATGGTGGAGCAGATCACCCGCACGCCGGCGATGTCGTGGAGGTTCTGCTCGATGGCCTCGACCGTGAGCGGGAGGCCTTTTTTCTGCATCTTCTTGAAAATGCTGCGGGTGGACTTGAGGCGGGACTGGATGCTCTCGATGGGGTTGCAGTCGTCCCCGAGGGAGAAATTCTTCGAGAGGACCTTGAATTTGGTCTCGACTTCCATGATGGCGCACTCGTAGTATGCCATCAGTTTGCGGTAATCCTCGGAGGACTCCTCCATCCAGAGCGCCATCAGCTCCTGTGCTTTATCCATTTCTGCCATATCTCGTTTGTTTTGCTTTTCCTGCAAATTTACAATTCTCCCCGGCGAATAGCAAATCAAACAATCATCCGCAGCCATTTCCGGTATCCCAGCACCGCTACGACCGTGTAGAGACCGTAGATCGCGGCCTTGAAGGGAATGCCTTTGCGGATGTACAGGACGCAGCAGACGATGTCCACGGCGAGCCACAGGAGCCACTGCTCGGCGTATTTCTGCGCGAGGGCCCACAGGGCCACGATGCTCAGCGCCGTGGTGAAGGCGTCGGCCACCGGGACGTTGGAATTGGTCCAGTGCGTGAGGATCCACCAGATTCCGAACCAGAGCAGCGCGAATGCCAGGACAGACGGCAGGATGTGGGCGCGCTTGTAGCGCGTAATGGGGCGCTCTGCCTCCTTCTTCGTGCGTCCCAGCCATTTCCAGGCTACATAGCCGTACACGCCGGCGAGGCAGTAATAGATGGCCATGCCGAAATCGGCATACAGGCCCGCCTTGAAATAGAGCACCATGTCGATCGCGGGCATGATGATGCTGGCGAGCCACAGCCAGATGCTGGCCTTGTACTCGAGGATCAGGTAGACGAGCCCGACGACGAATCCGAGGATGTCCAGAATGCGCAGCGTACTCATGGGCTAGAAGCGCAAGGTGATATGGCCGAGGACGGTGAGCGGCGCCACCGGAATGAAACCGATCTGGTAGTAGCGGTTGTCGTCCGGGTGGCCGTAGCTCTCGCAGATGGCGCTGTAGACCCAGCCGCTCTGCGCCACACGGGCGGAGAAGATGTTGTTGAAATCCAGGCCGAAGACCGCTTCTTTCAATATTTTACGGGGCTTCAACCGGTAATTGAGGCTCAGGTCCGAGAGACTGTAGGCCTGCAGGGACCGGTCCCCGTTGCCCGTATTGTCCAGGTACATCCGGCTGGCGAAGCCGGTGTGCCACACAGCGCTGAAACCGCCGGAATGCAGGGTGACGAAGCCGTTCAGGATGGCGTCGGGCGAATAGGCCAGCGGGGCGCTGTCGTAGTGGATCTTGCGGGTGCCGTGGTCCCAGTCTTCGACATATTCTACAAAGTCCAGCAGGCGGTTGCGGCTCAGGGCGGCGTTGCCTTCCAGGGTCAGCCAGCGGGTGACGTCCCAACCGGCCGTCAGCTCGGCCCCCAGGCGGTAAGAGTCCGGGATGTTGGTGGTCAGCGCCTCGCCGATGTCGCTCACTTCGCCGGTCTGGACCAGCTGGTCCTTGTAGCGCATGTAGTAGAGATTCACGCCGGCGCGGACACGGCGGCTTTCATATTGGTAGCCCGCCTCCCAGTCCAGCAGGCGCTCGGCGCGCGGGAAGGGGTATTTGCCGTTGTCGGTGAAATTGTTGCGCTCCGGCTCGCGGTGGCTCATCGCGAAGGAAGCATAGGCCCTGTGGCCGCCGCGCTGGTAATTGACACCGGCCTTGGGGTTGAGGAAGTTGTATTTCACGTCGACGTCCAGCATATGCTTCTGCGGCATGCCGTATTCGTCCGTGTAATACTTGTCGTTGTAGCCGTCGGTCCGGTAGGCCACGTGGCGCAGCTGCAGGTCGCCGAACACGCTCCATTGCGGGTTGAGGCTCCAGGTGGCTTTCACAAAACCGCTGGCATCCGTCTTGGCGGCGTCGGAATCGTAATACTGGTAGCCGTCCTCGCTGTACCACTGCGCCGAGGACGAGGACAGGTATTTGATGTAATTGTAAACATCGGGATTTCCGACGTAGACCAGGTACCCGAAATGGTTGCCCGCGAACTTCTGCACGGAAGCGCCGCCGAGCACATCCCAGGCCCCCTTGCGGAAAGCGAGGTTGGCTACGACGCCGTAGGCGTCCTGCGTGAGGCCCTTCCGACGTACGAAATCGCTGCGACTGACGGTGCTGCCCTGCTGGTCGATGAAGGCGGGAATGCCGAATTTGGTCAGTTTGTTCTGGTAGCGGAACTCCTCGTAGTAGCCGTAGCCGTGGGTGTAGTGCGGGCTGACGGAGAGTTTCCAGTACGGGTTGATGTCCCAGGCGAAGTTGAGGATGTGGTGGGTCTGCCAGAAGTTGTCCGTGGTGCGGGGCCAGTAGGCGTCGTCGCCCGTGCGGTAGCGCTCGAAGGAGTATTTCCCGTCGTCGATGATCATCCGCTCGTAGAGGGAGTTGTACAGGCCCAGGCCGGCTTCCCACATGTCCCGGTAGGTCTTGATGCCGGTGTGATTGCCGTAGGTCCCGTCCATGATGGAGAGGTCGTCCGTGCCGGCCGTGACGCCGTTCCAGGCCTGGCCGGTCGTCTCGAAGTTGCCCAGGATCTTGTAGGACAGCTTCCAGCTGCGGCCCAGCCAGGTCAGGCCGCCGTACCAGCTGCCCGAGTGGCCGGCGGTGCCGTGCAGGTAGCCGTCGGTGTTGGTCTGGTGGTAGGCGCCTTCCAGGATGAGGTGGTTAAACAGCAGCCCCGTGGAGGCGCTTGCACCCAGGTTCAGGGTAAGCCAGGATCCGAAGGAGACGTTCATCTCGGCCGTCGGCACGAGGGAAGGGGCCTTGGTGCCGAGGGCGATGGTGCCGCCGAAGGCGCCGTCGCCGTTGGTGGAGGCGCCCACGCCGCGCTGGATCTGCACGCTGCCCATCAGGGCGCCATAGGAGTTCATGTTGGCCCAGAAGACCGTCTGGTCCTCCGGGGAATTGAGCGGCACGCCGTCCAGCGTGACGTTGATGCGGGAGCCGCCGGCGCCGCGGATGCGCATGTAGGAGGTGCCGGTGCCGACGCCGTTTTCGCTCCAGGCGATGATGCCCGGCGTGCGGGCGAAGAGCATCGGCAGCTCGATGCCGGTGACGGAGAAGTCCTGCAGTTCGGTGCGGCTGATGTTGGCCACGGCGTAGGGGGCGTTCTTGGCGGCGCGGACGGCGCCGATCACGACTTCCTGGAGCTGTTCGACATGGAGGGAATCCGGCGCCTGGGCGGCGGCGGGGACGACGCCGGAAGCCGCCAGCGCAAGGGCCGGCAGGACGGCGTACAGCAAACGTTTGTACATAGTAGATCCTTAATTGTAAATAAATTATACAATAAGGGGATGGGAAGATAACGGTTTCCTACGCGGGCATTATCCCGATCAGGTCTGAGGGTATCATCTCAGCCTCGGCCCGCTGCGGGCCTCAGCACCCCTTGGCTTGCACGCTGCAAAAGCCAGTGCAAATATAGTGATTTCTACAGTCAATCCAAGTCCGATCCTCTCAGAAAGACTTAAGATCGAATCCCATCAAGGTTGTTTGGTCCAATTCATCTACCGCCGCTTGTTTCATGCTGGGGTCAGGCTCCTTGAGCGTGATGAATTTGCTTTTTTTATAAAAATCTACCGCGGAAGGGATTGCGTCAACTGTGATGAACCGGCATCCAGCCTGTTTGTTCATCAGATACATTGCCTCGACAAAGCGAACGATATGTGTGCCTATCCCGTGCATACTGTGTTGTCTGTTGACTGCCAGACGGCCTATTTTGAGTGCGGGATAAGAGGAACGTCTTTTGGAGTTGGGGATCTTTCGCGAAACTCGATTCCAGTTGGCGGGATTGACAAACTCCCGCTCCAATTTGTCGTGCAACAGGCTGAAATATGCCAAAATATCGTGCGTATCGTCATCTTCCACCACATAAGTGGCGGCCAACAATTGCCGATCGTAGGTGGTTGCGTTCGGGATATTGCCGGTAGTCTCAAGCAAAAAGCCGTTCAAGTCTGCATTGCCACAGTCGAACGGCTTCAGGACATCCGTATCAGGTTTGAACTTTCTAAACGAATAACTCATAACGCACAACACTTTTTCACGTCGTCATACGCTTTCATGATTTCCTTCCGCTCTTCGTCAGTCAAGGGAACGACGTTATGGACCGCCATTTCGAGGCGCTCGGCGTCATCGTCATACAAGACGGGAGTTTCTTTAATAGGTTTTGCCATAATTCAAACCATCATGTTTTCGACTGCAAAGATGAGAAGGATGATTCGAAAGAACAAAGATATGAAAAAAACGTACGCCAAAAATTGTGATTTTTATCAGGTTGGCGGATTTTTGACGCTTTTTTAGGGACGAAATGATTGAAACGATTGATTATTTATTCCCCTTATTATTATTTTACGCATAAAAAACATCTGAAGTTCTGGCAGATTCGATAACACCCCCTTTTCTCCCATTTTTAGTGATTACTTGGGGATGATAGATTCCCGATCAGGTCGGGACTGCAGTCCCGGCACGACTACCGATGCCGCAACGCAAGTTCTCTCTCGAGGTCGGCGAGGGTGACGCCCTGCTGCTCGAGCAGGACAAGGAAGTGGTACACGAGGTCGGAGGCCTCGTAGATGAAGCGGCCGCGCATGCCGTCCACGGCCTCGATGACGGCCTCGCCGGCCTCTTCGAGGACCTTCTTGCCGATGGCCTTGGGGCCCTTGATAAACAGCTTGGTGGTGTAGGAGTCCTCCGGCATCTTCGCATGGCGGTCGGCGACGACGGCCTGCAAGGTGCGGATGAAGCCTTCTTCGTCCGGGGTGTCGAAGCAGGAGAGGGTGCCGCGGTGGCAGGTGGGACCGTCGGGCAGCGCCCGGATGAGCAGGGTGTCGCCGTCGCAGTCGGGGTACATCGAGACGATGTGGAGGAAGTTGCCGCTGGTCTCGCCCTTGGTCCAGAGCGCCTGGCGGCTGCGGGACCAGAAGGTCACGAGCCCGCTCGCGACGCTCTTGTCGAACGCCTCTTCGTTCATATAGCCCAGCATCAGGACCTTCAGCGTCCTGTCGTCCTGGATAATCACCGGAAGCAGTCCGTCTCCGGTCTTATCTAACTTAAAATCAGCGAATTTCATATTCTAACATTGATACCTGCGGCGCGGAGCGCCTGTTTGAGGGTGGGAATCGGGATCTGTCCGTAGTGGAAGATGCTGGCGGCGAGGGCGGCGTCGGCGCGGCCTTCGGTCAGCACCCGGCGGATGTCCTCGATGCTCCCGGCGCCGCCCGAGGCGATGACCGGGATGGAGAGCTCGCCGGTGAGGCGCGCATAGACGGCGTCGGCATAGCCGGCGCAGGTGCCGTCGTGGTCCATCGAGGTGAAGAGGATCTCACCGGCGCCGCGCTCCTGCGCCTCGCGGGCCCAGGCGAACAGCTCCACGTCGGTGAGGCGCTTGCCGCCGTGCGTGGTGCAGGTCCAGCGGCCGTCGATGCATTTGGCGTCAATCGCCACAACGACGAACTGGCTGCCGTATTTGTCCGCGATGCGCCCGATCAGCGACGGGTCCGCGATGGCGGCGCTGTTGACGGAGATCTTGTCGGCTCCGGCATCGAGCAGCCGGGCGGCGTCCTCGACGCTGCCGATGCCGCCGCCCACGGTGAAGGGGATGTCGATCCCGAGGGCGATGCGCTCCACGAGGGCAGCGAAGGTGCGGCGTCCCTCCTGGGTGGCGCTGATGTCGAGGTAGACCAGCTCGTCGGCGCCGTCGCGGGCGTACTGCACGCCCATGCCGACGGCGTCCCCGACTTCGCGGAGCCCCTCGAAATTGATGCCCTTGACCACCTGGCCGTCCTTTACATCGAGGCAGGGGATGATGCGCTTTGCGACCATGACTTGATATCTTCCAGGGTGATACGGTTTTCGTAGATGGCTTTGCCGACGATGACTTTCCTGAGGTGCAGGGCGTCCAGCGAGCGGATGTCCGACATGCAGGAGATGCCGCCGCTGACGGTGAAGCTCAGGTCGGGGAAAGTCCGCTGCAGGTTCACGTACAGGGCCGAAGCGGGGCCCTGCAGCATACCGTCGCGGGAGATCTCCGTGACGATGCATTCCTGCAGTCCGTGGGGCAGGAAACGGGACACGATGTCCTCGACGCCCAGGGCGATGGAATCCTGCCAGCCGGCGATGGCGACGCGCCCCTTGCGGACGTCCGCGCCCAGGATCATCCGCGCGCCGTACTGTGCGAGCCAGCCCTCGAATACTTCCGGGTGCAGGGCGGCGGTGCTGCCGACGATGGCATGCGTCGCACCGGCGTCGAAGACGCCCTTCAGCGCCGCGTCGTCGGCGATGCCCCCGCCCCATTCCAGCTCGCAGCCCACCGCCGAGGCGATGGCTTCGAGCGTGGCGAGATTGCGCGGGGCACCGGCCCGTGCGCCGTCCAGGTCCACGAGATGGATGCGCTCCACGCCGCAGTCGGCGTAGCTGCGCGCCACGTCGACGGGGGAGCCGTCGTATACGGTCTTCTGCAGGTAATCCCCCTTGGTCAGGCGCACGCAGCGCCCTTCAATGAGGTCGATGGCGGGAATGATGCGGATCATAGGGCAAGGAAATTCTGGAGGATCGCCGCTCCCACGGAGCCGCTCTTCTCGGGGTGAAACTGGGTGCCGTAGAATTGTTCGTATTTGAGCGCAGCGCTGAACAGCTGCTCCCCGTGGCGGCAGGTCGCGATGGTGTCGGGACAAAGCTCCGGGTAGTAGGAGTGCACGAAATAGACGAAGCTGCCGCCCTCCAGGCCCTTGAACAGCTTGCTGTCCAGGTTGCCGATGGCGTTCCAGCCCATGTGGGGCACCTTGGCGTCGGGGGAGTCGGCGAAACGCCGCACGCGGGTGTCGAAGATGCCGAGGCCCTGCACCGGGCCTTCGTCGGAGTCGCGGCACATCAGCTGCAGGCCCACGCAGATGCCCAGCACGGGGCGGCGCAGGCCGAGGATGAGCTCGCATAGTCCCCGCTCGCGGAGGTTCTCCATGGCCCGGGCGGCGTTGCCCACCCCGGGCAGGATCACCTTGTCCGCCGCGAGGATGCGGGCGGGATCCGCCGTGAGTTCGTATTCCGCGCCCAGGCGCTGCAGGGCGTTGCCGACCGAGCGGATGTTGCCGGCGTCGTAGTCGATGATCGCGATCATAGCAGGCCTTTGCTGGAGGGGAGGTCGTAGGAGAATACATCCCGCCGCACCGCCTGCCTGAGCGAGCGGGCGAAGGCCTTGAAGACGGCTTCCGCGAGGTGGTGGTTGTTCTCGCCGCGCGCCTGGACGTAGAGGTTGGCGCGCATGGCGTCGGACAGCGACTTGAAGAAATGCCTGAACATCTCCGTGGGCACGTCGCCCACGTATTCGCGGGTGAAGGCCACGTCCCAGACGAGTTCGCTCCGGCCGCCGAAGTCCAGCAGCACGATGGCGCGGCTCTCGTCCATGGGCAGGGCGAAGCCGTAGCGGCCGATGCCGCGCTTGTCGCCCAGGGCCTCCCGAAGGGCCTCCCCGAGGGCGATGCCCACATCCTCAATGGTGTGGTGCTCGTCCACTTCCAGGTCGCCTTTGCACTTGATTTCCAAGGCAATACCGCCGTGGTGGATGAGCTGCGAGAGCATGTGGTCGAAGAACTTGAGGCCCGTGTCCACGCCCGACGGCCCCTTGCCGTCGAGGTCCACGCGCACGTAGATGTCGGTCTCGGCGGTCTTGCGGGCGACGGTGGCGCTGCGTGCGCTGCTGCGGATGGTCTCCACGATCTGCGCCCAGTCCAGCTCGCCCACCAGCAGCGCCTGCGCGCCGAGGTTCTCCGCCAGCTGGCGGTCCGTCTGGCGGTCGCCGATCACCCAGCTCGCCGCGAGGTCGTAGGAGCCGTCCAGGTACTTGCCGAACATGCCCGTGCCGGGCTTGCGGTTGGGGGAATTGTCCTCCGGGGTGTGCGGGTCGATCAGGATGTCGTCGAACACGACGCCTTCGCCTTCCAGTGTCTTCAGCAGCAGGTTCTGGGCGGGCCAGAAAGTCTCTTCGGGGTAGGCGGGGGTGCCGAGGCCGTCCTGGTTGGAGGCCATCACCAGTTCGTAGCCCAGGCCCGTGAGGGCCTTCATGCCGGAGATGGCGCCGGGCACGAATTCGACTTTCTCGAGGGCGTCGATCTGTTCGTCATAGGGCTCGACCAGCAGGGTGCCGTCCCTATCGATGAATATCGCCTTTTTCATATGCGGACATGGATTGAAGCAGTTTGTCGTTTTCGGACGGGAGTCCGACGGTGATGCGCAGGCAGCCCGCACACTGGGGCACGCGGCTGCGGTTGCGGACGATGATGCCGTCGGCGAGCAGGTGTGCATAGAGCGTGTCGGCGTCGTCCACCTGCACCAGCAGGAAGTTGGCGTCGCTGGGGAACACGCGCCGCACGCAGCGGAAAGCGGGGAGCGCAGCCGCGAGGCGCCTTCGCTGCGCGACAATCTCGGCGATCCTGCCGTCGACCGGCTCGCGCAGGGCCCGGGCAGCGAGCTCCTGGGTGGACTGGTTGATGTTGTAGGGATATTTCACCATCGACATCAGCCGGATGATATACGGGGACGCGAAGGCCATGCCGAGGCGCAGCCCGGCGAGGCCGTAGGCCTTGGACAGGGTCTGGAAGATGACCAGGTTGGGGAATTCCGACAGGCGCCCGCGCAGGGTTCCTTCCGCGCTGAAGTCGGCGTAGGCCTCATCCAGCACCACGATGCCGGGGAAGCGGCGGATGAGCGCCTCCAGCTCCGCGGCCGGGAAGGCGTTGCCCGAAGGGTTGTTGGGGCTGCACAGGAAGAGCAGCTTGCTGTGGGCGTCGGCCGCCGCCAGCAGGGCCTCCGCGGGGAGGGAGAAGTCCGGCCCGAGGGGGACGCTGCGCATCGGGACGTCGTTGATGTCGGCGGCCACGGCGTACATGCCGTAGCTGGGGGCGATGGCGATGGCGTTGTCTACGCCCGGCGTGCAGAAGATGCGGAACATGAGGTCAATGGCTTCGTCGCTGCCGTTGCCCAGGAAGATGCACTCCGCCGGCACGCCCTTGATGCGCGAAAGCTGCTCCTTGAGCGCCTTCTGGCGCGGATCCGGGTAGCGGTTCCAGCCCGTGGGGTAGGGGCTCTCGTTGGCGTCGAGGAAGATGCCGAGCGATCCTTGATACTCGTCGCGGGCCGTGCTGTAGGGGCACAGGGCGCGGATGTTGGGTCGGACGAGGGATTCGATGCTATTCATCGCGCAAACGGATTTTGACGGCGTTGGCATGGGCCTGCAGGCCCTCCGCTTCCGCCATGGTGACGATGGTGCCCGACAGGGCGCGCAGCCCTTCCGGGGTGAGCTCCTGCAGGGTCATCTTGCGGTAGAAACTGTCCAGGTTGACCCCGCTGAAAGAACGGGCCCAGCCGCAGGTGGGCAGGGTGTGGTTGGTGCCGGAGGCATAGTCGCCCGCGCTCTCCGGCGTCCAGGCGCCGACGAACACGCTGCCCGCCGCCGTGATCCGGGCGGCGAACTGCCAGGGATCCCGCACGGCGAGGATGAGGTGCTCGGGGGCGTACGCATTCGCGAAATCAATCCGGTCCGCCTCATCGGAAAACACGACGCAGCGGCTCTTGTCCAGGGCCTGCCGCACGAAGTCGGCGCGGGGCAGGGCGGCGGTCTGCCGCTCGAGTTCTTCGCGGACTTCCGCCACCGTACGCTCCTCGGAGCAGACCAGCATCACCTGGCTGTCGACGCCGTGCTCGGCCTGCGAGAGCAGGTCGGCGGCGATGAAGGAGGCGGGGGCGGAGCCGTCGCTGACCACCATGACCTCGGACGGCCCGGCGGGCATGTCGATGGCCACGGTGTCAGCACTCAGCAGCTGCTTGGCGGTGGTGACATACTGGTTGCCGGGGCCGAAGATCTTGTCCACCTTCGGGACGGTCTGCGTGCCATAAGCCATGGCGGCCACCGCTTGTGCGCCGCCCAGCTTGAAAATGCGCGTCACGCCGCAGTACGCGGCGGTGTAGAGCACTTCCGCATTGACTCTCCCGTCCTTGCCGGTCGGGGTGCAGAGCACCACCTCGGGGCACCCGGCGATGGACGCCGGCACGGCGAGCATCAGCACGGTGGAGAACAGGGGAGCGGTGCCGCCGGGGATGTAGAGTCCCACTTTCCCGATGGGTACCGGGCGCTGGACGCAACGCACGCCGGGGGCGGTCTCCACGCTGATCTCCTGCGGGCGCTGCGCTTCGTGGAAGGCGCGGATGTTCGCTTCCGCCTGCGCGACGGCGCGCCTGACCCCGTCACTGACGCGCGCCGAGGCCTCGCGGATCTCCTCCGCGCTCACCTCGATGGCGCCGAGCGGCCGCCCGTCGATCTCCAGCGAGAGCGCCCGGAGCGCCTCGTCGCCCTGCTCGCGCACGCGCTGCAGGATGGCTTCCACGCGGGAGCGGACCGTCGGATTGACGGACGAGGGGCGCCGGCACAGTGCCGGCCATTGCTCCCGCGGGGGATTGAGGTAGCTGTCCATATTGTTAAGGAATGATCTTGTCAATGTTGAGCACCAGGATACCCTCGGCGCCGATGGCCTTGAGCTGGCGGATCTTGTCCCAGAGGTCCGCCTCGTCCACGACGGAGTGCATGGAGCACCATCCCTCGGCAGCCAGCGGCATCACGGTCGGGCTGCGCATGGCGGGCAGGATCCGGGTGGCCTCCTCCACAGCGGAGGTCGGGAGGTTCATCAGGATGTATTTCTTGCGGCGGCTCACCATGGCGGAGTCGATGCGGAAAAGGATCTCGTCCAGAATCCCGCGCGCCTGTGCGTCCAATTCCTTGTTGGCAATCAGGACGGCTTCGGAGAAGAAGACCTTCTCCACCTCGACCAGGCCGTTGGAGACCAGCGTGCCGCCGGAGGAGACGATGTCGAAGATGGCGTCGGCGATATCGGCAGCGGGGGCGATCTCCACGGAGCCCGTGATGATCTCGATGCGGGCCTCGATGCCCTGTTCGTCCAGCCACTTCTTCAGGATCTTCGGATAGGAGGTCGCGATGCGCTTGCCGGCGAACCACTTCGGACCGTCGTAGTCCGCGCCCTTCGGCACGGCCAGGGAAATGCGGCATCCGCCGAAACCGAGCCGGGCGACCACGTCCACGCTCAGGCCGCGCTCCTCGACTTCGTTGAGCCCGACGATACCGAGCGCAGCCGTGCCGGCGGAGACGACCTGCGGGATGTCGTCGTCCCGCATATAGAGGATCTCTATGGGGAAATTGGGGGCCTGGGCCAGGAATTTCCGGCGCGAGTCGTCGATGTCGATCCCGATCTCGCGCAGCAGGGCGGTGCTCTCTTCGTTGAGACGGCCCTTGGATTGAATGGCTAATCTTAACATACTACTAACACTGTTTGTCATTCCGGGCTTGACCCGGAAACTCAAAAGAGGCTTCCCGGACATACCGGCAAGCCTCTTTTAACGCAAACGCACGCACACGACGACCTACCGGATCCTTAGACTCGGTGGTGATGGTGATATGCGCGCATTTGGGTCATACTCGATGCAAATATATCGATTATTTCCGGAAAAGCAAGCCTGCTGCTATTTCTTTTTGGTCAGGATGCCGTCGATCATGCCGTATTCGAGGGCTTCGGGGGCGGTCATCCAGTAGTCGCGGTCGGCGTCGGCGAAGACCTTGTCGTAGGGCTGGCCGCTGTGCTCTGCGATGATGTTGATGAGCTCTTCGCGGGTCTTTTCGATCTCCTTGGCAGCGATGAGGATGTCGGAAGCCTGGCCCCTGGCGCCGCCGAGCGGCTGGTGGATGAGCACGCGGGAATGGGGCAGCGCGGAGCGCTTGCCCTTTGTGCCGGCGCAGAGCAGCACCGAGCCCATGGAGGCGGCCATGCCGGTGCAGATGGTGGCCACGTCGGGCTTGATCAGCTGCATGGTGTCGTAGATCGCGAGACCGCTGGAGACCTGTCCGCCCGGGGTATTGATATACAGGGAGATGTCTTTGGTCGCGTCCACGGACGAAAGGAACAGCAGTTGGGCCAGGATGATGTTGGCCACGTCGTCGTCGATGCCGACGCCGAGGAAGATGATGCGGTCCATCATCAAGCGGCTGAACACGTCCATCGACGCCACGTTGAGCTGGCGTTCTTCAATGATGGAGGGGTTGATGTAGGCGCCGACCGCGGCCTGGTAGTCCCGCAGGGTCATGGGGTTGACGCCGCGTCCGAGGGTGGCGTATTTTTCGAATTCGCTCTTCTGCATGGTGATATGGGATTTAATAACTGTCAAAACCGATCTTGACCCGCTTGGGGGTGGAGAGGGAGGAAGGATTGGCCTGGATGGATTCTTCCAGGATCTGCTGCGTGATAGGCTGGTCGGCGAGGGCCGCGACCATGGCCGATTCGTTCACGATGAAGGCGATGTCCGAGGAGGCGTAGCCTTCGGTGAGGGTGGTGAGCTTGCCGAGGTTGATCTCGCCGTCCAGCGGACGGCCCTTGAGGTAGAGCTCGAACATGGCCCGGCGCGTCTCTGCGTCCGGGGCGGGGATTTCGTATTTGAGGTCCAGGCGCCCCTTGCGGAGGACGGCCGGATCGATCATGTCCATGCGGTTGGTCGTGCCGATGACGAAGATGCCGCGCTCGGAGCAGTTGTTCAGCTGGGAGAGGAACTCGTTGATCTCGTCCGCGCGGTGACGGGCGGAATCCGAGCCGCGGGCGGGCACGAAGGCGTCGAATTCGTCGAAGCAGATCACCGAGGGGGCGTTCTGCTCGGCTTTCTTGAACAGGTCTGCAATCTTGCCCTGGGTGCCGTGGATATAGGTGCTGCCGAGGTCGGAGCCGTTGACCAGATAGTAGTTGAAGCCCGATTCCTCCGCGAACTTTTTCGCGAAGAAGGTCTTGCCGCATCCGGGAGGGCCGTACAGCAGCATGCCGTTGGGCGGGCTCAGGCGGTAGCGAGCGGCTTTCTCCTTGTCCTTCAGGACCCAGATCACGCGGTTGATGAGCTCCTGCTTGAGCGACTCCATGCCGGCCACGTCCGCGAAGCCGCCTTCGCCGGGCTTGCCCCTGCGGGCCTGCAGATTGACGTTGTCCTCGCGGGTCTTTTCCGATTCGCCGGAAGGGGTCTGCGGCGGCTCTTTCGGGTCGGCCGGCTCCTGCGGATTCTCGGGCGGACGGCGGCGTGCCGCCTGGTTGTGCGAGAGGGCAGGGGTCTGCGGGGCGACGCCCGCCGAGAGCATCTCGAGGAATTCCGCCGCGCTGGGGCGCTCGGCCGCATTGAAGCGGAGCCCGCGCTGCAGCAGGTCCACGATTCCGGGATCGTCCGGCTTGTTGCTGGGGAAGACGAGGGATGCTTCCCGCGCATGCTGGACGGTGATTTTCTTCGAATAATAAGGGGTCTTCTCCGAGACGCCGCAGTCCCACGGGGCGAAGCCGTAGAGCATCGTATAGAGGATTGCTGCGGCGGAGAAGACGTCGCCCTTGGAGGTAAAGGTGCCCTTCAGGGCCTCCGGGGCGAGGTAGAGCACGTTGAGGTCGTCCACCGGGAAGGGCGGTGCGCTCTCGATGTCGGCGTGCATGTGGCCCAGGTCGATAATCTTCGGGGTGACGTCCCCTTCGGGGGAAGTCTCGAGGAGGATGTTGCGCGGCGTGAGGTCGTTGTGGTTCACCCCCAGCTCGCCGTGGAGGTACATCAGGCCCTCGAGGATGGGGATGAGGATGGCCTTGGCCTCCGCGACGGAGAAGGTCTTGCCGCCGCGCAGGGCCTCCGAAAGGAGCGCCCCGTTGAAGAACTGGGTGACCAGGCAGGGATACTTGTGTCCGCTGACGGTCAGGATGCCGTCGGCTGCATATTTGATGATGTTGGTGTGCGAGATGCGCCGGCACTGCCAGATCTCCTCCACGAGTCCCTCCACGAGCATCTTGTCGGGGATGCGTTCGAGATCGAAGGCCTTCATGAAGAAGGGCTTGCCGTTCTCGTCGCGGATCACGTAGCTGTCGTTGTAGAGCCCTTTCTTGATGAAGCGGGCGATGGTGTATTCTCCAATGGAGGCATTGTCCGGGAGCCTGAGCATGGTTTGCGTGGATTTTCTACAAATATAGCGGAAAAGGGCGAAAAATGCTAACTTTGCCCCATGATCAAGAACATCCTCTTTGATTTCGACGGGACCCTCGCCGACACCTCGGAAGGCATCGTCCGCTGCACCCAGGCCACCCTGCGGGAAATGGGCCTGCCGGCCTCCACGCCCGGGCGCATCCGCGCCACCATCGGTCTGCCGCTCGGACAGTGCTTCTCGGACGGCACGGACACGCCCCCGGAGCGTGTGGACGAGGCCTGCCTGACTTACCGGCGGCTTTTCAACGAGATCGCCATCCCGTGCACGACCCTGTTCGACGGCGTGCCCCAGACCATCGCCGCCCTGCACGCGAAGGGGCTGCGCCTGGCCATCTGCACCTCGCGCAGCAGCGCCTCGCTGCAGGAGCTGCTGAAAGTCCACGGCATCGGGTCGTACTTCAGCGCGCATACCTGCAACGACGACGTCCTCCGCCTGGGCGCACAGCCCAAGCCGGCACCGGACCTCGCCCTGCTCCTGCTGGAGCGGCTTGGCGCCCGCGCGGAAGAATCGCTGGTCGTGGGCGACACGGTCTTCGACCTGGAAATGGGCCGCCGTGCCGGCTGCCGCACCTGCGGGGTGACCTACGGCAACCAGGACCTTGCGCAGCTGCAGACCGCGGCCCCCGATTTCCTGCTGGACGACATCCGCGGACTGGTGACGTTGTTATAAATAAAATGATGATATGAAGACAGGTCTGATCGTAGCGATGGCTTCGGAACTCGAGGCCCTGCGCCGTGCGGGCGTGGAAGGTGTGATCCAGTCCGGCATCGGAAAGGCCGACGCCGCCCGCGCCGCCACGGAGTTTATCCTGAAGGAGCATCCCGACTGCATCATCAATTCCGGCTGTGCCGGCGGTGTGGGCCCCGGCGTGCAGGTGTTCGACATCGTGGTCGGCCGCCAGGCGGCCTACCATGACGTGTGGTGCGGGGAGGGGAGCCTCCCGGGCCAGGTCCAGGGGCTGCCGCAGCGTTTCGACGCGGATCCCGCACTGGTCGCGGCCGCACTCGGCCTGCAGACCGCGCGCCCGCTGCACTGCGGGCTCATTTGCTCCGGCGACCAGTTCCTGACCACCCCGGAGGACGACGCCCGCGTGCTCGGGATCTATCCCGACGCGCTGGCCTGCGACATGGAATCGGCGGCCGTCGCCCAGGTGTGCCGGCACTACGGCGTGCCCTTCCTGAGTTTCCGCATCATCAGCGACGTGCACAGCTCCCGCGAGGCCGCGGAGGCGGACTACCGGGATTTTTGGAAACGGATCGCCGACGACTCGTTCTCCTTCCTCAAACAATTGCTAGACAGCCTGTAAAAATGAAAAAGCCCGGTTTAAATCCGGGCTTTATTCGTCATTCGGTGGCTTCTATCTGAGCTCTTCGAAGATAAGGACTTCGATGCCGGAATCGTTGGCGTCGAGGACCGTCTTGACCTCCTGGATCTCCGTCTGGGACATGTGGTAGGGGATCAGGACCTTGGGTTTGAGGGTCATGGCCGCCTCGATGCACTGGGTAGTGGTCATCGTATAAGGCTGGTTGACCGGCAGGAAAGCCACGTCCACGGGGCCGAAGGAGGCCATCTCGTCGATGTCCTCGGTGTCACCGGCCACATAGACCTTGAAGCCGTCGAAATCCAGGATGTAGCCGTTGCCGTTGCCCTTCGGATGGAAATTCTGGCGCCCTTCCGAAATGTTGTAGGCGGGCACGGCCTTGATCTCCACGGGGCCGACCGTGCGGGATTCGCCGTTGGCGATCGCCTCGCCCTTGCCGAGCTGGTCGCGGCTTTTGGCGTTGAGCAGGATCTGTGTGTCGTCCTTGCTCAAGAGCGCAATCGTGTCGGGGCTGAGGTGGTCTCCATGCTCATGGGTGATGAGGATGAGGTCTGCCTTGGGGAACTGGGTGTAGTCGAATTCGGTCTGGCCCATTTTCCCGACGGGGTCGATCTGGATGGAGAATCCCTTGTAGCTCATGGCCACGGATCCGTGGGTGATCATGTAGATGTCGAGTTTGCCCCCTTTCGGGGTCTTGTACTGGACGCTCGGGCAGTTCGGCTCGGGCCCGGCGGCGCAGGAGACGGCGAGGGCCGCCAGCAGGATGGAAAAGAGTCTGGTCATACGGTTATCGTCTTAGTCGGAGGCTAAGGTAAGGATATTTTTCCAAAAAAAGACCACCGCGCTGTCGGCGCGGTGGTCTTTTTTTGCCAGGGGTATCTTCTTACTCGATGGCGATGTGGCGCGAAGCGGGAATCTGCTTCTCCGGCGTCTTCTTCGGCAGGACGATGCCCAGCACGCCGTTGGTCATATTGGCCTTGATGTTCTCGACGTCGATGTTGTCGGGCAGGGTGAATGCCTGGTGGTAGGACGTGTAGGAGAACTCGCGGCGGAGGTAGTTCTCTTCCTTCTTCTCCTCCTTGTTCTCATGCTTCTTCTCCAGGGCGATCACCAGCTCCTCGTCGTTGTCCACGCGGATGGCGAAATCGTCCTTGGTCATGCCCGGGGCCGCAATCTCGATCTGGAAGTCCTTGTCGGTCTCCTTGATGTTGACGGCAGGGGAGGCAAACTGCTTCGCAGGCATCACTGCGAAATCGTCGAACAGGTCACCGAATACGCTCGGAATCCAAGCCTGGTTTCTTCTTGCGGGGTACATAATCAAATCTCCTATCATTTTAAGGTTGTTTAACAGTTTAACATTCGTCCCGACCGGGGGACACCCAATAGGATTACAACTCCCAGACCACCTGCCATTTTGGGACAATATGTCGCATTATTTGCTGTAACATACTGATAATCAGGACAATTTGTCAGAAATGCTGACAAAATTTCAGCTTCGCATAACGTCCGAGCAACTGCTGCCCAGGCAAACCCGTGGCCACCCATGGCCTCGTAAATGGGAGGGGCCCGCGCCGCAAGGCGTGGGAAGGATGAGCGAAGCGAAGGTTTGCCGGGCAGGCAGTTGTCGGCGTGCGAAGCTGAAAACTATTGGTGTTTTCAAGATTATTTACTAACTTTGAGACCGGTTAGTTAAATTCCCTAATAATGGACAAATTCACACAGAACTACGTCGACCGGTTCATGGATGAACTGATCGCACGCAACCCTGGCGAGAAGGAATTCCACCAGGCTGTCCGTGAGGTGGTGGAAAGTGTAGCACCTTATGTCACCTCCTATCCCCATCTGATGGATCTCAAGATCCTCGAACGCATGGTCGAGCCCGAGCGCGTGATCATGTTCCGCGTCCCCTGGGCCGACGACAAGGGGGAGATCCACATCAACCGCGGCTACCGGGTGCAGATGAACAGCGCCCTGGGTCCCTACAAGGGCGGTATCCGCTTCCATGAACCTCAGCATCCTGAAGTTCCTCGCCTTCGAGCAGACCTTCAAGAACTCCCTGACCACCCTCCCGATGGGCGGCGGCAAGGGCGGCTCCGACTTCAACCCGCGCGGCAAGTCCGACGCCGAGGTGATGCGGTTCTGCCAGAGCTTCATGACCGAGCTGCAGCGCCACATCGGCGCCGACACGGACGTGCCTGCCGGCGACATCGGCGTGGGCGGCCGTGAGATCGGCTTCATGTTCGGCCAGTACAAGCGCCTCCGCGACGAGTTCACCGGCACGCTGACCGGCAAGGGCATCGCCTGGGGCGGCAGCCTCCTCCGCACGCAGGCCACCGGCTACGGCGTCTGCTACTTCGCGCAGGAGATGCTCGCCACGCGGGGCGAGACCTTCGAAGGCAAGACCGTGGACATTTCCGGTTCCGGCAACGTGGCCCAGTACGCCGCACAGAAGGCGATGCAGCTGGGTGCCAAGGTGGTGACCCTGTCCGACTCCGACGGCTCCATCTACGATCCGGACGGCCTGGACGAAGAGAAGTTCAAATATGTCCTCGAACTCAAGAACATCCGTCGCGGCCGTATCAAGGAATACGCCGCCAAATATCCTACGGCCCAGTACTTCCCGGGCCAGCGTCCCTGGCACATCCCCTGCGACATTGCGCTCCCTTGCGCCACGCAGAACGAGATTGAGAAGGCCGACGCGGAGAACCTGGTGAAGGGTGGCTGCTTCTGTGTCGTCGAGGGTGCCAACATGCCCTCCACGCCCGAGGCCATCGCCATCTTCCAGTCCAACAAGCTGCTCTATTCGCCGGGCAAGGCGTCCAACGCCGGCGGCGTGGCGACTTCCGGCCTGGAGATGACGCAGAACTCCATCCGCCAGAAGTGGACGACCGAAGAAGTGGACCAGCACCTGCACCGCATCATGAAGGACATCCACGAAGCCTGCATCAAGTACGGCACCGAGGAGGACGGATACATCAATTACGTCAAGGGTGCCAACCTCGCCGGCTTCATCAAGGTGGCCAACGCGATGGTGGACCAGGGTCTGGTTTAGTCTTTATGAGCAACAACACGGATTACACACAACTGATGGCCAGGAGGATTCGCCGAATCCTCCTGGTTTGTAACAATTACGACACCTTCTCCCTCGAGGAGGACGGGCACATCGAGGCGCTGATCACGCAGGAGTATGCGGAGCTCAACCTGAGCAACCCGCCCGCCATCGTGCGGGCCGAATCCACCCTGGAGGCGCTGGAGGTGCTCAGGCAGGACACGGGCTTCGACCTCATCATCACGATGTACAACGTCGGCAAGCTGGACGTCTTCGGCTTCTCGCTGCAGGCCAAGGAGCTGGTCCCCGACACGCCGATCGTCCTGCTGTCCGCGTTCTCCCGGGAGATCTATCGCAAGATCGCGGAATGCGACCACGCCGGCATCGACTATGTGTTCTGCTGGAACAACAGCACCGACGTGCTCATCGCCATCATCAAGCTCCTGGAGGACCGGCTTAACGCCGAGCACGACTGCCTGGAGATGGGGGCCCGCGTCATCCTGCTTGTGGAGGACTCCGTGCGCTACTATTCGACCTACCTGCCGCTGCTGTACAGGCTGGTGCTCCAGCAGAACAGCGAAGCGGTGCGCGACGCGCTCAACGAGGAGCAGCAGTTCCTGCGCAAGCGCGCCCGCCCCAAGATCCTCATGGCCACGTGCTACGACGAGGCCTACGACTACTATCAGAAATACAAGTCCAACATCATCGGCATCATCTCCGACATCGGCTTTGTCCTGCACAAGGGCGACAAGCCCGAGATGGAGAAGATCGACGCGGGCATCGACCTCTGCCGCCTGGTGCGGCAGGAGAACCCGACGATGCCCTTTCTGATGCAGTCCTCCCAGCAGAGCATGCGCGCCGTGGCGGAGCAGCTCGGCGTGGGCTTCGTGCACAAGCGCTCCAAGACCCTCACCCAGGAGGTGTCGGAGTACATCGGACGGGAATTCGGCTTCGGCGACTTCGTCGTGACGGATCCCGTAACGGGCCGGGTGACGGCCCGCGCGCGCAACCTCTACGAATTCGAACAGGTCATCGCCCGCATGTCCGACCAGGCCCTGCGCAGCCTCGCGGACAAGAACTACATCTCCCGCTGGCTCTACGGCCGGGGCATTTTCGCCATCGGCGACCTCTTCCGCCCCATCCGCATCCAGAGCGACGAGGATGTCGCGCATGTGCGCGAAATGAACCTCCGCCTGATCCGCGACTACCGTATCAGCCAGGGACTCGGCGTGGTGGCGCGCTTCGATCCCGCCGCCTACAACGACGCCATCTGGTTCGCGCGCATCGGCTCGGGCTCGCTCGGCGGCAAGGCGCGCGGCCTCGCGTTCCTCAACCATATCCTCCAGAAATACGACCTCTACGACAAGTGGGAGGACGTCCGCGTGCTCGTGCCGCGCACGCTGGTGATCACGACGGAATTCTTCGACCGCTTCATCCGGGAGAACGGCCTGAAATACGTCATCAACTCCGACCTGTCGGATGCCGAGATCCTCTCGGAATTCGTCGCCTCGACCCTCCCGCAGGAGCTCACGAATGCGCTGCGCGTGTTTATCCGCAATGTCCGCAGGCCGCTCGCGGTGCGCTCCTCCTCCAAGCTGGAAGATTCTTACTACCAGCCGTTTGCGGGGGTCTATTCGACCTATATGATCCCGCACACGGAGAACGAAGACCAGCAGCTGCGCCTGCTCTCCAAGGCCATTAAGAGCGTCTATGCCTCCGTGTATTTCGCCTCGTCGAGAGGCTATATCACGGCTACCGCCAACGTCCTCTCCGAGGAGAAGATGGCCATCGTCCTGCAGGAGATCTGCGGCAGCGAGGACCGGGGCCATTTCTTCCCGACCTTCTCGGGCGTGGCCCGCTCGGTCAATTTCTACCCGATCGGCTACGAGAAGCCCGAGGACGGCGTGGCGAAGATCGCCTTCGGCCTGGGCAAGGCCGTGGTGGACGGCGACCAGGTGCTCCGCTTCTCGCCCAAGTATCCGCGCAACGTCCTGCAGACCTCCACGCCCGAGCTGGTGATGAGCGAGACGCAGCAGGCCATGTTTGCGCTGGACCTCCAGCCGGACAAGTTCAAGACTTCCGTGGACGATGCCGTCAACCTGGACCGCATCCCCATCACGGACTGCGGCCAGTTCCGCACCTTCGCCAAGGTGGTCTCCACGTATGATTACGAGAACATGCGCATGGTGGACTCTCCGGCCCCGCAGGGCCCGAAGTTCGTCACCTTCGCGCATATCCTGAAATACAACACCTTCCCGCTCGCGGACATCCTCACGGAGCTGCTGGACATCATGCAGAAGGAGGTCAAGTGCGGCGTGGAGATCGAGTTCGCGGCCAACCTGGACGTCGGCCCCGACAGCCCCGCCATCTTCAATGTCCTGCAGGTGCGGCCGATTTCGTCCGACGGCCTCGGCGCGGAGGTGGACTGGAACGGCATCGACACCGACGGCGCCCTGGTCTCCTCCGGCAGCGCCATCGGCCCGGGCTGGATCAGCGGGGTGCGCGATATCGTGTATCTGAAAGAATCCGCCTTCGACGTGCTCAAGACGCGCGAAATGGCAGCCGAACTCAAGGAGCTCAATACGCGGATGCGCGCCGACGGGCGCAACTATGTCCTGGTGGGCTACGGCCGCTGGGGCTCCAGCATCCCGTCGCTGGGCGTGCCGGTGCAGTGGAGCGACATCTCCGAGGCGCGTGCCATCGTGGAGTGCTGCCTGGACCACTTCCGGGTGGATCCCAGCCAGGGCACGCACTTCTTCCAGAACATGACGTCGTTCAACGCCGGCTACGTCAACGTCAATCCCTTCGCCCGCGAAGGCGAATGCTTCGACGCCGCGCGGCTGGATGCCATGCCGGCGGCGTTCGAGACGGAGTACCTGCGTCAGGTGCACTTCGACGCAGACCTGCAGATCTGCATCGACGGCCGCACCGGCCGTGCGCTAATCAAGTAATCCCGCCAGCCAGATCTGCAGATCCTTCATCCACGCTTCGCGGTAGGGGAAATCCAGGTGGTCGGCCCAGCCGTGGCCGCCGACCGGATAGATGTGCAGCGCAGCGGAGACGCCATGGGCCCGCAGGGCCTCGTAGTAGCGGATGCTGTTCTCGCAGGGCACCAGATTGTCATCTGAATTGGCCATGAGGAACGCCAGCGGCGTGTCGGCGCTCACCTGCTTCTCGTTGGAATAAGCCTCCAGCTGCGCCTGCGTGGGCTTTTCGCCCAGCAGATAATAGCATGAGCCGCCGTGCGTGATGGCCGGATCCATCGAGATCACCGGATAGAAGAGGACCTGGAAATCCGGGCGCTCCGCAGGGTTTGTGAAGTGGGTTGCGGCCGTCGCGGCGAGGTGGCCGCCGGCCGAGCAGCCCGCGATGCCCAATTTCCGGAAACCGTATTCCGCGGCATGCGCTTTCAGGATGCGCATCGCCTCGTGGACATCGTCCAGCGGCACCTCCGGGTGCGCGTTCGGCAGGCGGTATTTCAGTACCGCGTACACGATGCCCTGGTCGGTGTACCATTTCGAATTGAAATAGCCTTCGGTCTTGTCCCACACGTCTACGTAGCCGCCGCCGGGGCACACGAGCAGCGCCAGGCCGCTGGGTTTCTCCGGGAAATAGACCGCCAGCGTGGGCTGGGTCACGTTGGAGACATGGTTGCCGTAGTCGATCTCTTCACCCGTGAGGCCGTTGTCGGTCGGCGCACCGTCGGGCCAGAGGTCGAACATCACATCCGGCTGGGGGAACCCGTCCGGTGCCTCCTGGGTTTGCCGGGGTTGGTTGGCGCAGCCGAGGGTCAGGGCAAGCGCGGCGAGAAGGATGAAGGGTTGTTTCATGACGGGTTTATTTGCGAAGGATGCGGCGGATGTTGTCACGGAGGATCTGGACGGCGGGGTCGGCCATGTTGCCGTGGGTGAAGCCCTGCAGTTCATAGATGGTGGCGTCGGGATGCCCGACCATCTGGAAAAGCCGCCAGAAATAGGCGGTCTCCTCGTAGCGGCCGTAGAGCTCGAGGTTGCGGTCGCCCGAGATGATCACGATGGGCGGCGCGTCGGCCCGCACAAAGGAGAGGGGCGCGTACTCGTCGATCATCGGCTGGTACGGCGTCATGCCGAGCGTCTGCCGGTGGGCATAATGCGTCAGGACCTGCCCGCTGAACGGGATCAGTCCCGCCACGCGGTCGGCGTCGATGCCATGCGCCGCCAGCCAGTGCTTGTCCAGCCCGACCATGTCGATCAGGTAGCCTCCGGCGGAATGCCCGGAGAGGAAGATCTTCTCCGGCGATCCGCCATATTCTTCCGCATGCCTGAATGCCCAGGCCACGGCCGCCGTTGCATCTTCGATGCAGTTGGCGATGGTTCCCTTCGGGATCAGGCGGTAATTGGCGGAAATGACCACGTAGCCGCTTTGCAGCAGGTCGCGCGGAATGCTCCGCTTGTCACCGCTGGTCAGGCCGCCGCCGTGGAACCAAACGACCACAGGCAGGTCTTTGGCGCCCTCGGGCGCATAAACGTCCAGTTTGCAGCGCTCCTGGATGTAGGCGTCGGTCGCGGAAGTCGCATACTGTACGTTCGTTGCCACCTGGGCGAAAGCGCCGAGGCAGCTGAAGAGGACGAAAAGGGTGATCAGCAATCGTTTCATGTGTGTGTTATAATTCAAAATCCAGGCAGGCGCGCTGGACGGTGTAAGGGCGGACTTTCCCGTTCGCCACGGCGACATGCGCCGGATGCGTGGCATAGGCTTTCAGCGCTTCAGCGCTCTCCAGCGTGCTGTCGAGCATGACGTCGGCATTGGAGGATGCGAGACGCCCGTCGACGTGCACCTTCACGTCAAGGAGTCCCGGCACCCGGCCGACCAGGCCCTCCAGGCCTTCCTTGATCCCGGCCTTGACAGCCGTTTTTTCCTCTTCCGAAAGCTCCGGATTCAGGGTCCAGAGAATGATGTGCTTTACCATAGTGATTATTTCTGTTCCAGTCGGTTGATTGCTGCCTTGGCCGAGCGGCCGTACTGCCTGTCGTCCACCAGTTTGCGGTAGGTCTTCAAGGCGTTCTCCGTGTCGCCCAGCTCTTCGTAGACGTGCGCAATGTTGTTGGTAATCAGCAGGTCGTCCGGGGCGCAGTCCTGCGCGGACAGGAAATACTTGAGCGCATTCTGCCGGTCGCCGGAGAAATACCGGATGGACGCCTTGTCCGTCAGGAAAATGGCATCCTTGGGATACAGTTTGACGGCCGTGTCGATCATGTCCTCGGCGGCCGGCAGTTCGTCGGCCTCGAGCATGGCGGACAGGTAGTCCTGGACGCAGTCCCGCAGGAACGCCACGCCGTCGGATTCGATGGTCTCGTCGAGGGTGCCCGTCCACTTGTTTTTGTTGACGACGGAGCGCTCCAAGGCAGATTTAACCTCCTTTGCGGCAGCCCCATATTCATCTGCATTGAGGTGCATGGAGACCTTGCCCAGCCGGAGGTCCACCCGGTCCGGGAATTTTGCGATGCCTTTGGCGAGGGTGCCCGTAGCCTGGTCCAGCTGCTTCTGGTCGAACTGGATGACGGAGGACATATACCTGACGTTGCCGTCCTCGTCCTCGACGGCCATGCTCTCCCGGTCGTCCGGCTCCTCGTCGGAGAACACCATCACCTCGTCCATGGCGAGCATGAAATAGTAATTCGCCTTGACGGAGAACATTTCCGCGTCATTGGGGTACAGCTTCTCCCAGTCGTCAATCACGGCCTTGAAGGCCTCCTCGTCATAGTCGGCTGCAGCCTCGCGGAAACGGCCGTAGAGTTCGTTCCTGGACTGGGCGAATGCCGCCACGCAGAGCAGGACGACGGATAAGGTTAAGAACAAGCGCTTCATCGTGATGAGTTTTCTTTTGGTAAAGATAAGGATTTCTTGCAATAAACAGGTGATGGAATGAAAATTGAAGGAGAAAAAGAAAACAGGATTATTATGAGAAAGTACGTTTTAGCTGCCATTATTGCCAGTTTGGCACTTCTTTTTGTCTCCTGCCAGGAGAAAGTCGACCATACCGGAGACCAGACCAAAATGCTCTACGGGATCTGGGCCCTGAAGACCAAGACCGAAGCCGTTCAGACATCAGACGGTGTGTCCAGCAAGGATGTCGATTATACCAACGTCCATTTCTACCTTACCCTGTCCGAGTTCCCGTTCCCGCATGCCATTGCCAAGAAAGGCAGTTTCACGGACCTGGACCTCGACGACGTGGATGTGGACGCGGTCGGATTCACCTACAACCAGGACCAGAAGAAGATCAGTTTCAAAAAGCGGCTCTGGCTGTCGGATGATCTCCTGACATACAACATGATCCTGGACGGCACTTTCGACGTCCTGGAGTTGTCCGACAATTCCCTTGTCCTTCGTCAGGAAAGCACCATCCTGAAGACCACGACGACCTACACCTTCCAGCGCAACAGCAAATAGATGTTTGAAGTAACCAAGATTTCGGATAGAACGGAGAATGGCATCCGCAAGGCGTCGTTCCTGACATGCGCGGTGGTCTGTTCCGAACGGATTGACATTAAGATGGAAGGGGAGGTCATCCGCAGGGTGCTGTTTACCAGCGGCTGCCACGGCAATACCCAGGGCGTCGCGGCGCTCTGCGAGGGCATGAAGAAGGCCGAGGTGATCGCCCGCCTGGAAGGCATTGACTGCGGCGGGCGCGGCACCAGCTGCCCGGACCAGCTGGCCCGGGCATTGAAGCAACTGAATTGAATATCAACCATGTCATCATTCAAGGTCAGCGACATCATCACCACGCCGCCGGAGGCGTTCGGCTCGGAGCTGCAGCGCCGGGTGTATGAGACCTTTGCGCAGAAGGGGATTCCCTTTGAAAGGGTGGACACGGATCCGGGCCAGACGATGGAGGACTGCCAGCATATCGATGCAAAGATCGGCGTGCGCATCGTCAAGACCATCTTCCTGTGCAACCGGCAGCAGACGGAGTTCTACCTGTATGTCACGACGGACGACCGTCCCTTCGTGACGCGGGAATTCTGCGGGGCGCTGGACATCCCGCGGGTGTCTTTCGCTTCGGCGGAGAAGCTCTGGGAGCTGACCGGCGTGCTGGTGGGGGCGACGACCATCCTGAGCGCTATCCTGCCGCAGGCGGCCGGCGTCCATCTGGTGATGGACCGCAGCGTCGCGGAAGGGGAGTGGTTCGCTTGCACGGACGGCACGGCGACCTGTTTCGTGAAGATCAAGACCCGCGACCTGCTGGATAAATACCTGTCCGGGAAAAATGTTATCTTTGTGGTATGAAATTCCTCGGCAATATCCTCTGGCTCATCCTGGGCGGCTTCATTATCTCCCTGATTTACTTCATCGTGGGTCTGCTGCTGTGCATTACGGTCATCGGCATCCCCTTCGGCGTGCAGCTGTTCAAGCTGGGCATCTACGCCACGTGGCCCTTCGGCCGCGAGATGGAATACGGCCCCAACCAGCCGGGCTGCCTGTCCACGGTGATGAACCTCATCTGGGTCCTGCTGGGCTGGTGGGAGATTGCCATCCTCCACGGGATCTTCGGGCTGATCTGCTGCGTGACCATCATCGGCATTCCCTGGGGCGTGCAGCATTTCAAGATGGCTATCGGCGCCCTGTTCCCCTTCGGTAAAGTAGTCCGTTAACCCATGGTGCGGCGTCTTCTTCTGCTGGGCCTGTTGCTGGCCGCGTTCCTGTGCCCGCTGCGGGCGCAGGTGCAGTACGTGTCCACGGCGGACGACATCGCCCTGGGCGGCATGGTCCTGAAAGAGCTCGCCGGCGCGGCGGGCAAGGAAGACGGCCCGCAGCTTATGGTCCGGGCAGCGAAGCGCCTGCTGGACCAGAAATATGTCGCCGGCACGCAGGAAGGGCGCGACGAGAAACTCCGCATCTTCCTGACGCAGACGGACTGCATCCTCTTTGCCGAGACCTGCCTGGGACTCGTCAGGACGGCGCAGCGCTGCGGCGCGGACGCCACTTTCGAGGATCTGGCGGAGACGCTCCTGGGCTCCCGCTACCGCGACGGCGTCGTGGACCGCTACGAGTCGCGCCTGCACTACGTCACGGAGTGGGTCGCGCAGGGGGAGCGGACCGGGCTGTTCCGCGACCTGACCGCCGAACTGGGCGGCGTTCCGGACCCGCGTCCCGTCAACTACATGACGCAGCACTCCGGCAGCTACGCTCCGCTGGCCGGGGAATCCAATTACGCCAAGGACAACCGGGCGCGGATGGCGGCCGTCGAGGAGCGCGTCAGCGCGATCCAAAAGACCTACATCCCCAAGTCGCAGATTCCCTATGTGGAGTCGCAGATCCGCAGCGGCGACATCCTGTGCTTCACCACGGCCATCGAGGGCCTGGACGTCTCGCACGTCGTGATTGCCTACCGCGAGAAGCCTTCCGACCGCCTCGGCTTCATCCATGCCTCCATCTCGGAGAAGAAGGTGATCATCGATCCCCGCACGCTCGAAGCGGCGCTGGCTGCTTCGCGCAACATCACGGGCATCAAGGTGCTGCGGGTGGTGCCATAGAGATTTCTCGACTTCGCTCGAAATGACAATTCCAACCCCTTTCCCGATTGACGCGGTGCTGCCCTGGGTGGACGGCGGCGATCCCGCGCTGGCTGCGAAAGCCGCGCGCTACGCCGGCAAGGGCATGCTGGAGAATGACGAAATCGCCGGTCCCGCGCGCTATGCTTCCGTCGGGGAGATCCGCTGGACGGTGGCGTCCATGCTGCGCTACGCGCCGTTCCTTCGCAAGATTTTCATCGTTACGGACGGGCAGGACCCGGACCTGGGCGGGATGCTGCGGGAGTATTTCCCGGACCGGATGGACGACGTGGTGATTGTGGACCACAGCGTCATTTTCCGGGGACGGGAGGCTTATCTGCCGACCTTCAATTCGCGGTCGATTGATACCCTGATCTGGAACATTCCCGACCTGTCGGAGCACTTTATCTATTCCAACGACGATGTGATGCTGACCCGGCCCGTGTCGCCGGAAGACTTTTTCCGGGACGGGAAGGTGGTCTGCTATGCGCGCCGGTATCCCGCTGCGCTGGTCCGCCTGTGGCGCTTCCTGCGTCCCCGGCACGTCGGCTTTAAGGAAGCCATGCTGCGCACGCTGGAGCTGGTGGGCGGAGGCCGTCATATCCTGTATTTCGGCCATACGCCGCGTCCGGCGCTGAAAAGCTGGTTCGAGCGTTGGGCGCAGGAGCGGCCGGACATGGTGGAGCGGAACCTGAAATACAAGTTCCGCAATGTGGACCAGTTCCAGGTGCAGGAGGCTTTCTGCCTGGACATGGAACGGCAGGGCCGTATGCTCCTCGTGCCCGCCCGGGAGGCGGGGCTGCTGATCCGGCATGGCATCAAGTCCGCCGGCAACGTGGACAGAAGACTTGCTTGCTTCCGTAAGGACGGAACCCGTAAGTTCGTCTGTTTCAATTCGCTGAGCCAGTATTCTCCGAAGGCCCGGCAGCGTGTGGCCGATTGGTTGGACGGGCAGGTCTTCGGCGGGCTGCAGGCTCCTTCTCCGGTCGATGTGGTGCTGCCCTGGGTGGATGGCGGCGACCCCGTCCTTGCGGCGAAGCGCGCAAAATACGCCGGCACCGTCACGCTGGAGAACAACGAAGTGGGCGGCCCCGCCCGCTATACATCTTTCGGAGAGATCCGCTGGACGGTGGCGTCCATCCTGCGTTTCGCTCCGTTCGTACGCAAGATCTTCATCGTGACGGACGGGCAGGACCCGGACCTGGGCGGGATGCTGCGGGAGCATTTCCCCGACCGGGCGGACGACGTGGTGATCGTGGACCACAGCGTCATCTTCCGGAGCAGGGAGGCATATCTGCCGACCTTCAATTCCAATTCCATCGACACGCTGATCTGGAACATCCCGGACCTGTCGGAGCATTATCTGTACATGAATGACGACGAGATGCTGATCCGGCCCGTGTCCGTGGAGGATTTCTTCCCGGACGGCAAGGTGGTGTGCTATGCGCACAGGTACTCCGCCGCGCTGGTTCGCCTGTGGCGCCTGCTGCGGCCGAAACATGTGGGCTACAAGGAGGCCATGCTCCGTGCCCTGGAGCTGATGGGCGGGCGCGGCCATATCCTGTATCTGGGCCACACGCCCTGCCCGATGCTGAAGAGCTGGTCGCAGCGCTGGGCACAGGAGCGGCCGGACATGATTGAGCGGAACCTGAAATACAAGTTCCGGGATGTGGCGCAGTTTGAGGTGCAGGAGGCGTTCTATGTCGATATGGAGCACCGGGGACGCATGGTCCTGGTCTCCGACCTCGAGGCCGGGCTGGTGCTCAAACACCACAAGATGACCGACGAATACGTAGATGAAAAGCTCGCCCTCTTCTCGGCGGACAAGACTCGCAAGTTCGTGTGTTTCAATTCGCTGGACGGATGCTCCCCGGAGGCGCAGAAGCGTATCGCCGCCTGGCTGGACGCCCGGATTTTTGACCTTTAGCGGTTTTTTTCTTATCTTGCGCTCCGTTAGCTAGTTTCAGTATTATGACGGAAGGCAAAGCCATTATCCTGCTGCATTGTCCGGACCGGCAGGGCATCATCACCGATGTGACGGGATTTATCACGCGCAACCACGGCAACATCGTCTATCTCGACCAGTACGTCGATACCATCGACGGCCACCTGTTCATGCGTATCGAATGGGAGCTCAAGGGCTTCTTTATCCCGCGCGAGCACATCAAGGAGGTCGTGGACGAGCTGTTCGCGGAGCGCTACGGGATGGTGTCGAGCATCTTTTTCAGCGATGTGAAGCCCCGGATGGCCATCTTTGTGAGCAAGCAGAGCCACTGCCTGTACGACCTGCTGGCCCGCTACCGGGCAGGGGAGTGGGACGTGGAGATCCCCTGCATCGTCAGTAACCACGAGGACCTGCGCTTCGTGGCCGAGCAGTTCGGCATTCCCTACCATGTCTGGAGCATCGCCCCGGACAAGAGCAACCGCGCCGAGGTGGAGAAGGCGGAGATGGAACTGCTTCACAAAGAGCATATTTCATTCATCGTCCTGGCGCGCTACATGCAGGTGATCAGCGACGAAATGATCGCGGAATACCCGCACCACATCATTAACATCCACCACTCCTTCCTGCCGGCCTTCGTGGGCGCAAAGCCCTACCATCAGGCTTATGAACGCGGGGTCAAGATCATCGGCGCCACGAGCCATTACGTGACGCGCGAGCTGGACGCCGGCCCGATTATCGAACAGGACGTGGTACGCATCAGCCACAAGGACACGCCCGACAGCCTGATCCTCAAGGGCCGCGACCTGGAGAAGATCGTCCTCAGCCGCGCCGTGACCAAGCACATCGAGCGCAAGATCCTGACCTACAAGAACCGCACGGTCGTGTTCGGGTAGAAGAAAAATACGTACCTTTGCCGTATATGAACAACATCGGTGCTATGAAACGTTTATTCTATTACTCCCTGACGGTTTTCCTTTCGGTTTTTGCCTCCTGCATGCAAACCCCCGCCGCGGCGCAGGACGATGAATTCCCGGAACTGGCCGACCATGGCGTCGCCATCCAGCAGGTCATCAAGGAATGGCACAACCATGGCCTGTATACGGCAGGTTGGGACGACAATGCCACCATACGCAATTATATCGTCGGCCTGGCCTATGCCTATCCCAACGACTTATTCCAGATGATCGTGAGCAAACTGCTGGGGCTCGACGTCGACGACGCCTTCACGGAGTTTGTGCTCGACGAGAAAAACGGTTATGTCATGGCGGAACTGTGCACGGAGACCTCTCCTTCCGTGCAGATGTGTTACTGGAAGTGCAACGACGGCACCCGTCTCATCGGCGTGGCTACGCTGGGCGAAGAGTACAACATCGATGAGTCCGAGCCCGACCCTTCCTGGACCGACGAGGAGATGGAGGACAATATCTTTGTCAATCTCAACGACATAGCGTTCTTCCGCGTCTGCACGGACGAGATGTTATGGCGGCCCGTCGCGGTCAAGGACATTTGCGGCAAGGATTTGAATTTCAAGCAGTATGACCGGATTGAGCTCCCCCGCCAGGGCAAGGACATCCGCCTGGTCGCCGTCGACTACGAGAATGACGAGAAAGAGACCGTGACCACCCTCGTCTGGAACGGTTCACGGTTTACTGTCAAGAAATAGGAAGGACTAAGCCAGTCCCGGCTTGCACGGGCGGCCGATGCCGCGCCGCCAGGCATAGAAGAGTTCCTCCGTGGCCAAAGCCATTTTGGTCACGGAGAATTTTTCATCCTCCGGATAGATGTACCACGTGTCCTTCAGCGTGTTGAGATCCACGCAGTCGCCGTATTTCCCGAGATATTCGTATTCGATGTGGCAGGAGTACAGGGACGGGACCTTGAGGTTCATCTCGAAGGGATCGCCGTCCACGTCGGTTCCGGTCACGTGGAAGCCGTCCATGTCGTGGGTGAGCGTGCCCTGCCCCAGGCGGATGAACGCCTTGGCGTTGGGCAGCGTGTCCACGTGGACATGCAGCGGGCCCGTGCAGTAGCGGCCCTCTTCGACTTCGCGGCGCACGTTGGCACGCTCCCACTCGTACCAGTCGGGAATGTGGGCGAATTCCGTCTCGCCGCTGTCCGCCTTCAGTTCGCCCAGCGGGCTCATGGTCCAGGTCTTGCCGCAGTGCTTGCAGCGCAGCTGCGTGCCTTCCGAAGTCATCTCGTATTCCTCGCCGCAGGCGGGGCATTGGTAGAGCACCTTGTGCAGCCCTTCGGCGCGCCGCTTGTATTTCGTTAGGATGCCGCGGGCCTTCTGCCACGCGAAATCGTCGTACTGGAAGGCCTGCACGAGCCGCTCGTTGATCTCGTCCACGCTGGCGGCTGCGAGCTCCTCCGCGGTGTACTGGAGCGTCAGATCGGCCTCGGTGGGCTTGACATGGCGCTCGTGGAGGTTCCAGAACGGGGAATTGACATGATGCCCGTGGCAGATGAGGGTCACCACCGGCACCCCCATCATCTTGCAGAGCTTGCCCAGCGACTCCGGCAGCACGGCCGTGGTGCCGCAGAGCGAATAGCGCGCCTCCGGGTAAACGACGGCGATGTCGCCGTTGTCCACGACCTTGCGCAGCTGGCGCACCAGCGTCACGTCGTTGGTGAACTTGCGCTTGCAGATGCAGCCGACGTTGCGCAGGAGCCATTCCCGGCCGATGAAGCCGTCGATGGCCACGACGTAGTTGGCCTTGTTGGGATAGATGACCTTGGTGGCCACCTTGAAGTCCATGAAGGCGTTGTGGTTGCACAGCAGCAGGTACGGCGGCTTGAGATCCTCCGTGCCGTGGCGGTGGATGATCGTCTTGTGTTTGGCGATGGCCGGGAAACTGAGCAGGGCTGTGATGGGCTTGAGATACCACCGCGTGCGGATGGGATCCTTGGCCATGTCGAAGCGGGCAAACGGTTTTTTCATTCGTGGGTTATTAGTACGCAGCCGCAATTTAGCAAAAAAGTCGCTAACCGCCAAATCCGCGTGCTAGCCGAAGACGACCGTGCGGTTCTTGTAGGTGAGGATCTTGCGCTCGATGTGCTTCGTGACGGCACGGCTGGGCCGACCACCTGGACTTCGAGATCGGGTAAGTCCCGGATGTTTATTTCATCCGGCGCTTGAGCTCGATCACATACGGATGTTTCGTGAAGGGGGCGCCGGAAGCGAGCAGTTCGTTGAAGCACTCCTCGCCGGCCAGGCCCGGGACATCTTCGATGAAGGCGACGGGAATGAGGTTGTCCAGGTTCTCCCGGATCAAGCCCAGGAGGAAATCCGTATATTTCTCGAGCGCGGCGCGGTCCTGTGCGCCGAACTCCTCGGCGCGGGCCAGCCGCTCCTCCATCGGAAGGGCATTGAACGTTTTCTTGATCCGGGTATACTCAGCGTAGGCGTCCTCGTTCCGCTTGTCGCAATCTGCCAGCTTGTTGTTGAGTGCGGAACCGGTCAACGAACTGTCTGCCTCGCACACCTGCACGGGAACCCCGTCATTGAAGAACAGGAACCACCAGTCGTCGTTGTCGATGTTGACGGACAGATAGGCGTCCCTGGCGGCCTTGCCCTTCATCTGGAAGGTCCCGCCGGAGACCACGGTGCTGTTGATGGGCTCGTTGGTGATCATATCCAGCAGATAGACTTTCCGGCCATCCTCCAGGGCGGTACCCCGCACGGAATACCGGGTATTGTCCTGCGTACAGGCCAGGATGAGCAGGGCGCTTGCAAACAGCAGGGAAAAAGAAAGGAACTGTTTCATACTTGTCTTCATCAGCAAAAACTGCACCACCTGTACGGAAGTGGCGGTTATTTCCTGGAGATCAGATATTCTGCGATCTGCACGGCGTTCAGCGCCGCGCCCTTCTTGATCTGGTCGCCGGAGAGCCAGAGGGTGATGCCGTTGTCGTTCGCCAGGTCCTTGCGGACGCGGCCCACGTAGACGTCGTCCTTGCCGCCGGTGAACAGCGGCATCGGGTAGGTCTGCGTGGCGGGGTCGTCCTGCAGGGTCACGCCCGGGGCGGCGGCGATGGCGGCCTGGACTTCCTCCACGCTGAGCGGCTTCTCGGTCTCGATCCACACGGCCTCGGAGTGGGAGCGCAGGGCGGAGATCCGCACGCACATGGCGCTGCACCGGACGTCGGAGTGGAGGATCTTGCGCGTCTCGTTGAACATCTTCATTTCCTCCTTGGTGTAGCCGTTGTCGGTGAAGACGTCGATCTGCGGGATGACATTGTAGGCCAGCTGGTAGGCGAACTTCTTGACGGTAACGGGCTTCTGCTCAACGATTTCGCGATACTGATTCTCGAGCTCGAGCATAGCCTGTGCGCCCGCGCCGGAAGCGGACTGGTAGCTCGCTACGTGGATGCGGGTGATGTGGGAGAGGGCCTCGATGGGCTTGAGCACCACGACCATCATGATGGTGGTGCAGTTGGGGTTGGCGATGATGCCGCGCGGGCGCACGAGGGCGTCCTCGGCGTTGCACTCGGGCACCACCAGCGGCACGTCGGGATCCATGCGGAAGGCGCTGGAATTGTCAATCATCACGGCGCCGTGTTTGGTAATCGTCTCTGCGAATTCCTTGGAGGTGGAGGCCCCGGCGGACACGAAGGCATAGTCCACGCCCTTGAAGGCGTCGTTGTGTTGGAGGAGCTTCACTTCATACTCCTTGCCGCGGAAGGTATATTTGGTCCCGGCGCTCCGCTCGGATCCGAAGAGCAGGAGTTCGTCAATGGGGAAATTTCTCTCGTCGAGGACCCGCAGGAACTCTTGTCCCACGGCTCCGCTCGCGCCTACGATTGCTACTTTCATCTTATTGTAAATTAGATAGATATTCTTTGAATTCGCGATAGTCTTTACTTATCGGGACGCTCTGCTTGGTGCCCTGCATGAAGGCCGCCAGGCGGGTGGGGACGTCCACCGGGATGCCGGTCGCCCGCTCCACGGTGTCCTTGAATTTCGCGGGGTGCGCCGTCTCGCAGAGCAGGGCGGACTCGCCCCGTCCGAGCCGGTGGTACACCGCGTCGAAGCCGCAGGCCCCGTGGGGATCCAGCAGGTAGCCGTACTGCGCACGGCACTGCTTGATGAGGGCCAGGATGCGGGTGTCGTCGCACACGGACCCGGAGATGTCCCCGCAGATGGCCTGCCAGTCGCGGCCGTAGAGCTCGAAGATGCGGGCGAAGTTGCTCGGGTCGCCCACGTCCATGGCGTTGGCGAGCGTGGGGATGCTCGGCCGGGGGGTGTATTTCCCGGTCTGCAGGTAGTCGAAGAAAACCTGGTTGGCGTTGTTCGCCGCGACGAAACGCTTCACCGGCAGGCCCATGCGGCCGGCGATGAGGGCGGCGCAGAGATTGCCGAAATTGCCGCTCGGCACGCACACGACCAGCTGCCCGGCGAGGCCGAGGCGCTTCATCTGGGCGTAGCCGTGGAAATAATAGAACGACTGCGGCAGCAGCCGCGCGACGTTGATGCTGTTGGCGGACGTGAGGCGCAGGCGCTCCGTGAGCTCCGCGTCCATAAAGGCGCTCTTGACGAGGGCCTGGCAGTCGTCGAAGCAGCCGTCCACTTCGAGGGCGGTGATGTTCTGCCCGAGCGTGGTGAACTGGCACTCCTGGATGGGGCTGACCTTGCCCTTCGGGTAAAGGACATGCACGCAAACGCCCTCGACGCCGAGGAAGCCGTTCGCGACCGCGCTGCCCGTATCCCCGCTCGTGGCCACGAGCACGTGGATGGTGCGCGGGTCGCCGGAATGCTGCGTGAAATGGCGCAGCAGGCGCGCCATGAAACGGGCCCCCACGTCCTTGAACGCGAGGGTGGGGCCGTGGAAGAGCTCCAGGGCGCCGATGCTCCGCGTCACGGGGACCACCGGGCAGTCGAAGGAAAGGGTCTCCTCCACGATGCGGTGCAGCTCCTCCGCCGGGATGTCTTCGCCGAACAGGGCGTCCGCGACTGTGCAGGCGATCTCCTGGAAGGTCATGGTCTGGATGTTCTGGTAGAACTCCTCCGGCAGCACGGGGATGCGCTCCGGCATGTAGAGGCCCCGGTCCTCGGCGAGGCCGCGGATGACGGCCTTCTCGAGGGAGGCCAGGGGGGCTTGTCCGTTGGTGCTGTAGTACTTCATACGGCTATGCAATGAGTCGGGCGCCCTTGTTGGACACCTTGACGACGTAGGTTTCGGAAAGGATGCCCTGCTGGGCGAAATGGCGCTCCATGATGGCGCCGACGCGCTGGGCGATGTCGGCGCGGTTCGCCAGGGCGAACACGGAAGGCCCGGAACCGCTGATGTTCATCGCGAGGGCGCCTGCGCCGAGCAACTTGGCGCGCAGTTCGTCAAAGCCCGGGATGAACTGTTTGCGGAAAGGCTCCGCCACGGCGTCGCGCATGGCGCGGCCCACGAGCTCGATGTTGCCGGTACACAGGCCGGCCACGAGCCCGCCCACGTTGCCCCACTGGGTCACGGCGGTGTGCATCGGAATCTCCCTGGGGAGGATGCTGCGCGCCTGCTTGGTGGAGACGGTCAGGTGGGGATGGATGACGGGGCAGTAGAGATTGCCCGGGACGGGCAGCTTGATGATGTCCAGCGGGTCGTAGCCGCGGATGAGCGTGATGCCGCCCATCACGGCGGGAGCCGCGTTGTCGGCATGGTAGCCGCCGCTGGCGAGGTTCTCACCCTCCATGGTGCACACGACCACGTCCTCCTCGGAAAGGGGGGCGCTGAAGAGCTCGTTGATGCCGAAGGCGGCCGCGGCGCTCGAGGCGGCGCTGGAGCCGATGCCCGAGCCGGGGAAGATCTTCTTGACGATGCGCACCTGGACGTGGCCGCGGTGGCCGGTCATTTCGAAGAACTTGCGGATCACCGGGGTGACGACGTTGTCTTCGGGGTCGGACGGAAGCGGCACGTCGGTGTCGTTGATGATCGTGATGCCGCTGTCGGCGGTCTCGTCGAGGGTCATTTCGAGCACGTCGCCGACTTCGTCGAGGGCGAGGCCCATGATATCGAATCCGCAGCCGAGGTTGGCGATGGAGGCGGGGGCGAATACCTTGATCCTTTTCATGGCGTCAGATGTTTGCAATGCTCATGATGTCTGCGAACACACCGGCGGCAGTCACGTCCGCACCGGCTCCGTAGCCCTGGATGAGCATCGGATGGCGGTTGTAGCGCTCGGTGGTGAGCAGGATGATGTTGTTGGAGCCGTCCAGGACGTAGAAAGAATGATCGCTGCCGACGGCGCGAAGGCCCACGGACAGGCGCCCGTGGTCGTTCTGCGCGACGAAGCGCCAGCGCTTGCCTTCGGCGGCGAGCTGGCGGCGGCGCTGCTCGAAGCCCGCGTCGAGGGAGGGGAGCTTGGCCCAGAATTCCTCCTCGCTGCAGTCGAAGAAGTCCTGCGGGATGAAGAGCTCGGCCTGCACGTCCTCCTGGCTGACTTCGTAGCCCGCCTCGCGGGACAGGATGACCAACTTGCGCATGACGTCCTTGCCGGAGAGGTCGATGCGCGGGTCGGGCTCGGAGAAGCCCTGCTCCTTGGCCATGCGCACCGTCTGGCTGAAGGGGATGTCGGCGGACAGGGTGTTGAAGATGAAGTTGAGCGTGCCGCTCAGCACGGCCTCCATCTTGAGGATCCGGTCGCCGGAATTGCACAGGTCGTTGATCGTGCCGATGATCGGCAGGCCGGCGCCCACGTTGGTTTCAAAGAGCCACTTGACCCCGCGCTTGCGGGACAACTCCTTGAGGGAACGATAGTTATTGTAATCTCCGGAAGCGGCGATCTTGTTGGCCGCCACAACCGAGATGCCGTGGTCGATGAAATCGCCGTACAGGGCGGCGATCCCGGCGTCGGCGGTGCAGTCCACGAACACGGAGTTGAAGATGTTCATGCCGAGGACCTCTTCCCGCAGCCGGGCGGGATTGATGTCGATGCTGTTCTGCTTGAAATCCTCCTGCCAGCCGGCTGGGTCGATGCCGGCGCGGTCGAACAGGGCCCGCTTGCTGCGGGCGATGCCCACGATGTTGATCTTCAGGCCGCGGGTCTGCATGAGCTTCTCGCGCTGCTGCGCGATCTGGTCAATCAGGCGGCCGCCCACGGTGCCGGTGCCGCACAGGAACAGGTTGAGCTCCTGGTACTCCGACAGGAAGAAGCTGTCGTGGATGACGTTCAGCGACTTGCGCAGCTGGCGCCGCTCCACGATGAAGGAAATGTTGGACTCGGCGGCGCCCTGGGCGAACGCTGATGCCGTTGCGGCCCAGGGTGGTGAAGAGCTTGCCGGCGATGCCGGCGTGCTGCTTCATGTTCTCACCGATCACGGCCACGGCGGCGAGCTCGCTGCGCACGTCGATGGGGTTGATCGCGCCGCTGGAGATCTCGCGTTCGAAAGCCTCTTCGAGGACGGCGCGGGCGCGCTCCCCGTCGGCGCGGCTCACACCGATGGAAATGCCCGTCTCGGAGGCCGACTGGCTGACGAGGAAGGCGCTGATCTGCTCCTGCGTGAGGGCGGCGAAGATGCGGGCGTCCACGCCCACGATGCCGACCATGGAGGTGCCGGAGAGGGTGATGAGGCTGATGTCGTCGATGGACGAGATACCTTTGATGGAAGTCGTGCCGGGAGCGACGGTTTTCTTGACAATCGTGCCCGGTGCTTTCAAATTGAAAGTATTTTTGATCAGAATCGGAATGCCTTTCGCGCAAACGGGGTAAAGGGTCGGGGGATAGATCACTTTCGCTCCGAAATTGCACAGCTCCATGGCCTCCTCGTAGGTCATCTCGTCGATGACGTAGGAGGTCTTGATGATGCGCGGGTCGGCCGTCATGAAGCCGTCCACGTCGGTCCAGATCTCCAGCAGTTCGGCGTCCAGGGCCGCTGCAAGCAGGCTGGCGGTGTAGTCCGAGCCGCCGCGACCGAGGGTCGTAATCTCGCCGCTGACGGCGTCGGAGGCGATGAAGCCGGGCACGACGACGGTCGGTCCGGCAGGGCTCCAGTCGCGGAACGCCTGCTGGATCAGGGAATAAGTGAGCTCCTGGTCAACCTCGTCGCGGATCCCGTGGCGGCGTGTCTTGATCATGTCGATCGCCTTGTGGCGGACGGCCCCGGGCAGCACGGCCGCAACGATGCGCGAAGACAGGCGCTCGCCGAAACTCACTACCTCATGGGCGGTCTTGGGCGGAAGGACGTGCAGCAGGAAAATCCCCTCGCAGATGCGCTCCAGCTGGTCCAGCAGGGCGTCCATTTCGGCTTCGAGGGCCTCCCGGCGGTCGGCATCCGTGACCACGCCCGCGCTGACGGCATGATGCCGGGCGCGGAGATCGGTAAGTGCCTGACGGAACGAAGTATCGCCCGCCGCTGCGAGGGTGGATGCACGAATGAGCTGGTCGGTCACGCCACCCAGCGCCGAGACGACGACAATGGAGGATTCCGGACGGGAACTTACAATCTGTTTGACTCTGAGAATGCTCTCCGGTGTGGCCACCGAAGAACCGCCGAATTTGAGGATTTTCATGACTAACTAACGCGTTTTACCATCCCAAAGTAAAGCATTTTTAAGAAATTTTCAAAATATTTTGCAGTGTTCCTTGCTTTTTCCGCAAAAAAACACGAGATTCGTGACCTAGTATGCCCCTGAGAGGGCTTGTTGGTTATGAAATTACGTAGTAGTGTTACCCAGGAGGGACGGCGTATGGCCGGCGCCCGTGCGCTATGGATAGCGGACGGGATGCAGCGCAGCCAGTTCGGCAAGCCCGTAATCGCCATCGCCAATTCCTTCACCCAGTTCGTCCCCGGACACACCCACCTCCATGAGGCGGGCCAGATTGTCAAGGCCGAGATCGAGAAGCTCGGCTGCTTCGCCGCCGAGTTCAACACGATCGCGGTGGACGACGGCATCGCCATGGGCCACGACGGGATGCTCTATTCGCTCCCGTCCCGCGACATCATCGCGGACAGCGTGGAATACATGGTCAACGCCCACAAGGCGGACGCGCTGGTGTGCATCAGCAATTGCGACAAGATTACCCCCGGCATGATGCTGGCCGCGATGCGGCTCAACATCCCCACCGTCTTCGTGTCCGGCGGCCCGATGGAGGCCGGTGTGATGGGATCTGCCAAGCTGGACCTCATCGACGCTATGGTCAAGTCCGCGGACCCTTCCGTCAGCGACGAGGAGGTGGCGCGGATCGAGTCCGCGGCCTGCCCGACCTGCGGCAGCTGCTCGGGCATGTTCACGGCCAACTCGATGAACTGCCTTACGGAGGCGATCGGCCTGGCCCTGCCCGGCAACGGCACCGTCCTTGCCACCCACGCCCTGCGCGTGGAGCTGTTCCGCAAGGCGGCGCGCCAGATCGTGGAGAATGCCTATAAATATTATAGGGACGGGGACGAGTCGGTGCTGCCTCGCAGCATCGCCTCCCGCGCCGCGTTCCTCAACGCCATGACGCTGGACATCGCGATGGGCGGCTCGACCAACACGGTGCTGCACCTGCTGGCCGTGGCCAACGAGGCCGGCGCCGACTTCAGGATGGCCGACATCGATGCCCTGTCGCGCAAGGTTCCCTGTATCTGCAAGGTGGCCCCCAACACGGCGAAATACCATGTCCAGGACGTCGGCCGCGCCGGCGGTATCGTCTCCATCATGGCGGAGCTGGCCAAGGCCGGACTCGTGGACACTTCGGTGCGCCGGGTGGACGGGATGACGCTGGGCGAGGAGATCGACAAGTGGTGCATCCTCTCCCCGAATTGCCTCGAAGAGGCCAGAAAGACCTTCCGCGTGGCGCCCTGCGGCCGCTTCAACATCGAGCTCGGCTCGCAGAAGATGTACTACGACAGTTTTGATGCCGACCGCGCCGAGGGCTGCATCCGCGACGTGGCGCACGCCTATACCCGTGACGGCGGCCTCGCCGTCCTGTTCGGCAACATCGCCCGCGACGGCTGCATCGTCAAGACCGCCGGCGTGGACGAGAGCATCTTCCATTTCTCGGGCCCGGCCCGCGTGTTCGACTCCCAGGAGGCGGCCTGTGAGGGCATCCTGGGCGGCAAGGTCACCAGCGGCGACGTGGTCGTGATCGCCTACGAGGGCCCCAAGGGCGGCCCCGGCATGCAGGAGATGCTGTATCCCACTTCGTATATCAAGTCCATGCACCTGGGCAAGGAATGCGCCCTGCTGACGGACGGCCGTTTCAGCGGCGGCACTTCCGGCCTGAGCATCGGACACATATCCCCTGAAGCGGCTTCCGGCGGCGAGATTGCCCTGGTCCGCGACGGGGACGTCATCACCATCGACATCCCTTCCCGCCGCATCGACGTGGCGCTCTCCGACGAGCAGCTCGCGGAGCGCCGGCGCGAGGAGGAGGCCCGGGGCCGCAAGGCCTTCACGCCTCCGCAGCGCCAGCGTCCGGTCGCCAGGAGCCTGAAGGCCTACGCGGCCATGGTCAGCAGCGCGGACAAGGGTGCGGTCAGAATCATTGAGGACTAGGATTATGGGGCAGAGACTGACAGGAGCGGAGATTCTGCTGGAATCGCTGATTGCCGAAGGGGTGGATACCGTCTTCGGCTACCCCGGCGGGCAGATCATCACCGTCTATGATAAAATGTACGGCTACCGGGACCGCCTGCGCCACATCCTGGTGCGCCACGAGCAGGGTGCCATCCACGCCGCCCAGGGCTATGCCCGTGCGACGGGACGCCCCGGCGTGGTGATCGTGACGTCGGGCCCGGGCGCGACCAACGTCCTGACCGGCGTGGCCGACGCCATGGTGGATTCCACCCCGGTCATCGTGATCGCGGGCCAGGTGGGCAACGCCATGCTCGGCACGGACGCCTTCCAGGAGACGGACGTGGTCGGCATGACCGGTCCGATCGACAAATGGACTTACCAGATCCGCAAGCCCGAAGACGTGGCCCCTGCGGTGGCCAAGGCCTTCCACATCGCCTCCACGGGCCGTCCCGGCCCCGTGGTGCTGGATTTTACGCGCGACGCGCAGGTGGGTGTGGGCTGGTTTGAATACGAGAAATGCTCGCACATCCGCACATACGCCCTCCCGGCTCCGGCCGACGAGGCGGCGATCCAGGCGGCGGCGGAGCTGATCGACGAGGCGGAGCGCCCCTTCGTGGTGTTCGGCCAGGGCGTGGTCATCTCCCACGCCGAGGAGCAGCTCAAGGCCTTCCTGAAGAAGGGCGGCATCCCCGCCGCATCCACGATGCTGGGCCTGAGCGCCCTGCCTTCGGATTTCCCTTATTATGTGGGCATGGCGGGCATGCACGGCAACATCGCGTCCAACATGATGACGCAGAAGTGCGACGTGCTGATCGCCGTGGGCATGCGTTTCAGCGACCGCGTGACCGGCACGCCTTCCACCTACGCCCCGCACGCCAAGGTGATCCACATCGACGTGGACCGTACGGAGATCGGCAAGATCATCCGCGCGGACGTCGGCATTCTCGGCGACGCCGCCGAGGTGCTGGAGCGCCTGACGGAGCGGATCCGTTTCTCCTTCCACGACGAGTGGGCGGCCAGCGCCCGCCGGTACGACCGCGTGGAGAAGGAGAAGGTGTGCACCGTCGAGACGGCGCCTTCCGAAGGGCCGGTCAACATGGGCGAAGTGGTGTCGAAGGTGGCGGAACTGTCCGGTCGGCAGGCGATTATCGTGACCGACGTGGGCCAGAACCAGCTGATGGGTGCGCGTTATTCGCGCTTCGCGCAGACGCGCAGTTTCATCTCCTCCGGCGGCCTGGGTACGATGGGCTTCGGCCTGCCTGCGGCCATCGGCGCCAAGGTCGGCGCCCCGGAGCGCCAGGTCGTCCTGTTCGTGGGCGACGGCGGCATCCAGATGACCATCCAGGAGCTGGGCACCATCATGCAGGAGGGGACGGCCGTCAAGGTGGTCCTGCTCAACAACAACTGGCTGGGCAACGTCCGCCAGTGGCAGGAGCTCTTCTACGGTGAGCGCTATTCGCAGACGCACCTGCTCAACCCCGACTATTCCCTCATCGCGCAGGCGTACGGCATCCGCTACCGCTGCGTGGAGGACCGCGCGGACCTGGAGGATGCGGTGCGCGAAATGCTCGAATCCGAACAGGCCTATATCCTCGACGCGCATGTCTGCGAGATGGGCATGGTCTATCCGATGGTTCCGGGCGGACGCCGCCTGGACGAGATTCTGTTGAACAAAGATGAATGGTATCGCGATGGACAGTAGCAGCATGTATATCATCTCGGTGTACTCCGAGAACCAGGTGGGTCTGTTGAGCTCGATCTCCAACATCTTCACCCGCCGCGGCATCAACATCGAGAGCCTGACGGTGTTCCCGTCGGAGTTCCCGGGCATCCACCATTTCACCTTCCGGGCCATCACCACCGAGCGCGCTGCGCAGCAGGTGGTGGGCTTCATCGAGAAGAAGGTGGAGGTGGTGCGCGCGTTCTGTTTCCCGGACAACGCCACGAGTGCGGCGGAGCACGGGATCATGGAAGATTATCTGAAAAATAGAAACCAATAAAAAGTACAAGAGTATGGCAAAGATGAATTTCGGCGGCGTGATCGAGAATGTGGTCACCCGTGATGAGTTTACCCTCGAAAAGGCACGTGAGGTCCTCAAGGACGAGGTCGTGGCGATCATCGGTTACGGTATCCAGGGACCCGGCCAGGCCCTCAACCTCAAGGACAACGGCATCAATGTCATCGTCGGCCAGCGCGCCGGCAAGACCTTCGAGAAAGCTATCGGCGACGGCTGGGTGCCCGGCAAGACGCTCTTCAGCATCGAGGAGGCCTGCGAGAAGGCCACCGTCATCCAGTACCTGCTGTCCGACGCCGCGCAGATCGAGCAGTGGCCCGTGGTGAAGAAGCACCTCACCGCAGGCAAGGCCCTGTATTTCTCCCACGGCTTCGGCATCACCTTCAAGGAGCGCACCGGCATCATCCCGCCGAAGGACGTCGACGTGATCATGGTGGCCCCGAAGGGCTCCGGCACCTCCGTGCGCCGTCTCTTCCTGCAGGGCCGCGGCATCAATTCCTCCTTTGCCGTGTTCCAGGACGCCACCGGCCGCGCCCTTGACCGCACCCTTGCCCTCGGCATCGCCATCGGCTCGGGTTACCTCTTTGAGACCGACTTCAAGCGCGAGGTCTACTCCGACCTCACCGGCGAGCGCGGCACCCTGATGGGCGCCATCCAGGGCATCCTGTCCGCCCAGTACGAAGTGCTCCGCGAGCACGGCCACAGCCCGTCGGAGGCCTTCAACGAGACCGTCGAGGAGCTGACCCAGTCGCTGATGCCGCTCTTTGCGGAGAAGGGCATGGACTGGATGTATGCCAACTGCTCCACCACGGCGCAGCGCGGCGCCCTCGACTGGATGGGTCCCTTCCACGATGCCACCAAGCCCGTGTTCGAGAAGCTCTACAACGAAGTCGCCTGCGGCAACGAAGCCCAGCGCTCGATCGATGCCAACTCCAAGCCGGACTACCGCGAAGGCCTGGAGAAGGAGCTGAAGGCCCTGCGCGAGAGCGAACTGTGGCGCACCGGCGCCGCCGTCCGCGAACTGCGCCCTGAAAACAAGTAATATGGACAATAATCGCATCTATATCTTTGACACCACCCTGCGCGACGGCGAACAGGTGCCCGGGTGCCAGCTCAACACCGTGGAGAAAATCCAGGTGGCGAAGGCGCTCGAGGAGCTGGGCGTGGACGTGATCGAGGCGGGTTTCCCGATCTCGAGTCCCGGCGACTTCAATTCCGTCGTCGAGATCTCGAAGGCCGTGACCTGGCCGACGGTCTGCGCGCTGAGCCGGGCGGTGCAGAAGGATATCGACGTGGCGGTGGAGGCGCTCAAGTACGCCAAGCACAAGCGCATCCACACCGGCATCGGCACCTCTGACTCCCACATCCGCTACAAGTTCAACTCCACCCGTGAGGAGATCCTGGAGCGGGCCGTGCGGGCGGTGAAGTACGCCCGGCAGTTCGTGGACGACGTGGAATTCTACGCCGAGGACGCCGGACGCACGGACAACGCCTTCCTCGCCCAGGTGGTCGAGGCCGTGATCCAGGCGGGCGCGACGGTGGTCAACATCCCGGACACCACGGGCTACTGCTTGCCGGAGGAGTACAGCGCCAAGATCAAATACCTGGTGGATCACGTGGACGGCATCGACAAGGCCATCCTCTCCACCCACTGCCACAACGACCTGGGCATGGCCACGGCCAACACCATTTCCGGCCTGCTGGCCGGGGCGCGCCAGTGTGAGGTCACGATCAACGGCGTAGGGGAGCGTGCGGGCAACACTGCGCTCGAGGAGATCGCGATGATCCTCAAGAGCCACTCCGACATCCCCCTGACGACGAATATCAACACCCAGCGCATCTATCCGGTCAGCCGGATGGTGTCGAGCCTGATGAACATGCCCGTGCAGGCCAACAAGGCCATCGTGGGGCGCAACGCCTTCGCGCACTCGTCGGGCATCCACCAGGACGGCGTGCTGAAGGAGGTGAGCACCTACGAGATCATCGACCCCAAGGACATCGGCCTGGACGACAACAACATCGTCCTGACGGCGCGCAGTGGCCACGCCGCCCTGCGTTTCCGCCTCGAGACCCTGGGCATCAAGCTCACGGACGAGAAGCTGGACGCCTTCTACCAGGAGTTCCTCAAGCTGGCGGACAAGAAGAAGCAGATCACCGACGACGACCTGCTGGTGCTCGCCGGCGCCGAGCGCGCCGCCGTGGCCCACGTCAAGCTGGACTACCTCCAGGTCACGAGCGGCAAGGGTCTGCGACCCGTCGCCAGCATCGGCCTGGACATCGCCGGGGAGAAGTTCGAGGGCGCAGCCCACGGCAACGGCCCGGTGGATGCGGCCATCAACGCGCTTAAATCCATCATCAAGCGCCAGATGGTGATCAAGGAATTCACGATCCAGAACATCACCAAGGGCTCCGACGACGTGGCGAAGGTGCACATGCAGGTGGAGCACGAAGGCCATGTCTACTATGGCTTCGGCGCCAACACCGACATCGTGACCGGCTCCGTGGAGGCTTATATAGACTGTATCAACAAGTTCCAGAACTAAGGGAATGAATACGCTTTTCGACAAAATCTGGGATGCCCACGTGGTCTCGCTGGTCGAGGACGGCCCCACCCAGCTGTACATTGACCGGCTCTACTGCCACGAAGTCACGAGTCCGCAGGCTTTCGACGGCCTCAGGGCGCGCGGAATCGGGTGCCTGCGCCCGGAGCGCATCTTCTGCATGCCGGACCACAACACCCCCACCCACGACCAGGACAAGCCCATCGAAGATCCCGTGTCAAAGGCGCAGGTCGACGCGCTGGCGCGCAACGCCGCCGAGTTCGGCCTGACGCACTACGGGATGATGACCCCGGACAACGGCATCATCCATGTGGTGGGCCCGGAAAAGGGCCTCTCGCTGCCGGGGATGACCATCGTCTGCGGCGACTCGCACACCTCCACCCATGGCGCGATGGGCGCCGTCGCCTTCGGCATCGGCACGAGCGAAGTGGAGATGGTGCTGGCCTCGCAGTGCATCCTGCAGCAGAAACCCAAGTCGATGAGCATCCGCGTCGAAGGGACGCTCGGCAAAGGCGTGACCGCCAAGGACATCGCCCTGTACCTGATGAGCAAGCTCACCACGAGCGGCGCCACGGGCTATTTCGTGGAATACCGCGGAAGCGCCGTGCGCTCGCTGTCGATGGAGGGCCGACTGACGCTGTGCAACCTCTCCATCGAGATGGGCGCGCGCGGCGGTTTCATCGCCCCGGACGAGACGACCTTCGCTTACCTGAAGGGGCGCGAATACGCCCCGAAGGGGGAGGACTGGGACAAGGCGGTGGCCTACTGGCGGACGCTGCGCAGCGGGGACGATGCGGTCTTCGACCGCGAAATCGTCTTCGACGCGGCGGACATCGCCCCGATGATCACCTACGGGACCAACCCGGGCATGGGTATGCCGATTGACGGAAGCATTCCTTTAGATGCTACGCCTAAGGCATTGAATTATATGGGTTTTGAGGCTGGACAGAAGCTACTCGGCCATCCGGTGGACTATATCTTCCTGGGTGCCTGCACCAACGGCCGCATCGAGGACTTCCGCGCCTTCGCTTCGCTCGTGCAGGGCCGGCGCAAGGCGCCCGGTGTCGTCGCCTGGCTGGTGCCCGGCTCCTGGGCTGTGAAGCGGCAGATCGAGGCGGAGGGGCTGGACAAACTGCTCGCCGAGGCGGGCTTCGAGGTCCGGCAGCCCGGCTGCTCGGCCTGCCTGGCCATGAATGACGACAAGATCCCGGCAGGGAAGTACGCCGTCAGCACCAGCAACCGCAATTTCGAGGGCCGTCAGGGCCCCGGCTCCCGCACGCTCCTCGCCAGTCCGCTGACTGCGGCCGCTGCGGCCGTCACCGGAGTCGTCACAGATCCACGTACTTTACTCCGTCATTCCGGGCTTGACCCGGAATCTCCTGCCTTATGAAACAGAAATTCGACATCATAGAGAGCACTTGCGTGCCCCTCCCGCTGGAGAACGTGGACACGGACCAGATCATCCCGGCCCGCTTCCTGAAGGCCACCACGCGCGACGAGAAGTTCTTCGGAGACAATCTCTTCCGCGACTGGCGCTATGCCCCCGACGGCTCGCCGAAGAAGGATTTCGTGCTGAACGACCCGCGCTACGGCGGGTGCATCCTCGTGGCGGGCAAGAATTTCGGCTCGGGCTCGAGCCGCGAACATGCGGCCTGGGCCATCGCGGGCTACGGCTTCCGTGTGGTGATCTCCAGTTTCTTCGCCGACATCCACAAGAACAACGAGCTGAACAATTTCGTGCTGCCCGTCGTGGTCAGTGAGGATTTCCTGTCCGAGCTATTTGCGAGCATCGCCGCCGACCCGGCGATGAAGGTGCGCGTGGACGTGCCGGCGCAGACGGTGACCAACCTCGCCACCGGCCGCAGCGAAACGTTCGAGTTGAACGGCTATAAGAAATACTGCTTGACAAACGCATTAGATGATATAGATTATCTTCTTGAAAATAAGTCAAAAATTGAACAATTCGAGAGAAATAGACAGGACTAGGAGCGAAGCGACTAAGCCCCTTCCCGCCGGGAAGGGGTTTGGGGATGGGGTCGTTGGTCGACCGTATTTCGACAATCAGGTTGTCGAAATACTGGATACTACGCTGCGCGACGGCGAGCAGACGGCGGGCGTCTCGTTCAACCCGGACGAGAAGCTGGCCATCGCCCAGCTCCTGCTCGAGGAGCTGAAGGTCGACCGCGTGGAGGTGGCGTCCGCCCGCGTGTCGAAGGGGGAGAGCGCGGCCTTCCGGCGCATCTGCGCCTGGGCGGCCGACGCCGGCTGCCTGGACCGCGTGGAGGCCCTGGGATTCGTCGATGACGGCGTGTCCGTAGACTGGATCGCCGACGCCGGCGGCAAGGTGGTCAATATCCTCGCCAAGGGGTCCCTGCGCCATCTGGAGAAGCAGTTGGGCAAGACCCCGGAGCAGCACGCAGAAGACATCAAGCGCGTGATTGCGCATGCCGGCGTGCGCGGCGTCGCGGTCAATCTCTACCTCGAAGACTGGTCCAACGGCATGGCCGATTCCCGGGACTACGTCTTCGACCTGCTGGACCGCCTGCGCTTCGAGCCCATCCGGCGCGTGATGCTGCCCGACACGCTCGGCGTGCTGGATCCCTGGGAGGTAGACAGTTACGTGCGCGCCATGCGGGAGCGTTTCCCGCAGGTACGCTTTGATTTCCACGGCCACAACGACTACGACCTCGCCGTGGCGGACACGCTCGCGGCGGTGCGTGCGGGGGTCGGCGGCGTCCATACCACGGTCAACGGCCTGGGTGAGCGCAGCGGCAACGCCCCCGTGGCCAGCGTCGTGGCGGCGCTTCGCGACCAGCTCGGCTGCACGGTCGGGGTGGACGAGACGCGCCTCACGCACGTGTGCAAATATGTGGAGAGCATCTCCGGCATCCGCATCCCGGACAATCAGCCGGTGGTGGGGGAGAACGTCTTCACTCAGAGCAGCGGTGTGCATGCCGACGGCGACAACAAGGGCAACCTCTACGCCAACCGCCTGCTGCCGCAGCGTTTCGGCCGGGAGCGCACCTACGCCCTGGGCAAGATGAGCGGCAAGGCCAACATCATCAAGAACCTCGACAAGCTGGGTATCCGCCTCACCCCCGAACAGGTCAAGCTCGTCACGCAGCGCGTCGTGGAGCTGGGCGACAAGAAGGAGGCACTGGCCCCGGAGGACCTCCCGTTCATCGTGGCGGACGTCCTCAAAACGGCCCACGGCGCCACCCAGGACAACATCCACATCGTCAATTATTCCCTCCAGCTGGCCCGCGGGATGCGCCCCGGCGCCATCGTCAAGGTCAGCATCCACGGGCAGGAATACGAAGCCGCAGCGCCCGGAGACGGCCAGTACGATGCCTTCATGAAGGCCCTCTGGATCATCTACGACAAGCTTGGCAAGAAGCATCCCGTCCTCACGGACTACCAGGTCACCATCCCGCCGGGCGGCAAGACCGACGCCCTCGTGGCGACCACCATCTCCTGGAAGGACGGAGACAACGAGTTCAAAACCCGCGGCATCGACTCCGACCAGACGGAAGCCGCCATCAAGGCCACGGTCAAGATGCTCAACATTATCGAAAACATGGATCTAAATCAATTGAAATGAAACTGAATATCGCCCTTTTGCCCGGGGACGGCATCGGCCCCGAAGTCATCTGCCAGGCTGTCAAGTGCGTGGACGCCGTCTGCCGCAAGTTCGGCCATGAGGCTTCCTATCACTTCGCGTACGTGGGGGCCGGCGCCATCGACCGCTACGGCGACGCCTTCCCGGAAATCACCTACCAGACCTGCCTGGAAGCCGACGCCGTGCTGTTCGGCGCGGTAGGGGACCCCAAGTATGACAACGATCCCACGGCCAAGGTGCGGCCGGAGCAGGGCCTGCTGGCCATGCGCAAGCAGCTGGGCCTGTACGCCAACCTCCGCCCGGTGGAGACCTTCAAGTCCCTGGTGCACCAGTCGCCCCTCAAGGAGGAGCTGGTGGACGGCGCGGACTTCCTGGTGATCCGGGAGCTCACCGGCGGCATGTATTTCGGCGAGAAGGGCCGGCTGGACGGGGGCGACACCGCCTACGACACCAACATCTACCACCGCTACGAGATCGAGCGCATCCTCAAGCAGGCCTTTGAGTTTGCCATGCGCCGCCGCAAGCACCTTACCGTGGTGGACAAGGCGAACGTCCTTGAGTCCTCCCGCCTGTGGCGTCAGATCGCCCAGGAGATGGCCCCGCAATACCCGGAGGTGACGACCGACTACATGTTCGTGGACAACGCCTCGATGAAGCTCATCACGGGCCCGAAATTCTTCGACGTGATCGTGACCGAAAACACCTTCGGCGACATCCTCACGGACGAGGCCAGCGTGGTGTCCGGATCGATGGGACTGCTCGCCTCCGCCTCCATCGGAGAGCACACCGGCGTGTACGAACCGATCCACGGTTCCTGGCCCCAGGCGGCCGGCCAGAACATCGCAAACCCCCTCGCGGCGATCCTTTCGGCCGCGATGATGTTCGAATATGCCTTCGGAATGATGGAGGAGGGTAAGGCTATTCGTAAAGCGGTGGCAGCCAGCATAGAAAACAATATTGTCACCTCCGATTTAGCCACTTCTTCGAAGGCTTTTTCGACCATAGAAGTGGGCGATTGGGTGGCTGCGCACATCTGATTATTTGAATCATAAGATAAAGTTATGGCACAGATTGATTGGGATTCTTTGGGCTTTGACGCCTACCGCACGAGGACCGTTGTCATCGCGCACTACCGGGACGGAGCCTGGTCCGACATCCGGACGACCGAGACTTTTTCGTTCACCATCGACCCCTTCACGCAGGGTCTGCATTATGCCATTTCCTGCTTCGAAGGCCTAAAGGTTTTCCGCCAGAAAGACGGCGGCATCATCATGTTCCGTCCGGAGAAAAACGCCGCCCGCATGGCCCGGTCCGCCCGCTTCCTCGGGCTGCCCGAACCCTCGGAGGAAATGTTCATCCGGATGTGCGAACTCTGCGTGAAGAACAACCTGGAATTCCTGCCGCCCTACGGCCACCAGGCTTCCATGTATCTCCGCCCGCTGCTCTTTGCCCCGCATCCGCAGATGCAGCTGGTCCCGTACCCGGAGGTGATCCTGGCGGTGATGTGCGCCCCGGCGGGCTCCTACTACGGCGCCCATCTGCGTTCGGCGGCCGCCGTGATCCCGGGCGACTTCGACCGCGCCGCGCCCAAGGGTACTGGCAGCTACAAGCTCAGCGCCAACTATGCCGGCACCTTTGTGCCCTACAAGATCGCGCACGAGCAGGGCTACGCGGAGCTGCTGTACCTGAATTCCGCCACCCGCGAGTACGTGGACGAGTTCGGCTCCTCCAACTTCTTCGGTATCAGGGACAATACCTACGTCACCCCGCTGTCGGACAGCGTCCTGCCGTCGATCACCAACATGACCCTGCAGGAGTGCGCCGCCGACTTCGGCATGAAGGTGGAGAAGCGCCCCGTGCCGCTGGACGAGCTCGATTCGTTCGAGGAGGCGGGCGGCTGCGGCACGGCCGTGGTGATCACCCCGATGTCCCACATCGACATGAAGCCCGTGCTCGCCGAGCCGGCCGTGTCGCGTTCCTTCCGTTACGAGAAGGACGGCGAGGTGGGTCCTTTCTGTACGAAACTCTACAAGCGGATTACCGGCATCCAGTTCGGCGAGATCGAAGACGCCCACGGCTGGTGCTATAAGATTTAGGCATGAGACTTTTCAGTGAGGCGCTGCTCGCCGAGGCGTGCCGCGAGAACAACATAGCCGACCTGTCCACGGCCACCATCGGGGAGATCCTGCTGGCGGCCCAGTACCTGGAGCGCAAGACGGGGATCCCCTTCATCCGGATGGATCAGGGATCGCCGGGCCTGCCTGTGAACCGTTTCGGCGTCGAAGCCGAGAAACGGGCGCTGGACAGGGGCGTGGGCTCGCAGTATCCGCCCGCCGCGGGCGTGCCGGAGCTGAAACAGGCAGCTTCCGCGTTCATCAAGGCCTTTATCGACGTGGATGTCAGTCCCAGGTCCTGCGTGCCCACGACGGGCTCCGTAGCGGCCTCTTTCGGGGCGTTTATCGCCTGTACGCAGCGCATCCCGGGCAAGGACAAGGTCCTGTTCATCGATCCGGGCTTCCCGATCCAGAAATCGCAGTTGCGCGTGCTGGGCATCCGCTGGCGCGAATTCGACATCTACGCCTGGCGCGGCGCCGCCCGCCTCCGGCAGAAACTGGAGGAGCAGCTCGCCGCGGGCGACATCGCCGCCATCGTGTATTCCAACCCCAACAACCCGGCGTGGATCTGCCTGGAGGAGGAAGAACTGCAGGTGATCGGCGAACTGGCTACGAAGTACGATGCGGTGGTGATGGAGGACCTGGCGTATTTCTGCATGGATTACCGGCAGGACCTGGAGCGGCCTTACGAGGCGCCTTTCCTGCCCACGGTGGCCCGCTATACGGACAATTACATCCTGATGCTGTCCGCCTCCAAGATCTTCAGCTACGCCGGCCAGCGCATCGCGCTGTGCTGCATCGGTGACAGGCTCTACGACAGGCAGTATCCCGCCCTGGCGGAGCGCTACCTGGATGCGGGTGTGTTCGGCGTCACGCTGACGGCTTCCATCCTGTACATGATCACGAGCGGCTGCACGGCGACCACGCAATACGCTTATGCAGAGATGCTTCGCTTATCCTGCGAGGGACAGATTGACTTTGTGGAGGACACGCGCGAGTATGAGCGCCGGGCCGCCCGGATGAAGGAGATCTTCCGCCGCCACGGCTTCACGGTGGTCTACGACCGTGACGTGACCCGCGAGGTGGGGGACGGCTTCTTCTTCACCATCGGCTACGAGGGCCTGAGCGGCGACGAGCTCGTGGTCGAGCTGATGAGCTACGGCGTGAGCGGCATCTCGCTGTCCACGACGGGCAGCACCCGGCAGGGGGTGCGCGGCTGCACCAGCCGGATGCGCGAAGAGCTGTATCCCGTGCTGGAGGAGCGCATGGCGGAGTTTGAGCGGGACCACCCGAAGAAATAGTTTATATGAAATACAATAAACTTGTCATAGACAAACCGTTCGATTTTGAGGCAGGTGGCCGGATCGACCACCTGGACCTGGTGTATTACACCTCGGAGCGGCCCTACCGTCCCGGCGACACGGTCGTGTGGGTGTGCCACGCCCTGACGGGCAATGCCAACCCGGAGGACTGGTGGCCGCAGCTGGTGGGGAAGGGCAAGTTCTTCGATCCCGACAAGTATTTCATCGTCTGCGTATCGATGCTCTGTTCGCCCTATGGCGAGACGGGCCCCGCCTCCGTCAATCCTGCGACGGGACGGCCCTACTTCTTCGATTTTCCGCGCACGACGGTGCGCGACATCGTCAGCGCCGAGATCCTGGTGCGCAAGCATCTGGGCATCGAGCGGATTGACCTGATGCTGGGACCCTCCATCGGGGGTTTCCAGGCCCTGGAATGGGTGATCATGGAGCCGGACGTGGTGAAGGACGTGGTGTTCCTTGCCACGGCCACGCGCGTGAGCCCGTTCATGACGGCGTTCAACGAGTCGCAGCGGCTCGCGCTGGAGGCCGATCCCACATTCCGCGAAGCGAAGGACCTGTCCGGCGGCAGCGCCGGGCTGCGTTGCGCCCGCTCCATCGCGCTCATCTCCTACCGCACTTATGCGGGCTACAACATCACCCAGCCGGAGCCGGAGGTGGACACCCTGTTCGCCGACCGGGCGGCTTCGTACCAGCGCTACCAGGGCGACAAGCTGCTGCGCCGCAACTTCGACGCCTACAGCTACTGGTACCTGACCTATGCGCTGGACAGCATGAACGTGGGCCGCGGCCGCGGCGGCGTGGAGGCCGCCCTGTCCCGGATCCAGGCCAACTGCATGATGATCAGCATCGACAGCGACGTGCTCTTCCCACCCAGCCACGGGCGGCAGACCGTTGCCGCGCTCAAGTATGCCGCCTACCGGGAGATCAGCTCGGCCTTCGGGCACGACGGCTTCCTGGTCGAGAACGACCAGCTGACCGCCATCCTGCAGCCGCTGCTTGAGAAACACAGCAAGTAACAGAAAGCAAGTATATGAAAGTCATGAAATTCGGCGGGACCTCCGTAGGGTCCGCCCAGAGGATGAAGCACGTCGCGGACCTGGTCTCGCGCGGGGGCCGCAACCTGGTGGTCCTGAGCGCGATGTCAGGCACGACCAACACGCTCGTGGAGATCTCCGACTACCTCTTCAACCGCAATGTCGAAGGGGCCCGGGAGACCATCGACCGCCTCGCCGCGAAGTACCGCGGCGTGATCGAGGAGCTGTACGCCACCGCGGAGGCCCGCGGGAAGGCGCAGCAGTACGCCGACGGCGTGTTCGACTACATCAAGACCTTCACCAAGAAGCTCTTCACGCAGGTGGAGTCCAAGATCATCATCGGCCAGGGCGAACTCCTGTCCACCAACATGATGGCCTTTTACCTGCAGGAGAAGGGCGTGGCGGTGCAGCTGCTGCCCGCGCTGGAGTTCATGAAGATCGACCAGCAGGGCGAGCCGGACACGGAATACATCAAGCAGAAGCTCACTGCCCTGATCGAGAAGTATCCCAAGGCCCCGCTCTATCTTACCCAGGGCTTTATCTGCCGCAATACCCACGACGAGATTGACAACCTGCAGCGCGGCGGCTCCGACTACACCGCTTCGCTGGTCGGAGCGGCCCTCGGCGCTGACGAGATCCAGATCTGGACCGACATCGACGGCATGCACAACAACGATCCCCGCATCGTGGACCATACCGCCGCCGTGCGCCACCTCCATTTCGAGGAAGCCGCGGAGCTGGGCTATTTCGGCGCCAAGATCCTGCATCCGACCTGCATCCAGCCGGCCAAGTTCGCCGGCATCCCGGTGCTGCTGCTCAACACGATGGATCCGGAGGCGCCGGGCACGCTGATCGACAACGTCCCCGAGAGCGGCACCATCAAGGCCATCGCGGCCAAGGACAACATCACCGCCATCCGCATCAAGTCTTCGCGGATGCTCCTCGCGCACGGTTTCCTGCGCAAGGTGTTCGAAATCTTCGAGAGCTGGCAGACCTCCATCGACATGATCTGCACCTCGGAGGTGGGCGTGTCGATGTCCATCGACAATACCCGCCATCTGGGCGAGATCGTGCATGACCTCAAGAAATACGGCACCGTGGGTGTGGACCTGGACATGTGCATCATCTGCGTGGTGGGCGACATGGACTGGGAGAACGTGGGCTTCGAGTCCCGCGCCATGGAGGCCATGAAGGACATTCCCGTGCGGATGATTTCCTACGGCGGAAGCAACTACAACATTTCCTTCCTCGTGAAGGGGGAGGACAAGGCGCGCGCCCTGCGCTCCTTGAGCAAATGCCTGTTTGAGTAATGCTGAAAGGCGATTTCCCGGTTGACCGGTTCGAAGGCCTTCGGACCCCGTTCTATTTCTACGACCTGCCGCTGCTGCGCCGTACGCTCGACGCCGTGCAGGCGCAGCTGGATCGGAATCCGGACTTCCGGGTGCATTATGCCGTCAAGGCGAACAGCAATCCGCGCATCCTGGCGGAGATTGCCGCGCGGGGCTTCGGCGCCGACTGCGTCAGCGGCGGCGAGATCAGCGCGGCGCTCGCGGCCGGATTCCCTCCGGAAGGCATCGTGTTCGCGGGGGTGGGGAAGAGCGATGCGGAGATCCGCCTCGCCTTGTCTGCCGGCATTTCGCGTTTCAACGTGGAGTCCGCCGCGGAGCTGGAAATCATCGACGGGCTGGCGGGGGAGACGGGGCAGATTGCGCCCGTGAGCCTGCGCATCAATCCCGACATCGGGGCGCACACCCATGCCGGCATCACCACCGGCCTGGCGGAGAACAAGTTCGGCATCAACTACGAGCAGCTGGACGAGGTCCTGGACCTGGCGCTGCGTCTGCCGCGTGTCAGGTACTGCGGCCTGCATTTCCATATCGGCTCGCAGATCCTGGACATGAGTGATTTCACGGCGCTGTGCAACCGCGTCAACGAGCTGGTCTACCGGCTGCAGCGCGGCGGCCGGCCCGTCGGGGACATCAACGTGGGCGGCGGCCTGGGCATCAATTACCAGCATCCCAACCACCTGCCGGTCGCCGATTTCGACGCCTGGTTCGATGTGTTCCGGCAGCATCTGAAGCTGCCGCAGGGCACCCTCGTGCATTTCGAGCCCGGGCGCAGCATCGTGGCGCCCTGCGGCTCGCTGATCTGCCGCGTGCTCTACGTCAAGCAGGGTACCCACAAGCAGTTCGCCATCATCGACGGCAGCATGACCGAGCTGGTCCGCCCGGCGATGTACAGGGCCTACCACCGCGTCGAGAACCTGACCTCCGGCGAGCCGGAGGAGGTCTACGACGTGGTGGGGCCGGTGTGTGAGAGTTCCGACGTCTTCGTCAAGGAATTCTCCATGGACAAATGCCGCCGCGGCGACCTCGTCGCCATCCGCTCCGCCGGCGCCTACGGCGAATCCATGGCCTCGCAGTACAACTGCCACCCGCTCCCCGACGCCTTCTTCTTCGAGGGGTAGCGGCGAAATAGCAACAAAACTTGCTATTGGAAAGAGAAATGCTTACCTTTGGGAACACCAAAACTAATGCACGATGAAGAAGTATATCCTCCTTACCCTGCTTTTCGCGCTTCCGCTGCTGTTCGCGGCTTGCGAGAAGAACGATCCCAAGAAAGAAGAAGAGATCAATGAGACTTCGCTCCGGGGCACGTGGGAAGGTGCCGTAGAGCATGATTACGGCCAGGGCTACCAGCAGAAATACCGCGTCGCCTTCGACGGCAAGTCCTACACCATGTGGCACATGCACCAGGAGGCGGACAAGGACGGGCTCCACAATGTCGGAGACAAATACAAGGGCACCTGGTCGTACGCCAACGGGAAGATCACCTTCAAGGCGACGGACTGGTCTGCCTCGTATTTCATTTCAAGCCTGTCTCCCTTGGAGTACACATTCTACAGCTATGATGTGAACACCATGGAGTCCAGCCCCTGGTACGGGTCTTCGTTTGCCGATACGCTGGAAGATGCCGTCTGGACCGTCTCCCTCAAGAGTGGCAAGCTCCAGGCAAAAATCAACATGGACACCTTTGTCCTGCAGAAGAAAAACTAATATCCAATAGCCATGAAAAGATTGCTCAAACGCATTGTGGCGGCCGTGGTCGCCGTGTCCATGCTTTCCTCCTGCTCGGTGCTCTCGGGCCTTGCTTCCAGCGCCTCCTCGCAGGGGCTCAACACCGTGTCGGCCCTGCTGTCGGTGTACAAGGTGCTCAAGTCGACCGGCATGCTCGACATGTCGAACATCACGAACATCATCAATGTCGGCAAGATCCTCACCGGTGCGAAATCGCTCACGGATGCCACTCCTTCCTATATTGACAAGTTCTCTTCCGGCCTGATCAAGGGCTCCGAAGGCCTGATCACGGCCTCCAATGTCTCCAACGTCATCAGCGGGCTGAAAAACCTGACGGGCTTCGATACATCCGCCATTATGAACGCCTCCAGCCTGGCGGCTACCGGGACGGCGCCCCAGATATCGAATTCCACGCCGGGCGTATCGGAGACCCTCTCGGGGCTGAACAGCATCTTCAAGTTGTTGCAATAGCCCCCGGGCGTACATATTACATATGAAGACTCGTTTCGATCCGGCCATCCCGCTGGAGCGGGAGCTTGGCAAACAGATATACGGAGCCCTGCAGGGCTCCGTTGTCGAACAGATCATTAAGACCGCGCAGGACGACACCGCAGACGACTATTGGCGAAGCCGGATGGAAGGCCACTGCATGAAGGTGGACAAGGACCTGCTGCCGGAGTTCAACGCCCTCTGCGAAGAAGTCAAGGACCGCCTGGAAGTGAAGGATCCGGTGGATTTCTACGTGACCGGTGACAGCACGCTGAACGCCTTCTCCGTAGCCGCCGAGGAGGAGGGCAAACCGCATATCGTGAACATCAATTCCGCCCTCTTCGACCTGATGGACGAGGACGAGTTGCGCTTTGTCATCGGCCATGAACTGGGCCACCTGATCAACAAGGACACTGCGCTCAAGCGCTTGATTTACTTTGTGTTCCCGCCTGACTCCACCCAGGCTCCCATCACGCTGGAGTACAAGATCCGCCTGCACGACCAGCTGGCGGAGCTGGTGGCGGACCGCTACGGCTACCTGGCCTGCGGCAAGCTCAACTCCTGCGTGACCGCCTTCTTCAAGCTGGCCTCCGGCCTGGACTTGGGCAAGATGAACGTGAGCATGGAAGCCCTGCTTGCCGACAACCGCAAGCGGCTGGACTACTTCCTCAAGGACAAGGGCCTCAGCCGCTACGACCATCCGGTCAATCCCATCCGGGTGCAGGCCATCCACCTATTTGCCACGGCAAAGAAGGAGAAGGAGCTGGAGGAGGGGATGGACGAGCTCATCGGCATCCTGCTGAAGGTGGGCAACAGCCCGATGGACCAGGACCTGTCCGTCTTCTTCGCTTCGGCGGGCCTGATCGTGTCCAATGCCGACGGCAAGATCACGGAGAAGGAGGTGGACCAGATCATCCAGACGCTCGCCGGGCTGCAGATCTTCCCCAAGCGTTTCCTGGACGCCATTGCGGAAGCCAATGTGCCGGAGTTGTTCCGGCAGTCGGTCCAGAATATCCTCTCGAAGGATCCCGGGATGCGCGACATCCTGCTCACCTACATGATCAGCCTGGTCCTCTCGGACAAGGAGATCGCCCAGGAGGAAGTCGACTTTATCTTTGCTTTCGGAAAGGAGATCGGATTCTCGGACAAGGAGACGTCCGTCAAGTTCGCCGAAATGATCCAGCGCAACTACGTCCCTTCGCTGGAAGCCATCTGCTAAAGACCGCCTATGCCGTCATGGTCGCGACCATGGCGGCATACAGGTCGGGAAAACGCGCCTCGATGACGGCCGGACGGCCGCCGTCGAAGAAGCAGTGTACCGTCTCGCCCGTGCAGACGAGCTTGCCGCCTACGCGCATCTCGTAGCCGATAACGAGCTTGACCTCGCTTAACTTCTTGATCTTGACCGTAATCTCGATCACATCCTTGAAGGTCGTGGCTTTCCTGTAGTTGCAGCTCACGCCCACGACGGGGGAGACGATCCCCTCGGCTTCCATCCGGTCGAAGCCGTAGCCGAGCTGGTCCATCCAGTCGAGCCGGGCCTCTTCCATGAAGCGGATATAGTTGGAATGATGGGTGATGCCCATCTTGTCGGTTTCGTAGTATTTGACCTCGTGGAGGTAGGGTTTTGGGTTCATTTCCTTTGTTTCTTGGGGAGGGAGGATTCGTATTCCCGCAGGGCTCTGATGGCCTGCGGACAGAGGATAAGCAGCACGATGACGTTGATCCAGGCCGTCATGCCCACGCCGATGTCGCCCAACTGCCAGATGACGTTGGCTTCGCGCAGGGCGCCGAAGACGACCGTGCCGAGCAGGGCGATGCGGAAGGTCCAGACGCACACCCGTTCCAGCGTTCGCTTCTCCGGGTGCCCTTCGAACAGCTGCATGATGCTGGTCTCGCCGTAGAAGTAATAGGCCATCACGGTGGTGAAGACGAAGAAGACCAGGGCGATGCTGACGAAGGTGCCGCCGAAGCCTGTCAGGACAGAGTCCACGGCGGCCTGGGTGAAGCCCACATAATTGTCTCCGAGCTGCGGGGCCCGGGCGACGAGCAACTCGCCCGTCTTGGCGTCCAGGATGTTGTAGCTGCCCGAGCAGAGGATCATCAGGGCGGTGGCGGTGCAGACGAGCAGCGTGTCCACATAGACCGAGAAAGCCTGTGCAAGGCCCTGTTTGGCGGGGTGCGAGACGGCGGCGGAGGCAGACACCATGGCGCCGCCTCCCTGGCCGGCTTCGTTGGAGAAGATGCCGCGCTTGACGCCCATCATGATGGTGGATCCGAGGATGCCGCCCGCCACGGGCTCGATGCCGAAGGCCCCCGTCATGATGGCCCTGAACACGCCGGGCACGGCGTCCAGGTGCTGCGCGATGACAATCAGCGTGATGATGATATAGCCCAGGGCCATGAACGGCGTCACGATCGAGGCCACGCGGGCGATGCTCTTGATGCCGCCGATGATCACGAGACCCAGCACGAAGGCGAGGGCGAGGCCGGAGACGAGCGGGGACAGCTGGAAGGAATTGTCCAGCGCGCCGGCCATCCCGTTGGCCTGCACCGTGGGCAGGAACATCCCGTAGCCGATCAGGCAGAGGATGGAGAACAGGACACCGAGCCAGCGCAGGCCCAGTCCCTTCTTGATATAGCTGGCCGGGCCGCCGCGGAAGCCCGTGGCGTGCCGGAACTTGTATTGCTGCGCCAGGGTGGACTCCACGAAGGCCGTGGAGGCGCCCAGAAAGGCGATGATCCACATCCAGAAGATAGCGCCCGGGCCGCCCAGGGCGATGGCCGTGGCCACGCCCACGATGTTGCCCGTGCCCACGCGGCCCGACAGGGCCACGCAAAAGGCCTCGAACGAGGAAATGCCGTGCTGCTGCCCGTCCTCGGATTTCTCGGCCGAGGAGAACAGCGAGCGGATCATCAGGCCGAAGCGGCGCACCTGCACGAAGCGGGTGCGGATGGAGAAATAAAGCCCCGCGCCCACCAGGAGCACGACGAGCGCCGGACTCCAGATGATGCTGTTGAGGACGGAGACGATTTTCTCGAACATGGGCCCCCTTATTCGCTCAGTTTCCAGCAGGTCTCCAGGTCGGAGGGCATGCGCCAGTCGCCGCGGGGCGAGAGGGACACGCTACCCACCTTGGGCCCGTCGGGCAGGCAGGAACGCTTGAACTGCTGGTTGAAAAAGCGCTTCAGGAAGGTCTCCAGCCATTTGCGGAGCGTGGCGTCGTCGTACGTGCCGGCGAAGGCCTTGCGGGCGAGGAAAAGGAGCTTGTCCGGGCCGGCCCCGGTCCGGAAGAAGTGGTAGAGGAAGAAGTCGTGCAGCTCGTAGGGGCCGACGGTATCCTCGGTCTTCTGGGCGATCTTGCCGTCCTTGTCGGCGGGGAGCAGCTCGGGGCTGATCGGGGTATCCACGATGTCCAGCAGGGTCTTGTGGATGTCGCCGTAGGCGCCGAACTTGTTGTCCGCGGCCCAGCGGACGAGGGTCCGCACCAGGGTCTTGGGCACGCTGGCGTTGACGCCGTACATGGACATGTGGTCGCCGTTGTAGGTGCACCAGCCGAGGGCGAGCTCGGAGAGGTCTCCGGTGCCGACGACGATGCCGCCTTCCTTGCCGGCCACGTCCATCAGCAGCTGCGTGCGCTCGCGCGCCTGGCAGTTCTCGTAGGTGAGGTCGTGATTGTTCTCGTCCTGGCCGATGTCGGCGAAATGCTGCCGCACGGCGGGGACGATGGAGATTTCGCGGGAGGTGATGCCCAGGCCTTTCATGAGGTCCAGGGAATTGCCATACGTGCGGTTCGTCGTGCCGAAGCCGGGCATGGTGATGCCGATAATGTTCTCGCGCGGCAGGCCGAGCGTGTCGAAGGCAAGCACGGTCACGAGCAGGGCGAGGGTGGAGTCCAGGCCGCCGGACACGCCGATGACGGCCCGCTTGCAGCGGATGTGCTCCAGGCGGGTGACCAGGCCCGCCACCTGGGCGGAGAGGATCTCGCGGCAGCGCACGCCGAGCGCCTCCGGATCGCCCTGCGGGACAAAGGGATGCGGCTCCACGTAGCGGAGCAGCTTCGCTTCAAAATCCGTTGCGGCGGGCTCGCCGGCCTCCTGGATGACGAAGGCGGGCACGGGCCCCTCGAAGCCGAAGGAATGCTCCTTGGCGCGCAGGGTTTCCATGCGCTGGAGGTCGACGTCGGCCATGATGAAGCGGCTGCCGCGCGCGAAACGCTCGCCCTCGGCGAGGATGGCGCCGTTCTCGCAGATCAGCGAGGCGCCGGCCCAGACAAGGTCCTGGGTGGATTCGCCTTCAGCGCAGGAAGCGTAGACATAGGCGGCATACAGGCGCGAGGAGGTCGCTTTGACAAGGCTCTTGCGGTATTCGTGCTTGAACAGATAGTCGTTGCTGGCGGAGAGGTTGAGGATCAGCTGTGCACCCGCCAGGGCGGCCTGGGAACTCGGGGGAATGGGGACCCAGAGGTCCTGGCAGAGCTCGATGGCGGCGAGGGCTTCGCCGATGCGGAAGAGCTGGCGCGTGCCGAGCAGGATCTCCTCCTGTCCGGCATAGCGGATGCGTGCGCCGGCAGGGGAGAGCACCCGGGCGGAGGCGAACCAGCGCGGCTCGTAGAACTCGCTGTTGCCGGCCAGGTAGGTCTTCGGGACAATCCCGAGAATCCGGCCCTGCCGGATGGCCACGGCGCAGTTGAAAAGCCGGCCGGCATGGCGCACGGGGGCGCCGACGACGATCATGGGCTCCAGCTTCGCGCTGGCCGCGGCGATCTCCGCCACGGCGGCTTCCGCGTCGGCGAGCAGGCGGTTCTGCCCGAACAGGTCAGCGCAGGTGTAGCCCGTGACGCAAAGCTCGGGGAACACAATCACGGAAGGCCGCTGCTTCTTCAGGTCCTGGCACAGCTGGAGGATCTCCCGGGCATTCGCCGCCGGGTCGGCCACGTGCACGCGCGGCATCGCAGCCGCCACACGGATCAGTCCTAGACTCTTCATAAACGCAAAGATAGCGGATTTGATGTAAATCTTGGCTGGGAGGACAAAGTTTTTTTACCTTATTATACGCGCGGAGACCTCGAGTGAAAAAAGTGAAAAAAACTCTTGCATTCCCGAAATTTCTTCTTAAATTGCACTCGAATTTTTGGTTTAGTAAGTAGTGGCACACGCCCTTTATAATCAGCAGCAGAATCAGCAGTCCCAGTCCCAGCAGGTCTGGTCTGTTTCTGTGTGCGTATAATCCAGCCGTATGCGACACATCATTAAAGAGAGACAAAAATAAAATCAGATAAGAGAGGCTGGTCCGGTGGACCAGCCTCTCTACTTTTCAAGGAAGAGTTAGTTTAACAAATAGTGTAGTAATTATGGACAGATTTGATTTGGTTAAGGAATCCTTCGAACGGAAAGAGGTTCCTGCAGAAGTCCCTGGTTGTAAGACTTCCGAGTATTTCGGCGAACTCGTGTTCGACCGCAAGAAAATGTGCAAATACCTGGATGCCGACAGCCTCCAGGCGCTTCTGGCCTGCATCGAGGGCGGCAAGGGCCTCGACCGCAAGACGGCCGACGGCGTGGCCCGCGGCATGAAGGAATGGGCTATGGAGCACGGTGTGACCCACGTCACCCACTGGTTCCAGCCCCTTACCGAAGGCACTGCCGAGAAGCACGACTCGCTGATCGACTACGACGGCAAGGGCGGCGTGATCGAGACCTTCGACGGCAAGATGCTCGCGCAGCAGGAGCCGGACGCCTCGTCCTTCCCGAGCGGCGGCATCCGCGCCACCTTCGAGGCGCGCGGCTACACCGCCTGGGACCCGACCTCCCCGGTCTTCATCCTGGACGACACCCTCTGTATCCCGACTGTCTTCATTTCCTACACCGGCGAGGCCCTGGACTACAAGACCCCGCTCAAGAAGGCCCTCAAGGCCGTCAGCGACGCTGCCGTGCCCATCTGCAAACTCTTTGACCCGACGGTCTCCAAAGTCTATTCCTACCTGGGCTGGGAGCAGGAGTATTTCCTCGTGGACGAGGCCTTGTATGCCGCCCGCACGGACCTGATGATCACCGGCCGCACCCTGTTCGGCCACAATTCCTCCAAGAACCAGCAGCTGGACGACCACTACTTCGGTGCCATCCCGACGCGCGTGGCCGCCTTCATGCGTGACCTCGAGATCGCCGGCCACCGCCTGGGCATTCCCATCAAGACCCGCCACAACGAGGTGGCCCCCAACCAGTTCGAGCTGGCGCCGATCTACGGCGAGACCAACCTCGCGAATGACCAGAACCAGATCGTGATGAACCTGATGGGCCGCATCGCCCGCAAGCACGGCTTCGTGGTGCTCCTGCACGAGAAGCCCTTCGCCGGCGTCAACGGCTCGGGCAAGCACAACAACTGGTCGCTGGGCACCGACACCGGCACGATGCTGCTGGCGCCGGGCAAGGATGCCAAGGGCAACCTCCAGTTCGTCACCTTCTTCGTCAACGTCCTGGCCGCCGTGCAGAAGCACAACGCCCTGCTGAAGGCGTCTATCGCCAGCGCGACCAACGCCCACCGTCTGGGCGCCAACGAGGCGCCGCCCGCCATCGTGTCCGCCTTCCTGGGCCGCACGATGACCGACGTGCTGCACAAACTCCTTGAGCTGCCTTCCGATACGCCGATCGAGATTGCCGGCAAGAAGGGCAAGAGCGTCGGCCTGGTGGAGATCCCGGAGATCTTCGTGGACAACACCGACCGCAACCGCACCTCGCCGTTCGCCTTCACCGGCAACCGCTTCGAGTTCCGCGCCGTCGGTTCCTGCGCCAACTGCGCCGGGGCGATGACCACGCTGAATGCCGCCGTGGCGGAGCAGCTCATCGATTTCAAGGCCGCCGTGGAGAAGGAGCTTGCCGCCGGCAAGGAGACCAACGTAGCCATCATGGACGCCCTCAAGCCCATCATCAAGTCGATCATCGGCGTGGTCTGCTTCGACGGCAACGGCTACACCGAGGAGTGGAAGGCCGAGGCCAAGCGCCGCGGACTCGACGTGGAGACCAACGTCCCGAAGATGTTCTGCGAATTCACCAAGCCCGCCGCCGTGGAGATGTTCACCAAGACCGGCGTCTATTCCGAGAAGGAACTGGAGGCCCGCAACGAGGTGAAGTGGGAGACCTACACCAAGAAGGTCCAGATCGAATCCCGCGTGATGGTGCGCATGGCGCTCAACCATATCATCCCCGCCGCCCTGGAATACAAGTCCAAGCTCCTCAAGGAGCTCACTTTAGCCAAGGAGATCTACGGCAACCTCGACAACTGCACCACGGAGCTCCGCATCCTCGACGACATCAACAAGTATGTCGAAGACGTGCGCATCAAGGCCACCGCGATGCGGGAGGCCCGCAAGGCGGCCAACATGATCGAGAACGACTACGAGCGCGCCCTGGCCTACCACGAGATCGCCGAGAGCTTCCCGGCCCTTCGCTATCCCATCGACAAGCTCGAGGAGACGGTGGACAACAAGATGTGGCCGCTGCCGAAGTACCGCGAGATGCTGTTTATCAACTAAAGATCCATGAACAGAGGTCTTTACGATCCGGCATCGGAACACGATGCCTGTGGGGTCGGTATGGTCGTGAATATCCGGGGGGACAAGACGCATGAGCTTGTGGCCAGCGCCTTGTCCGTCCTGGAGAACATGAGCCACCGCGGGGCCGAAGGCGCTGACGGCAAGTCCGGCGACGGCGCCGGCATCATGGTCCAGATCCCCCATGAATTCATCCTCCTCCAGGGGATTCCGGTCCCGGAAAAAGGCCACTACGGCACGGGACTGGTCTTCCTGCCCCGGGAAGCCGCGAAGCGGCCCGAGATCCTGGACATGCTCCGCGCGGAAGTGGAACGGGAGGGCTGCCAGCTCTCCTTCGTGCGGGATGTGCCCGTGGATGCATCCTGCCTGGGCGAGGCGGCCGCGAAAGGCGAACCGTACACGGTCCAGATCTTCGTGACCTGCCGCGAATACCTGGAGGAAGGCGAGCTGGAGCGCAAGCTCTACCGCATCCGCAAGCATGTCGAGCGGCTCGGCGAGGACTGCTATATCTGCTCACTCTCTACGCGCAATATCGTCTATAAGGGAATGCTGACCAGCCGGCAGTTGCGCGAGTACTACACCGACCTGACGAGTCCCTGGTTCACGAGCGCGATGGCGATCGTCCATTCCCGCTTCTCGACCAATACCTTCCCGCAGTGGAGTCTCGCGCAGCCGTTCCGGATGCTCTGCCACAACGGCGAGATCAACACCATCCGCGGCAACCGCAGCTGGATGCAGGCGCGCGAGAGCGTGCTCGGGTCCGGCGTCCTGGGCGACATCTCGGACCTGACGCCCATCGTCCAGCCCGGCATGAGCGATTCCGCCAGCCTGGACAACGTCCTGGAATTCCTGATCCAGAGCGGGCTCAGCCTGCAGCAGGCCGTGGCCGTGCTGATGCCGGAGAGCTTCGACGGGACCAACCCGATTTCCGAGGACCTGCGTGCCTTCTATGAATATCATTCCATCCTGATGGAACCGTGGGACGGACCGGCCACGCTGCTGTTCAGCGACGGCCGCTACGCCGGCGGCATCCTGGACCGCAACGGCCTGCGTCCGGGCCGCTACACCATCACCAAGGGCGGTTTCCTGGTGGTGGCGAGCGAAGTGGGCGTCCTCGACTTCGATCCCACCGAGATTGCCGTCAAGGGCCGCCTGGAGCCCGGCAAGATGCTCCTGGTGGACACCAAGGAGGGCCGCATCTACTACGACGCGGAGATCAAGGAGGCCCTGGCCGCCGAGCATCCCTACCGCAAATGGCTTTCCTCCGGCTGCATCCAGCTGGAAGACCTGCACAGCGGCCGCAAGATTGAGCACAACGAAGACGAGCTGCTGCGCAAGGAGCTCCTGTTCGGCTGCACGGCCGAAGATGTGGAGAATACCCTCAAGCCCATGTGCGAGCGCGGCCTCGAGCCGACCTCCTCGATGGGCAACGACACCCCGCTGGCGGTGCTCACCGAGCGTCCCCAGAGCTTCTACAACTATTTCCGGCAGCAGTTCGCCCAGGTGACGAACCCGCCCATCGACTCCATCCGGGAGCAGATGGTGATGTCGCTGTTTGAATACATCGGCCGGGTCGGCACCGGCATCCTGACCCCGGACGGGGACAACTGCAAGATGGTCCGCCTGCCGTACCCGATCCTGACCAATACCCAGCTGGACCTGCTCTGCAACATCCGCTACAAGGGCTTCAAGACGGAGAAACTGCCCATCGTGTTCCCGTGCGCGCCTGACGTCAAGTCGGCCGCGGCGAACCTCAAGCGGGCCCTGTCCACCCTTTGCCGCAAGGCGGAGCAGTGCGTGGACGAGGGTGTCAACTACATCATCCTGTCCGACCGCGACGTGGACGAGGCGCATGCGCCCATCCCGTCCCTGCTGGCCGTGAGTGCGGTGCATCACCACCTGATCGCCGCCGGCAAGCGGGTGCAGACCGCCCTGATCGTCGAGAGCGGGGAGATCCGCGAGACGATGCACGCCGCGCTGCTGCTCGGCTACGGCGCCTCCGCCATCAATCCGTACCTGTCCTTCGCCATCATTTCATCCCTGGCGCACGGCGGCAAGATCCAGCTGAACTACGCCACCGCCCGCACCAACTACATCGAGGCGATGAAGAAAGGCCTGCTGAAGATCATGGCCAAGATGGGCATCTCCACCATCCGCTCCTACCGCGGGGCCAAGATCTTCGAGAGTATCGGCCTGGATGCCAAGCTGTTGCAGGAGTATTTCGGCACGGAGAGCTCGACCATCGGTGGCATCGGTCTGGAGACCATCGCCCGTGATGCGATGTGGTTCCACGCGCAGGCGTTCGCGCCTGTGCTGCCGGTCGATTTCCTGCCCAACGCGGGCCTGTTCCATTACCGCAAGGACGGTATTTCCCACGCGTGGAACCCGGAGACCATCTCGGCGCTCCAGCTCGCCACGCGCCTGGGCAGCTACAAGAAATTCAAGGAGTTCACCGCCGCTGCGGACACCCGCAGCGAGGCGATGTTCCTGCGGGACCTGCTCGACTTCAAGCGGGCGCCGATTGCGCTCGACGAAGTGGAGCCGGAGTCCGAAATCGTGAAGCATTTCGTGGTTGGCGCCATGAGCTTCGGTGCGCTGAGCATCGAGGCGCACGAGGCGATCGCCCTGGCGATGAACCGCCTGGGAACCCGTTCGAACACGGGTGAGGGCGGGGAGGACAGCGCCCGCTACCACAGCAATGTGGACGGCGTGTCGCTGTCCAGCAAGACCAAGCAGGTCGCTTCCGGCCGCTTCGGCGTCACGACCGAATACCTCGTCAATGCGGAGGAGATCCAAATCAAGGTGGCCCAGGGAGCCAAGCCCGGCGAGGGCGGACAGCTCCCGGGATTCAAGGTCAACGAGATCATCGCGAAGACGCGCAACTCCATCCCGGGCATCTCGCTGATTTCGCCGCCGCCGCACCACGACATCTATTCCATCGAGGACCTCTCGCAGTTGATCTTCGATCTGAAGAACGTCAACCCGGCCGCGGCCATCAGCGTAAAGCTGGTTGCCGAGAGCGGCGTGGGCACGATTGCCGCCGGCGTGGCCAAGGCCAAGGCGGACCTGATCGTCGTGTCCGGCGCCGAGGGCGGCACGGGCGCTTCGCCTGCCTCCTCGATGCGTTTCGCGGGCATCAGCCCGGAGATCGGCCTCTCGGAGGCCCAGCAGACCCTGGTCCGCAACGGCCTGCGCGAGACCGTCCGCCTGCAGGTGGACGGCCAGCTCAAGACCGGCCGCGACGTGGTCCTGATGGCCCTTTTGGGCGCGGACGAGTTCTCCTTCGGCACCTTGCCGCTCATTGTGCTGGGCTGCGTGATGATGCGCAAGTGCAGCCTCAATACCTGCCCGACCGGCGTAGCCACGCAGGACCCGGAGCTGCGCAAGCACTTCCTGGGCAAGTCGGACTACCTGGTCAATTACTTTACCTTCCTCGCCCGCGAGGTGCGGGAATACCTGGCGGAAATGGGCTTCAAGCGCCTGGGCGACATCGTCGGCCACACGGAACTGCTGGTCCGCAAGCCGTCCGGCCCGGAGACCAAGGCCGCCCGGGTGGACCTGTCCCGGCTTCTCTTCCAGGAGAAGGGGGCGCTCTGCTGGGCGGGCGGCCCGCTGCACGGGCTGCCGCCGGTGCTGGACCGCGAGATCCTCAAGTCGGCCCAGCCCGCCATCGAGTGGCGGGAGGAGATCAGCCTCGAGTATCCCATCGCCAACACCGACCGGGCCGTGTGTACGATGCTCAGCGGTCGGATTGCCGAGAAATACGGCGCGGCCGGCCTGCCAGATTCGACCATCAACATCAAGTTCAAGGGTTCGGCCGGGCAGAGCTTCTGCGCCTTCCTCGCCGGCGGCGTGAACGTGCGCCTGGAGGGCGAGGCCAACGACTACGTGGGCAAGGGCCTGAGCGGCGGACGCATCGCCATCCGGCCGTCTTCCCGCGTGACCTTCAAGGCGGAGGAGAACATGATCGTGGGAAACACCTGCCTGTACGGCGCTACGGGCGGCGAAATGTATGTCGCCGGCCGCGCCGGACAGCGTTTCGCCGTGCGCAATTCCGGCGCCTGCGCCGTCGTGGAGGGAGCCGGCGACCACTGCTGCGAGTACATGACCGGCGGCCGCGTGGTCGTGCTGGGTCCGGTGGGACGCAATTTCGCAGCCGGTATGTCCGGCGGCGTCGCCTATGTCCTGGACCGCGACCACGATTTCGACTTTTACTGCAACATGGACATGGTCGAGATCTCGCTGGTCGACGACAAGCTGGACCGCAAGGAGCTGCACGAGCTCGTCCGGCAGCACTACCTCTACACGGGATCCGCGCTGGCGCGGACCCTGCTGGACGACTGGAGCCGCTGCGTGGAGGATTTCATCAAGGTGATCCCGATCGAATACAAGCACGTCCTGGAGCAGGAGCGCCTGCGCGCCCTGGAGGAGAAAGTGCAGAACCTGCAATATCAATACTGACGCGTTATGGGAGACTACAAGGCATTTCTGACGATTCCCCGCAAGGAAGCGGGATACCGGCCGATTCGCGACCGGATCCAGGATTTCGGGGAAGTGGAGCAGACGCTCAATGAGGGAGACCGCCGTCTCCAGGCGTCCCGCTGCATGGATTGCGGCGTCCCGTTCTGCAACTGGGCCTGCCCGCTGGGCAACCGCCCGCCGGAGTGGAACGACGCCGTGTTCAAGGGAGACTTCGAACGCGCCTACAAACTGCTCAACGCCACGAACGACTTCCCGGAGTTCACCGGACGCGTCTGTCCGGCCCTCTGCGAGAAGGCCTGCGTGCTGAACCTGACGCTGCACGAGCCGACGACGAACCGCGAGAACGAGGCTTCGATCACCGAGATCGCCTTCCGCGAAAACTACGTCCACCCGGTCTCGCCGCTGCGCAACGGACGCAAGGTGGCCGTGGTCGGCGCCGGGCCCGCAGGCCTGGCGGCCGCCAACCGGCTCAACCGGATGGGCTATGCCGTGACGGTCTTCGAGAAGAACGAGAAGGCCGGAGGACTGCTGCGTTTCGGCATTCCGAATTTCAAGCTCAACAAGACGGTCATCGACCGCCGCATCGCGCTGATGGAGGAGGAGGGGATCGTGTTCCGCTATGGGGAAGAAGTGGCGCCGGATGCGCTGCCGAAGGGATTTGACGCTTATGTCCTCGCCACCGGCACGCCGCAGGCGCGCGACCTCAAGGTGCCCGGACGAGAGCTCAAGGGCGTCTATTTCGCGCTGGACCTGCTCTCGCAGCAGAACCGCGTCCTGTACGGCGCCGAGGTGCCCGCCCGCGAGCGGGTGAGCTGCAAGGGCAAGCACGTGCTGGTCATCGGCGGCGGCGACACCGGGTCCGACTGCATCGGCACGGCGCACCGCCAGGGCTGCAAGAGCGTGACGCAGATCGAGATCATGCCCAAGCCGCCCGTGGGGCCGGACGATCCGGCCAACCCCTGGCCGCTGTGGCCGCGCACGCTCAAGACTTCCTCGTCGCACGAGGAGGGCTGCGTGCGCCGCTGGAACATCAACACCCTGCAATTCCTCGGAGAGAACGGCCATGTGAAGGGGGTCGAGATCCAGCCGATCGACTGGGAACCCGTCCCGGACGGCGGCCGTCCGAAGATGGTGCCCGCCGGCGATCCCGAGGTGATCGAGGCGGAGATCGTCTTCCTGGCGATGGGCTTCCTGAAGCCGGAGCTCCCGGCCGTGCCGGAGAATGTCTTCTGGGCCGGGGACGTGGCCAGCGGCGCTTCGCTGGTGGTCCGGGCGATGGCTTCCGGCCATGCGGCCGCCGAGGCGCTGGACAAATACTGCAACAAGAAATAAAGCTATGAATACGACCAAGTACATCTTCATTACGGGCGGTGTGGTTTCTTCCCTGGGGAAGGGCATCATCTCCGCCAGCCTCGGCAAGCTCCTGCAGGCGCGCGGCTTCAAGGTGACCATCCAGAAGTTCGACCCCTACATCAACATCGACCCGGGCACGCTCAATCCCTATGAGCACGGCGAATGCTATGTGACCGCCGACGGCATGGAGACCGACCTGGACCTGGGGCACTATGAGCGCTTCACGGGCATCCGCACCACGCGCGAGAACTCCATCACGACGGGCCGCATCTACAAGACGGTCATCGACCGGGAGCGCCGGGGCGACTACCTGGGCAAGACCATCCAGGTGGTCCCTCACATCACGGACGAGATCAAGCGCCGGATGCTGCGCAAGGACGTGAAAGGGGAGGCGCTGGACTTCGTGATCACGGAAGTGGGCGGCACCATCGGCGACATCGAGAGTGCGCCGTTCATGGAGGCCATCCGCCAGCTGCGCTGGCAGCTGGGCCGTGATGCCGTGTGCGTGCACCTGACCTACGTGCCCTACCTGAAGGCCGCGGAAGAGCTGAAAACAAAGCCTACGCAGCACAGCGTCAAGGAGTTACAGGGGATGGGCATCCAGCCCGACATCCTTGTGCTCCGCACCGAGCGCCATCTGGACGACGCGCTGCGCATGAAGGTCGCCTCCTTCTGCAACGTCGACCTCGAGTGCGTGGTGCAGAGCGAAGACCTGCCCAGCATCTACGAAGTGCCCGTCAACATGCAGCGCCAGGGACTGGACGCCGCCATTCTCCGCAAGATCGGCATCCCCGTCGGCGAGACGCCTGCGATGAAATCCTGGCACGATTTCCTGGAGAAACAGGAGAATGCCCGCCGGGAGGTGCATGTGGCGCTCGTGGGCAAATACGACCTGCAGGATGCCTACAAGAGCATCCGCGAGAGCCTCAACCTGGCCGGCATCTACGACGACGTGAAGATGAAGATCCACTTCATAGGCAGCGAAGGTATCGAGCGGGAGAACGTGGCGGAGCGGCTCGCCGGCATGGCGGGCATCGTGATCTGCCCGGGCTTCGGCCAGCGCGGCATCGAAGGGAAGATCCTGGCCGCTGAATACGCCCGCACGCACGACGTGCCCTGCTTCGGCATCTGCCTGGGCATGCAGATGATGGTGATCGAGTTCGCCCGCGATGTCCTCTGCCTTGCCGATGCGGACAGCAGCGAGATGAATCCCGACACGCCGCACAACGTCATCGACATCATGGAGGAGCAGAAGACCGTCACGCAGAAGGGCGGGACGATGCGGCTCGGGGAATACCCCTGCTCGCTCCGCCCCGGCAGCCTCGCCTGCCAGGCGTATGGCGGGAAGGACAGCATCCGGGAGCGTCACCGCCACCGCTACGAGTTCAACAACCGCTACCGCGGTGATTATGAGAAAGCCGGCATGCAGTGCGTGGGCGTCAACCCGGACGCCGACCTGGTGGAGATCGTGGAGATCCCGGGGCTGCGCTGGTATCTCGGCACGCAGTTCCATCCCGAGTATTCTTCGACGGTGCTGCATCCGCACCCGCTTTTCGTGAGTTTCGTCAAAGCCTGCATCGAGCATGGAAACTCTGAAGCATGAGTGCGGCGTGGCGATGATCCGCCTGCTCAAGCCGCTGGAATACTATCACCAGAAATACGGCACGTCCCACTACGGGCTGGACAAGCTGTATCTGCTGATGGAGAAGCAGCACAACCGCGGACAGGAAGGTGCCGGGCTGGCCTACGTGGACCTGAATGCCGAAGTCGGCACGGAGTACATGTTCCGGGAACGGGCGGAAGGAACGGACGCCATCACGGAGATCTTCAAGCGGGTGGACACGTCGACCGCGGCCCAGCTGTACATGGGGCACCTGCGCTATTCCACGACCGGCAAGAGCGGGCTGACCTTCGTGCATCCCTTCCTTCGCCGCAACAACTGGCGTGCGAAGAACCTCTGCCTGTGCGGCAACTTCAACATGACCAATATCGACGAGGTGTTCCGTTTCCTGGTGGGCCAGGGGCAGTCACCCCGCCTGTACGGCGACGCCTACATCACGCTCGAGCTGATGGGCCACCGGCTGGACCGGGAAGTGGAGCGTCTTTACACGATTGCGCGTGAGCTGGGCCTGGAAGGCATTGACATTACAAACTTTATCGACTCCCACGTCCGGATGGAAAACGTGCTGCGCTCCACGATGCCGCATTTCGACGGCGGCTACGTGATGTGCGGCCTGACGGGCAGCGGCGAGATGTTCGCCGTGCGCGATCCCTGGGGCATCCGGCCCGCGTTCTGGTATCAGGACGACGAGGTGGTGGTCGTGGCCAGCGAGCGCCCCGTCATCCAGACGGTCTTCAACCTGCGCGCCGACGACATCCGGGAGCTGCGGCCGGGGGAGGCCCTGATTGTCACGAGGCAGGGCGAACGCAAGCTGGAACGGATCCAGCAGGCCAGGGCGAACAGCGCCTGCTCGTTCGAGCGCATCTATTTCAGCCGCGGATCCGACCGCGACATCTACCGGGAGCGCAAGCGTCTGGGCGAGCAGCTGACGGAGCCCATCCTGCGGGCCGTCGGCGGCGACGTGGCGCACACGGTGTTCTCCTATATTCCGAATACCGCGGAAGTGGCCTTCTTCGGGATGACGGATGGCATCCGGCGGCTGAATCATGATGTGCGCATCGAGAAGGTCGTGGTCAAGGACATCAAGCTCCGGACCTTCATCACCGAGGGCGCGGAACGCAACGACCTGGCGGCGCACGTGTATGACATCACCTATGGCTCGCTGGAACCGGGCGTGGACAATCTGGTGGTCATCGACGACAGCATCGTGCGCGGCACCACCCTGCGGGAGAGCATCTTCAAGATCCTGGACCGCCTGCATCCGCGCAAGATCGTGATGGTCAGCAGTGCGCCCCAGATCCGCTACCCGGACTACTACGGCATCGACATGTCGCACCTCGAGGAACTCTGCGCCTTCCGGGCGGCCATGGCCCTGCTCCAGGAAAGGGGAATGCAGCAGCTCATTGCCGACACCTACCGGGCCTGCAAGACGGATCCGCAGTCGGCCAATCACGTGCAGGACATCTATGCTCCCTTCAGCGTGGAGGAGATCAACGGCAAGATCGTGGAGATGCTCCGGCCGGAGGGCATGCAGACGCCGGTCGAGCTGGTTTTCCAGAGTGTCGACGGACTGCACCGCGCCTGCCCCAACCATCCCGGCGACTGGTATTTCACCGGGAATTATCCGACGCCCGGCGGCGTCCGCCTCTGCAACGGGGCTTTTGTGGATTACGTAGAAAAGGTACTCGAATTCCAATTGCAACTGTAAGGAAAGCGTTTTTCTAAATCATTAGAAACCAGATACTTGCGAAATTACACATTTCGCTTGACAGGGGGTATTATTGCCCTGTCGCCAGGAAAGACAAAGTTGTTTCACCCAATAGTTAGTTAGTGTTATGATGAAAAAAATCGAAGCTATCGTGCGTAAGACGCACTTTGAGGATGTCAAGCAGGCGCTGTTCGACGCCGACATCAACTGGTTCTCCTACTCTGAGGTCAAGGCCATCGGGCAGGACCGGGAGGACCGCATCTACCGCGGTGTGATGTATTCCACCGACGTCATTTCCAGGATCGAGATTACCATCGTCTGCCGCGAGCAGTTCGTGGAGCCGGCCATCCAGGCCATCATGAGCGCCGCCCGCACGGGCGAGGTCGGCGACGGGCGCATCTTCGTCAGCCCGGTCGACGACACCTGGTCCATCCGGACCGGCGAGCACGGCGACACCGTCCTGCGGGACAAGAAGTAGTTTTGGTTAGTAGTAGTGTAAACCTTTAAAATTAGAATGTTATGGAAGAATTAGCTATTTCCCTCGATACTGTTTGGATGTTGCTCGCAGCCATGTTGGTTTTCTGGATGCAACCGGGATTCGCCCTCTGTGAGGCCGGTTTCACGCGCAGCAAGAACTCTGTCAATATCCTGATGAAGAACTTCGTGGACTTCATCCTGGGTTCCCTTCTTTTCTTCTTTGTCGGTTTCGGCTTCATGTTCGGCAGCGACGGCGCCGGCTTCATCGGTGCGCCCAACTGGGGCGACCTGTCCTTCTACAAGGGTGACCTCCCCGTCGAGGGCTTCCTGGTCTTCGAGACGGTCTTCTGCGCCACCGCTGCGACCATCGTCAGCGGTGCCATGGCGGAACGCACGAAATTCAATATGTACCTGGTCTACAGCGCGGTGATCTCGCTGCTCATCTATCCCGTGGAGGGTCACTGGACCTGGGGCGGTGGCTGGCTCAGCGAAATGGGCTTCCACGATTTCGCCGGTTCGGCGATCGTCCACAGCGTCGGCGGCGTGCTGGCCCTGATCGGCGCCATCGCCCTCGGCCCGCGTATCGGCAAGTACGGCAAGGACAGGAAGAGCCGCGCCATCCCGGGCCACAACCTGGCCCTTGCTGCGCTCGGCGTCTTCATCCTTTGGCTCGGATGGTTCGGTTTCAACCCGGGCAGCCAGCTGGCCGCCAGCGGGGAAGTGAACCGCACCGCCATCTCCCATGTGTTCCTGACCACCAACCTCGCGGCTGTCGCCGGTGGCGCTGCCACGATGTTCCTGACCTGGTTCAAGTACGGCAAGCCGTCCCTCTCCCTGATGCTCAACGGTATCCTGGCCGGTCTGGTCGGCATCACCGCCGGCTGTGACGTGGTCTCCCCCTGGGGCGCCGTCATCATCGGTTTCGTCTGTGGTATCGTGCTGGTGTTCGCCATCGAATTCATCGACCACAAGCTGCACATCGACGACCCGGTGGGTGCTTCCTCCGTGCACGGTGTGTGCGGTATCCTCGGTACGCTGATGACCGGTCTGCTGGCTACGGACGGCGGCCTCTTCTACGGCGGCGGCTGGCACTTCTTCGGTGTGCAGGCCCTCGGTATCGTGGTCATCGACCTCTGGGCGGCCGTCTGCGGCTTCCTGCTCTTCTTCGGCATCAAGAAGTTCTGCGGCCTGCGCGTCGAACCGCGCGTGGAGGAGGAAGGCCTCGATGTCTACGAGCACGGTGAAAGCTGCTACAACTAATCTGTTTGTGCCATGTGTGGAATCGTAGGTATTTTCAATGTGCGGGAGCAGTCTGACGCGCTGCGTCGGAAGGCCCTGGAGATGAGCCGAAAGATCCGGCATCGCGGGCCGGACTGGAGCGGCATCTGGTGCGGCGGGAGCGCCGTGCTGTGCCACGAGCGCCTGAGCATCGTAGACCCCGAATCGGGCGGCCAGCCCCTGATCTCCTCGGACGGGAAGCAGGTGCTGGCAGTCAACGGCGAGATCTATAACCACCAGGAGATCCGCCGCCGCTATGCCGGGAAGTATGATTTCCGCACGGGCAGCGACTGCGAGGTCATCCTGGCCCTGTACCGCGACCGGGGGCCGGATTTCCTGGAGGAGCTCAGCGGTATCTTCGCCTTTGCGCTCTACGATGCGGAGAAGGACGCGTTCCTGATCGCCCGCGACCCCGTTGGTGTGATCCCTCTGTACATCGGCTTCGACGACGCCGACGGCAAGGTCTACGTGGCCAGCGAGCTGAAGGCCCTGGAAGGGCAGTGCGAGCGCTATGAGCCCTTCCTGCCGGGCCACCTGTACTGGAGCCGCGAGCCGGGGGTGAAGCGCTGGTACACGCGCGACTGGATGGAATACGAGGCCGTCAAGGACGGCCCCGCTTCCACCCTGGCCGTGCGGGAAGCGCTGATGGATGCCGTGAAGCGGCAGCTGATGAGCGACGTGCCCTACGGGGTGCTGCTCTCCGGCGGGCTCGATTCTTCCGTCATCTCGGCGATTGCCGAGAAATACAGCGCCATGCGCATCGAGGACGACTCGCGGACGCGGGCCTGGTGGCCGCGCCTGCACTCCTTCGCCGTCGGGCTGAAGGGGGCGCCGGACCTGGAGAAGGCGCGACGGGTGGCGGAGCACATCGGCACCGTCCACCACGAGATTAACTACACCATCCAGGAGGGCCTGGACGCCATCCGGGACGTGATCTACTTCACGGAGACCTACGATGTCACGACCATCCGCGCCTCCACGCCGATGTACCTGCTGGCGCGGGTGATCAAGTCGATGGGCATCAAGATGGTGCTCTCGGGCGAGGGGGCGGACGAGATCTTCGGCGGCTATCTCTATTTCCACAAGGCACCTGACGCGCGCGCCTTCCACGAGGAGACGGTCCGCAAGCTCTCCAAGCTGCATCTCTACGACTGCCTGCGGGCCAACAAAAGCCTGTCCGCGTGGGGCGTGGAGGGACGCGTGCCCTTCCTGGACAAGGAGTTCCTGGATGTGGCGATGCGCCTGAATCCCGAGGCGAAGATGTGCCCGGGCAATACCATCGAGAAGCGGATCGTGCGCGAGGCCTTCGCCGACATGCTGCCGGAAGAGGTGGCCTGGCGGCAGAAGGAGCAGTTCAGCGACGGCGTGGGCTATTCGTGGATCGACACGCTGAAGCGGGTCGCTTCCGAGGCCGTATCCGACGAGCAGATGGCGCATGCCGCGGAGCGTTTCCCGGTGCATCCGCCGCAGTGCAAGGAGGAGTATTACTACCGTTCCATTTTCGCGGAGCTGTTCCCGAGCGACAGCGCGGCCCGGGCCGTGCCGAGCGAGGCCAGCGTGGCCTGCTCGACCGCTGTCGCCCTCGAGTGGGACGCCGCTTTCAAGGGGATGAACGACCCCAGCGGCCGCGCCGTGGCGGACATTCACGAGCAGGCTTATTGAGAATTCCCCATTTTTTCGGATATTTGCAGAATAATTAGAAGTATATGTGTGGTATCGTTGGATATGTCGGCGGGCGGCAGGCCTACCCGATATTGATCAAGGGGCTGACCCGGCTCGAGTACAGGGGATATGACAGCGCCGGCGTGGCGCTGATCGGCGACAGCGGCACGCTGTCCGTCTACAAGACCAAGGGCAAGGTCCGCGACCTGGAGAAGGTGGCGGCGGACAAGGACATCTCCGGCAGCATCGGCATCGCCCACACCCGCTGGGCGACGCACGGCGAGCCGAGCGACGTCAACTCCCATCCCCATTATTCGGAGAATCATGAGATGGCCCTGATCCACAACGGCATCATCGAGAACTACCAGGCCCTCAAGACCGAGCTGACCCGGCAGGGCTATCATTTTCAGAGCCAGACCGATACGGAGGTCGTCATCCAGCTGATCCAATACATGATGGACTCCCGGGGCGTGTCCTTCGACGAGGCCGTGCCGCTGGCGCTGAACCATGTCGTGGGCGCCTACGCGCTGGTCATCATGGACCGGCGCCAGCCGGACAAGCTCATTGCCGCGCGCAAGGGCAGTCCGCTGCTGATCGGCGTGGGGGAGGACGAGTTTTTCGTCGGCTCCGACGCTTCGCCCATCATCGAATACACCAACAAGGTCGTCTACCTCGGCGAGGAGCAGATTGCCTACATCCAGCGCGGCCAGGAGCTGCGCATAACGGACCTGGGCAGCGTCGAGCAGACGCCCCAGGTGCGTGAGCTGGAGTTGAGCCTGAGCGAGATCGAGAAGGGCGGCTTCCCGCATTTCATGCTGAAGGAGATCTTCGAGCAGCCGCGCACGCTGCGCGCCTCCATGCAGGGGCGCCTGCATCCGGAGCTCGGCGAGGTCAAGCTCTCCGGCGTGATCGACAACCGGGAGCGCCTGCTGGAGGCGAAACGCTTCATCATCTGCGCTTGCGGCACTTCCTGGCACGCCGGCCTGATCGGCAAATACCTGATAGAGGAGCTGACGCGCAAGCCCGTCGAGGTGGAGTACGCCTCGGAGTTCCGCTACCGGCGCCCGGTCATCTTCCCCACGGACGTGGTGATTGCCATTTCCCAGTCGGGCGAGACGGCGGACACGCTGGCGGCGGTCAAGCTGGCCCGCGAGGCGGGGGCGTTCCTGTTCGGCATCTGCAACGTGGTGGGCTCTTCCATCGCCCGCGCGACGGACACCGGCTGCTATACGCACATCGGCCCGGAGATCGGTGTCGCCTCGACCAAGGCCTTCACGGCGCAGGTCACGACGCTGTTCCTGCTGGCGCTCAGCCTTGCGGAGCAGCTCGGCACCGTGACGGACGAGCGCCGCGCCGCGCTGGTGCGGGAGCTGCAGGTCATTCCCGACAAGATTGCCAGGATCCTGGAGCACGACGCGCAGATCGCCGACCTGTCAAAGGTCTTCACCTATACGCACAATTTCCTCTACCTGGGTCGCGGCTACAACTATCCCGTGGCGCTGGAGGGTGCCCTGAAGCTGAAAGAGATCTCCTACATCCACGCCGAGGGCTATCCGGCGGCGGAGATGAAACACGGTCCGATCGCGCTCATCGACGAGGAGATGCCCGTGGTCGTGATCGCGCCGCGCCGCGGCCATTACGACAAGATCCTCAGCAACATCCAGGAGGTCAAGGCCCGCAAGGGCCGGGTCATCAGCGTGGTCACGGAAGGGGACACCGACGTCAAGGCCCTGTCCGACTGGTATTTCGAGATTCCGGACACGGAGGAGTGCTTCGAGCCCATCCTTTCCATTATCCCGCTGCAGCTGCTGGCCTACCACATCGCCATCGCCAAGGGCCGCGACGTGGACCAGCCCCGCAACCTCGCTAAATCCGTGACCGTCGAATAATGAAGAACGGCTTCCTCGGTATCGTCCTGGCCCTGGTGCTGCTGCCGGCCGGACTGCGGGCGGCAGAACCGCTTCCAGAGCCGTTGACGGAGCGGACGCTCCGCGTGGATTATATCTTTACCGGTACGGACAGGACCTGTTCGATCGCCCTGGACCGGCTCAGCTGCTTCGACGGCTGGGCCGGGCGGCGGGTCCATCTGGACGAGCTTGCCCTGCGCGGCAACGGCCAGATCCGGATGCACGATGCGCAGACCGGGCGGCTGCTGTACTGCAATTCCTTCTCCACGCTCTTCCAGGAATGGCAGGCGACCGAGGAGGCCACCCGCGTGCAGAAGAGTTTCGAGAATGTCTTCCTGTTGCCGATGCCTTCCGTACCGGTGGACGTGACGGTGGTGCTGTTTGATTTCCACGAAAACATCGTGGCGCGCCTGACGCACCGGGTGGACCCTGCCGACATCCTGATCCGGCAGACCGGGGCGGATCCGGCCCCGACGCGCGACCTGCTTCGCAGCGGCACGCCGCAGGACTGCATCGACGTCGTCATCCTGCCGGAGGGCTATACGGCGGCGGAGATGGAAACGTTCTACGCCGACGCGGCCGTCGCGGTGGAGAGTTTCATGAACCACGAGGCCTTCCGGGAGCTCGCGGACCGCTTCAATTTCGTGGCGGTGGAGCTGCCTTCCGCGGAGAGCGGGGTGAGCGTGCCGCGCCGGGGGGAGTGGAAGGACACGGCCCTCGGTTCGCATTTTGACACCTTCTATTCCGACCGCTACCTGACCACGCTCCATCTTAAGCAGATGCACGACCTGCTCGCCGGACTGCCGTACGAACACATTATCATTCTGGCGAATACGGATACCTACGGGGGCGGCGGCATCTTCAATTCCTATACCCTCACGACCGCCCACCATGCCCAGTTCCGGCCCGTGGTGGTTCACGAGTTCGGCCACAGTTTCGTCGGCCTGGCGGACGAATATTTCTACGACGACCAGTTCGTGGAGTACTACTATCCGGACGTGGAGCCCTGGGAGCCGAATATCACCACGCAGGCTGATTTCAGCCGCAAATGGGAGGCGAAGCTGGGTCAGCCGGGTGTGGGCCTGCTCGAAGGCGGCGGCTACCAGTCCAAGGGCGTCTGGCGTGCCAGCGAGGACTGCCGCATGCGCACCAACGGTGCAGAAGATTTCTGCCCCGTCTGCGCCGACGCCGTCCGCGCCATGGTCCGGTTCTACACGGGAGACTAACTACTTATGAAGGGGGCTCCGCACCCTGCGACCCCTTGCGTCGCTCAAGTCCTTTTCCGACTTTGCTGAAGCAAAGTCCCAGGACCGCGCCGGTCCGCTGATGCGGACTTCGCTGCGCTCTAGTATATGCGAACTGGCGAATATCCCACCATAGTGCTCCCTGCGTCCCGCAGAATGTCCCGTTGGTAGCATTCTGCCCCCTTTTTCGCTACTATCGGGCCAAATCATGGGACGCGGGGAGCGGCAGGGCTGTGTCCCCACGGCCACCGACATCGCAAGGCCAATGTGCGTAGGCCACTCGCATCCCCGCTCTAACGGCGGCCGCGTTCCTAATGAAAGCCAATTCACAGATAAGCTGCGAATCTAGAGTTTTTTGGTTATATTTGTCTGGTATGAATTGATTTGTTGAGTAGTAACGAATAGTTCCATTATTTGATTGGGGAAGTTCACAAATGAGGCTCACTGGGTAAATGACGAGGATTATTCTTCATTTGCTCATACTGAAATTGATAGAGCTCAAGTACATATCCACAATAGTCTCCAATAACAATGAAAAACAAACAAGATTTACTGTCGCGTGTTCGCGAGATGGAGGACCGCTACGACGAACTCGCCCGAGTCTTGGCTGGGCTGAATAATGCCATCTCTGAGTACCAGGTTTTCAAACCCGATTTACAGATCCTCAGAGATTATATGGAGTCCGGTCAGTGGAAGAAGGATTTCGAGGCCGACGAGGCTGGCCAAATCCCGGCGGAGATTAAGCGGGGTGTCCTGTCCGAAGACGGACTATACGACCTCCTGCAGGGAGCGGACGAGGTTTTAACGTTCTCCAGGGAAGTGTTGGACGCAAAGAATTAAAACAGTTAATGAAGAAGCGGAGCCTCAACTTATAATGACATAGATAATTCATTCCCGCCATACTTCCAAAGAGCCCATCTGCACCAGTGCTTTCGAGGATGGAGGATGGTTGGTAGAGGTGGTAATTGGGGGGCGGGTCCGAGGGAGTAGTATGATTCTTTCCGAATCGGGTAAAACGCATTAAAACAACAATTACCCCCTTACGTTTTTTTCAGGTTCTTGGAAGTCTGGAAACCAGTCGGCATTTTTGCCGGATGACTTGGAAGAAGTACACACTCGAAGAACGTAAGGAAATCTACTCCCGACCGCTGGAGGAGCAGTTCGTCCGGGTGTATGAGGATGGGGAGGCGGTTGTGTTGAGGCATTTGATCCGGTCCACGGAGGCAGAAGACTACGGCATTGTTCTCGAAGTTGCAAAGGCATTGGCAGGGGAGAAGAGAGGACACGTTTGGATCCTCCCAGAAATCAATAAACACGAAACGGCTTTACGAGATGCACTTGGGTTGAGTACGAGTAATGGATACACGCCGGACCTCATGATGTCGATAGGTTCTTTTGTTGATGTAAAGAGTCCGGAGTCTGTTGATAAGATATCTGCAAATGCTTGTAAGTCTTCTCGACAAGGAGGTGTAGTATGCATTACAGACCATTCTACCATACTAAAAGAAAACCAGATTGATAGGTATTCAAGGTGGGTACTTGATAGCCAGGGATATCTATTCGAAGAGGCCTTCTTCTTTATCAACGGACAATTATACAAAAGGACCAAGGAATGATCCTTGGTCCCTGTATCTCCCCAGCTTCGCGGACTGGTCTCAGCGGTTATGTCTCTCCGCATTGCAAAGATACAAAACAATTTGGATTTGTAACGCTTCGGGTTGAAAAAAGCTATCGTCCTTTCTTGAAGTGGTCGAAGCCGAGAGATTCCGGGGCAAGCCCGGAATGAGGGAAAAGGGGCCCGGATTGACGGGGTGTGATCCGGCCGATGACGAAGTGGGGGACGGTGAGGACCATTTCCGCGTAGCGGTTGCAGGTGAACAGGAGTTCGTAGTCTTCGCCGCCGCCGATGGCGAGCGCCAGTGGATCCCAGCCGAATCGCTTGCAGACGCGTTTCAGCGCCAGCGAGAGGGGAATGTCGTCCACCTTGATCTCCGCGCCGACCCCGGAGGCGTCCAGGATGTGCTGCAGATCGGATCCGATGCCGTCGGAGATGTCCATCATCGCGTGGACCTGGTGGTTGGCGGCCAGTTCGAGCCCTTCCTTGATGCGGGGTTTCGGCAGGTAGTGGCGGTCGATCAGCGCCTGCACGTCGGCATCGCGCTCCACGCCTTCCAGGATGGCTTTCAGCCCGGCGGCGGAATCGCCCAGCGGGCCCGTGACGCAGATTAGGTCGCCTTCCATGGCGTTGCTGCGCAGGCGTCCGCGACCGGAAGGGGCTTCGCCGAGCACGGTCACGTTGATGCAGATCCGGTCGGGCGAGGCGGTGGTGTCGCCGCCGAGCAGCGGGACGTCGAAGGGTGCCGAGGCGGCTGCATAGCCGTCCAGGAACGCGTCGATCCATTCGACCGTGAGGTCGACGGGAAGGGCGAGGGAGAGGAGCGTTCCGGTCGGATTGCCGCCCATGGCGGCGATGTCGCTGAGGTTGACGGCGGCGCTCTTCCAGCCGAGCTGGTAAGGGGTGATGTCGTCGCGCAGGAAATGCGTCCCCTCGATGAGCATGTCCGTGCTCACGAGGCTTTCCTGCCCGTCCCGCTGCGGCAGGACGGCGCAGTCGTCCCCGATGCCGACGGCCCTTTGCGGGGCCGGGAAACGGGCGCGGATGCGCTCGATGAGGCCGAATTCGCCGAGGTCAGAGAGTTTCATCCTTTTATCCTCCGATTACCAGCCCGTCATAGGCCGGGTGGACGTTTTGCGGCAGCATGGCGTCGAACTCGTCGTAGCTGGGGAGCAGGTGCGACAGGTGCGTGATGTAGGCTTCTTTCGGGCCCACCTTCTCGAAGAAATCCAGGCAGTCCTGCAGGGAAGGGTGCGAATAATGGTCGCCGATCTTGACGCAGCCCAGCGTCACGTAATCCACGCCCTTGAGCTTGTCGAATTCCGCCTCGCTGTCCAGCGTCTTGATGTCGGTGAGGTAGGCGATGTTGCCGAAGCGGTAGCCCAGCACGGAGAGAATCTTCTCGCGGTGGTGCCAGCCCTGGATGGGCACGATCTCCACCGAGGTGTCGGGTGCGGGCTGCGGCGGGAGGTGGTGGTAGCCGAAGCCGCGCTCCCAGCTGAGGATTTCCTCGTTGGCGTTGGAATGCACCCGGAAGGGGGTATGCCCGTCAATGTTGTGGACGCGCCATTCCGGGGCGCCGGGGTATTTGTTTTCCGCGAAGGCGTAGCCGTATTCGCGGCGGAGCGTCGTCTCCACGTAAGGCTCGCAGTAGATGTTGACCGGGTGGCTCTCCGCGAGGTTGAAGGCGCGGATGTCATCCAGGCCGCCGGTGTGGTCTTTGTGGTTGTGCGTGAGCAGGATGGCGTCGAGGTGATGCTCATCTTGCCGCAGCATTTGGGCGCGGAAATCGGGGCCGGCGTCCACGAGGATGGTCAGCCCGCCGTATTCAACGAGCGCCGAGGCGCGCAGGCGCCTGTCACGCGGATCCGCCGAGCGGCAGATCGGGCAGTCGCAGGCGATCATCGGCACGCCGGAAGAGGTGCCGGTGCCCAGGAAAGTCAGTTTCGCTTGGTTGTTCTCCATAATCTCAATCAATCTCTATGTCGACCAGCGTACCTATGAGGGCTGGGTCGTAAGGCCGCGTGATGCGGATGTAATTGCCAGTGTAGCCCTCCATCATCCCGCCGCGGAGGGTGGACTCGAAGAGGACCCGTTCGCGGATGCCGCGGTTCTGCGCGCGGAAGTCGTCGTGCAGGCTGCGGCAGAGCTCCTCCAGCACCGCCACGCGGTGCTTCTTGACGGACTCCTCCACCTGGCCGGGCATGGTGGCCGCCGGCGTGCCGGGACGTCGGGAATAGGGGAAGACGTGGATGAAGGCAGGGCGGATGCGCTCGATGAAGCGGAAGGTCTGCTTGAACAGGGCGTCTGTCTCGCCGGGCAGCCCCACCATGACGTCGATGCCGAAGAAGACCTTCGGCGCCCCGGGGCGCTCCATCTTGCTGCGTATCATCGCGATACGGTCGGCAAAAAGGGCGGTGTCGTAGCGGCGTCCCATGCGCTCGAGCAGCTCATCGGAGCCGGTCTGGAGCGGGATGTGGAAATGCGGCTGGAACTTTGTCCCGCCGGCGATCCAGTCCACGATCTCCTCCGTCAGGAGGTTCGGCTCGATGCTGGAAATGCGGTAGCGCTCGATGCCGTCCACGCCGTTCAGGGCCTTCAGCAGGTCCAGGAAGGATTCGCCGGTGCTCCGGCCGAAATCGCCCGTGTTGACGCCCGTGAGGACGATTTCCCTGACGCCTTCGGCGGCAATCCGTTCCGCGTTGCGCACGCATTCGGCGATGGGGAGGTTGCGGCTCTCGCCGCGGGCATAGGGGACCGTGCAGTATTTGCAATAGTTATTGCAGCCGTCCTGAACCTTCAGGAAGGCACGTGTGCGGCTTTCCGCCGCTGAATAAGCCGGGAAACAGGCGTCAGATGACGTCCGGGGCGAAGGGGCGGGAAGCCCCAGCAGGCGCAGCGTCTCCTCGACGACCCGCCCCTTTTCGGCGGCGCCGAAAACGCGTGAGACGCCTTCGATCTGCTCGATCTCGCGCCGGCGCAGCTCCGCGCTGCAGCCAACCACGATGATGCGGGCCGCGGGGTTGACGCGGTGCACCTTGCGGATGAGGTTGCGCGACTTGCTGTCGGACGTGGCCGTGACCGAGCAGGTATTGACCAGATACACGTCCGCTGCCTCGCTCCACGGCACGACCTTGAGGCCCGCGGCCAGGAAACCGCGTTCGTAGGTCGCCGTCTCGGCGAAATTGAGCTTGCAGCCCAGGGTCAGCAGCGCGATGGTCATACTAGGCGAGCAGGATAAAGACGCAGGGGCGTTTGCCGATGGGAGATTCCGGGTCGCCCTTCGACAGGCTCAGGGACCGCCCGGAATGACGGGATTTCCACTCGGCGACCGTGCATGTGCGGATGAATTCCGTCGGCAGGGTAATGTCCGCGGCCACGCAGAGGCGGGTGGCGGGGGACAGGGTCTGGAGCATGTCGGCGAGCAGGGCGTCGTTGCGGTAGGGCGTCTCGATCAGGATCTGGCTCTGCCTGAGGCTGCGGGACTGCTTCTCGAGCTCGCGCAGGGCGGCGCGGCGCTCCTCGGTCTTGGCCGGGATATAGCCGCGGAAGGCGAAGGACTGGCCGTTGAGCCCGGAGGCCATCAGGGCCAGCATCAGCGAGGACGGACCGACAAGGGGGACGACCCGGATGCCGTGGGCATGGCAGCGGGCGACCAGGGCGGCGCCGGGATCGGCGACGGCCGGCAAGCCCGCTTCGGACAGCAGCCCCACGTCCTGCCCCTCGAAAAGCGGCAGCAGCGCATCCACTTCCTCCGGGCTCGTGTGCTCGTTGAGGACGTGGAAATCCAGCGCATCAATCTGCCCGCGCAGGCCATAGGCGGACAGGAAGCGGCGCGCGGTGCGCAGCTCCTCGACCACGAAGCAGCGAAGGCCGCAGGCCGTCTCAAGGACGTGCCTTGGAATCACTTCTGCGGGATCGTTTCCGCCGAGGGGTGTCGGAATCAGGAAGAGCTTCCCCGGATTCGTCAGTTTCATCGTTATCTATCTCAATGACTATTTGTTGGTTGTGCAGGAGGGCCTCCTCCTCGTCACGTTTGGCGCGTTTCTTCTTGGGAACAAAAATGTTGCGCAGGAACTGCTGGAAACTGTTGTACTCCCGCTGGTAGCTGACGCCGACGCCGTTGCGCTGCGAGTAGTCCAGGTAGCTGGTGAACTCGTCGGCGGAGTGGGAGAAGATGTTGAAGCGGAACTTGCCTTCGGGATCGAGCTTGACCGAGATGTCGAGATCGCCCGTGAAGTCGCCGTAGGCGCTGCCGGTAGAGAAGTGGCGGTTGCCGAAACTGCCGCCCACGATCACCCGGTCGTCGAAGAGCTGGGTGGACACGGCCACGTCGAAGAGGTCCTGTCCGGCGGCATTCTCCTTGTATCCGAGGGCCACGTCGAAGGGGATGTCTAGCTTCGAGAGGATGTTGTTGAACTGGTTCGTCAGCAGCGACACGACATTCGAGAAGAGGTTGGGGGACTGGTTCGAGATGCCGGAGGTCTCGCTGGGCAGGAAATTGCCCATCAGCAGCAGGGCGACGAACTGTTTCTGCACCTTTTCATCCGTATTGAGGGCGGACTCGACCTGGGTGCGGGTGGTCGGGTCGAGGTCGGGCACGTCGATGTCCAGGTCGATCCTCGGGGAGCTCAGGCGGTCGGACACATGGATGGAACAGTTGACCGGGCGGCGGGACGCCGAGGATTCGCCGCCCACGAGGGCGTCAAGCGTGGTCCTGAGGTTGTAGTTGGCCGTGAGGTCCAGCTCGGTGTTCATGATGTCGCCGCCGAATTTGACGGAGCTTCCGCGCTGGACGGTGAAGGACTTGGACAGGATGCCCGGCATGACGAACTGGTAGGTCCCTTCGTTGATGGTGTAGTCGCCGTTGAGGTCGAGGATGTCGCGTGTCGGCTGGACATTGAGGGTGACGGAGCCGGAGCCGTTGAAGGCGGCGACATTGCCGGCGGCCTTGTCAATCTCGACGTAGGTGGCCAGCAGAGGCGAGATGGTCACGTGGCCGCGGATGCGCATGTCGCTGCCGGTGGCGGCCTTTTTCTCGAGGCTGGCGAGCATTTCCTCGTAAGGGTCGAGCTCCCGTGCGGGCTCGGTGAAGGTCAGCAGGTTGCTGGAACTGCTGCTGGTGAGCTCGCTGGACAGCGGAATGTGGATGTTGCCAACGCCCGACGTGGACACGTCCGCGTCGATGAGCAGGGAAGAGAAGGGACCGGACACTGCAGCGGCGCCGGAAGCCCGCATCAGGCCGTAGAACATGCCGCCGGGCTGCTCCGGCGTGTCCACCACCTTGAGGTTGGTAAAGGACAGCTGCGCTTCGGTCTGGAAACTGTCGAAGTCCATGAGGTCGCGGTAGCGGAGTGCGCCCGACACGCGTCCGGAGCCGCCGGTGTCGTCGTGAAGCTGCATGTCGTCGAGATAGACGCCGCTGCCGTCGATCCGGATGGGACCGGACAGGGAATAAAGGACGCCGGTCATGCCCAGCCGCGCGTAGACGCCGTCCAGCCGCAGGTCTTCGCTGCCGGGGACCAGAGCATCCGTTGGGCCGGACAGGGTGATGCCGCCGCTGATGCCGCCGCCCAGTTCCGTCACGAACTCCGATACAAATGGGGCTGCGACGCCGAGGGGCAGGTCGTCCAGGTCCACGCGGAGGTCCACCCGGTTCTCATCCGGGAAATAGGCGCCGCTGGCGTACAGGGCGTTGCGGCCCTGGATCTCGTCGCTGAGGAAGAGCCCCAGCTCCTTGCCTTCGTCGTTCCACAGGCTGGAAATCTGGATGGAACCCGCGTCCGCACCGCCGATGCGGAGCGTGTCGATGCGGAAATCCATCAGCATGCCCAGCGGCTCGTCCTTGCCGGAGGTCACGAAGGCTCTGCCGTTCATCAGACCCTCGATGCCGAGGGCGTCGGGCAGGAACTGGTCCAGCAGGGCCAGGTCGAACTGGTGCATCTGCAGGGTGAGCGTGTCGCTCCGCTCCGAGGAGAAGCCGCCGTCCACGAGCAGGTGCTGCGGCCCGTTGCTGATCAGGAAGCGGTCCAGATAGAGGTTATTGCCGTACAGGACGATGTCCGATTCGTTCAGCTCCCAGGTCTCGTCTCCCGCCACGAGGTAGGAATTGAGCGGGTGGGCCTTGATGACCAGGATCCCTTCTTCGTCGCGGTAGAGCTGGCCGTCGAGGTAGATCTCTGCATTGCCCCCGCCGCCGGAGAAGCCGTCGTAGTGGACGTTGAGCGTGATGTCGTTGTCCTGGGCGCTGGCGGTGATGGCGGGATTGAACATGGAGAACGTGCCTGCCCGCAGCTCCTCGCTGAGGATGTTGGCGAAGAGCATCCCGTCGCGGTTGTCGAACTGGACCATGACGTCCTTGAGGTAATTCTTGCCGGAGGCGATGCGGTCGGACTGGACGAGGCCGTCCAGGTTGCCGTCTTCCGAGATGGTTAGGGAGAGGGAAGTGCCGTCGGCGATGTAGGTGCCGGGCAGGAACTGGTCCAGAATGTCCCGGGTATTGTGGAAGAGGAGTTCCAGCGAATATTCGCCCGGATAGGTCCAGGAGGCTTCGTCGAGGTAGAGGGCGGAGAGCTCGCGGCGGGTCGTCAGCATTTGGAGGTCGCCTGCGAAGCGGGTCACCGGGCGGTTGCCCGTGAAATAGGCTTCCAGGAAGGGGGCGTCGAGGCTGATGTCCTGTTCGCCGCGGGATTCCCGGGCCAGGATGTTGATGTTGCCGACGGGATGGGTGCCGCTGTCGTTGATGAGGGTCAGGCCCTCCAGCCCCGCTTCTCCGTCAAGGAATTCGCCGCGCAGGACCATGTCGGTGTGAACGCGCGTGGAAAGGCGCGAGACCCAGTCGCCGCCGTCGATGCCGAAGGCGCGCAGGTCGATGTTGGTGAGGTTGCCGTCCAGGTTGAGGCGCTGGTTGCCGGAGCGGGGGACGAGGTCCGCGAGGCCGCTGAGGGTCAGGTTCGCGGCCGGGTCGTTGCTCTGGAGGGAAAACTCCGCCGTGCCGGAACGAAGGACCCCGGAGACGTCCATGTCAGTGAAGTCGTGCCCCATGGCCCGGATCTTCGAGATGTGCAGGGAATCCAGCCGGGCGTCGGGCAGCGCACCGTCTCTGAGGACGGCACTGGCGCGCGTGCTCATCGTGGCGGGGCCGAGCAGGTCGATGCCCAGCATCCGGCCCAGGTCGAGTTCCTGCGTAGACGCGTTCGCGTCCACCTCAATCGGATGCTCCGGATCCATCAGGTTGCGGAGGGTTCCGCTGAGGCTGGCATTGCCGGCGGAGCTGGCGAGGGCGCCGCTGTAGGCCAGTTGGTTGACCGGTCCGCGGGCGCTGAGCTGGAGGATCAATGGAACGCCGCGGGCGTACTGGCGGATATCGGGAATGCCTCCCGGCACGAGGGCCGAAGCGAGCTTGTACACGCCGGCCGTGGTGAGCTTGAGGTCCCTGACATGCAGGTCGAGCAGGAGTTTGCTGATGTCCGGCAGGCCGGTGACGGTCCCTTCCACGGATCCGGCGATGCCGGAATGCGCTTCAGAAAAGACCAGGCGCGAGATCTTGAGGTCGTTGACATAGCCCTGGACCTGGCCGCGACGGATTTCGAGAACGGCGGGATTGTCCTTGAAGTCAGGCATGAAATAGGAGGCGGTCTGCAGGGCGAGCTGCGAGGGCTGCACGTCCGCCTCGATCCTCACGCGATTGATGATATCCGACAGGGCGTCGAATCCGTCGTAGTGCAGGGAGACGCTCCGTACGTTGAGTTCTGACCAGGGATCCCGGAAATGAAGGTCTTCGATCAGGGCTTTGTCCATGCCGATCTCGGCGCTGGCGGAGAGCCGGTCCACGGAATAGCCGGACTTTTCCGAGACGAGACAGCGGTCGATCGAAGCCTGGATCTTGCCGTCGTTCATGCGGATGCCGTGGCCGGTGAGCAGGCTCACCAGCACGTCCAGGTCGTCGAAGTTGAAACCGTGGCCGGTGTAGCTGCCGCCATCGGGCAGGAAACTGTTCATCCGCAGGCGAAAATCCTTGATCCTCAGCTTCTTGATGTCAAAGACATCCCCTTCGGGGAAGGTGGTCTCTCCGCCGCCCAGGTGGAAGATGCGGGAGAGGTTGTTGCCGTATTCGCCCGGTTCCATGGCGAAGTGGAAGAAGGCGTCCTCGACCGTGACGCGGCCGATGTGCAGGCCCTGCCGGCGCAGGAGCCCGGGGATGGAGAAGGTGGCCGTGATCTGTTTGGCGCGGAAGACGGTGTCCACCGGCGCCCAGCCGCGACCGTTGATGTCCTCGGTGTAGGGGGCGGTGTCCACGAGCTTGATGTTGCGGATCACCAGCACGCCGGAGGTCATCACCTTCAGCTCGTCGTACTGCACGCGGCCGTCCATGATGGCGGCCAGCTGGTTGAGGGCGATTTTCGACAGGCGCGTCTGTACATAGGGGGTCTGGATGGCTACGAGAGCAGCCATCAGCAACACGACCAGCAGGCCGAAGATGCGACCGACAATGTATCCTCCTTTCCTGTACATGCGTCCGTGCAAGCGTCTGCGCGCCGTGCGCGCTACTTGTCAATCTACAAAGATAAGAAAATTATTGCTAACTTTGTGGTGTAATCCTTTGGAAGGTGGCAGACATCATTCTCGGCATAGAGTCTTCCTGCGACGACACCTCGGCCGCCGTCATCCGCGACGGCTGGCTGCTGTCGAACGTCATCGCCAGCCAGGACGTGCACCGCGCCTTTGGCGGTGTGGTCCCGGAGCTGGCCTCGCGTGCCCACGAGCTCAACATCGTGCCCGTGGTCAGCGAGGCCCTGTCCCGTGCCGGCGTGAAGCCCGCGGAGCTCACGGCGATTGCCTTTACCCGCGGTCCCGGCCTGCTGGGCTCGCTCCTGGTGGGCACTTCCTTCGCCAAGGCCATGGGCCTGGCGCTGGACATCCCGATTGTGATGGTGAACCACCTCCAGGGCCATCTGCTGGCCGATTTCATCCGCCAGGAGGGCAAGCCCGTCCGGGAGCCTTCGTTCCCGTATCTGTGCCTGCTGGTCAGCGGCGGCAATTCCCAGATTGTCCGGGTGGACGATCCCCTTCATTTCGAGATCCTCGGCCAGACCATCGACGACGCGGTGGGGGAGGCCTTCGACAAGTGCTCCAAGATGCTGGGCCTGGGCTATCCCGGCGGACCCATTATAGACAAGCTGGCGGCGCAGGGCGACCCGGCCCGCTTCCAGTTCAAGAGGCCGCACATCGAGGGCCTGGACTACAGCTTCAGCGGCGTCAAGACCTCGCTCCTGTATTTTGTCCGGGACGAGGTGGCGAAGGATCCCGATTTCCTCGAGAAGAACAAGGAGGACCTGTGCGCCTCTTTCCAGAAGACCCTGATCGACATCCTGCTCGACAAGCTCATCAAGGCGGCGAAGCAGACCGGGATCCGGGAGGTTACCATCGGCGGCGGCGTGTCCGCCAACAGCGGCCTGCGCGCCCGCATTGAGGCCGAGGGGAGCAAGCGCGGCTGGAAGACTTACCTGCCCGAGTTCAAGTTCACGACCGACAATGCGGCCATGATTGCGATTGCCGGTTATTATCATTACCTGGCCGGTGAGCGGACGCCGCTGGATGTGGCTCCGGTCTCCCGGATGTCTGATTTCTAGCCGTTTATGAAGGAATTCGAGATTGTCTGTCCGCTCACGCGCGAGCCGCGCCTGAAGGAGATCGAGGCCAAGGCCGGCGGCTGGAAGTGGGTCCTCAAGAAGCGTTCCGTCGATGCGCGCAAGGAGCCGGTCTGGCGCTATCAGTACGAGGCTTACGGCCCCGGCGAGGAATATGTGCCTTATCAGCTCCCGGCGTATCAGGATGTGCATGATGCGGAGCCCGTTATCGTGGTCGGTGCCGGTCCGGCCGGCATGTTTGCCGCCCTGAAGCTGCTGACGCTCGGGCTCAGGCCGGTCGTCCTGGAGCGGGGCAAGAATGTCCACGAGCGCAAGTTCGACATGGCGAAGCTTTCCCGCGAGGGGGTCGTGGATCCGGATTCGAATTACTGCTACGGCGAGGGCGGCGCCGGCGCCTTTTCCGACGGCAAGCTTTATACCCGTTCGTCGAAGCGCGGCGACCTCCGCGAGGTCCTCTACCAGCTCGTGCAGTTCGGCGCCTCGAAGGATATCCTCATCGACGCCCACCCGCACATCGGCTCCGACAAGCTCCCCGTCATCGTCGAAAACATCCGAAATTTCATCATCTCCCACGGCGGAGAATATCACTTCAACTCCCGCGTTGTTTCAATCGAACCGGCTCCGGCCGACGGCAGCTGGCCCCGACAAAACTTCGCTTCGCTCATCCCCCCCACTGCTCCGCAGCGGGTCCCCCCCGTTCACGAGGCCACGGGCGGCCACGGTTTTCCTGGGGCCACTGCCGCTCGGCCTGCGCTGGCTGTTAGAACTGCCTGCGGTTCAATATTTTACGCTTCACGTGTGATTTTGGCGACGGGGCATTCGGCGAGGGATGTGTATGAGATGCTGCAGGCGGCGGGGGGAGCGCTGGAGGCGAAGGGATTTGCGATGGGAGTGCGCGTGGAGCACCCGCAGGAGAAGATCAACTGGTGCCAGTACCACGGGCAGTGGAAGCCCGGCGTCCCGGCGGCGGAGTATTCCTTCGTGGAGCAGGTGGACGGCCGCGGCGTTTTCTCCTTCTGCATGTGCCCCGGCGGCGTGCTGGTGCCTTCTTCGACGGAGGAGCGCACGGTCGTGCTGAACGGCATGTCCAATTCCGGCCGCAGCGGCAAATTTGCCAACGCCGGCGTGGTCGTGCAGATCGAGCCGGAGGATGTCCCCGGCGAGAGCCCCTTCAAGCTGATGGACTTCCAGCATGCGGTGGAGCGCAGCATGTACGACTATGCCCAGTCGCACGGGGCGGCGAACCCCATGGCGGCGCCGGCGCAGCGGATGGAGGATTTCTGCCTCGGCAAGCTGTCCAAGACCATGCCGCCGACCAGCTACCACCCCGGCGTGGTGAGCGCACCGCTGCACGAACTGCTTCCGCCCATCGTCTCCGAGCGTCTCCGGAAGGCATTTCCGCGCGTGAAGATGCGCAATTATTATACGAATGCCGCCCTGCTGCTGGGCGTGGAATCCCGGACTTCGTCGCCGGTGCGCGTGCCGCGCGACCCCGAGACGCTCGAATACGTCTCGCTGCCGGGCATCTTCCCCTGCGGGGAGGGCGCCGGCTATGCGGGGGGCATCGTGTCCAGCGCGCTGGACGGCATCAACGTGGCCGAGGCCGTGGCCCGCTCCCTCAAAGATCCGGAAGCATGAAGAAAGTAGCCTGCGTCGGAGACAGCATCACCTGGGGATTCACCATCCTCAATCCCGGGAAGCACGGCTACCCGGCTGTGCTGCAACACCTGCTCGGCGGGGGATTCGAGGTGCGCAATTTCGGCTACAACGACGCCGCGGCCCGCTTTGACGCGGAGACGCCGTATGTGCGGAAGCGCGTGTACCGGGAGAGCCTGGAATGGGAGCCGGACATCGTCATCCTGATGCTCGGCACCAACGACACCAAGCCCTGGAACTGGGATCCGGAGGTCTTCCGGCGGGATTACGCCCGCATCGTCGAGTCCTACCTCGCTCTGCCTTCGCATCCGAAGGTGGTGCTGGTGGCGCCGATCCGGATCTTCCGCGTGATCCGGGTGCCCCTCATCGCCCTTAATCCCGACGTGCTGGAGGAGGGTGTCCGCCCGGCGATTCATGAGATTGCGGAGCAGAAGGGTTTGCAACTGATTGATCTGTACGGCCTTTTCGACAGCGCCCGCTACTGCCGGGACGGCATCCATCCGCAGCGCCACGGCGCCCGCATGCTGGCGGAGGCGATCTTCAAGGACTTCAGGGAGATCAAATGACGCCGCTGCCGAGCATTTCCCCGTCGGGGGCGTACCAGACGGCGAACTGCCCGGGCGTAATGCCGCGCTGCGGCTCGTCGAACAGGACAAAGAGGCCCGCCTCCCGCATCAGCAGGGTCGCATCCTGCAGGGGCTGGCGGTAGCGGATGCGGACGCGGTAGCGGCGCTTTTCCCCAATCTGCATCGTCTCCGAAGGCCGGATCCAGTGAATCTCGTCCGGTGCGATGCGAAGGCACGTCCGGTAGAGGCCCTTGTGCCGCTCGCCTTCACCCACATAGATGATATTGCGTGCAATGTCGGTGGCGATCACGAACACCGGCTCGGCATGGCCGCCGATCCCGAGGCCCTTGCGCTGGCCGATGGTGTAGAACTGCGCGCCTTCGTGGCGGCCGATGCGCCTGGCCCAGGGATTCGCCTTGTCGCGCGTCTTCTTGATGTGCTTTTTGCCGGAGCGGTAGGTCTCCGTCTCGAAGCGGATATCGCTATAGTCAATGGGGGTGGAAAGCTCCATCAACTCGCTGTCCGTCAGGTCCGTACCCTTTCCTATCAACTCCTGGTCGCGAGCATATTCTGCTGAGTCGGCGTAGTAAGCGTCGAAGACCTCCACCACGTCGCCCTCGACGCTCTCGAGTTTCTGCTGGAGAAAGACCGGCAGGTCCACTTTGCCCACGAAGCAGATGCCCTGCGAATCCTTCTTTTCCGCCGAAGGCAGGTCCGCCTCCCGGGCGAGGCGCCGCACTTCCGGCTTGAGCAGGTCCCCGATGGGGAAAACGGCCTTTGCGAACTGCTCCTGCGTGAGCTGGCAGAGGAAATAGCTCTGGTCTTTGTTGGGATCGGCGCCCTCCAGGATGCGGAACGTCCCGTCCGGGAGTTGCTCCTTGCGGCAATAATGGCCTGTGGCCACGCAGTCCGCGCCCAGGCGCTCCGCCGCTTTCAGGAAGGCGTCGAACTTGATCTCGCGGTTGCAGAGCACGTCCGGATTGGGGGTGCGTCCGCGGGCGTATTCATCGAAGAGGTAGTCCACCACGCGCTGCCGGTATTCCTTGCTCAAGTCTATGAAATAGAAGGGGATACCTATCTTGCGTGCCACCATCTCCGCCACGAACTTGTCCTCCTCCCACTCGCAGTCGCCGTGGAGCGTACCCTCGGTGTCGTGCCAGTTCTGCATGAACATGGCAAACACGTCGTAGCCCTGCTGCTTGAGCAGCAAGGCCGCCACGCTGGAGTCCACGCCTCCGGACAGTCCGACGCATATCTTCATATCGGTGCAAAGATACACAATTCCACCCTAGTAGCGTATATTTCGCAGAAAAATACTATATTTGGAGATACGATGAAGACTTTCTTTCGAATCCTGCTGATCCTGCTTTGCGCGCTGGCGCTGGTGCTCGTCGTGTGCAACCTTCGGGTGCGCAACGTCGCCCGCGGGAGGGTGTTCGACGACATGCAGGCGCTTCCCCGCCAGCATGCGGCCCTCCTGCTCGGCACCTCGCCCAGGTTGCGGGGCGGGACCCCCAATCCCTATTTCGAGTACCGGATGGATGCCGCTGCAGAGCTCTTCCGGGCCGGCAAGGTGGATTGCATCCTGGTGAGCGGAGACAACCACCACGCTTCGTACAACGAGCCGATGGCGATGCGCAAGGCCCTGCTGGAGCGCAATATTCCGGATTCGCTGATCTTCCTGGACTATGCCGGATTCCGGACGCTGGACTCCGTAGTCCGGGCCTGCGAGGTGTTCGGCCAGACTTCGTATATCGTTGTCAGCCAGCGTTTTCACAATGAGCGGGCGGTGTACCTTGCCAGGCGTCACGGGATCGATGCCGTGGGCTTCAACGCCCGCGACGTCCATGCTCCCGGCGCGGTGAAGGTAAAGGTCCGCGAATGGCTGGCCCGCGTGAGCGCCTGCTGGGACGTGCTGACCGGGCGCGGCCCCCATTTTCTGGGGGAGAGGATTGAAATGTAAACAACCACATAAGTCACATGACCGATAAAGAAATCCGTATCAAATACCGGGAGTTCAGCTCCATCGAGGAGATGAATCCCGAAGACCGCGAACTGGCGGCCGAGGCCATCAAGGCCATGTCGGGCGCCTACGCGCCGTATTCCCATTTCCATGTGGGGGCTGCCGTGCGGATGTCCAACGGGCAGATTGTGCGGGGCGCCAACCAGGAGAACGCCGCCTTCCCGTCCGGCCTCTGCGCCGAGCGGACGGCGATGTTCGCCGCCGGGGCGCGCTACCCCGACAAGGACATGCTCGGCATTGCGATCGCGGGCGGCGTGATGGGACGGCTCGCCAAGGCGCCCGTGACGCCCTGCGGTGCCTGCCGGCAGGTGATGGCGCAGTATCAGGCCAAGTCCGGCAAGCCGATGTCCGTGATCATGATCTCGGCGGACAAGATCCTGAAATTTGACAAAGTGGACGATATTCTCCCGTTGATTTTCGACAGTATTTGATTTTTTATTACATTTGCAACGGGAAAGTCGTACACGACCAGCTCCCTCTGAACTCCCCCAGGGCCGGAAGGCAGCAAGGGTAGGAGGTCGTAGCGGTGCGATGTGCTAAGCTTTCCCTTTTTTTGTTTCCTATCCGTTATGAAGAGAATCCTATTGCTGCTCGCCGCCCTTGCGGCCCTGTCTGCCTGCCAGCCCAAAGCCCCGCAGGGGGGCTATCCGATCGGCCAGGTCCCGTTTACCGATGTCAAGGTCTCCGACAGCTTCTGGGGACAGCGCCTGCAGGCCAGCCGCGAGGTGACCATCCCGCTCGCTTTCAGCAAATGCGAGGAGACGGGTCGCTACGACAATTTCGTGCGCGCCACGAAGCCCGATTCCACGTACCACGTGGGCGGTTTTCCCTTTGACGACACGGATGTCTACAAGACCATCGAGGGCGCCAGCTATCTCCTGCAGACCTATCCGGACGCAGCGCTGGAAGCCTATATCGACAGCGTGCTTGTGCTGGTGGCAGCGGCGCAGGAGCCGGACGGTTATCTCAACACCGCCCGGCAGATGAATCCCTGGCATCCGCACGCCTGGGTGGGCCCGGAGCGCTGGAGCGAGGTGGAAGGCGGCAGCCATGAGTTCTACAACCTCGGCCACATGGTGGAGGGTGCCGTGGCGCATTACCAGGCCACGGGCAAGCGCAATTTCCTGGACATCGCCATCAAGTACGCCGACTGCATCATCCGGGAGATCGGTGATGGCGAGGGCCAGCTGGAGCGCGTCCCGGGCCACCAGATTGCTGAGATGGCGCTGTGCAAGCTCTACCTGGCCACGGGGGAGAAGAAGTACCTCGACCAGGCGAAGTATTTCCTGGACAAGCGCGGCACGACACGCGTGCGCAATCCTTATTCCCAGTCACATAAGCCGGTTACGGAGCAGGACGAGGCCGTGGGCCATGCCGTGCGGGCTGAGTACATGTATTCGGGCATGGCGGACGTGGCGGCGCTCACCGGGGAGCAGGCCTATGTGGATGCCATCGACCGCATCTGGGACAATATCGTCTCGAAGAAGCTCTACCTGACCGGCGGCGTGGGTTCGCGCTATGACGGGGAAGCTTTTGGCGACAATTACGAGCTGCCGAACCTGACCTCCTACTGCGAGACCTGCGCGGCCATCGGCAACGTCTATACCAACTACCGGATGTTCCTGCTGCACGGCGACGCGAAGTACATCGACGTGCTGGAGCGGACGCTCTACAACGGCGTGATCTCGGGTGTGTCCCTGGACGGCGGCACCTTCTTCTATCCCAATCCGCTGGAGTCCGACGGACGCCACCACCGCGAGCCGTGGTTCGGCTGCGCCTGCTGCCCGTCCAACATCTGCCGCTTCATCCCTTCCGTGCCGGGCTATATCTACGCGGCACAAGGCAGGGACCTGTATGTTAACTTATTCGTTGACAATACGATGACGCACCGTCTGGACGGCGGCGCGGTGACGGTCTCCCAGCATACGGATTATCCCTGGAGCGGGGAGGTGCGCGTCACGGTCGACGAGAACCGTGCGGGCCGCTTCACGCTGAAGCTGCGCATTCCGGGCTGGGTGCGCGGCGAGGTGGTGCCGAGCGACCTGTATGCCTTTGCCGATGGCAAGTCGACGGGGTACCGCGTGTCGCTGAACGGCGAGGCCGTGTCCGGTGAGCTGCAGGATGGTTATTTCTGCATTTCCCGCAACTGGAAGGCGGGCGACGAGGTGGCGCTGTCGATGGAGATGGAGCCGCGCTTTGTCCGTGCCCACGAGGCCGTGGAGGCCGACCGCGGGCGGCTGGCCGTGGAGTGCGGTCCGCTGGTGTATTGCGCCGAATGGCCCGACAATGCGCAGGATGTGCTGCAGGCGGCCGTGTCCGCCGGCGATGCGCTCTCCGAGGAGTTCCGTTCCGACCTGCTGGGCGGCCTGCGCGTCATCCGCGACGGCGACCTGACGCTGATCCCTTATTATGCCTGGAACCATCGCGGCCCGGGCAAGATGGAAGTCTGGCTGCACGAGAAGTAGATGAGATCGGAGATCGTTGTCATCGGCGGGGGAGCCTCCGGGCTCATGGCGGCGTACCACGCGGCCCGGACGCTCGTGGATGCGGGCGTCGCCGCGCAGGTCACGGTGCTGGAGAAGATGCCGCGGCCGGCCCGTAAGGTGATGATTACCGGCAAGGGGCGGTGTAATTTCACGAATGTGAAGGACTGGAACGCCTTCTCCGGCCACATCCGGTCGAAGCCCAATTTCGTCAAGTCGGCGTTCTATAATCTGCCGTCGCAGGCCGTCGTGGACTGGTTTGAGGCCTTCGGCATGGCGACCGTCGTCGAGCGCGGCGACCGCGCCTATCCCGCCTCCTACCATGCCTCCGACGTCGTCGACACCCTCGTTAACGCCTGCCTTTCGCTTGGTGTCAAAATCGAAACCGACGCGGAGGTGGCAGCGATAACGTTGAATGAAGCCCGGGAGGCAGTCGCCCCAGAAAACCGTGCCACCCTCGGCATCGTAAGAGGGGGGACCGCAAGCGAAATGCGGGGTCCCCGCAAATCTGAGATTTGTGGGGTGCTGCAAGCGCAGCGGTGGGGTCCTGCGCAGCAGGACGTTTTCAGGGGCGAGCTGCCTCCCGGCTTCAGCGTTTCGCTGACCGACGGGCGGGAGTGGAAGTGTCAGCGGGTGATTGTGGCGACGGGGGGACTGAGCTATCCGACGACGGGGTCGACGGGCGACGGGCTGCGCTGGGCGGCGGAGCTCGGGCACCGGATTGTGCCGACGTTCCCGTCGCTGACGGCACTCGTGCCGAAGGGCTATAAGATTCAGGAAGACAAGGATTTGCATATTGACCGCGGAACGCAGCTCTCGGAGCTGGGACAGGCGCTCTGCGGGGTGCAGCTCAAGAATATCCAGCTGTCGCTGGTAATTGAGGGGACCGAGACGGACAGCGAGTTCGGCGACGTCGATTTCACGGACGGCGGACTCGAAGGGCCGGTGGGATTCCAGCTGAGCCGCAAGGCTGTCAAGGCGCTGGTCAACGGCTCCCGCGTGGCCCTGGTGCTCGACCTCAAGCCGGGGGTGGACCCGACGGACCTGACGGTCCGGATCAAGGCGCTCTGGGAGGAGATCGGCAAGGATCCGCGCTCGCGGGGTGTCCGCGAGAAGGAGCGCTGCCGCATCCTGCTGGGCAAACTCATGCCGCGCGAGCTCATCCCGGGCTTCATGCAGATGCATCCCGAGATCCTGACGCTGGAGCGGCGCGGCCGCGCCGACACGAAGGTCTGGGTCAATCTGGTCAGCATTGCCAAGGCGCTGAAAGCCTGGCAGTTCGATATTGCTGGCTACGTTGGCTATGAGCGTGCGGTCGTGACGGCGGGCGGGGTGTCCACGGACGATTTTGTCGCCAAGACGATGGAGTCCCGCCTAGTGCCTGGCCTGTATCTCTGCGGCGAAGTCCTCGACATCGACGCCGACACGGGCGGCTACAACCTCCAGCTCGCTTTTGCGACCGGCGCCCTCGCCGGACTTAATGCTGCAAAGTCGTTGATATAAGCGACTTTACATATTACAAAAAACAGCCGGTATCCTTCCGGCTGTTTTTTGTGTGTCCGGCTTCACCGAAAGACCAAAGAAAATGCTATATTTGTTACAACGATTAATGATTAATAACACGTAACCCCAAAGCATATGAAACAATGGATCCGTCTGGTCATCGATGTGGACTACAGTCCCAGAGATCCGGGCATCAACAACTGGTTTTGCGAACGAACCGAATACGACAAATCCGACCTTCACCCCGACATGCCGCTCCGGTATAAGGATCCCGGCGGTTTGTTTGGGGCCATCAGGCTGTTGGAGGTATCGGACGAAGGGGTGGTCCTGGAGTATCGCAGCAGGAAGTACGGCCTCAAGCTGGACAGCCCCTATGGCAAGTTTGACGAGGACGGGAGGGATTATACCGTGTTCGAACTGAGTATCTTTCTGGTTGTGGAGGGTGACGAAGATGAAACAGAAGATGCGGAAGAATCGGAGGAAGAAGAGGAGGAAGAGGAGGAAGAGGAGTTCGATGAAGATGACGGACGCTGGGATGCTTATGTATAGTGTTGATTATGAAAAAGATAAATAAGATTATCGCCAATGTGGACCGGATGCGCAAGAATGCGCAGGAGCAGGAGATCCACAAGAATGTGCCGCTCGCGAAGGAGACCCTTGCGCTGCTGGAGAAGCTGGACGATGCCGAGGAAGGCCCGCTGGGCAAGGCCTACGCCTGCCATGCCATCCTGGAGCAGCTTCCCGAATACGACACGCCCCGCTTTGTGCTGGAGATTCTCCACAAAGAGCTTGCGTGGCTGAATGAATCCGTAGAGAAGAGCGACTGGCTCTTTGCCGTGGACATCGAGGCGGAAATCGCCCGACTGGAGGCCTATATCGATGTGGACGGCGTGTCGATGGACGAGTTCTGCAGCAAGTATGGCCGTCACCTGCGTTTCGATCCCGTGGAGCGAACGCAGCAGTGGGAGGACCTTTATCTCGAAGTGGAGGAGGAATGCGCCCGCCGCCTGAAGGGCATCCCGCGCGGGATGGGTTTCTGCTTCCCGTACTGGGCGGCCAAGCGTGACGTGCTCCGCAAATACGGGATCGACTGGAAGTCCCCCCACATGATGAATCCCCGTGTAATGTTTGATTAATCTTTTGGACTATGACAGTTTCATTGGACATACTCGCAGCCGTTTATTATTTCTCCAAGATGCTTGCCCATATGGACGGCGAAATCGAGGACGAAGAGATTCAGGTCCTGTTTGATTTCTTCACGACGTTCCGGGAAATGGACAATGCCGTCCTCCGTAAGATTTCCGAACTGGCAGAAGATTTGGATGATGACAAAGCCATGGCGCTGATTGACAGCCTGGATGACGACGGCAAGAAGCAGGTGGGAGAGCTCTTCCTGAATGTCATCTCCGCCGACGGCTTGATTGACAGCAAAGAAGAAGCCCTGTTCAATTTGCTCAAGGAAACCTGCAACCTGCCGGCCTCCGTGGACGACAGCCATGCCATCCGGGAAGCGGACGATGCGATCGTTCCGGCCTTCCTGGTGGTCAATTACAACGGCGTCGGCACCATGCAGCAGAGCGAACATGAGGACTGGTCGACCCTGGGCGATGAACTCGCATCGTGGATCCGGGCAAAGCGCGTGGAGGTCGTACGCTTCACCTCGCCGCTCAACGCCCTCTCCGAGAAACTGAACCTCCTCGGCCGCCATCTGGTCTTTATGATTGCCCGGAGCCACGAAGACATGACCGTGGGCGACAACATGCCTGCGACCATCCTTTACGGCGCCGGCGTGCCCCTCTATGGCAATATCGTGTTCGCCCTGGAAACGGACGAGGACTACGAGATTGAAGGATTCCGCACCCTGGGCCTGTTCAATGAGGCCATGCGGGCCATCAACGAGGCCGTGGACGGCCTGATCCAGCTCCCCGACGTGGTGCTTGGCACCGGGGAGGAAGATGCAGAATAACGGATTGATTCATGGAAGAGACCGACATCAGGATTCGCGAACGCGTGGCGGAGATGCCTGCGCAGGAAAGGGTCGTGCGTGATGGCGACGTCTGTCCGCACTGCGGGGCAGTCCTGGACAAGGAATACGAATGGTGCCCCGTCTGCGGGGCCAAGCTGGTGGACTACTGCACCTTCTGCGGCGCCCCGATGCAGCCGGACGACATGGACTGCCCTGATTGCGGCATGCCCGCCGAAGGCGTGGTCTGTCCCGGTTGCGGTATCCGCAATTACCGTGCGTTCTGCCGGCAGTGCGGCCAGCCGCTGTCCCGCGCCGCCCGCCGCTCGGTCGAGAAGGCGAAGCAGGACCCGAAGGTGCTCGAAGCGGCGCGCCTGCTGGTGAAGGTCTCTGAGCTGGAGGCGGAACTCGACGGCGCCTTGCCGGGCAGCGATGTGGACGAGGGCCCCGCTGAACCCACGGAAGGGGAGCTGTGGCTGAAGGAAATGATGGCCAAGGTTGGCTTTACGCCCGCCGAAAGGCCGAAAGTGACGCAGCGCAAGGTAGGCCGCAGCCGCGAGGAGGTTCTTGCGGAGTACAAGAAGGCCGTCGAAGAGGCCAACCGGGTGCTGGAGGAGATGCTTCCGCCGGCCGGCGCCACGCCCCAGGAGCAGCGCAACTACTACACGGCGCGCAAGGTGGCCATGATGGAGGTGACGGAAGAGCGCTGGTACGGCGTCGAATACCAGGATTCCATCGGCTGGATCTGCAACCGCTGCCAGGTGGTCCATAACAACCCGGAGGAATGTGCGGTCCGGGAATTCGGCGGACACTGGATCACCACCACCAAGTATAGAGTCGTGGACGCGGGGACCGAAGGCGCACAGTGCTTCGTAGACCGGGTTGAAAAGAAAGTATACAAGAGAAAATAGTCAATGGCCGGCAACGAGGACCTTAAGAAAACACTGGCGGATGCCCTGCGGGGCGGCGCGCCTGCTGCGGAGCCGCAGAAGACGGCGATAGCACCGCAGAAGACTGCCGTGGCGCCGCAGAAAACGGCTGCCGCGCCTGTCAGTGCGGTCCCTCCCGGTGGGACCGTCCCCTCCGGCCGTCACAAACCCGGCGAGACGGTCCAGGCGGGCGGCAAGACCTACACGGTGGAGAGGCTGCTCGGCAGCGGCACGGAAGGGGATATCTACGTGGTGAACGACCGCAGGCGCCGCTATGCCCTCAAGCTCTTCCAGCAGGGCTTCTGTACCAACACGCAGGTCCTTCCTTTCCTGCAGACGCTGGGAGGCAGGGGCTTCATTGCCGATGTCATCGATTTTGGCGTAGACTTCGAACTGCTGGAGTTTATTCCCGGGGGTGATGCCGCCTCCGCCGGGATCAAGGGCAATCCCCAGGCCATCCTGGCAATTGCCTTGAAGACGGCGCGCACGCTTGACGAACTGCATCGCCTGGGCATCATCCACAAGGATGTCAAACCGGCCAATATCCTCATCAAAGACACAAACAGCTGGGACAGCGTGCTGTGCGATTTCGGCATTGCAGACCGCCTCGACAAAGACGGCAAATGCGCCACCCAGCAGCTGCGGACGCCGATTTATGCGGCGCCGGAAGTGTACACCGATACGGTCACCATCGGGGACAAAACCTATATCGAACTCACGCCCAAAGCCGATTTCTATTCGCTGGGCATGACCATCCTGTCGCTTTGGGTGGGCGAAGGGGCCTTCCTCCCGCAGGAACGGAAGTTGGCCCTTGACAAGGCCAAGGGCCGCATCACCGTACCGTCGGACATGCCCGATCCGCTAGCGAAGATCTGTCGCGGCCTGCTGATCAGGAATCCCGCCAAGCGCTGGGACCTGGATGAGATCCTGCGCACGATTGGCGGCGAAGACGTGCCTGTGGAGGAAGACGGGATCATCGAGGACCTGAACATCGTCTACAGTGCCACCGCCCACCTGACGGCCAACACGCCGGAAGAGCTGGCCGCCTGCATGGCCGAGGATCAGGACCTGGCGGTCAAATACCTTTACCGCGGACAAATTGAGAAATGGCTCAGCCCCTATCCGGAGCTGGTCATGGAGATCCAGGATATCGTAGAGAAGCGCTATCCCAAAGACCAGTCGACCGGATTGTATGCCGCTATGTGCGTGTTGAATCCGGGAGCGGCGTTCCCGTTGCACGGTGTCGACCGACAGACGGGGGAGGCCGTACATGAAGATGCCCGGACCCTCAAGGATGTCAGCAATTTCTGCCACCGGGCCGTGCCGGATCCCACAACGGCCGGCGGAATCGCCTCCGAATACTTCAAGGAATGGGTGCGCGTCCGGGACAAGGCGCTCGCTGCCGCCCTTCCGGCAGACAACAAGGAGTCTTCCGGCTATATGCTGCGCGTGCAGACCATCGACCCGCTGTCAGATATCGCGCTCCGCAACGACCCGGACGATCCCGACTATGCGATGACGCAGGAGGGCATCGGGCGCTTCCTGAACAAGGTGTACACCATCTTCTGGTGCCACTGCAGCGGCCTTCCTGACGTACTCTTCGAGAAATGGGACAAACCGGAGTACGCCCCGTTGAACCGCTTCATCCCGGCTGACGTCGTGGTCAGCATCGCACTCAGCTTCATAGCGCCGGAAGACTACCACTACGTCACCGGCTTCCTTGACACCAAGGGGCAGCGCTTTAAGCAGCAGCGCTCGTGGTTCGTCCATTGCACTGACAGAAACAGCGATGACTATCTCAAGAAGGCCGGTCCCAAGGATGACGTGTCCCGGGCGCAGTTTGCGTGGATGAAGGTCATCAAGGGCTATGGCGTCACGCCGGAGTATGAATTCGTGGACACCGGCGATAAGATAACCACACTGGAAGATCTCTTCCAATTCAACAAAAAGACCCTCAAGGCGGAATTTGATGACCGCGGCCTGCGCGGCTGGCTCGCCGTGCAGCACCAGGAGGATCCGAATGCCGATCTTTCCGAGACCTTTGCCTATGAGAGCCTGCTGCTGGACTATCTCGACGACGTGCGGCGGATTGATGATGACAACGAGGCCGTGCAGCGCTTTGACGAAGCGGAGGACGAAGCCCGGGATATCCTTTCTTCCGGCAAGGCCCGCATCCACATGCTGAATTTCCGGAGTACGCTGCAGTACATCCTGACCCTGCTGCTGGCCGCGCTCCCGGCCCTGGTCCTGTTTGCGATGCTGGTCTTCTCGATTATCGAGAATCCGCTCGTGGACGTGTCGGGATTCCATCTGGAGCGCTTCGTCTGGGTGCTGGGAATCGTGATTGCCGGGATCATCTTCTTCAATTCGGATTCCGAGGGCTGCCTGGTTCCGATCATCGGCGGCGTCATTGCTGCGTTCATCCTGGCGCTGCTGGTCAAGTTCCTGGGACAGTTCATCCTGTACATATTCGCCCTCGTCGTGCTGGCCGTCCTGGTGTTTTTCAGTATCAAGACGCTGTTCTCCCCAAGTTCCTATGCCCGCAAGGCCCGGAAGTTCACCAAGCCCGGTTTCGACGAGAAGGTCCTGGAGCCGCTCTACTACGCTTTCAGCGACGAGACCTCATTCGATTCTTCGCTCAACGGGGCGTTCAACGACGACGAGATCGACGGGTGGCGGGACGACCTGAAGCGGCGCCGCCGCAATATGTTCATCTTCATCGGCATGGTCTGGGTGCTGCTCGCGTTCAGCCTGCTGGTGCCGAAGAGCGAGCGTTTCGGGCGCTTCTCCGCCCCGCTGCTGGAGCGGATCGCCCCTGCCCGGGAGACTCCGGTGCCGGATCTGCTGCAGTTCGGAAGCCTGGAGCCGGACAGCAGGGGAGAAGAAGTGCTGGCCCTGCAGCAGTACCTGAAAGATGCGGGCTACCTGAAGGGGGCCGCGGACGGCATCTACGGCAAGGGCACGCGGCAGGCGGTCTCGGCTTTCCAGAAGGCCAACGGCCTGCCGGAGACGGGGATTGCCGATGCGGCGACCGTGCAACTGATCAACAAACTGGCCGCGGAAGCGGCAAAAAACAGCAAGGAGGAATAAAAGACATGACTTGCAAGCATTGCGGAAAGGAAAACCGGCCGGAGGCCCGCTACTGCCGCTTCTGCGGCGAAGCGATGACCGTGGCGGAAAGCAGGCAAAAGGGGCTGGTCGGCAAGGCGAACATCACATCCAGGCTGGAAGAGCTGGACCGGAAACTCTCCGTTGCCCAGCGCTATGCCCGCAGTGGCACCCGGATCGGCATGGACTGCATCATCCTGGGTGACAGCGGCACGGGAAAGTCCTTCCTTGCGCACCTCATCGCAGAAAAAATGCGCAGCGCCGGTGTGGCGAAGACCGCACCCAAAGAGGTGGATGCGGCTGATTGGAGTGATTTCTGCAAGGATTTCGACAAGAATATCGCAGCGCTCAAGGAGGGGATCCTGCTGATCACCAACGCGCAGAAACTCCTGCCCCGGGACCGGGCTTCGGGTGTGACCCTGCTGGACAAGCTTTTCAACCGCATGCGCGGCCCGGAAGGCGCGCCCGTCGTGATCCTCTGCGGCCTGCTGAACGACATGACCCAGTTCCTGGAGAACAACAGGGATGTCTCGCGCCTGTTCGAGCACGAATTCGTCCTGGAGTCTTTCGGCATCCCGGAACTGATGGAACTGACCCTGTCCCTGCTGAAGGAGAAATACGGCCTGGAGGCATCTGAGGGGCTTTCGCGAAAGCTGTCCAGCCACTTCCTGTGGTATATGCGCCAGAAGGACCTGAGCCACCTCAACGGCCACCTGGCGGAAAAGGTGGCGGAGAACCTGTCTGTCAAGGCTTCGTACCGTGGCAGCAATACCGTGTCGGAATACGATATTCCCGATGCGGCGTGTTTCATCCCCAGGAGCGAAGAGGAAATCCTCGCCGAGCTCGACGAGTTTGTGGGTATGCAGAGCGTCAAGGACAAGATCCGCGACATTGTCCGCGACGTGAAGACCCGCAAGGAGAATGGCGTGAAAGCCAATGAGCTGCTCACGGATCACTACCTGTTTACCGGCAATCCCGGCACGGGCAAGACCACTTTCGCCCGCAAGTTCGGGGAGGTCCTGAGCGCCATCGGCGCCCTTCCGACCGGCCAGTTCGTGGAGATCTCGGCCAAGGATTTCATCGGCAGCTATGTGGGAGACACGGAAGCGAATGTCAAGAGCTATGTGAGCAAGGCGATCGGCGGCGTGCTGTTCATCGATGAGGCGTATGCCCTTGCGCAGGACACAGGCTCCTCCCGCGGCAGTTATGGCCAGGCTGCCGTCGACACGCTGCTTACCCTGCTGGAGAACCGCCGCGGCGAATTCGTGTGCATTATGGCGGGGTATACCCGGAATATGAACGATTTCGCGCGAATGAACCAGGGCCTCCAGTCCCGCTGCAATGTGACCATCGAATTCCCGGACTACAACGCGCGGGAACTGGAGCAAATCTTCCGCATGCTGCTTGTCAAGAATAATGAGAAAGTCGTATATACCCTGGACGCCAAGGCGGAGGAAATGCTTCCCAAGGTCTTCGACCGCATGTATCTGAAACGCGGCGACACCTTCGGCAATGCCCGTTCCGTGCGTAACCTGTTCAAAGAAGCCGTTCAACGCCACAATGCCCGCAGCAGCGGAGACAGTATCCTCAGCTATGCCGATATTGTGGGCGAGGAGAATACGAAAGAGCTCTCTGTGGAGGACATCATGAAGGAACTGGACGGCTTTGTGGGCGTGGATTCCGTCAAGGATGCCATCCGTCGCATCGCCCGGCAGGCCGCGGTGCAGAAGCAGATGATCGAAATGGGCGAGGCGGGGGAGAGTCTTACCAAATTCAATTTCGTCCTGACCGGCAATCCGGGAACGGGCAAGACCCAAGTAGCGTACACTTTCGGCAGGATCTTCAAGGCCCTGGGCGTCACCTCCTCGGACCAGGTGGTGAAGGTCGAGCCCAAAGACATCCTTTCCCAATACCAGAACGAGAGCGCCCGGAAGATGGATGATTACATCACGCAGGCCATGGGCGGAGTGCTCTTTATCGACGAGGCCTATGGACTCTACCCGGTGGACGAGACCGGCCACGGTACGAGCAGGGAAGGACAGGAAGCCCTGAGGGTCCTGCTGACACGCATGGAGAACGAAGCCGGTAAATTCGTGGTCGTCTGCGCAGGCTATGCCAGGGAGATGAAAGCTTTCATGAATGCCAATCCCGGGCTCGAGAGCCGCTTCTCGCATCATATCCACATCGACGACTACACAGCCGAAGAGTTGCTGGAAATCTACGAGCTCGCCGCCAGGAAAAACAAGTACAGTTTCACCCTGGCTGACGAAGCGGTGCGGATAAAGGCCCTGAACATGTTCCGAGGCATCGTGGCGGCGAAGGACGATCATTTTGCCAACGCCCGCGTCGCCATCCAGAAAATGGAGGAGACCAAGAACAACATCAGCGTGCGCATCCAGGATATCCCTTATGGGCGGTGGACGCCGGAACTCCTGCACACGGCCCTCTCCGAGGATATCCCGTACGAGGAGCCGGAGAAAGTGTCCGTGGATGAATGCCTCGCGGAGCTGAACCAGCTCATCGGCCTGGACGGGGTGAAGTCCTCCCTGACCAGGCTGGCGTACACGATCAACAACGAGATCGAGAGCGCCAGGCTGGAGAACCGCCGCCCGGAGATTCCGCTGGGGCATTATCTGTTCCTCGGAAACCCCGGGACCGGCAAGACCACGGTCGCCCGCCTGATGGGCAAGATCCTCTATTCCATGGGCGCCCTGCCTTCTCCCAAAGTGGTTGAGGTGGACAAGAGCAAGCTCGTGGGGCGTTATGTCGGCACGACGGAAGCCATCACGACGAATGTCATCAATTCGGCGATGGGCGGCATCCTCTTCATCGATGAAGCGTACCAGCTCACCTCGAGCATGCTGGAGGGCGATTATGGAAAGGAGGCCCTGGAAGTCCTGCTCAAGCGACTGGAGGATGACCGCGGCAAGTTTGTGTGCATTGCCGCCGGATATACGCATGAGATGCAGCGTTTCATCCATGCCAACAGCGGCATTCCTTCCCGCTTCCCGGAGCGCAACTGGATCACCTTCGAGGATTACAAGCCCGACGAGCTGTTCCAGATCTTCATGATCTTTGCCCGCAAAGGCGGATACAAGCTGGATCCGATGGCCGAAAATGCCGTCCGGGGCAAGCTCACCATGCTGTACAACGGCCGCGACCGGTCTTTCGGTAACGGCCGCGTGGCCCGCAACCTTTTCGACGAGGTGAAGGGCAACCTGGCGGCACGCCTGGCCGAAGACAGGCAGGCACATACGCTCGAAGAACGTAAACTGATAAAGATGGAGGATGTCTCACTATGATTCAGTGTCCCGATTGTAGAAGCATGATTCCCGACGACAGCGCGTTCTGCGACCAGTGCGGGAAAGAATTGAAGTGGTGCCCCAAGTGCAAGCGGCCCAAGCGCGGCACGGAGTGTCCCTTCTGCGGCAGCGACCTGATTCCAGGCACCAGATACCTCGCGTCGCCGGGCGGAGGGGTATCCCCAGAAACCCGTGCCACCCTCGGCATCGTAAGAGGGGGGACCGCGTCAGCGGTGGGGTCGAGCGTTAGCGAGACGGTTTCAGGGGATACCCCCTCCGCCGGCAATCCCCTGTCGGCGTCGTTGGTCGGGAACGGGTGGCGCCTGCCGTTGCAGCCGGGTAGATTCGGCCGCCTGGGCGGCATCTGGCCTGAACTCGGTACTTGCCAGTATGTCTCTGGAAACCACGGAGATATCCGCCGGGGCCCGGACGGATGGGAGATCGTCGATGCCGGCTCTACCAACGGTACATACGTTAACGGACTTCGCCTGGCTACCGGCAGTCCTGCCGTCCTGAAGAAAGGCGACCGCGTCCGCATTGCAACCCTTGATTTTATCGTGGAATGAGACTCGGTATCCAGGCAATCTGTGACAGGGGGCTCCTCCGTGACCGGAATGAGGACGCCCTCAGCGTGAACGGCCTGTTCCTTCGGGACGACGCCGTTGAACTCTCGGTGGATATTCCCGAAGAGGGTTTCTTCTATCTGCTTGTCTCGGACGGGATGGGCGGGCATGAGAAGGGGGAGGAGGCCAGCCGTTTCGCCCTGGAGGAGATGGAGGAGCAGTTTGCCTTCCATCACATTCGGCCGGACAGCTTTGAGGACGATGTCCGGGAGGCGGCACGCTATATCAATTTCAAGCTCAACCGTGCTGCGGCCGAGGCCGGTCAGCAGCGCCCGATGGGCTGCACCCTGACCGGTGTCGTATGGCATTACGGCCGCACCTGGCTGGTGAATGCCGGCGACAGCAGGACCTACCGTTTCCGGGAAGGCATGCTCCGGCAGCTCACCACCGACGAGACAGAGCGTGGCATCACGGGCAATCCCGACGCCAGCAAACTCCTGCTCAATTGCCTGGGAGGTGGCGCGGAAGGCCGTCTGGCGGTAGATGACCTGGAAGGCAAGCTGCTCGAAGGGGATGTCCTGCTGATTTGCTCCGACGGTCTCTGCGACATGGTCTCCGACGAGGAGATCGAGACTGCCCTCGCAGACGGCGCCACGGCGTCCGACCTGCTCCGCATGGCCTGCGAAGCGGGCGGCGCAGATAATGTCTCCATTATTCTGGCGCGAGTTATATGATTGAATAATAAAGATTTATAATATGAGTTCACCCTCTTCCTGGCGTAGGTACAATATCTTCCTTTCGTCCACCTTCAAGGACATGGACTTCGAGCGGGACGTGATCAAATTCCGCGTGATTCCTGCCCTGAACCGGCGTTTCCGCGACAGGCGGGTCGAGCTGCAGGCCATCGACCTGCGGCTGGGCGTCAACACTTCCGACATGACCGAAGAGGAGAGCGAACGCAAGGTGCTCTCCGTCTGCACGTCCTGTATAGACAGTGCGCGGCCGTTCTTCATCGGCCTCATTGGCCAGCGCTACGGCTGGGTGCCGCCGGTGGAGCGCTGGAAGGAGTTCATCTCCGGTCTGTCGGACGAGGAAAAAGAAATCCTGAAGGATACGGCCGGCTGCTCCGTCACGGAGATGGAAATCGTGTACGGAGCGCTGTCGCAGGGGAGTTTCGATTCGTCGCACGTGCTGTTCTATCTTCGCGACGACGCCTCCTACGACGGAATCCCGGAGGCGATGAGATCGTCTTTCTGCGATGCTGATCCCGAGAACCTGCAACGGCTCGAGGCCCTCAGGAAGCGGGTGCGGGAACTGTTTGGCGAACGTGGCGGCGAGGATGACCGCTGTACGCCGTATCATCTGGATTGGTGCGACGGTCACTTTGTGGGGGAAGACTTTGAACGGATCGTGACGGAGCAGCTGGCCCTGCAGATAGAGCTGGAGACCGCCCGGGAGCAGGAAGCCGGTGCTGCAAGCTGGTGGGCACAGGAGAAGGAGCTGGAAGAATCCACGCTGCTGCGCCTGCTGCCCGGCTCGGTGGAAACCTCCCTGGCCCAGGATCCCGACGAGAAAAAGAGCGAAGAAGAGGACCCTTCCGACCGGGTGGCCTGGTATGTGCCGGGCATAGGCGCCAGTACGCACATGGCACAGGAATATGCCAGCTGGGATGAAGATGCGGATGTGGTGCGGCTGCTGGCCGTGTTCGGCCTGTCGGAATACAGCAATGCCATGCGTCCGGTCCTGGCTCGCTGGATCCATGAGCTCGCGCTGGTCACGGGCCGGGAGGAGATCCCGGACGACGACCAGTTGCTGGGCAAACTGCCTGAGACGGAGTTGAATGCTCTGTTCGCTTCGCTCGTACAGGATGTTCGCGACGCAGACAAATATATCTACATTTTCCTCGACGACGTCGAGGCCCTCGAGACCACGGCAGCCAAGGACCTGTACATGCCCTGGCTTGACCGGGTGGCGGATCAGGTAAACATCCTGGTGAACCTGCAGGATGAGAGCGAGGCCCGCACGAAATTCCTCTCGGCACACGCATACCCGGCTCGGTTGATGGTGCCCGGCATCGTGGATTCGGAGGATGCCGAGGCGCTGATTTCCCGCTATGAGAAGACGTATTTCCTGGAATTGCCCGCAGCCGTCCGGAAGGCCATGCTGGATGCGGCGGACGGTGATCATGAATGCCTGTTGCCGATCAAGGTACACAGTGTTTTCCGTCTTTTCGAATCCCTCACCCAGGAGGATTTCAAACGGATCCGCTCCAGCGAGGGCAGCCAGATCGACGCCATCAACGGCTATCTGGAAGACATCTGGAGCGAGATGCCAGACAGTCCTTATGACCTGATGACCTTTATGGTCAACCACATCGGCAGCAATCTCGGCCTTGGGGAGAAGATGCTCGAGGCCCTGTGGGCTGTCGCATCGGCGCCCGGAGGCCTCCGGGAGAGTGATATTGCTTATTTCGCCGGGGACGACTGGGATGTGGTGCAGTTCTATCGTTCGATGAATTTCCTCTACGATTTCTTCTACGAGGACCGGGGTCGCCATCTTTGGCGCGCCAAGTATATCTCCCGGGTTGAAGACGGGCTCCGTAGCTGGCATAAGTCCATATCCGAGTATCTTCTCACCCTGGATCGGGAAGACTCCTTGCGGGAGACGATGGGCCTGTACTACGCCCTTGCAGGCGGCGACCCCTCGCATTATGCTTCCTACCAGATGGAAGGCGACTATGCCCACGGACCGAAAATGAAGGACCTGGTCCGTATCCACGGCCCGCAGATCCGCCAACTGTACCGGGAAGGCTGGCTCGGCAGCCGTGAATTTGAGAAGTACTGCAAGGCCCTGGACGCTCCGCAGCGCCTGCAGTTGATGATAGTCGCCCTCACTGCGCTTGCCGACCTGCAGGAGGAGCGGATGGCGTTGGCCGGCCGGATGGCGACGTGGCTGGATGACATCGACGTGGCCGGGCTGTCGGCACCGGACGCCTATTCCTATGCCGGCCTTGTCTGCCACAGGCCGAAATCCATTCCGTATCTGGAGCGGGGGCTCCAGGCGGCCCGGCTCTGTGTCGGATTGGATTATCCGGATTCGCAGCGATTGTTCTCCGGTATCGCCGGCCTGCTGGTCATGGCTTACCGTAAAATGGGCCAGAAAGCCAAGGCCGCCGCGCTTGCGGAGGAAGTGGCCGGGCTGACTGCCCTGAGCGCGAAGGACCGCTTTACTGCCCTGCAGCCCCTGCTGATGAAGGCGTACGGGCGTGGATTGTTTGTCTCAAGGAAGCAAACCGCAGCTGCGCTCGACCAGTTCCTGAAGGAGTACTACGCCATCGTGGATTCGCTGGAGCCCAACGATGAGAATTTCACCGCCCGTTTCTGGTCCGGGGGCCAGATGAATCTCGCCTTTCAGGTAATTCACTGCATGAAGGATTATGACCGGCTCCTGGAGGAGCTTATCCGCTTCCTGCCTTCCATGCAGCTTTTTTGCTGTGCGCCCAACTTCTTCAGCAATTCGGAGGCACTGGAGATGTATGTGAAATACCATTCTTTTTTCGTGGGTGTAGAAATGTCCCTGAAGGATCGGGACGACGAGGCCATCCAACGTATCGGCATGCTCGCCCAACTCGCCATGTATGAAGCCGGGGAGCGCCTCAAGGAAATAGACCCGGACAACGTGCTTATCAAGACCTGTCGGTCTTACTTCGCTTCCTCCCGGGACGTCATTTCTGCGCTCCGGGAACAATTGGGCGTGGAGGACGTGGAACTCAAGGACCTGGACGAATTAATCAAAGAACAATACGAATCCTATGTTTCGACGCAAAATTGACCGCCTGCTCTCCGCCGGGGAGGGAAAACAGCTGGCCTGGCTGACCGTCATCGTGCTGGTGCTGTATGGCATCTTCTGTCTCGTTGGCCGGATCTGGGGGCTGGACTGGACCGATATCCTTACCCTTTATCTCGATCCGGGCAATTTCCCGATCGACCACCAGGCGAACGACATCTTCAGCTTGATCGTCACGCTGAGCGGCATCCTGATCCTGAGCGCCCTGCTGATCTCGGTGTTCTCCAATGTGTTCTACCGCAAGGGCGAACGGCGCTACCGCTTCCGGGACCATGTGCTGATCCTGGGTGGCGGCCATCCGCTCGCCGACATGCTGAGGGCCTTGCAGAAGCATCCCGATTTCGCCGGCAAGGACATTCTGGTCATGACTTCCTCTGACGTGGAGGCCCTCCGGGCCACGATGGAGACGGCCCTTGACGATGCTGCCTTCTGCCGCCGGATCACCTGGTACCGGGGCAATCGGGACAACCCGGAAGACCTCCTCGGCGCCCGGGCGTCCCTGGCACGCTGCATTTATCTGATCGGGGAGGACGGAGAAGCGGCGCATGACTCGCTGAATGTCGGGGCCATGGATCTTCTCCGGGACATCTGCGGCGGGGAAGGTCCGGCCATCCCGTGCTTCATCACCCTGGAGATGCGCTCCAGCCAGGATGTGTTCCAGTATCTTCCGAAGGAGGGCGATTCCCGCCTGCGCGTCGAGATCGTCAATACCAGTGATTACCTGGCCGAGCAGCTGCTCGTGGATACGCCCTTCCTGCCGGTTCCCGGGGCAGGGCAGCGCCTGCACATCGTTGTCACGGGTAGCGGCCGGACGGCCCGGTCGTTTGCCGCCGTGGCGGCGCAGGTCTGCCATTTCCCGGATTTCGCGCAGAGCGGGTGCAGGACGCTGATCTCCTTTATTGACTGCGACATCCGAAAGGAGATGGATGATTTCGTTGCGAACCGCCAGGGCCTGTTCGACCTCTCACATTATGCCTATGTGTCCCCGGCAGGGCGCGAAGACCATGCGCCGAAGGAGGCCTTCGGCGATTTCCTTGACCTCGAATGGGAGTTCATTGACAGCCATCTCTCCTCGCCTTTTGTCCGGGAGCAGCTGGAGACCTGGGCCGCTGACCCGGCGCAGAAGCTCGTGGTGGCAATCTGCCCCGAGGACGCTGCGACGGCGCTTTCCGCCGCCCTGCACCTGCCGAATGCGGTTCTCAAGGCGGATATCCCCGTTGCGGTCTATCAGAAAGGCCATGCGGAATTGCTGGACAAGGCCGTGGCAACGGGCATGTTCGGGCAGATCCGCTGCTATGGCGAGGCAATGCCCGAGACCGATGCGCTGCTCCTGCGCCGCTCCGAGCGCGGCCAGCGGGTCAACTACCTCTATGATCTGGAATATGGCAATCCGCCCGCCGCTTCGGCTGCCGAGGCTTGGGCGGGCCTTTCCTTCGCCCACCAGCTTTCCAGCATTGCGAGCGCCAATTCCATCCCCATGAAGCTTCGTGCCTTTGGGCTGGAGGCGACGCGCAGCGCGGTCGATGCCCTGGATGCCGACACGCTGGAGGCGCTGTCGGAAGTGGAGCATCGCCGCTGGATGGTGTCCGTGCTGCTGATGGGCTACCGTGCGGCGCCCAAACGCGAGCGGTCGGACCGAAGTCGATTCAAGGAATTGAAGAACAAGGAGTTCATCCATCTTGACATCGCTCCCTATGACGAACTGGCCCACGAAGCCGACAAGGACCAGCTGATTGTTCAGAATATACCGTATATCATTAACGGAGAGGAGATTGTACGCCTATGATCGGAATTGCGACCCAGCCTGCTGAAGGGGATTTCTTCGGCAAGAGCAAATGGTGGGGCTTCCCGGACTTGCCGGAGGAGCTGGACTGGCCGACCGTGCCGGTCGTTGACGATGGGGACGAATATGATGACCCGCTGACCTTCATCTGCCAGATCCGATGTGAGGAGCTGGCCCCGTTTGACCCGGAGGGTCTGCTGCCGCATGAGGGCATGCTCTGGTTCTTCGGCGCGCTGGATTATTTCCTGGGCAACCTGGATGCCGTCTGCCCGGGGCTGGGGGAGTGGGAGGCGCCGTATTTCCGGGTGCTGTATGCGAAGGATTGCGACAGCCTGCACGAGCATACGCTCCTGTACGAAGACGGCACGCCGGCCGTCCTCCCAGCCGAGAGCATCGCATTCTCCCGGGGGGATGCTTATACCCGTCTGCTGGGTTTTCCTTTCTATGAAGAAGTCTCGGGCGAGCTTCCCGGGATGCTCTCCCTGCTGCAGATCGACGAGGACGACGCCTGGGGGCTGCGCTTTTTCGACAGCGGGATGCTCAACTTCATGATTTCACCCGGAGACCTTGCCGCCCGCCACTTCATCGCCGTGCGCGCCTGGCTGCATTCCGCTTGACAGAACGATAATAACCACGATATGAAAAAGTATTTGTTTTTTCTGATGTTATCTTGCCTTCTGGCCGTCTCTTGCGCCAAAGATGACAAATACGAAGGCTACTACATCACCTATGACGAAGTGGAAGTCCGTGAGCAACCTTCCGAGGATGCACCGGCCGTGCTCAAACTCATCTGTATTAACCGTCCCGGCAGCTATAAAAAGGCTGAAGGGGATGTCCCCTGTGCTTTCGTGGCGGACAATAACGGCCCTTCTCCCATCGGGGTCAAGCAGATTGACGAGAGCGGGAAATGGGGCTACATTGATGAATCCATCCCTCTGATACTCCATTGGAAAGGGTGGATTCCCCTGGACAAAATGATCCCTTGCGGCACCCAGGAGGATGATGAAGTCGTTCCTGTCTACGAGGTTCGCGAAGACGATCTCGAGATGTACAGGCATCCCGAAGAAAACAGCAAGGACAAGGTTCGGGCATACAATATCAAAAAGGGGGACAAGGTGCAGCTGCGCGCTTCCAAAGGGGGCTGGTCCTTCGTAAGCTGGATGTTCTGCTCAGACTCCGGCGAAGAGTTGGAGAAGTTTGGCTGGGTCCCGACGAAGAGTCTCGCCCAGGTCGAGGCCGTGTCCAGAGGTAAAATCAAAGAAGAAGTGTATGGAAAAATGCTGGAGAAGACCCAGGATAAACGGGTCGGCATCAGTACTATTACTATCCTTCGGAAGATTTTCCTGGGGGCATGCATCCTGAGCCTGTTGTTCACGCTGGTTTTCTTGATCCCGGGAATCCGGCGCAAGCTGTGGCTGGCATCCCTGGTCTGGATGCCGGGTTTCACGATCTTTCTGTTCATGGGCTATTATCTGACCGGAGCCCCGGCGCTCGTGTATGCCCTTTTGATTGTCCTGGCGGCGTACACGCTCACATATCCGCTGCGGTACAGGCGCCGTGCATCGGGCTACAGTCTCCCGTTCTGGATTCTCTCCGTCGGTGGAAGCCTGGTTGCGCTGGTCTTCTTGAAGTTCTTCTCGGGCGGGCACCTGATTGGGAACATCCTGGCCGTTGCTTTCGATATGGTCGTGGTCGTGCTGCTGACATCGTGGATTACAGCCAAGGTGGAGCATTATATCTGCCCCCACTGCGATTTCTATGCGGGACATCCGCGCATACGGGTGGATGACGGCGGCGAAACCGTCGCCCATGGCACCGAATCCTGGGATGAGTTCGATCATTCCTCGACGCGGACCAACTGGCTAGGCGAGAGAATCAAGACAAATTATTACAAGCGCCACTATGAAACGGTGGTCTACATCGTACATCATTACACGATCGTCCGGAAGTGCCTGGGCTGCGGGGAGGAAATCCTCGAACATAAGACCTCCACGCGGAAACCGACCGCAAGCGAGCGTGCGAGAATTGAAAACGGTACTTTTTAATCACTACGCCTGGCTTCATTCAGCGTAGGTACGGTGTATTTTTCGCGGATTTGCGTATATTTGTAAATCACTTTGACAACCACAAACATCATGAAAAAGATTCTTCTGACTCTTGCGGTGCTTGCCTGCGGCTTCTTCCTGGCGCAGGCGCAGCCCGGCGGCATGGGCATGGGTGGATTCCAGCGTCCCGTCATTGAATGCAATTTCGACCCTTACGTGCCGGCTCCGGCAGGATTTGACGCAGAGCGTCCGGGCATTCCGCACGGCACCATCGAGACGGTGGAATACAAATCCACCACGGTAGGGACCGTCCGGAAGGCGACCGTGTACCTGCCGCCGAAGTTTGACGCGTCGAAGAAGTATCCCGTCCTCTACCTGCTCCACGGCATCGGCGGCGATGAGCTCGAATGGCTGCGCGGCGGCGCTCCGAACGTGATCCTGGACAACCTGATCGCCGACGGCAAGGCGGCGGAGATGATCATCATCATGCCGAACGGCCGCGCGCAGGAGAACGACCGGGCGGAGGGCAACGTGTATGCCGGTTCCGCGGCATTCGCCAATTTCGAATTCGACCTTCTCAAAGACCTGATTCCCTTCGTGGAAGGCAAATACAATGTCTATAAGGACAAGATGCACCGCGCCGTTGCGGGCCTGTCCATGGGCGGCGGACAGTCGCTGAACTTCGGCCTGGCCCACATGGACGTCTTCGCCTTCGTGGGCGGCTTCTCCTCCGCACCCAACACCAACATGCCTGAGGTCCTGATCCCCGACGTGGCGAAGACCAAGGCGGAGAACAAGCTTCTCTGGATGGTCTGTGGCAGCAAGGACAACCTGATGTACAACAGTTCCCGCCTCAAGGCCTTCTGCGACGAGAAGGGCGTCCCCTGCACCCTCATCGAGTATCCGGACGGCGTGCACGATTTCGCGGTCTGGAAATACGGCCTGTACAACTTCGCACAACTGATTTTCCGCTAATAGAGTATTATGCAACTTGATGGAAGAAGACAGAGTACCAACGTCGACGACCGGCGTGGTATGTCCACCGGCAAGGTAGCCGGCGGTATTGGCCTGGGTGGCCTGATTATTTATGGTCTCATTACGCTGTTGATGGGTGGCAACATCGGAGATGTCATTGATGTGGCCAGCCAGATGGGCGGTACCGAGATCGTCAGCGGAAGCGGCCGCACCCCGACCGCCGAGGAGGAAGAGCTCGCCGTATTCTCCAAGCAGATCCTGGCCGGCACCGAGGATGTGTGGACCAAGATCTTCGCCCAGAACGGCCGCACGTATGTCCCCCCGAAGCTGGTCCTCTACAACGACTACGTCCAGACCGGCAGCGGCATGGCGTCCGCCCAGATGGGCCCCTTCTACAACAGCGCAGACCAGACGGTCTACATTGACCTGTCCTTCTTCACCACGATGAAGCAGCAGATTGGCGCGGACGGCGATTTCGCGTATGCCTACGTCATTGCGCACGAAGTCGGCCACCATGTGCAGTACCTGCTCGGCACCCTGCAGCAGGCGCACCAGCAGATGCAGCGCGTGAGCGAGGCGCAGAGCAACCAGATCAGCGTGCGGCTCGAGCTCCAGGCAGACTTCTACGCAGGCGTATGGGCGCATCATGACAATGCGATGTACCACTCGCTGGAAGAGGGCGACATCGAAGAAGGCATGGAGGTCGCTTCCAAGATCGGCGACGATTACCTGCAGAAGAAAGCCCGGGGCTACACCACGCCCGAGTCCTTCAACCACGGCACCTCCGCCCAGCGTTCCCGCTGGCTGATGAAGGGTTTCCGTACCGGCAACCCGGCTGACGGCGATACGTTCTCACCTAATTATAACCAGCTGTAAAACAGCTGGTTATAAAGCAAACAAGGCAGCGGGAACCGCTGCCTTGTTTGCTTTATGACTGGGGGGGCGTTCCCCCCAGACCCCCTGCGTCGCTGCGCTCCGAAACCACTAACCTACAGCAGACCAAGCAATTGCGCCATCAGGAAGCCGAGGTAATTGCCCGCGGCATAGCCGACCACGCCCACGGCGAGGCCGCCTGCCAGCACGCGGCGGTTCTTCATCGCGGCCGCCATCATCGGCACGAAGGGGGGCGAACAGATATAGGCCACGGAACTGACCGTCATCGTGTCCGCGTCGATCCGGAGCAGCCTGGCGAGCAGCACCTGCAGCAGGAGCGAACCGAAGATGACAAAGGTCAGATAGACGAACATCATCAGGCTGCTTCCGATGCTGAGCGTGCGGAAATCCGCCATCGAGGCTACCACCACGGAGAAGACGTAGATGAAGTACATGCCGATGTCGTAACCCTGCTGCCCGCGGCTTTTTACCGGCTTCCAGAACGAAGCGGCGATACCGAGCGTGGTCAGGCTCAGGATCAGCACGGTCATGAAGGCGTTGTCGCCGGCCAGCAGCCCGAGACCGGCCGAGACGCCAATGACCAGCGCATCGATTCCCAGCAGGATCGCGGCGTCGCGCCGGCCTTCGCGGGTCAGCAGCGCGCGATAAGGCCGCTCCTGCGCTGTGCTCTCTTCCAGTGCGCTGTCAGGCCCGCCCGTTTCGACGGGAAGCCAGCGGCGGAAGAGGCGGATGCCCACGGCCAGCAGGAAGGTCAGGTAGAGGAAACTCACCGCCATGTCGAAGGAATTCAGCAGGATAAAGGTCTCCTCCGGCACGCCCAGCATGACTTTCAGCGAAGCGAGATTGATCGTCCCACCGGTGTACACGCCCGTAAGCATGCCGCCCACCTGGGCGCCGTCCTCCATCCGTTTCCCGAACAGGAAATACCCCGCCACGACGGCCGCCGTCACAGCCAGCAGGCCTGTCAGCAGGGCAAGCAGCTGGCTGCGCGTCTCGCTCTTGCGGAACTTGCAGGCAAACAGCATCAGCGGAATGGCCAGCGGCACCATCGCACTGGACAGCAGGTCCTGGATCTGCGCCATCCCCGGGGGATGGAAAATGTTGCCGACCAGGATGCCGATGAGATAGAGGATCAGCACCGGTCCGATCTTGCCCAGGACCGGCACCTGCCGGCAGAGCCATAGGACTCCGGCAGGCACCGTCAGGAAGAACAGCACCATCAGGATGTTCCAGACCATGGCTGCGGCTTAAAGGAGCTTCCAGACCCGAAGGCAGACCGTATCGCCCGGGGCGTTGGGGCCGATCGTGCAGACGTAGATGGCATCGTTCAGCCAGCCGTACTTACTGTCGCGCGGTGCTTCGAATTTCGGAGAAGTCCGGAAATAGAACTGCGGTCGGCCGGATTCGTCGCGGCCCATCACGGAGATACCCCAGTTGCGGACATGGATGTTGACGCCGTCGTCCGTCTGGATGCAGTAGATGGCGTCCAGCTCGGTGCGGCCGTGTTCGCGGTCCTGCAGCTGATAATCGGCGCCGCCCGGGAGCACGATGCCCTTGATCTTCGGGCCCTCGAAGGTGCCGCCCGTGATCGGAATCACGAAACGGTTGCCGTGCTGGTGCTCGCCAACCGTGAAGCCCGGGTCGCAGGTGACGTGCAACTCCAGGACGAATTCCAGCTCCGGCGATTCCGGAACGGCAGGGCCGGGGCCCTGGGCGCGCAGCGCAAAGCCCATCAGGAGGGCGGCGCATACGCAGAAGAGAGATTTGATTATTCTCATGTTGATGCTTGGGATGTTTACGCAAATATACGTTTTTCCCCGGAAAAAGCAGTATCTTTGTGTCTATGGAAAACGACCACATCATAGCACTGATCAAACGGGAAGTCGTGCCGGCCGTCGGCTGCACGGAGCCCGCAGCGGTGGCCCTCTGCACCGCCTATGCCACGGAAGCGCTCGGCGTCCGGCCGGAGCGCATCGACGTCCGCCTCAGCGCCAACATGCTCAAGAACGCCATGGGCGTGGGCATTCCCGGTACGGGGATGTCCGGCCTGCCGATCGCCGTGGCGCTGGGCGCGCTCATCGGCCGGAGCGAATACCAGTTGGAGGTGCTCAAGAACGTCTGCCAGGAGGCGGTCGCAGATGCGAAGGCATTCCTGGCGGAGAATCGGATTGCCATCGGCCTGACGAAGGACAGCGAAGAGACGCTATACATTGAAGTGCGCTGCGGGGCGGGGGACAGGAACTCCCGCGCCGTCATCGCCCGCGACCACACGCGGCTGGTGTATCTGGAAGGTCCGTGCGCGAAGACGCTGGACCGCCGGGCGGAGCTCGGCAAAGAGCAGGAAGAGGCCGCTGAAAACGACCTCACGCTGCGCCGTGTCTATGAATTTGCCACCACGGCCCCGCTCGAAGACCTCGAATTCATCAACGAATCCCGACGCCTGAACGAAGCCGCCGCCGAAGAAGCCCTGAAGGGGAATTACGGCCACGAACTGGGCAAGACGCTCTCGCGTCCGCTCGGCAAGGGCATCATGGGCGACAGCATCTTCAGCCACATCATCAGCGCTACCTCCTGCGCCTGCGACGCCAGGATGGCCGGCGCCAAGATTCCGGTCATGAGCAACTCCGGCAGCGGCAACCAGGGTATCGCCGCCACGCTCCCCGTCGTGGTCTTTGCCCGGGAGAACCACAATACGGAAGAGGAACTCACGCGCGCGCTGATTCTCAGCCACCTCACGGCCATCTACATCAAGCAGAGCCTTGGCAAGCTGAGCTGCCTGTGCGGCTGTGTAGTGGCCTCGACCGGCAGCAGCTGCGGGATGACCTGGCTGATGGGCGGCGGCTACGAGCAGGTGGCATACAGTGTCAAGAACATGATCGCGAACCTCGCGGGCATGGTCTGCGACGGTGCCAAGCCCAGCTGTGCGCTCAAGGTCAGCAGCGGCGTGTCTACGGCCGTGCTGAGCGCCATGCTTGCCGTGCAGAACCATTCCGTCAGCAGCTATGAGGGCCTGATCGAGGACGATGTGGACCGCTGTATCCGCAACCTCACGCGCCTCGGCTCCGTGGGCATGCAGGAGACCGACAAGATGGTCCTCGACATCATGACGCACAAGAAGAATTCCGCGCAGTAAGAAAGTTCGGCGGCCGGGTAGGTTTTTACGAAAATATTACTACCTTTGCAGTCCCATTGCCACTTTAGCTCAGTCGGTAGAGCAGCGCATTCGTAACGCGCAGGTCAACAGTTCAAGTCTGTTAAGTGGCTCGAAAAGGGCAGCCCATCCGGGTTGCCCTTTTTTTATATCTATGGCAAAAGTACCCCATTTTTGACGAGAACTGTCAAAATATCGAGGTATTTTTGCAGTATGGGAAATTATGACTTTTATCTGAGGGGGCTGACGCAGGACCAGCGGCAGGCGGTCTGCGCCACGGAAGGGCACGTGCGCGTAGTGGCCGGCGCCGGCTCCGGCAAGACCCGCACGCTCGTCCACCGCTATGCCTTTCTGCTCAACACCGTGGGCATTCCGCAGTCGGACATCCTCTGCATGACATTCACCAACAAGGCCGCCCGGGAGATGAAAGACCGCATCAGCGCCCTCTGCCCCGGCGGCGTGGCCGGGGACTTCGTCACGACGATCCACGGCTTCTGCGTGAAGTTCCTGCGCGAGGAGATCTTCCGGCTCGGGTATCCCGAGAACTATCTCATCTTCGACGAAGAGGA
>CAJOHX010000001.1 GCA_905234475.1 uncultured Bacteroidales bacterium | reverse complement strand
ATAATACATGTCGATTGCTTTCTCATAATACTGATCCCTCAGTGTCGTTCGATAAATAAACATTGTTAACTCGTGTTTGCGAGTCAACTTTTTTCAGGGAAAGACAAAAACGCCCCATTTTGTGGACAAAACAAAAGCGCCCGCCTTCCGGCGAGCGCTACTTTAGCGCAGTGGTCCCTGCAGGACTTGAACCTGCGACCCGCTGATTATGAGTCAGCTGCTGCTAACCAACTGAGCTAAGGGACCTACGGACTCAGACCTTGATCTCGACCTCAACACCGGAGGGGAGCTCAAGCTTCATCAGGGCGTCCACCGTCTTCGCGTTGGAGTCCTCGATGTCCAGCAGTCTGCGATAGGAGTCGAGCTCGAACTGCTCGCGGGCCTTCTTGTTGACGAAGGTCGAGCGGTTGACGGTGAAGATCTTCTTGTTGGTGGGCAGGGGAATGGGACCATTCACCTTGGCACCGGTGGACTTCACGGTCTCGACAATCTTGGTCGCGGACTTGTCCACGAGCATGTGGTCGAAAGACTTGAGTTTGATTCTAATTTTCTGGCTCATATTCAAATACTTTTTTACAATTCAATTATTCTTCGTCAGACGGCATCCGGTAGCCGCTCTTCTCGATGATGTCCTTGGCCATGGGGGCCGGCACCTCGGCGTAGTGGTCGAACGACATCGTGCTGGTGGCCCGGCCCGAAGACAGGGTGCGGAGCACGGTGACGTAGCCAAACTGCTCGGCGAGGGGGACAAAGGCCTTGATGATGCGCGCGCCGTTGGTCGTCGAATCCATCGCGACAATCTGTCCGCGGCGACGGTTGAGGTCGCCCACGATGTCGCCCATGTAGTCCTCCGGGGTCACGACCTCGAGGCTCATGATGGGCTCCAGCAGGACAGGCTTGCACTTCGGACAGGCGTGGCGGAACGCCATGCGTGCGGCCAGTTCGAAAGAGAGCTGGTCCGAGTCGACGGGGTGGAAGGAGCCGTCCAGCAGGGTGACCTTCAGGGAAGGCACCTCGTAACCGGCCAGGACGCCGTTTGCCATCGCGGACTCGAAACCCTTCTCGATGGAGGGGACGAATTCCTTCGGCACGTTGCCGCCCTTGACCTGATTGTCGAACTGGAGGCCCTGTACACCTTCGTCGGCGGGACCGATCTCCACGATGATATCCGCAAACTTGCCGCGACCGCCGGTCTGCTTCTTGAACACCTCGCGGTGCTGGTAGGAAGCGGTGACTGCCTCTTTGTAATTGACATGCGGGGCACCCTGATTGATCTCCACGCCGAATTCGCGGCGCAGACGGTCCACGATGATGTCGAGATGGAGCTCGCCCATACCGCTGATAACAGTCTGGCCCGTGTCGGCGTCAGACTTCACGGTGAAGGTCGGGTCCTCCTCGGCGAGCTTGCCGAGCGCGACACCCAGTTTGTCGAGGTCCTTCTGCGTCTTGGGCTCCACGGCGATGCCGATCACGGGATCGGGGAACTCCATGGACTCAAGCGAGTAGCGATGGTTGTCCGCGCAAACGGTGTCGCCCGTGCGGAGATCCTTGAAGCCGACCGCCGCGCAGATGTCTCCGGCCTCCACGAAATCGATGGGATTCTGGTGGTTGGAGTGCATCTGGTACAGACGGGCCACGCGCTCCTTCTTCCCGGAACGGGAATTCAGGACGTAGGAACCGGCATCCAGGTGTCCGGAATAGACGCGGATGTACGCCAGACGGCCCACGAACGGATCCGTCGCAATCTTGAAGACAAGACCGCAGAACGGCTCGTCCGCCTCGGGCTGGAGGAGCACTTCCTTGTCGTTTGCGAGGTTGGTCGCCTTCGTCGCGCCGATGTCCAGCGGAGAAGGCAGGTAACGCATCACGGCATCCAGCAGGAACTGGACACCCTTGTTCTTGAAGGACGAGCCGCAGCAGGCCGGAACGACCTGCATGGCGATGGTACCCTTGCGGAGCGCTGCGATGATCTCCTCCTCCGTGATGGATTCGGGGGCCTCGAAGTACTTGTCCATCAGGGTGTCGTCGCACTCGACGGCAGCCTCGATCAGTTTGTCCCTCCAGAAAGCGACGGCATCCTGCATCTCTGCGGGAACGTCCTTGTACTCATAGTTGACCAGCTCTTCGCCGGACTGATAGTAAATCGCTTTCCTGGAAATCAGGTCCACGATCCCCTCGAAATTCTCCTCCGCGCCGATCGGGAGGCAGATGGGGACCGCATTGGCGCCGAGTTTGGTGCGGATGTCCTCGACACACGCGAGGAAGTCGGCACCGACCCGGTCCATCTTGTTTACGTAGGCAATCTTGGGCACACGGTACTTGTCCGCCTGGCGCCATACCGTCTCGGACTGAGGCTGTACGCGCCCGACAGCGCAGAAAGTTGCGATCGTACCATCCAGTACACGGAGGGAACGCTCGACCTCCACCGTGAAATCCACATGGCCCGGAGTGTCGATCAGGTTGATCTGATACGTCTCCCCGCCATAGTGCCAGAACGCGGTGGTGGCGGCAGAAGTGATGGTGATACCCCGCTCCTGCTCCTGCACCATCCAGTCCATCGTCGCTGCACCTTCATGGACCTCACCGATCTTGTGGGTCTTGCCGGTGTAGAACAGGATGCGCTCGGACGTGGTGGTCTTGCCGGCATCGATGTGGGCCATGATGCCGATGTTCCTTGTGTACTTGAGATCCCTCTTGGCCATCTGACTTAGCTAACCAAAATCAATTAGAAGCGGAAATGGGCGAACGCCTTGTTGGCCTCGGCCATCCTGTGCATGTCTTCCTTGCGTTTGAATGCACCACCTTCATTGTTGTAAGCCGCGATAATCTCGGCGCAGAGTGCCATCGAGCGGCCGGAGCGTTTGCGGGCGAAGGATATCATATTCTTCATCGAGAGAGAAACCTTCCGCTCAGGGCGCAACTCGGTAGGCACCTGGAAGTTGGCGCCGCCGATACGGCGGGACTTGACCTCGATCTGCGGGGTCACGTTCTCGAGCGCCTTCCTCCAAATATCCAGAGGAGCCTTGTCAGAATCTTTCATCTTCTCGCCTACCAAATCAATGGCATCGTAAAAAATAGAATACGCGATACTCTTCTTCCCCTCTGCAACATCAGGTTGTTCACGAAGCGGGTGACCTGCGTGTCGTGAAACTTGGGATCAGGAAGTAGAATCCTCTTCTTAGGCTTTGCTTTTCTCATGGTTGATAATAATTAAAGAATAAAACCATCCACGCAATTACTTCGGCCTCTTGGCGCCGTAGAGGGAACGGGACTGCGTCCTTCCTTCCACGCCGGCAGTATCCAAAGCACCGCGGAGGATGTGGTAACGTACACCGGGAAGGTCCTTGACACGACCGCCGCGCACGAGCACGATGGAGTGCTCCTGCAGGTTGTGCCCCTCGCCCGGAATGTAGGCATTGACCTCTTTAGAATTCGTGAGACGCACACGCGCGACCTTCCGCATAGCGGAGTTCGGCTTCTTGGGAGTCGTCGTGTAGACTCTCAGGCATACGCCACGCTTCTGAGGACAAGCATCCAGCGCACGAGATTTCGATTTGACCTCGATCACCTCGCGTCCTTTGCGAACCAATTGTTGAATAGTTGGCATAAAATATTGTTAATAAATAAGTTATAAAAAGCCCCCAATTTTTGGGGGCTGCAAATATACGGAAAAATCGACAAATCGCAAAAAAATCCGCGCGTAACTACTTGTATTTCGCGAATTCTACGTCCTTTTGGGCCTGCTCGTACAGGCGTTTGTCCTTCTGGGAGAGCGCATCCAGATGCGACTTGACCCCGGCGGCGTCGCCGCGGCGGGCGGCGATCACGGCGCGGACATATTCCGAGCGGCCGCAGTTGCAGTTGATGGCCGCCTCGGCCTCGTCCAGCTTGCCGTCAAGCAGGTACGCAATGGCGCCGTTGACGCCCTTCGTGCCCTTCAGGCGGCCGGCCGCAGAGGCGTAATCGCCCTGGAGGAGCTCCACCAGGCCCAGGTTGGCCTTCGCCTCTTCCGTATTGGCCTTGCGGAAGAATTCCGCGGCGGCGGGGAGGTCGCCGCGCTGGAGCTCGACCACGCCCTTGGCGTTCTGCACGTCAGCATCCGGATTGCGGATAGCGTCGAAATAGGCGAGGGCAGCATCCGGCCGCTCGTCGTCCAGCATGAGGGCGCCCAGGTTGAACAGGGCCCTGTCGGAATGGTATTTCTGGACCGCAGTCTTGAGGATCTCGGCCTTGCGGTCGGCCTTGTCCACCACGGAGGCCACGCGCAGAAGGCCCTCCTCGTCCAGGACGTCGATGGCCTTGTCGGCCAGTTCGACCAGCTCCTCGTCGGTGAAGTTCTGGTAGTCCACCTCCGCGATGAAACGGGCGCGGCGCAACTCCGGGAAGACGTTCTTGTTGATCTCGGTGTAAACCTGGGACATGTTGCGGATCTCGCTCTCACGCACGGCTGGGTCGCTGTACATCGACAGCACGCGCAGGATGAGGTCCTTGTCCTCCAGGTCAGATTTCTCGATCGCCTCCTGGAATCCCTCCCAGTCCTGGCCGATGCTGCGCACCTCGAGGTTGTCCGGGGCGGCCTCGCCCGTGACCTCTCTCCAGGCCTTCTGGGCGGAAGCGGCGCGCTCGTCGGAGAGCTTGGCGTTGTATTCCTGGCCGCCTTCCGGCGAAGCGTAGGCGACGACGGAGGTGCCCCGCACGGAGTAGCGCGGGTCGGAGGAGATCTCCTCGAGGGCCGCCTGCAGCTCCTTGATGGACTCGGAGCGGAGCTCGCTGCCCTTGATCACAGAGGAATTGTAGTCGTACATCACCTGCCCCTCGGTCTGCTCGTGGATCACGGACTGGTAGTCGTCTTTCTTGTAGCTGTACATGCCGTGGGAGTCCGCCAGCAGCTGGGTCACGATCGTGCCGTCGGCCACCTTGATAATCGGGAGCTGGCTGGAATTCTCCTGGATGTGGGCGATGCCGCGCAGCTCCAGGCGGGCCTGTTCGACCCCCTCTTCGTAGTCGAAGGCGAACTGCTCGCGGATCACGCCGCCGGAGCTCGGCACGACCTTGAAGTTGTCCATGATCTTCTCGCCCTGGTAGATCAGGACGGGGCCGCGCTGCTCCTTGTCCCCATACACCAGCACGGGGAACATTTCAACGACGGCCTTAGGGTCGAAATACCCCGAAGGATAATTGATGGACAGGTCTACAGGGATCTGGTCGCCGACGAGGGTGAGGACTTCGGGCTTGCAGGAGATCTTGATGCTCTCAAGCTTTCCGGCCTCGGCCATCTGTTCGACACGGGACTTGGCGCAGGAAGCGGCAACGAGGGCCGCGGCGCAGAGGAGGAGGATTTTGACGGTATTTTTCATCGAATGACTGGGTTTTGCCTTACAGGAAGGTGTTCGAAATACAAATATAAAAAATAATCCGTAACTTTGCTTTCCATGGAAATGCAAGAACTCCAAAGACTCAAAAATAAATTCGACATCATTGGCAATGACGCCGGGCTCAACCGTGCGCTGGAGACGGCCGTTGCCGTCGCGCCCACGGACCTGACGGTCCTGATCACGGGCGAGAGCGGCGTCGGCAAGGAGACCCTCCCGCAGATCATCCACCAGTTCAGCCGCCGCCGGACGGGCAAATACCTGGCCGTCAACTGCGGCGCCATTCCCGAAGGGACGATCAACGCGGAGCTGTTCGGCCACGAGAAGGGCGCCTTCACGGGCGCCATCGGCGAGCGCAAGGGCTATTTCGAGGAGGCCGACGGCGGGACCCTGTTTCTCGACGAGATCGGCGAGCTGCCCAAGGAGACCCAGGCGCTGCTGCTGCGCGTCCTGCAGAACGGCGAATTCATGAAGGTCGGCTCCTCCAAGGTGGAGAAGACGGACGTGCGCGTGATCGCGGCGACCAACGTCAACCTGGCCTACGCCGTGGCCACGGGCAAGTTCCGCGAGGACCTGTACTACCGCCTCACCGGCATCCAGATTCGCATGCCCGCCCTGCGCGAGCGCAACAAGGACGACGTCTACCTGCTGTTCCGCAAGTTCACCTCCGACTTCTCGGAGCGCTACAACCTCTGCAAGGTAAGCCTCACCCACGACGCCATCTCCCTGCTCACCGCCTACCGCTGGCCCGGCAACATCCGCCAGCTGAAGAACATCGCCGAGACGGTCACGGCCCTCGAGTCGCGCCCCGTCACCCCGACCTCCGAGCGCGTGGAGCTGGGTTCCGCGACGCTGATGCGCTACCTGCCGGAGGAGAAAGACTCCATGCTCCCCGCCACCACGGGTCCCGCACCCGCCGGCGGCGGCATGTCCGACAGCGACAAGCAGATGATCGTCAAGGCCATCCTCGACCTCAAGGGCGAGGTGGACCGCCTCAAGTCCATCGTGGAGGCGGGCGGCGGCGCCCCGGTCGCGGCCTCCCTCCCGCACTACGTCGGCCAGGAGGAGAACGAACCGGAGGAGCAGCTGTCCGAAGCCGAACCCGCCGCCACCGTCATCCCGGAGGGCATCTCCATCCGCAAGGCGGGCGACGAGCTCATCGAGCGGGCCCTCGCCAAGCACGCCGGCAAGGTCAAGGCCGCCGCGGCGGAGCTGGGCATCTCCGAACGCACCATCTACCGCAAGCTTGCGGAATGGAAAGAAAAAGGCAAGAACGTATGACACGACTCTCCGCACGCATCCTGACGCTCCTCCTGTCCGCGCTGGTCCTCAGCGCGTGCGGCATCTATTCCTTCTCCGGCACCTCCATCCAGAACGACGTCAACACGATCAACATCGACTACTTCGAGTACAAGGCGCAGAAGGTCAACCCTTCGCTGAGCAACGACCTTACGGAAGCGCTGCGCACCCGGTTCCGCCGCATGACCCGCCTGGAGCAGGTCGAGCAGGACGGCGACATGGAGATCACCGGCGAGATCACGGGCTACAACGTGGCCCCCGCGGCGGTGACCGCCAACGAAGTCGCCGCCCGCAACCGCCTCACCGTCACGGTCAAGGTCAATTTCATGAACCGCAAGTATCCGGAAGACGACTTCAACGACAAATCCTTCTCCGCCTACTCGGAATACGACTCCTCCAACGCCCTCGACGCCGTCGAGTCCACCCTCTGCGCCGAGATCATCGACAAGATCATCGAAGACATTTTCAACGCCACCGTCGCCCAATGGTAAACCCGATCGACATCCACAACCTCACCCTGGAGGAACTCTCCGGCGTGATCTCCCTGTACCCCTGGTACGGCGGCGCGCGCATGGAGCTCTGCCGCCGCATGTCCGGCGTCGGCGCCCTGTCCGAGACGCAGATCGCCGAGACCGGCCTGCACCTCGGCAACCGAGGCGTCCTGTCCGAGCTGCTGCACGAGGGCCGCACCGTGGACTGCTCCGACAAGGATGTCCACCAGCTCATGCAGGCCTTCATGCCCGAGGAGCCGGCCACGCTCGCACCCCGCAAGGTCTACGTGGTGGGCGGCGACTACTTCTCCCAGGACCAGTACGCGGACATCAAGAGCGACGGCGACGGGATCTTCTCCAAATTCGCGGCCAAGGCCCGCGAGGAGGGCTACACCGAAGAGGCGGAGCCGGAGTCCGGCACGGAGGGGTTCTGCACCGAGACCCTCGCCGGGATCTATCTCGAACAGGGCTATCCGCAGGAAGCGATTGATATTTATTCGCGTCTAAGTTTGCGATATCCGGAAAAAAGTGTTTACTTTGCAGCCCTTATTGACGAAATAAACAAAAAAGACAACTGAATATGAACACTTTATTTGTGATTTTGACCGTCCTGATCGTCCTGGCAGCCATCCTCCTCATCATCGTGGTGCTGCTGCAGAACGGCAAGGGTGAGGGTCTCGCCAGCAACTTCGTGGCCGGCAACCAGACCTTCGGCGTCCGCCAGACCGCGGACATCCTGGAGAAGATTACCTGGGGTCTCGTGGCATTCATCCTCGTGATCGCCATCGTCTCCTCCTTCACCACCGGCACCAACGGCACCGCCATCGACGTGACCGACCAGATTGAGAACGTCGCCACCGACGCCCAGCCGGCCTTCCCGTCCGCCCCGATCCAGCAGGACGCCCCGACGGAGTAATCTCCTGTCACCAAGACCATGACACCCGACCTCCGCAGGCCGGGTGTTTTTTGTTGAGGTCGTGTCTATTATATCAAAATGTCTATTATATCGGGGTCCGTTGAGGCCGCGGGTCCTGGAACCAGACTGCCTGAAACGCCGAATGACAGCCGGATGGCTGTCATTCATCGTTGAGCGGAAAACGGGGCTCGGACCCGCGACCTCAACCTTGGCAAGGTTGCGCTCTACCAACTGAGCTATTTCCGCAAACCCGTTTGCTTAGCGTTGGGACTGCAAAGATAGATACATTTTTTGAAACACCAAATTTTTTTGTCGGTTTTTTGAGATTCCGGGTCAAGCCCGGAAATGACGACAGCGCAAGCCCGGAATGACGTATTACAGGACCTGAACGCAGACAGGACGATGGAGGGGAATGACGCGGCCGGTGCGGCGCAGGCGGCCGCTGCGCGGGCGAATGGCGTAGAGCTCGATGGCGTCGGCGTCACGGCAGGCGCAGAGCAGCCAGCGGCCGTCGGGGGTGATGGCGAAATTGCGCGGATGCGTACCCGTGCGGTGAAAGCCCGCGCGTCGGACTTTCCCGCTCTGCGGGTCCACCCGGAAGGTGGCGATCCCGTCGCGGCGCAGGCGGTGGCTGGTGTAGAGGAAGCGGCCGTCCGGCGAGAAATGGATGTCAGCGCTGCCCTTGCCGCGACCGCGGTAGGCCTTCAGCTCCTGGACGGGCGTGAGGGCGCCGTCCTCGTAGCGCAGCACCGTGAGCGTGTCGCCCAGCTCGCCGAGCAGGTAGCAGAAGCGCCCGTCGGCGCTGAAGACGAAGTGCCGCGGTCCGCTCCCGGGCGTGGCCCGGTAAGCGATTTCCGGTTCGCCAACAGGGAGCTCTCCCGCCTGGATGGGAAAGCGGCGTATCAGGTCGCAACCCAGGTCGGAGGCCAGCACATAGCGCCCGTCCGGAGAGACCGCGCAGCAATGGATATGGGACCCTTCCCCGAAATCAAAACGCTGCCGCAGCGGCCCGAGGTTGCCATCCGGGCCCACCGGAAAGACGGACACCGCCCCGCCGGTATAGTCCGCTGTGAGGATGAATCCGGCCAGATACAGGATGTTGCAGGGATCGCCGCCGCCCGTGCCGTCGGGGCAGTTGGACTGGAATCCGAGCGGCTCGAGGCCGTCCGCCGTCAGGCTGTAGGCGTACGCGCCCTGCGTGCCGTCATGGAATTCGCAGACCGACCAGGCGAGGCGCCCGTCCGTCGACGGAATGATGAAAGAAGGGTTGCGCACGGCAGCCGCCGCGAGCTGCTCCGTGCCGCCGTCGGACGGGTTGAAACGCAGCAGGACGGCGCCCGGAAGGGCCGGGGCATCGTCGTTGTAGCAGCCGGCCAGGATTCGCAGCGGCTGGGCCGAAGCACAGCATACGATGCTGAATAACAAGAACGAAAGAAAAGTTTTGCGCATGGGACTAAAGGTACGGCTTTTTCCCAAATAATCAAAGGCTTGATCGACTGCCCGCTCCGCTGACAAATTGTCAGTGGCGCAGGATTTGAGCGTTGGATTTCCGGCCCACTAGCGGGCCGACGACAGGATATGGAAAACAAGCACGAATTCTTAAGCAAATACGCCGTAGACCTCAACGAGGCCGCGGCCAAAGGCAAGCTCGACCCGGTCATCGGCCGCGACGAGGAGATTCGCCGCGTGCTGCAGATCCTGAGCCGCCGGACAAAGAACAACCCGATCCTGGTCGGTGAGCCGGGTGTCGGCAAGACCGCCATCTCGGAAGGCATCGCCACCAAGATCGTCAACGGGCAAGTGCCCGAAAACCTCAAGAGCCGCAAGGTCTTCTCCCTGGACATGGGCGCGCTGATCGCAGGCGCCAAGTACCAGGGCGAATTCGAGGAGCGGCTCAAGGGCGTCGTCAAGGAAGTCGTCGACAGCGACGGCGAGATCATCCTCTTCATCGACGAGATCCACACCCTCGTGGGCGCCGGGCGCTCCTCGGGCGCCATGGACGCCTCCAATATCCTCAAGCCTGCGCTCGCGCGCGGCGAACTGCGCACCATCGGCTCCACCACCCTGGACGAATACCAGAAGTACTTCGAGCAGGACAAGGCCCTGGAGCGCCGTTTCCAGAAAGTGATGGTGGACGAGCCGAGCCCCGCCGAGTCCATCGCCATCCTGCGCGGCCTCAAGGAGAAATACGAGAACCACCACCGCGTGCGCATTGAGGACGACGCGCTCATCGCCGCCGTCAACCTCAGCCACCGCTACATCAGCAACCGCTTCCTCCCGGACAAGGCCATCGACCTCATCGACGAAGCCGCCTCCAAGCTCCGCCTGGAGATGAATTCCGTCCCGGAGCCCATCGACAACCTCAACTCCCGCATCCGCCAGCTCGAGATCGAGAAGGAAGCCGTCAAGCGCGAGAGCACCTCGCTCAAGGCGGAAAAGATCGACGCCGAGCTCGCGGAGCTCAAGGCCAAACGCGAAGAGCTCATGAAGAAATGGAGCGAGGAGAAAGAGATCGTGTCCGCGCTGCAGAAGGCCCGCCAGGAGATCGAGGACGACGAGAACGAAGCCCGGATTGCCGAGCGCCAGGGCGACTACGGCAAGGTCGCCGAGCTCCGCTACGGCAAGATCGCCCAGGCCCGCGCCCGCATCGACGAACTGTCCGCCAAGCAGGCGGCCATCAAGGAGCCCATCATCAACGAAGCCGTCGACCCCGAGGACATTGCCGAGGTCGTGGCCCGCTGGACCGGCATCCCGGTGGCGCGCATGCTTGAAAGTGAGAAAGAGAAACTACTCCGTATGGAAGCCGGGCTGCACAAGCGCGTGGTCGGCCAGGACAAGGCCATCGCGGCCGTGTCCGACGCCGTGCGCCGCAGCCGCGCCGGCCTGTCCAACGAACACCGCCCCATCGGTTCGTTCCTGTTCCTGGGCACCACCGGCGTCGGCAAGACCGAGCTCGCAAAGGCCCTCGCGGAGTTCCTGTTCAACGACGAATCCATGATGACGCGCATCGACATGAGCGAATACCAGGAGAGCCACACGGTGAGCCGGCTGATCGGCGCCCCTCCGGGCTACATCGGCTACGACGAAGGCGGCCAGCTGACCGAGGCGGTGCGGCGCAAGCCCTACTCCGTCATCCTGCTGGACGAGATCGAGAAGGCCCACCCGGACGTGTTCAACACCCTCCTGCAGGTGCTCGACGACGGCCGCCTGACCGACAACAAGGGCCGCACGGTGGACTTCAAGAACACCATCCTCATCATGACCTCCAACTTAAAGGAGGAAGAGTTGCGCCTGCGCATGCGGCCGGAGTTCCTCAACAGGATCGACGAGATCGTGGTCTTCGATCCCCTGACCCCGGACGACATCCGGCAGATCGTGCGCATCCAGATGGAGATCCTGCAGAAGAAGCTCGAAGCGGAAAACGTCACCCTGACCTACACCCGCGCCTTCGAGGACGACATGGTCGAGAACGGCTACGATCCCGTCTACGGCGCCCGCCCGGTCAAGCGCCTGATCCAGCGCGAGCTCGTCAACAAACTCGCCCGCGAGATCCTCGAGGGCAAGATCCACAAGGACTCCGCCATCGAAGTCGACGCCGCCGACGGTCAGACCGTTCTCCGGAACAAATAGCTCCCGCGCTCGTCATTTCCGGGATGACCGTCCCGTCATCCCGGGCTTGACCCGGGATCTCCCGTCGGGAGCGGAAACGGTCCCCAGCGCTCCCGGGAAGCGAAAAAACCAGCCGCCGGGAGCGGAGAACCCCTCCAGCGCTCCCGGCAGCTCGTTATTCGTCGGCCTGGTTACTTCTTGAAGATATCGGCGTGTGTTCCGGTATTCAACAACAATAGTGTAAGATATTCATCATCCAGCTCCCACACCAAAAGCCAATCCGGCTGAATATGGCATTCCCACTCACCGAGCCTGTTCCCGGTCAGTCTGTGTGGTTTGTACTCTGGCGGAAGACATCCTTTTTCAGCAAGAATGGTAATGGCGGTCACCAATTCCTCCATCGGAAGGCCGCGTTTTTGGCATCTCTTCCAGTCCTTCTTGAACTGGGTCGTGCGTCGGATAATGTACATAGCTAATTGTTCAGATCTGCGAGCAGGGCATCAACAGAAGAGAACTCCTTATACTCCTTCTGTTTTGCTTCCAACTTTGATTTTTCGTAGGCTGATAGCCGCCGCCCCCGGGTGGGGGTAGCTTTCCAGCCCATCTTTTTCGCAATGCTTCTGAACAGGTTGCGTTCGTTTTCCGGAATATGTACTGTGTATTCGTAACTCATGGCATCATTGGCTTTTAGTTGTCCTCGCAAATATAGCAAAAACTATGCAAATCAAAACGAGGCAATCCTTGTTTCCTGAGATGTCTTTGGAGGCACTCGCCCCGCCGGGAGCGGAGAACCCCTCCAGCGCTCCCGGCAGCTCGTTATTCGCCGACCCCTTCCCTATTTCTTCCGAAAAACAAAGGGAATATTGTAGGGCAACCCGACATACATGTCTTTGTATGCGGAGAAATCCGCGACATACTCACGCTCCTTCTTAATCTTGTTGAGAAGGCATTCGTGGATTTGCCAACAATCGTTTTCATCCCACGCGATGCTGCCATCCTGGCCGCCCAACACCTTGACAACATCTCGGGTTGAGATCTCCTTTTTACTACGCCGGGTCTTGAGCCAGTCATAGATTTGACTGGCTATTGCTTTGTAGTCCAACTTCGGTGATTTGTCCATTGTCGAGGTCACAAAAAGATGAACTTATTTCTTATTGAGCGTCAGCGCCTGGTATAGTTTGAAGAGCTCGGCGACGATCTCCGGCTCGGTCATGTCCTTGCGGAAACCGTAGGCTTCCATGACAGCAGCGTCGTTGGCGCGGTGGGCTTTGCGGAGTTCAAGGGGCATCGTAAGAGCGTCATACAGATCGGCAAGCGAAGAATCCGGATACAACGCACGGGCGTCGAGAATTGCTTGGGCCGTTACCTCAATTTTCGTCTTCTGCTCCTCCGTAGGCATTGGCCATGGGAAATTGTTGTATACTATCGTCGTCGAGTAACTATAATCGCTTTTTAGGCGTCCACATACTGTTCTCATCCACGCCATATGTACGTTTGATGTCAAAACGCCAAACATATAAGTAGTAGCATCTGGGATGGTAAATAGTTTATCTCCAGGAATAATGTCATCTGTCAAGAATCCAAAAGGCACATAAAGACGGCGTTCTGAAGAGACCTTTGCAAAAGCAATATAGTGCGGTGCCGGCGCACGATACTGGCCAAAACGCCAGGGTATATCAGCCGATTGCTGAGTTTGCTTGTTCTTGCTTGCCTCACGAAACGTCTTAACAGTTTGGACACGCTTTAACACTTCTGGACACGCCTTTAGCTCTGCTGGGGTGATGTTTGGCATCCATAAACACCATCTTTCGATATTGTTGATGAATTCCCGCCCCATCATGAACCGTTTAAAGTACTTCTCTGCTTTTGGCTCCTTCGCAAGGAATTCTTTCTTTTCTTCGGGAGTAAAAAGATAATAGCCATCATCTGTAGCCTGGCTCCCTCTAACAATGCCAGGGATCGCTGAAAGAGGTTTACTCCTCTCCTCAATTAAGACTATTGGGGCATCAAGAAGGTATCCGTTAATAGTATTTGCTACAATATCATTCCCTGCTGAATAGATATGCTTTGGTTTTGTGTTTGGAGCAGAACTAAAACCAATAATAACACAGTGAACTTGTGCTTTTTGCGTTGCTTCACTATCCCAAATAAAAGTGCGATGGGCAAAATCTATGTGGACACCTTTGTCAAAGAGGGCTTTCCAAAGAACGGATGCTTGTTCTCCTTGCGTCACAGAGTTTGTTGATACAAGAGCTGCTTTAGTCTTTGTCCCTATCATTAGGGTTGCCGCTTTTATATACCAGCACGTGACATAATCCAGTTTTCCTCTTTTGGTTTCACTCCAGATATAATCCATATCCTCGCGCTGGCTATTCGACATATAATTTACGCCGATGAACGGTGGATTACCCATGATGTAGTCAAACTGAACACGGCGGGACGTCTTGACCTTGCCTGTCGTGTGGATCCGGACATCCGGGCTATAGACATCTACGGAGCCGTATTTGACGACGGGCTCCTGAAGGAAACCATTCGGTGCTGTACGCGTTGGGTATATGTGCGTATGCTCCGCCAGTACAACTGCTGAATCCTCCTCTTCCTCCCAGCATGACCAATCCAGCCGCAGGGCGTTCCCTTCCTTGATATTCGTATACTTCTTCAGCGGCAGGAAGTCCAGGTTGACCTGCATCAGTTTCTCTGTCTCAAAGAGCATCTGCGCCTCCGCGATCCACAGGGCGGTCATCGCTACAGAAACCGCGAAGTCGTTGATCTCAATGCCATAAAACTGGTTGATGGACACCTTGATGGGGTTGACAAATACGCCCATCATCATCTGTCCCTTGTAAATGATTCGGATGGCTTCATTCTCCAGGCGACGCAGCGATAGGAAGGTTTCCGTCAGGAAGTTGCCGCTGCCGCAGGCCGGGTCGAGGAACTTGAGCCCGGCAATCTTATCCTGGAATGCCTGTGCCAGCGCGATACGTTTCTTTTCGGTCGGCTCTGCTTTGATCTCGTCCAGTTCCGCCTTGAGGTCGTCCAGGAAGAGCGGGTCAATAACTTTGTGGATGTTCTCAATGGAGGTATAGTGCATACCGCCCTTCCGGCGGGTCTCCGGGTTCAGCGTGCTCTCGAAGACGCCGCCGAAGATGGTCGGGGAGATTTTGCTCCAGTCGAAGTCGTCGCTGGCTTGCTTGAGCAGCAGGTTTGCAATCCGCTCATTGAACCGCGGCACCTCGATGCCATATTCCGAGAAGAGGCCGCCGTTGACATACGGGAATGCCAGCAGGTCGTCCGGGAGGTACGGATCGCGCTCGGCAAGCGGCGTGTTCAACACTTCAAACAACTCCAGCAGGCCGCGGCGCATGTCGCCCGTCCCGGGCTTGAACTGCACCAGATAGTCGTGGAACTGGGAATGGCTTTCGAACAGGCCCGCATCCTCGGCATAGAGACAGAACACCAGGCGAACACACAGGATATTCAGGCTCCGCAGGGTGTGAGGGTCCTCGGGATGTTTGTATTCCTTCAGGAAGGCATCATAGATCTCTCCGATAATACGACCGGCGGCCATTGACACCTCCACTTCCTTCTTGGTGTGGACAGAACTCTCGTCAACCAGGAAAGAAAGCCGAAAGTGCTCCTTTTCAAGATCCTTCAGCTTGACGATCTCCGGTTCTCCCTGCGGATTCTCCATATCATAGATACGGAATTCCTGGAAGTTGCAGGTAATGACCCACCGGGGGTGCTTACTCAAAGGCATCTCCACCACATACTTCTTGGCCTGCTCATAGGGAGTCAGCAAAGAACCGTCAGACTGGGGGACCGGCTTGGAGAGATCTTTCTCAATGCTCTTTTGCTCTATGAGGACCCGCGTGGATGGGATATACGCATCCATGAAGGACGTGGAGTTGCGGTTCTTGATCTGCCCCTCGAAGTCAATATAGGAGAATGGATCCTGGATTCCATACACGGTCTGCAGGAGCTCCAGCCAGAATGTCTGGCTTTGCCCCTTCTCGTAGCCCTGTCCGGCCCACTTATCTGAAAATCTCTTCGCGGCAACCGCTATGTTGCTTTTCTTAGCCATAAGCCTTAGTGTTCAATCGTGTAAATTTAGCAAAAAATACACGATTCCTACAATAGCACCACCCTTACATCACCGCATACTGTTCTACCACCTTCCCGGCTTTGTAAATGGCCCAGCCTTTCTTGCCGCTCGGTAGGGTTATGCCACCCCACCAGCAGCCGGGCTGCCTGCCCGCCGCCTTCGCCCGCCTGAGGGCTTCTTCTGGATTCTTGTAATAGTACGTGACCACGGCGGCAAAGCTACGGAATCGCTTTGCCAAACAGTGTCAATCAAGCCGGGGCGCCTTAAGATGCATATTTTTTTGTATCTTCGGGCCGAAAACCAAGTTACGCTGTTGTATGAATGGACTGAAAGGCATTTGCGGACTGCTGCTCGCGGCGGGCATGTTCGCTTCGTGCGAGAAAGAGATTACGCTTACCAATTACTCGTTCTTCTTTAACGAAGAGAATTATACGCAGCCGCGGGAGATCGCGGATCCGGATATCCAGGCGTTCTACGTGCGGCTTCGGGAAGATTTCGCGGCGCTGGGGGCCAATGATATCTGGCAGATTGACGTGACCAACCGCAAGTATGGCCCGGATGACGAGAAAGCCCTGGCCCGGTACAACACCACCCTGGCGGCCATCAAGGAATGTGAAGCCAAGTACCGGACGAAAATCGCGGAACTCGAAAAGCGCGAGGGATCATCCTTTCAGATTACGTACATCTACAAGTTGTCCCGCGACATCCCGGCAGACCATTTCTCGGAGGGTTATTCTCCGGTGATTCTGGGAGAATATTCCTTCGACCTGCGCTACGATTAAGTATTGAGCCTCTATTTGAAGAGCATCTGGACCATCTCGCTGAGATAGATCCGCCAGGGGCCCCAGGTGTGGCCGCCGGGGGTCTCGCGGTAGAAGTACTTGAATCCGATCTCGTCGAGCTGCTGGTTGTAATTCAGCACGCTGCGGTGCAGGAAGTCCTCCGTGCCGCAGCCGATGTAGTATAGCTTGTAGCCGTTCTTCTGCATGTCCAGGAGTTTCTGCTTCTGGGCCGGGTCGCTGATGTTGCTGCCCGCCGCGGAGAAGAGCCCCACGTAGTCGAAGGTGTTGGGATAGTCCTTGGAAATGGTGAAGGCGTGGCCGCCGCCCATCGAGAAGCCGGCGATGGCGCGGCCGCTCTTGTTCTTAATCGTCCGGTAGTTGCTGTCGATGAAAGTGATGATCTCCGGGAAAGAATCCGTGAAAGCGGCGATGCCCGGGAGGGTGTTGCCGTTGGTGTAGGTGTCGCCGAAATAGGCCGGGGCGGCCTGCTGGGCCGGGTTGCCGTTGGTCATCACGAGAATCATGGGCGCAGCCTTGCCGGCCGCTATCAGATTGTCAAGGACCTGCGCGGCGCGGCCGAGGTCCAGCCAGGAGTTCTCGTCGCAGGCGTTGCCGTGGAGGAGGTAGAAGACGGGGTATTTCTTCTTCGGGTTCTGTTCGTATCCCGGCGGGGTGTAGATGTTGACACGGCGGCGCGTGTGGAAGGTGGCGCTGTCGTACCAGCGCGACGCGACGGTGCCGTGGGGCACGTCGTTGACGCCGTACACGTCGCCCCGGTCGCCCGGTTCCTTGCTGATGATGAAATAGTTCATCCAGCGCGGGATGTCCTTGACCACGGACCAGCTGAGGTCAAGGATGGGGGCACCGTCCACCGTGAGGCTGTAGAAATACAGCTCCGGCGCCAGCGGGCCGGTGGTATAGGTCCACACGCCGCCGGCCTCCTTCAGCTCGGCCGAGCCCTCCATGAATTCACCCGAGACCTCGACCTTGACGGCCTTGGGGTTCCTGTAGCGGAAGGTGACGCTGTAATCCGGGTTGATGACCACGCCGGTGAAGACCTCCGGCTGCGCGGCCGGGGCCGGGCGCTGCGGCTGGGCCTGCGCCCCGGCACAGAGCAGCAGGAGCGCTGCAAGGAAAAAGATGCGTCTCATAAGTAGATACGATTACTCTGAACGAAGATACGCATTTGCGCGGAAAAACCGCTATCTTTGTCCAAGTCATGCTGAAATCCTGCAAGCATATCCTCTTTTCCGGCCTGTTCGGCTTCCTGTTTCTGGTGATCTTCAAGACAGGACTGCTGTATCATCTGGAGCAGTTTTCGCTGTTCTGCCCGGAGGGGGACTGGCTGCGGGTGTTCTTTGAGCAGCCGGGAGGGGTCCTGGCCCTTGCCGGCGCGTTCCTGACGCAGTTTTGCCACTGTCCCGTGCTGGGGGCCGCGTTTTTCGCGCTCCTGATGTGCCTGCTCACTTTCCTCACGGAAAAGGCCTTCGGCCTGGAGGGGCGGGCCGTCTGGCTCGCCGCCCTGCCCGCCCTGTTCGTGCTGCTGTTCGTCACCCGGCTGGACTATTCCGTTTATCTGTTCCGGACCTACGGCCTCCTGTATTCGCAGCTGCTGGGATTCTGCGCTGCTGCAGCCCTGGTCCTGCTGTACCGGGGGTGTTTCGCGGGACGGCGCAGCGGCCCGCTGTTCGTGGCAGCGGCCGTGCTGGCCGGCTACCCGCTGTTTGGCGCTTTCGCGCTGCTCGCCGCCCTCCTGATGGCGCTGCTGGCCCTTCGGGAAGGGAAACGCGGCTTCGCGGAGCTGGCCGTGGCGGTCGTGACGGCCGTAGCCGTGCCGTGGCTGTGCCGGGACCTTCCCGGGATCTTCCCGAGGATCCACCGGAAGTACGTGTATTTCTCCGCGCTGCCGTATCTGGAATTCCTGGACAATGTCATCTGTCTGGTCCCCCTGATGCTGGCTGCCGCCGCCTCGGTCGCGCTCTGCTTTCTCCGGCGGGCGGGCCGCCTTGCGGTGCCGGCGCTGCTGGGGGCCGCGCTGCTGGCCGTCGGCGCCGGGTCCTGTTGGGACCGGGGCTTCCATACGGTCCTGGCCATGGAGCGGGCTGTCGACGGACAGGATTGGGACAAAGTCCTGAAACTGGCCGCCAGACAGCAGGATCCCAACCGCATCCACGTCCTGTACCGCGACGTGGCCCTGTACCAGAAGGGCACCCTGACGGAGAAGATGTTCCAGTATCCGGACGGGGATGCTCCGCTGCACACGCTGGCGCCGTTCCCCATCGCCAACATCTGCGCCGTGCCGGTGCTGTACTACTGCGGGATGATCAATGCCTGCGACCGCCTGGCCATGGAGCATTCCTCCACATTCTGCAAGAACATCCATTACTATAAATACCAGGCCCGGACGGCCCTGGTCAGCGGCGAATACGAGCTGGCCCGGAAGTACCTGGACATGGTGGACGCCAACTGGTTCGAGGGCAAATGGGTCCGCCGGTACCGGGCGTTCCTGGACAACCCGGCCCTGATGGATGCGGACCCGGAATACCGGCGCCTTCGCCCCCTCCTCCAGGACACCCCGACGGCCTTCGAGGCCTCCGGCTCCCTGCAGGAGATGCTGTTTGCCCATTTCGCGAATCCCGAATACGTCAACGAATCCGTGTTCGAGTGGCAGGCGGCGACCTATCTCATCCAGAAGGATCCGGACAGAACCCTGGACTGCCTGTTCAGCCGCCTCGAGCAAGTCCCGGACGCGCGCGTCGGCACCGCCCTGGCGGAAGGCGCCGCGCTCTTCGGCAGCGAGATGGGCGATCCCGAACTGATGCGGGCGCTCACGGCGGTGCTCTCGGACAAGGTCGCCGTCCTGAAGCGCTTCTCCAGGTTCGGCGCCGACGCCAACAATGCCCGCGACCTGGACGCGAAGAAGACGAAAGATTGGTTCGCCGACCACTACGGAGGGACCTACTGGTATTATTATTTATACGTAGACATCAACCCGAACCGATGATGAGACGCTGCGCACGCTGGATGCTCCTGCTGGCCCTGCTGGTCCCCGCCGCCTGTACTCCGGGCGGCTGGCGGGATGCGTCGCCGGCCGGGGAGGCTCCGGCGCTCTACCCGGACTATACGGACATCGTCATCCCCGCCAACATCGCGCCGCTCAATTTCGACATCCTCAATCCTGCCGACGCCTGCGTGGCCGTGCTGTCCGGCCCGGACGGGGAGCTGGTCCTCCGGGGGCCGGAAATCCGCATTCCGCAGAAGGCCTGGCGGCGCCTGACCGCCGGCGCCCGGGGCAGTGCGATCCAGGGGACGGTGTACGTCCGGCGTGACGGGCAGTGGCTCCGTCTGCCGGACTACCGCATCGAGGTATCTGCTGATGAAATAGACCCTTACGTGACCTACCGGCTCATCGAGCCCGGCTACTCCAGCTACGGGAGCCTGGTCCTCCGCCAGCGGGACCTGACGTCCTTCCGCGAGCGCGACCTCTATAACAACCAGCTCTTCAGCGGCCGGGTGGAGCAGCAGTGCATCAACTGCCACTCCTTCCAGAACTACTGCCCGGACAACTTCCAGTTCCACGCGCGGGAAGGCGCGGGCGGGACCGTCGTCGTGACCGGCGACCGCGCCAAGAAGGTGGCGTTTAAGACCGGCGACCTCATCTCCAACGCAGTCTATCCTTCGTGGCATCCCACCGAGCCGCTGATCGCCTATTCGGTCAACAAGACCGCGCAGGGCTTCTTCCGCACCCACCGGCAGCGGATCGAAGTGTACGATTCGGCCTCGGACCTCATCCTCTACGACGTGGAGCGGGACCAGGTGAGCTACATCGTCCACGATTCCCTCGCCTACGAGACCTTCCCCTACTGGGCTGCGGACGGAAAGACGCTCTACTATGCGTCCTCCTACCTGCCGGACTGGGGCGCGGACCCCGGCACCAACGCCTTCCTGCACACGGACCGCATCCGCTACAACATCTTCTGTCTGGATTTTGACCCGCAGACGCGGACATTCGGAACGCCCCGGCTGGTCTTCGACGCCGTGGCCGACAGCCTCAGCGCCGTCACGCCGCGGCCTTCGCCCGACGGGCGTTTCCTGCTGAGCGGGGTGGGAAGCTACGGCTCGTTCCATGTCTGGCACGAGTCGGGCGACATCTATATCACGGATCTCTCCACGGGGCAGACCCGGCCGATGGACGAGATCAATTCCGACAAGGCGGAGAGCTTCAAGGCCTGGAGCTCCAATTCGCGCTGGATTGTCTTCACCTCCCGCCGGGACGACGGGTCCTACACGCGCCTGTATTTCTCCTATGTCGATGAAAACGGCCGGGGGCGGAAACCCTTCCTGCTGCCGCAGAAGGACCCGGCACAGAACCGGCGCCTGTTCAAATCCTACAACGTCCCGGAGTTCACCACCGGTGCGGTGAGCTGGAGCACAAAGCAGCTGGAAGACGTCCTGCTCTCCGACCCCGTGCAGGTCGAACAAATCCCATCGAAATAACGGTTGCCTTACCGAGAGGGTCCGGATGCTCTTCCCTGGGTATTCCGCTTGACCCAGCTGCCCGGCGTCTCCTTGTAGTATTTGAGGAAGACGCGGGAGAAATAAGCAGTGGAGGAGAAACCCGACTCGAGGGCCGCCTCGGAGATGTTGCGGCCGCCGGAGATGATCAGGTTGAGGGCCCGCCTGATCCGGATCAGGTTGATCATGTCGGTCGGGGAGTAGTCCGTGATCTCCCGTAAATCCCTGTAGAACTTAGACTTGGACACGCAGGTGTCCTGGATCAGGTCCGGGATGCTGATCTCCTCCGTCAGGTGCTGCTCGATGTACTTCTTGATCCGGGAGAGGAAGGCCTCCTGGGTGGAGTTGATCGCCTTGTCGCTGCCGATGAGCCAGTCGTTGCCCGTGGTCTTGCGGATCGTGTCGACCTTCTCGATCAGGTTGCGGATCCGGACCTTGAGGACCTGGGCGCCGAAGGGTTTGCGGATATAGGCGTCCGCCCCGCTCTCGAATCCCTGGGCGATCTGCTCGTCCATGGAGCAGGCCGACAGGAGGACGATGGGGATTGCGCTGGTGCGGGCGTCTTCCTTCAGGACCTTGCAGACCTCGTAGCCGTCCACGCCCGGCATCAGGATGTCGCAGATGATGACGCGCGGCAGGATCTGGATGGCGCGCTGGATGCCCTCCCGGCCGTCTTCCGCCACATAGACGAAATACTCCTCCTTCAGGATACTTTTCAGGTAGCGGCGCATGTCGGCGTTGTCGTCGATGACCAGGACCCGCGGCCGCAGGCCGTCGTCCGTCTCGTCCAGCATCGAGAAATCCTTCTCCGGCAAGCTGACCTGCCACAGCTTGTCCTTTGCGTACGACGAGGTCGCGTGTCCGGCGGATTCCCCGGCGGGGAGCTCGGCGCTCTTGAACGGCAGCCGGAACGTGAACGTGGTACCGATGCCCTCCTCGCTGGACGCATGGATGTCCCCTTCGAGCGCATCCGAGAGCGCCGCCGCCAGCGCCAGGCCGATGCCCGTCCCGGAGGAGTCGTCCGAGGAGTCGATCTTGTAGAAACGCTGGAAGATGTCTTTCAGCTCGCTCTCCGGGATGTACGAGTCGCTGTTGAACACCGATACCTCCACCATGCGCCGTCCGCCCTGCAGCGTCGGGCGCATCCGGACCCGGACTTCGCCGGCCTCCCGGACGAACTTGAAGGCGTTGGAGAGCAGGTTGAAATAGATCTTTTCGACCATCCCCCTGTCCAGCAGCATGTGGTAGGACACCGCCATCGTCTCGAAGGTGAACTTGACCTGTTTCGTGCGGATGAAGTCCGCGAACAGGCCGTTGATCTCCCGCAGGAAGGCTTCCAGGTCGACCGGCGTGGGGTTGACCTTCATCTTGCCCTCCTCGTACTGGCGGAAGTCCAGGATCTCGTTGATCAGCGCCTGCAGGCGGCCGGCGTTGCGCTGCATCATCGTCAGGCTCTCGCGCTCCTCCGCCGGGAGGTCCCGCCTCTCCAGCATGGTCTCCAGCGGGTTCAGGATCAGCGACAGCGGCGTCTTGAACTCATGTGAGATGTTGGTGAAGAACTGGAGTTTCGCCTGGTTGGCGTCTTCCAGCTCCCGGGTGAGGCGCCGGAGGTCGCGGTTGTTCTCGTCGAGCCGCTTACGGGACTTGACGCTCGTCCGGTACAGCACCATCAGGATGGCGGCGATGCCCAGGATGAGCACCAGGACCGTGACGACCAGCATCATCAGGGTCTTCTGTCCGGTATAGCGCTCCAGGCTCTCCGACAGGACACGGTTGAGCTCTTCGACCTGCTCCAACTGCTGATCGATCTGCTCGCGCTGGAGCTGGACCGCCTTGACATTGGTCTTGTCGACATAGGTCGTATTCAGGGCGACATTCCGCTCATACGGGGCCCCGCGCAGGATCTGCAGGGCGACATCCAGCAGCTCGCGCGCGCCGTGCGGATAGAAGAAGGACGCCGTGATCGTGCCCTTGTCCACCATCTCGATGCCACCGTCCGGGCCCGGCAGCGCATTCACGCCCAGGATATAAGGAAGGGGTTTCTGGAAACGGAGCGAGTCGAACGCCTGGCGGGCGCCCAGGGCCATGTCGTCGTTGAAGGCGACGACCGCGTCCACGCGGCTTCCCCGGGGCATTGCCTGCAGGGCTTCCAGCACCGTCGCCCGGCTCCGGCCCGTGCTGTAGTTGCCCTGGCATTCCGCCACGATGTCATATTTCCTGGAATAAACGGCCTCCTGCATGGAGGCGCAGAATCCGTCGTAGCGCTCCTCGTCGGGCGTCGTGGAAGGGTTGCCGCGGACCAGGAGGATCCTGCCCCCGTCCGTCAGCAGGCTTTTGGCATAGTCGCCCATCTGCCGGCCGATCAGATAGTTGTCTGCGGCGACGAACGCGGTGTATTTCTCCGAGTCCACCTTCCTGTCGTAGAGGATCACCGGCACCCCGAGGTCATACAGCCGCTCCACCGAGGGCGTGAGCTCCACGTCGAGGAACGGGGACACGATCACCAGGTCCACCGCATCCGGCTTCAGGCCCTGCAGGTAGTCGATCTGGTCCTCGAGCGAGCGGGCGTATTGCACCGTCAGGTCGACCTCCCGGTGGACATAGATCTCCCGCTCCAGCGCCCGGGCGGCTTCCTGGTGCCACGTCCCGGAAGGGCTCGAGAGCACGATCCGGTAGCACGCCTCATCCTGCCCCTTGCCGCAGGACGCAGCGGCAAGGAGACAGGAGAAAAGCAATAAGAAGACGCGGTTTTTCATCCGGTGTTTACGAGGACAAATATAGAAAAAATGCCCTCGGGCTCGCCCGCGGCATTTCCCTATGTGTTATATTATTTTCCCCGCTTATTTCTTCCGACGGGCTTCGCGGGCGGCCTTGCGCTCTGCCTTGCGGAGCTCCTCGGCGCGCTTTTCCTGCTCCACGACGGCCTTGGTCCGGAAGAGGATGACACCGTTCTGGCCCTGCATCCCGTAGATGGAGGACGTGGCGTCCTTGAGGACCTCGACGGAATAGATGTCCTCCGGAAGGAGGTAGCTCACATTGTCCGTGATGATGCCGTCCACGACGAACAGCGGCTGGGTCTGGTCGCTGTTGGTGCCGACGCCGCGGATGAAGATCCGCGGGGTGGTGCCGGGGCCGGCGTCGTTGCCCACGGTCACGCCCGGTTCGTTGCGAAGCAGGTCGAATACGGAGTTATATTGGGTCTTGCCCGTTTTGACCTTTTCCTGCGCGCACAGGGTGCCGCAGAGGAGCAGGGCGGAAGCGATGATCAGGAGGATTCTTTTCATGGTCGCGTATTAATTTGCCGTAAAGATAGTTTATTTTCGTATCTTTACCTTGCAAATTGTTCGCCAAATTCATTTGATTGCCCATGAAAAGGTTCTTCTTCCTCCTCCTGCTGGCGCTGTCCTGCGGCTTTTCCGCCCGGGGCGCGCGCCCCGCGAAAGCTTCGCCCAACTATGAGCTCGCGTCGCAGTTTTCCGCGAAGCGGATCTCCCAGATGGTGTTTTCCACCTCGCTCCAGCCCAACTGGTTCCGCGATTCGGACAAGTTCTGGTACGCGTGGAAGACCCCGTCGGGCACCGAGTACTGGATCGTGGATCCGGAGAAGGGCAGCAAGACCCGCGCGTTCGACATGGAGAAGCTCGCCATGCAGATTACGGAAACCGTCCGCGACCCCTTCGACGCGCAGCACCTGCCGATCGAGAACCTCCGGCTCAAGGACGACAGGTATTTCCAGTTCGACATCCGCAGCACGCAGGAGGTCGTCGACACCGTGGCGCAGAAGCGCCAGGAGCGCGACACCAAGAAGGACGGCGCCGAGGCCCCCAAGGGCCCCCGGAAGCCGCCGATGACCAAGAAGGTCTACCATTTCCAGTATGAGATCGCCACCGGCGCGCTCACGGAGTACAAGCCCGACAAGCGCGAGTATCCCATGTGGGCGAGCATTTCCCCGGATGGGGAGACCGGCGTGTACGCCAAGAACTACGACCTTTACTGGATGGACCGCGAGAACCTCGCGAAGGCCGCCGAGGACGAGAAGGATTCCACCATCGTGGAGCACCGCATCACCACCGACGGCATCCGCAACTACGGCTACAGCGGCGACAACTACATGGGCGACACGGAGAAGGAGGATTCCACCCGCCGCTCGATGGCGGCCGTCGTCTGGGCACCGGACAGCAAGCATTTCGCCATCATCAAAAATGACATGCGCGCCATCAAGGACCTGTGGGTGATCAATGCGCTGAGCAACCCGCGCCCCACCCTGGAGACCTACAAGTACCAGATGCCCGGCGAGCCGGGGCCCAAGGAGGAGCTCTATGTCTTCTCCATGCCCGACGGCACGGCCAAGCGCTACCAGACGGTGGCCTTCAAGGACCAGACGATGGACTTCGCCACGCGCCCGCGCACCCATCGCGAGACCTATGACAAGTACCGCTCGCGCGTGTGGCTGGGCGACAATGACGGCTTCTACCTGACCCGCGGCTCGCGCGACCTGCACCGCATGGACGTGTGCCGCGTGGACCTGTCCGCCGACTCCACCCGCACCATCCTCACCGAGCGGATGAACACCTACGTGGAGGACCGCCAGCTGCACCTGATCGGCGGCGGACGGCAGATCCTGCAGTGGTCCGAGCGCAACGGCTGGGCCAACCTGTATCTGTACAATGCCGACGGCACGCTCGTGCGCAACCTCACCGAGGGGGCGTACCACGTCGAGGACGTGCTGCGCGTCAATGAGAAGGAGGGCTACGTCCTCTTCTCCGCCTGCGGCGTGAATAAGGACGAGAACCCTTACCAGATGCATACCTACCGCGTCTCCCTGTCCGGCGGTCCCATCAAGCAGCTGGACATGGACGACATGAACGTGGAGGGCAGCGCGAGCGACGACGGCCGCTGGGTCGTGGCGGACTGCTCCCGCGTGGACTACGCCCCGGAGGCCTGGCTGATCGGCCGCGACGGCAAGCGGACGCTCCTCGAGAAGGCCGACCTGAGCCTGCTGTACGCTGCCGGCTACAAGATGCCGGAGCGCTTCAAGGTAAAGGCCGCCGACGGGGTGACGGACCTCTACGGCGCGATGTACAAGCCCTTCGACTTCGACTCCACGCGCGTGTACCCGATCATTGACTATGTCTATCCCGGCCCGCAGGTGGAGGCCAACAACATCGCCTGGTCCAAGGGCATGGTGCGCACCGACCGCCTCGCCCAGATCGGCTTCATCGTGATCACGGTGGGCAACCGCGGCGGCCATCCCAACCGCTCCAAGTGGTACCACAACTACGGCTACGGCAATCTCCGTGACTATGGCCTGGAGGACCAGAAATACGCCATCCAGCAGCTTGCAGGCCGCTATCCGTGGATTGACATCGGGCGCGTGGGCATCCACGGTCACTCCGGCGGCGGCTTCATGTCCACGGCGGCCATCCTCAAGTATCCCGACTTCTTCAAGGCCGCCGTGTCCTGCGCCGGCAACCACGACAACAGCATCTACAACCGCTGGTGGAGCGAGACGCACCACGGCGTGACCGAGAAGGTGGAGCAGAGCGACACGACCTTCGTCTACCACATCGAGACCAACCCGGAGATTGCCGCCAACCTCAAGGGCCACCTGATGCTGGTCCACGGCGACATCGACAACAACGTCAACCCCGCCAACACCATCCGCGTCGTCAACGCCCTGATCCGGGCCAACAAGCGCTTCGATCTGCTGATCCTCCCCGGCCAGCGCCACGGATTCGGGGACATGAACGAGTACTTCTTCTACCGCATGGCCGACTACTTCAGCGAATGGCTCCTCGGCGAGAGCGAGCGCGCCGAGGTGGACGTCAAAGAATTGAACAACGACTAGATGCCCTATACCTACAAATATCCCCACCCGGCCGTCACCACGGATTGCGTAATCTTCGGCTACGATGTCACGGAAGGCCTTTCCGTGCTGCTCGTGCAGCGCGGGCTGGAGCCTTTCCAGGGCCGCTGGGCCTTCCCGGGCGGCTTCATGAAGATCGACGAGGACGCGGACACCGGCGCCCTGCGCGAGCTCCTGGAGGAGACCGGCCTGCGCCCGGCCGCCATCGAGCAGTTCGGCACTTTCACGCAAGTGGACCGCGATCCGCGGGAGCGGGTCATCACCATCGCCTATTTCGCCCTGGTGCGGAAAGCGGAGGTCCAAGGCGGCGACGACGCCGCGCAGGCCAGGTGGTTCCCGGTCCGGGAAGTGCCCCCGCTGGCGTTTGACCACGACCGTATCCTTCGCGTGGCGCTCGGCAAGCTCCGCGAGAAAATCCATTTCGAGCCCGTCGGGTTCGAGCTGCTGCCGGAAGTCTTCACGATGCCGCAGCTGCAGGCCCTGTACGAATCCATCCTGGACGTCCGGTTCGACCGGCGCAATTTCGCGGCCAAGATCCTCAAGCTCGGCCTGCTGACTGAGGTCGGGGACAGGCCGGCCGGCACGGCGCGGCGCATCCCGGCCCGGTATTCCTTCAACCGGGAGAAATACCTTGAGATGAAAGGGAAGGGCTTCCGCCTCGAGTTCTAATTGAAATAGCGGAACAGGAAGGAGATGTCCGTCAGGCCGTCGAAGAAATGGCCCAAAACGACGAGCGCTGCCTTGATCGCCAGATAGACCAGGATCAGATTTTCGGGATCGTTGATCCGCAGCAGGATGTCCTCCTTGCTCATCTGCCGGAAGAGCGACTCCCGGCGCGGCGTCCGGTACAGGCAGGCGAGCAGGATTCCCGCCCAGCCGGCCGACAGCAGCGCCGCGCAGACGAAGAAATCCACCCGGCGCCCGAGGAACCCGGCCACCAGCAGGACACCGATGCAAAGGAGCGGGATCAGGAAATAGGATTTGCGCTTGCGCAGCAGGCGCAACACGTAATACGCCGACATCATCAGCGCGAACTCCCCGGCATATCCGGCCAGGCCGGCGATGACCTCGCTGGACTGGATGGTCGTCGCCCACAGGAACAGATACGTCAGCAGGGCGTAAACGCCCGCCAGCACCGCCAGCGCGACGATCAGGACCGTGCGCGTGAAGCCGGGCAGCCGGCCGTATTCAATGCCCTCCGCATCCACGGCGGGATGCGAAATGGCCCCAACCAGACGCTTCAGGGCCGCTTCTTCACCCAGTTCCACCCAGTCGATGTACTGCACCGAGGACAGGTAGAAAGCCACGGCTTCGTTGTAGTCCGACCGGTCCAGGCGGACCGGCAAGATGCGCTTGTCCGCGCTGATGGCCGTGCTGATCTCCCGCAGGGTCCAGGGGGAGGCGTTGGCCGCTTCCGAGGAGAGGAACAGGAAGGTGTCGCAGGCCTTGATGTTCTGCGCGAATCGCTCCGCGAACGTTTCGCCCACCGACAGCTGCTCCCGGTCGATCCAATAGCTGATCCCGGCGCGGTCCAGCGCCGCCAGGATCGGGTCGACCGGATTGCCCGCGACGGGGGTTCCGTCCGGAGTGATCCAATCCCTTTTGGAGTAGCTGATAAATACTTGCGCCATGGCAATACAAAGATAGCGAACTTCCGCCGAAAGTCCTATTTTTTGTGTTTTTGCGTAATTTTCACACAAAATATTTGGATGTTTGGATTATTTGCCTTTTCTTTGCGTAAAAAATACACAATATCATGGCAACGAAAAAATCCAACTCCCTGCTTCTGAAGATTATCTTCATGGTTGTTCTGTCCCTTTTGCTGCTTATCCCGCTCGGCATGGTCAAGTCGCAGATCCGGGATCGAGAACAAAGCGCCGACGAGGCCCGCGCGGAAGTCGCCGGCAGCTGGGGGCGCGAACAGACCCTTTCCGGGCCCCGGCTCTCCTTCTCCCGCGCCCTCACGGATGAGGAGAAGGCGGTGGAGAAGAACGGGAACACCCGGATCTATGAGACGGTCCACCCGACCCGCCTCCATTACGATGTGGAGGCCCGGACGCAGAAGCTGCACCGGTCTATCTATGATGTAATGGTGTACACGGCGGATATCGTCATCAGCGGAGAGTTCCGCCTGAGCGAAAAGTATCTGGATTTCACGAAGGAGACCGAGCTGGCCCTGTATCTGAGCGACTTGCGCGGGATTGAAGGGGCGGTCTCCCTTTCCCTGGACGGGCGGGATTATTCCGTGACGCAGGGTGGCGTCGAATCCGTCCGGCAGGCCGTCGAACTGCCGAAGGACGCGTTCGGGACGGACCGTCCGGTCCCGTTCGAGATCCGGATGCGCCTCCGGGGTTCGGAAGCGATCTATTTCCGCCCGGTCGGCGACTTGACTGAAGTGAATCTGCGCGCTGACTGCCCTACGCCGTCGTTCGACGGGGACTTCCTTCCTGCCGACCGCCAGGTGGAAGAGGATGGTTTCGAGGCCTCCTGGACGGTGTCCGCCATCAACCGGGGCCGGCCGGAAGGGACCCGTTTCGGCGTCAAGCTGCTTCCCGCCCTCTCGCAGTACCAGCAGACCACCCGCACCGCCAAGTACGGCATCCTGATCATCCTGCTCGTGTTCGTGGCCGGCCTTGCCGTGGAGTTTGTCTTCAAGAAGAGCATCCATATCATCCAGTATCTGGTCATCGGCCTGTCGCTGGTGCTGTTCTATGCCCTGCTGCTGTCCTTCTCCGAGCTGATGGCCTTCTGGCTGGCCTATCTGCTGGCCGCCGCCATGACCGCCGCGGCCCTGACGGGCTACTTCCGCGGCATCCTCAAGGACCGGACGGCCTGGCTGCTCGGAGCCCTGGTGGCGCTCGCCTACGTGGTCTGCTACATCCTCCTCCAGATGAAGACCTACGCCCTGCTGGCCGGCACCCTGGTCCTCTTCGTCATCCTCGTCGGCATCATGTACTTCACCAGCGACCTCCGTCCCGCCCTGGCCGACGCCCCGGACGACGAACCCGACCCCGCGTCGTAGTCCCTTTCAAAAGCAGTATATTTTATATCGTTCTACGGCAAGTTAATTCAAAATGGAGCGTGCTATTTCGAAACATTAGTGGCGTTATATTCCATTTGTCATCATTTTAGGGGTTTTGTTGGTCTATTTCTATGACCCTTTTGTAGGCTCGTTATTATTGCTGATGTATGGCTATTTCGTCCCAAAACCTGATAAAAATCTTTAAACCGCATAAAAACAACAATTTCTTTCGGCTATTCGTCCCACATCTTTGGTTGAAAGCGAAGCATCCTCATCTTCGGAGAAAAAAAGGATGCTGTATGACTGCTATTTCATTTGTTTGTATCACAAATATGTGCTATATTTGTAACATTAAACCCTCCGCCTTATGACTTGGGCTGAGTTTAAAAGATACGCCGGCAAGCACGGATGGGTGTTCGTGAGGCATGGCACAAAACACGACATTGGAACGAAGAGATGAAACCAGGGATTCAAAGAAGACTTTGTAAACAAGTTGAAGCAAAATGACGACACTGGCAATTATTGAAAAGGACGGGAACGGGTATTCCGTTTATACCGAGAACCTCAAGACGGTTCTGCACGGCAGTGGTGCCTCGGTTGCTGAGGCCAAGGCGGAGATGCTGGCCGGGTACGAGGACCTGATTAAAATGTATGCCGAAGAGGGGCGTGCAATTCCCAGGGAGCTGCAGGATCTGTCTTTTACTTACAAATATGACATTTCTGCCTTCTTCAATGCTTTCGATTTTCTGAATGCCTCCAAGTTTGCGGAACGTGTAGGCATCTCCCCGAGCCTGATGCGCCACTATAAAGGCGGGAACACCTACATCTCCCCGGCCCAGGCAAAGAAAATCGAATCCGGACTGCACCAAATCGGTAAGGAATTGCTTGCTGTAAATCTGTAAAAACTTGGTATATTTGCGATTGTTATGTTAGGAACAATCGTCAATACCGGGTGTATTATCGTCGGCTCCGTCGTCGGGAGCCTCCTCAAGAAGGGCCTCGGGGAGAAATACCAGAATGTCCTGTACAACGCCATGGGGCTTGCCTCGCTGGCGCTGGGCGCCAATACCTTTGTGCAGAACATGCCCAAAAGTGAATTTCCGGTGCTGTTTATTATCAGCATCGCGCTCGGCGGCATCCTCGGCACGCTGCTCGACCTGGACGGCCGCACCAAGCGGCTGATCGCGAAACGCGGCGGCGAAGGCCTCGCCAACGGCCTCATCACCGCCTGCCTGCTCTTCTGCGTGGGAACGTTCAGCATCGTGGGGCCCATCCTCAGCGCCACCACCGGCGACAACACCTTCCTGTTCACCAACGCAACGCTGGACCTCGTGACCTCGATGGTGTTCGCCACCACCTACGGCATCGGAATCATCATCGCAGCGCCGGTGCTGTTCTGCTGGCAGGGAATGTTCTGGCTGCTGGGCAAATTCGCCGCCAATTCCCCCCTGGTCGAAGGAACGATGATTAACGAGATGGCCATCGTGGGCGGCCTGCTCATCATCTCCTCCGGCCTGTCGCTGCTCAAGCTCAAGGACTGCAAGACCCTCAACTACATCCCGGCCCTGCTTATCCCTGTCCTTTGGTTCCTGGTCAAAGGGCTGTTTGCATAGGAGATCCCGGGTCAAGCCCGGGATGACGGATCAGTATTCAGTCGCGAAATAATTGCCTTTCCTGGCGTACGGGATCCCTTCCTTCATCCAGACGGGCTCCGGGGCGCCGAGGAGATAGTGGTCGAAGAACTGCGACAGGCGGATTGAGAGGTCCTTGCTGTTGCGGCGCTCCGAGAGATTGTGCGACTCGTTGTTGTACTCCAGCAGCCAGGCGGGCTTGCCCAGGCGCCGCAGGCTCATGAAGAACTCGATACCCTGGTACCACGGCACGGCGCCGTCGTTGTCGTTGTGCATGATGAGCACCGGCGTGGTCACGTTCGGGGCATGGAAGACAGGGGAATTCTCAATGTAGAGATCCAGTCCGCCCTCCTCCCAAAGCGTCTTGCCGACACGGCTCTGGCCGAACTCGTATTGCGGAATGCGGCTGTTGCCGGACTCCCAGCGGATGCCGCCATAGGCGCTGGTCATGTTGCCCACCGGGGCGCCGGCGCCCGCCGCCGCGAACATGTTGGTCCGCGTGACGAGATAGGCGGTCTGGTAGCCGCCCCAGCTCTGGCCCTGGATAGCCATCCTGTCCTTGTCAATATAGCTGAACTGCCGGCACATCGCCTCTGCGCCTGCGCAGATGCAGTTGTAGGCGCTCTCGCCCGGGTGGCCGTCCCGGTAGACGATGTCCGGGATGAACACCACGTAGCCGCGGCTCACGAAGAAGGGGATGTTGACCGTGGAGCGGCTCGGCGCCGGGGAGCGGTAGTTATACAGCGTCTCCGAATACTTCTCGTAGAAATAGATCATCAGCGGATACTTCTTCGAGGCGTCCAGGCCGTCCGGCGTGAAGAGCAGGCCGTCCAGCGGCGTGCCGTCGTAGGCCTGCCAGTGGACCAGCTGCACGTCGCCCCAGCGGTAGTCCGCCTGCTGGGGGTTGATGGCGGTGAGCTTCGTCTCCGAAGCCCAGCCGTCCCGGGTGACATAGAGGTCGTTCGGGTGGCGGAAGTCCCCTTTCAGGAAAGCGATCACATCGGTGTCCGCCGCCTTCGTCACGCCGGCGAAGCCCTTCTCGGCGAGGAAGCCCTGCGGCTCGCCGCCCTTGGCCACGTCCACACGGGCGTAGCCGTTGCGCTTGTCTTTCTCATTGAAGGCGCTCAGCCAAATCCGCCCTTTGGCCGGGTAGGTCTGGATGTCGCGGTAGAGATAGGGATTGCTGCGCGTGCCCCAGAGCTCCGGGCGGTACTGCACCGCATCGCGCCGTCCGGCGCCGCGGGTCAGGCAGTCGGCGCCCTTGCCGTCGGGCTGGAATTTCCAGACGTCGTAGCGGTCGGTCAGCAGCAGAAAGTCGTCCTCACCCACCCAGGAAGGGGTGTCTATGGGCGTATAGCCCGGTATCGGATGGTCGTCCTCCTCGTCCCAGAACGCCACGCCGGTGGAGCCGGTCAGGTTGACGAGCGCGTCCGTGGCGAGATTCCAGCTGTACCAGTTGCCGTCCTGCGGATCGAACCAGGCGATGTATTTGCCGTACGGCGACGGGCTGGCGTAGCCGGCGACGCCCTGCCGCAGCAGCCGGCGGCTTCCGTCGCGCAGGCTCACCACCGAGATGTCCGCTCGGCTGTCGGCCGCCCAGTAATTGTCCACCGCATAGGCATCCGTGTCCATGGAGAGGGCGTAGTCGCCTTCCGCACCGCGGAAGAAGGTGATCCGGTCGGAGGCGTTCTGCGACAGGACGAGCAGCTGCCCGGGACGGTCAAGGTTGACGACGGCGGTGCGCTGGTCGCGGCCGCGGGCCACCTTGTCCATCGGGGGCACGGTGCGCTTGTCCCAGACCCAGATGTCCAGCTGAGCGGCTTCGAATTCATAGACCGTGGTGTCCTTGGGCGGGAAATATTCCTGCAGCTCGACCACCAGGCGGGTGGATTTGTTGGAGAAAGCGGGACCGCTCTCCTTGCCCACGACCCAACCCTCCGGCAGGTCGGCGCAGTCGGCGGCGAGCAGCTCGCAGGTGCGCCACTCCGTGACGGCCGGCGAGCGGCGCGTGGCCTTCTGCAGGACCGTTTCCTGCGCGAGCAGGATGGCATGGCGCGGCGTACCGTCCTCGTCCTGTTTGTCGTCCGTGGCGGTGAAGACGACCTTGTCGCCGGTGGCGTTGAAGGTGGCGCCCGCGTATTCCTCACGGCCCTTGGAGAGCGTGTCGATGCGCTCCGTCGGGAGCTCATACAGGATCACGGCGCTGAAGGACAGGGAGTCCTTCTCCTCCTTGGCCGTGGTCACGACCAGGCGGTCTCCGGTGCTGGAGACGGCGAAGTCGGAGACATATTTGAGCGTGTCCGTCAGGCCCGAGGTGGCCTTGACGATGAGCAGGTTCTTGGTCTTGCGGTCCTTGACTGGCTGGGCAGCGAAAAGGTAAGGCGCGGTCTCGTAACCCATTTTGGCGGTGCCGGAGACGCCGACCGTCTCCCAGGTGAGCGCACCCAGGTCGATGCGGGCGAGGCTGTCCTTGGGCTGTTCGTCAGCCTTCTTCTTGTCGATCTTGGCCTGGCGCGTATCCGCGAACGGCGCCTTCACCGTGAAGTAGCCCAGCGACAGGTCCTGCGCCCAGCGCAGGCCCGTGCCGCGCGGCACGGAGATCTCCGCGCCATTGCTCAAATCCCTGACGTACAGCGTCCCGTCGCCCTCCTGCGGCCGGATCTCATAGCTGAGCAGCCGCCCGTCCGGCGAGAGCTGGACGGCGCTGACGGACTGCCAGCCGTCGTAGACATCGTGATCGAGGGGTTTCTTCTGGGCCTGCAGCGCCGCTGCACCTGCCAACAAGGCGATAAGGGAAAGGACGATTCGTTTCATGACTGCAAGATACAAAGAATTCCCGAGATTCGCCGGTCGGTGCCGGCGAATGACGAAACGGAATAAGGAGAAATCCAGCCAGACGCCGTTCTATGGACGTTTGGCTGGATTTCTCTTTGGCAAAACGGCATTCCAGGGCACTTTTGGTCACGAGAAGTACATCTGGAGTGGCGTCGGCGGCCGATTGGGCGGATTTCTCCTCCGCGAAGGCTACTGCTTCGGGACCTGGTTGGCGGACTGGAGGGTCTCGCTGTAGTCGTCGTCTACTTCTTTGCTGAGGATCCAGTGGCGGGTGTTGGTGGTGGTGATGGAGTTGCCGTTGCCGCCGCCCGAGATCGACTGGACGACATAGGCCTGCTCGAAGTTCCAGCCCAGCGTGGCCATATAGTTCACGGCGTCCACCATGGAGTTGAACGTGATGGCTTTGCCGTCCTTGCCGACGAGGCGGGTGTCGGAGAAGAACTTGGTCTCCTGGCCGAAGTCGATCTGGACATTGACCTTGGAACTGAACAGCAGCCTTTCTTCTACCAGTTCGCAATAGATTTTGTTCTGGGCCTTAACCGCGCAGCAGGCGGCCAGGGCGATCACTAAAAGGATCAGTTTCTTCATATTTAATTGATTTAATGCTTTCTCGTCTTCGCTCGAAATGACAAATAGTTTTGCAAGCGAAAGATAGTAAAAAAACACAACACATGCAGCAATCCCTACCCAACAGCGTCCAATTATTATGTTACCCAATAATCAACAATGCTATCATCTCCTCCTCATCACCATACGCCGAAAGGAGTATCGCAATTACTTATTTATTGATTCCGACATTTTTCTTTATATTTGTTTTTTGTAAGTAAACCGAACTTATAACACTTATCAGATAAGCGCCTTATCTCTCTTTGAGGATTTGCTAATGCTTTGCATTATCCTCAATGGAACCGCGGATAATCGTTGACTGTTATTTTGAAATCTAATGACCAGAATTAAGCAGCTCATAGAAGAGTGGAAAAAGAAACTGCTTGACCTCAGCAAGCGGAATAATCTTCTTAATTTCAGGACCACCAGGCGTGGTACGTTAACCATTGCCTATCCTGATTTCGACGAGTTGTATTCTTCTCTTACCGATGGCGATGAACTGCAATTTGCAAAGCCTTCTCAAGAAGAAGAATTTGACCTCTTTGGAGAAGAGGGCGGAGGTAATCCCAACTTCTCGATCAAGTCGACAGCACCTTCCCTGAAAGAGGAATCAACAACATTGCGTGGACTCCGCCGCCGTGCGAAGACCATCATGGAGGAGCAGGGTATCAATGTGCTGTATATGGCTTTTGGCGTCGTCCGGTGGAAAGAATCGGATGACGCTCCCCAGGAGTTAACATCGCCGCTGGTTCTCGTTCCCGTTACGCTGTCCATATCTTCAGTCGTTGACCCCTATGTATTGTCCTTCAATGACGACGAAATCACGATCAACCCCACGCTCGTCTATAAGCTGGAACATGACTTTGGTCTGAAACTACCCGAGTTTGATGATTCCAAGGGAATTGAGGCGTATTTACAGACATGCGAGGATCTCTTTAACGACCATCCCGGATGGAGCATAGAACGTAATGCATACCTGTCAATCTTCTCCTTCTTGAAGATAAACATGTACTACGACCTCTCCAAGAATCTGGAAGCGGCGAGCGAGAATGCAATCATTCAAGCTTTCAGTGGCGACATGGACGGCTTGTCAGATCAATCCGACATCCTTCGCAGTATGGAGGATATTGATTATGACAAGGACATCAACCCCAAGAATGTCTTTCAGGTCCTTGACGCCGATACAAGCCAGCAGGAAGCCATCGAGTTGGCGAAAAGAGGTGCTTCCTTTGTTCTCCAAGGCCCTCCTGGTACTGGTAAGAGCCAAACGATTACCAACATTATTGCAGAAAGCCTGGCCGCAGGTAAGACGGTCTTATTTGTGTCCGAGAAGGAGGCTGCACTAAACGTTGTGAAGCATCGTCTGGAACAAACGCATATCCTGGACTTCTGTCTTCCGATGCATAGCCACAAGGCGAACAAGAAGGAGATTATTACTGAACTCTATCGAACTGCCGAGTTGGGTCGGGAACGTGTAAAAGAGGATGCGCTGATTCAGCTGGACAAATTATATGGCAACCGTCTTAAACTGGATCAGTTGTCGGAAGAGATACATCGGCCCATTGCACCTCTGAACCAGTCAGTATTCGAGGTGAACGGAGAGCTTGCTTCAAGGGAGCAGATTCCACACTTCCTGTTTCCTCTTGATGATGTCCAAGAGTACAATAAGCGTAACCTCCACGATGTTCAGGAAAAGATAGTGCTTCTTACCACGAACGCAGAACGTTTCAACGGGGATCGTTATTCTCCGCTTTGGAACGAGTGCAAGCTGCCTACGCTAACCAACGAGAATAGATACACTTTCAAGGCATCCATCACTCCAGCTCTAAGTTCTGATATTCAGAAGGTAATAGATGGCGCTACTACTCTTTTCTCGTCGGACGTGGTCATCTCTTGGGCTCAATTCCCGCAATTCGTGGAATTCCTTTCTCACTGTGCGCATGGAGAAAATATGCCTGTCAGTTGGCTATCCGTATCACAGGATGAGTTAGAGTCGGCTTGCAAGGAGTGGACAGCTGCATTTGAAGAGATACATGATGAACGGACTGTCGTCGAAGAACACTTCCATGACAATGTCTATCAGTACAACTCTGCGATATTGCTGCGTAAGGTTGATGCGTTGAGGTCGATTATTGAGAACCAGACAAAGCATACAATAGACAGTCACGAGTCGGATGCTTATCGGAATCAACTCCTTCGTCTTTCCCAAGATGGAAAGGAAGTTTCGGGTTGGGTGTCCGACATCTTACTGAACCTGAAACTTGTTCTGCCGCAAGGGTATGATCTGAGCTGTCTTCGGTTAAGAGACCTGGAAAAACTTATTGAGGCCATAAAGTCGCTTGTCACCGCAGAGGGTGCAAACCGGGAATGGTATCTCAAGACGGGTCTGGAAGAGGTCGAACACCTACTGTCAGAGATTGATGCAAAGCGACGCGAGGAGAAATCAAAGCGTGATTCCCTTCTGGCCGATTTTGACAAGGAGGTATTCTCGATAGATGCAAATAATATTCTGCCGAAATTCCGCACGAAGTATTCTTCCATCTTCAGGGTTTTCAATTCTGAATACAAGCAAGACCTGAATAAACTGATAGGCATCAGCAAGAAGGGAAAGATTTCATACAAAGAAGCCGTCTCTTATCTAACGGTACTTAAGAACATCTCGGATATGCGGTCATGGTATTCGGATAATGCTAAGACCTTCGAGAAATACTTTGGTTCGACCACCACGATGGAAAGCGTGGACGTAGAAGCCGCGCTGAAACTGGCTGGAAAGGTTCACGCCGTTGTCGATTATTTCAATGGTACTGTTCCCGAAGGCATTAAAATGGCAGTATCGAATAGCTTCTATCAAAGGAGAGAAACCGCGGCCTCTGTTGACCTGTTGTCCATGCTACTGGAATCCAAGATTTACCAGCAGCAAGCACCCTTAGTTTCCAAAGATGGCGACTACTGTGCTCTGCAACAGCTTGCCTCAACTTCTAAGAAATACTCGGAAGCGGCGGATGCTGTTATCAATGAATGGGAGGAACTCGAGACCTATGCGACAGATGCACTTCCTTCACTTGGCGTCCTGGCTCCGTTGATGAAGTGGCAGACCTTCCTTGGCGGTTTTGATGCCGCAAAACAGGATTTGACGAAGCTGTTCAGGGAAGAACTGGATGGAATAAATACAGATTGGAGTAAAATCGCTCGGAAACTCACATGGCTTAGGACGTTAAAGACATACAAGGAACAGCTTATTCCGAAGCAGTCCGTTTTCTGTACAGAAGTCCTGCGAGATGAAAATAGACGGCGTCATTGTGCAGAATTAATCAACCTCCTGGAGTCGACGAAGACAGCCCATAATAGTTCCATTGTGAGGTTCAATCAATGGTTCCCAGATGACCACTCCATTGTGGAAATGCCGTTGCCGCAGATGCTGGAGGTCATCAATCACTATCAGCAGAATCTCGACTATCTCGAAGGCTGGCTGGCATACCGGAAAATTTATCGTGAACTCAGGGATATGGGGCTTACCGGTTTCCTTCAGACCATCGTAGACAATCAAGAGATTCCCGCAGCCGATTATAAAGGTATCTTCGACAAACGTTTTTATTCAGTCTGGCTGGACTACGCAAAGGGGCAACTTCCCGGCATATCCGGAATCTCGCAAATTGAGATGGAAACCTTATTGGGCAGCTTCAAGAACCTTGATACAAATCAGTTCACTATTGCTCAGGCGAGAATACGGGAGATCCTGTCCGAGAAACTTCCGAATGTTAATATTATCGCATCGGCCAACGATCAACTGGGAATACTGCGACACGAATATTTCAAGCAGCGGAGGCAAATGCCAATAAGGAAGCTATTCAACTGCATCCCGGAATTGGTGTTGAGGTTGAAACCGTGCTTGATGATGTCTCCTTTGTCCGTGAGCTTGTTCCTGGAGAATCCTGGGTATGTTTTTGACGTTGTTATCTTCGATGAGGCCTCCCAGGTTAAGCCAGAGAATGCCATCGGCTCCATCATCAGGGGTAAGCAAGTTATCGTGGCCGGTGATACTCATCAGCTTCCTCCTACAAACTTCTTCCAGGCGAATCTGTCCGACGATGATCTTTATGATGATGATACGGAAGAAGATATTGCGCTCGAAGAGTCGATCCTTGACTCCTGCGCTCGTGTCCTGCCAGAGCGCTACTTGAAGTGGCACTATCGTAGCCGTGACGAGCACCTGATAGCGTTCTCTAACGCCAAGATATATGACAGCCGCCTTACAACCTTCCCTTCTGCTGTTGACCACGAGACAGATTTGGGCGTCGAATATGTGCTGGTTCCTGACGGAGTATATGAACGGGGCGGAAAGAAGAATAATCCGAAAGAAGCTGAGAAGGTCGCGGATCTCGTATTCGAGCATTTCAAAAAGCACCCAGATAGGACGCTGGGTATAATCGCAAACAGCGACTCCCAGGCCAGAACCATCGAAGATATTGTCAATAGGCGCAGAGCCCAGCATCCTCGCTTCGAGGGATTCTTCAGTGAGGAACGTGATGAACCGTTCTTTGTGAAGAGCCTAGAGAGTGTACAGGGTGACGAACGAGACACGATCATCTTCAGTGTCGGGTACGGCAAAGACGCTAATGGCCGAATGGTCCAGAATTTCGGTCCTATTAACCGTGATGGTGGTGAGAGGCGTCTGAATGTGGCGGTCACGCGTGCGAAGTTTAATTTCAAACTGGTGGCATCCATCGGCGCGGATGCTATTGAGGTAACTGATTCTACTAAAGATGGCCCCAAGACGCTCAAGGCCTACATCGATTATGCTCAACGTGGTATAGTAGCGCTTACGGGAGAGCTGGAGGAAGGCCATGAGTTGCAATTCGATTCTCCGTTTGAGGAATCCGTATACAACTTCCTGACGGAGAATGGGTACAATGTTGCCACTCAGGTCGGGTGTGCCGGCTATAGAATAGATATGGGTGTCAAAGACCCGGAGAATCCTGGTAGGTACGTGCTGGCAGTCGAGTGTGATGGGGCCACTTATCATTCGTCCCGATATGCTCGTGAAAGAGATCGTCTTCGTCAGCAGGTTCTGGAAAATATGGGCTGGCGCTTCCATCGGATTTGGTCTACAGAGTGGATTCAAGCCACCGCGGCGGCTAAGAATTCTCTCCTGCAGGCAGTTCAGGCAGCAATCTTCAATGCGCCAAAGGGCGGACAACTATTTGAACCTACTGAGATGGAGCCGACAGTCGAAGCATTAATCGACAAGGTCGAGGAAGAGCAGGAATTTGTTGGCCTCAGCACTGTTCTCGACTTTGACCATTATGTTTTTGCAGAACTGAAAGCAGATGATCCGTTCTCTGACATAGAGAAGGTTCGACGGATTATTACCGTTGAAGGACCGGTTCATTATGACTACCTTGCCAGAAAGATGGCTCCTTTCATGGGGTTCTCACGTGCGTCCTCAACGGTGAAGAGACGGCTGGATTGGTATTTGGCACATCTCTCCAAGGAGCTGGAAAGAAAGGATGATTTCATCTATCTCAAGCCCGTCAATCCCGTTTACAAGATGAGAATTGTATCCGGCAGGGACATTACGGAGATATGCTCCGAAGAACTCGAATACGCCATGGCTGCGGTGGCGAAGAATACGATAGGAATAACGGAAGATTTGCTAATTGAGGAAACGGCGCACAATATAGGTTTTGCACACGCAAAGAGCAAACTCAAGGCTCGCTTGAAAGACATTTTCGATTCTCTTGTGTTGCAAGGGAAACTTGCCACATTGCCTTCCGGTAGCATCGTTGTAAAGTAGGATAAGATAGTACTGTGGCTAAAACACATCATCGAAATCATGTCGTATTAGTTTTTACGGCCCATTATCAGAATATATATGCATGAAATCAATTTAGTAGAATTGTCAAGGTTCGTTCTCAATGAGGCGTTTTGTATAGGGCAAGAAACCGTGGCAACAGGAATCGTCCAGCGTGGTTTTATTGAACCCGGAGATGAATTAGTTGTCGTAACCCCTTCTGGAAAGCATTCTGTAGTGAAGTGCTCCCGACTTGATTCTATTAACAGCGAGTCTGGCCAAATGATGTCCTGTGATTTGGCTGGCGAAGGGGATGCCGTTGGTTTGTGGTTAACAGGGATCACTAAACAACAATTGGAACCAGGAAGCCTCTTCTGCCGATTCCAATTAATTGAGTTGTTTCTGAAAAAAGGAAAACCTTAGTCTGGAAATGAATGAAATACTTCTCCGTCTAATTGCTTCCCATTCTTGCCTTTGCTCCGTTTGATTCCATCAGCACCCCATGTGCCCCACTGCTTAAAAAAGAATGTATTTCCAGCTGAGTCACACTGTTGCTTTATAGAAACCGCCCATTCGCGCTTCATGGGGCGAGCTTGATTACCACTCTCACCACCAACAATCACCCAATCGATCCCCTTAAGGTTCAGTTCACCAAGATCCTCAAGAAGCGGCTCACAAGATAAGAATTTAATACCCGCGCCTTCGATTTTCCGCAAATAATCGATTCGGCTTTTGCTTTGTACCACATCTACCGTGACACCCAGCCATACATTCTCTGGGACTTGACGGGTGCTGAAATACTCCGCCATTCGCTCTGCGCGTTTTGTTAGAATCTGATAACGGTGTTGAGGAGTCTTGACAATGGTGTTTATCACATCGTCTACAAATTCAAAGGGAACATCTTTGTGGAACAGGTCGCTCATTGAACAAACAAAGATGTTTCTCGGTTTTCGCCATTTAAGAGGCTCTGACAACGATTCTTCATGGACTGTGACCTCAAATCCATTTGCATACTTTGCAACACCCATCGCTTTCAGGCGCCGTGTCATTGCTTCTGCATAACAATGCAAGCAACCTGATGATGCTTTTGTACATCCTGTTACTGGATTCCATGTGGAATCGGTCCATTCTATTCTGCTTTGACTCATTCTTTTGTGTTTACAGTGAAAACAACTATTGACTCCTTGTCATAAACCTGAGCATAATTAACTTTGGGTAATCTTTCGGGATACGAGATAAGACCGTTTCGTTTCATCTCCATGATCTCTTCTTTGGCGTGAGTGTCAAGATGTCCTTTCGAAAGTGTGTATAAATAAGCGTCTTTGTTATTCTTAATCGTCCCATTAAGGATGTGTTCGCGAAGATCTTTTTTGAAGGCGCCAATCTTGGTTAATGGTTGGTCGTCAAATAAAGAGAGTTGGTATTTGCTCACATCATCATCGATATCAAAGTTCGCCGAACCGTTGATGCTATTCTCACTCCAGGCTATCTTTAAAAACTTGTCAAGGGCTCGTGGATGGGATGCTCCGAAAATAATGCCATAAATATTACTGCCCTTTTTTATTGAAAATGGGGCAAGTACTACTTTGCTGCCTTTCGGTAGTTTTTTCTGGAACTGCTCCACTAAGTTTTTGTGTATATATTTGTATGGATTATTCCTACATGCTTCTACATCAACATCTATCGCTTTCTTGAACTCCGTGGTCTCCCCGAATCTAATGACATAAGACGATGACAAAAAGAACATGAAATCGGTTCTTTGTTTCTGCGCTAAACCCAGAATGTATTTATCCGAAGCGAACTTTACTCCGTTCTGGTCCATGTAAACTAGTGACGGGTTTTTACCTATCTCTGGAAATAGTTCATCAAATAGTTCTCCAGCATCGCGATTATAGTATTTCATATCAATACCTGCGCGAGTTAATTCAGGAGAATTCGATATAAACTCGTTGCATGAAGTTTGGAGTTGAACAAACTTTGTTTTGTCTAATTCGTTTACTATGAAATGAATTGATGTTTTCTTCTGGAATACGTTGTGGATTTGATTCTGGATCTGTTTCAGGATTCTTATTGGGGAACCTTCAACACCTTTAATGTCATAGCCTGTCCCGGCAAAGAAATCATAAACGAATAAATCAGGACTGCCGGACATAATAAAAGTCGGAAGCCATGCACCTGCATATGCTTCGAATATCTCGAGTTTTGTGATTGTTCCCTCATCAAACGGTGCTTCGTGCAAATTCTTTCTAGGCATACCAACAGTCTTTTCTTCGTATCGGCAAATATATGCATTTCTCTTCGAACAAAAATGTGTTTTTGTATAACACCTTTTTGGGCTTGCCATACAAAGTGAAACTGTGCCGTCATCTGATCGGAGATAACGGCACAAAACGCAATATTAAGGCTGGCGGCCGGCCTAGCGGTCGGCCATTTCAACGTAATCCTTTTCGTCGGTGACGCAGCGGTAGGCGGGGCGGATGATGCGGCGCCCCTCGAAGTTGAGCTCCTCGTTGCGGTGCGCGCACCAGCCCACGATCCTCGCCATGGCGAAGAGCGGGGTGTAGATCTCGCGCGGGATGCCGATCAGGTCGTAGACGAAGCCCGAGTAGAAGTCCACGTTGGCGCAGAGCGTCTTGTGGCGGCCCTTGACCTCATAGATCGTCTTGATGGCGACCTTCTCGATGCGCTCCATGAATTCGAGCTCCTCCAGGCGGCCTTTCTCGATGGCCAGGTCCCGGGCCATTTCCTTCAGCAGGACGGCGCGCGGGTCGGATTTCGTGTAGACCGCGTGGCCGATGCCGTAGACGAGGCCGCTGCGGTCGAACGCCGTGCCGGCAAGCAGCCGGCGCACGCAGGCGGCGATCTGGTCTTCGTTCTTCCAGTCGCGGATCTCCTCCTTCATGAAGGCGATCATGTCGCAGACCTTGAGGTTGGCGCCGCCGTGCTTGGGGCCCTTCAGGGAGCCGATGCCGGCCGCGATGGACGAGAACGTGTCCGTCCCGGTGGACGAGGTCACGCGGACCGTGAAGGTGGAGTTGTTACCGCCGCCGTGCTCGGAATGGAGGATCAGCAGCAGGTCCAGCGTGCGGGCGTCCAGCTCCGTGTAGTCGGAGCCCTTGAGCATATAAAGGAAATTCTGCGCCAGCGACAGGCCCGGCTGCGCGTCGCGGATGTGGAGCGCGCGGCCGTGGTGGTGGTGGCGGTACATATTATATGCATACGCGATCGTTGTCGGGAACTTCGAGATCAGCTCGATGCTCTGGCGCATCAGGTTGTCGCGGGACACGTCGTCGGGATTGTCGTCGAAGGTGTAGAATTCCATCACGCTCCGGGCGAGGATGTTCATGATGTCGTCACCCTCCAGCTCGATGATGTGCAGGATGGTCTTCTGCTCCAGGGGCATGTTCTCGAAGATCAGGTCCTTGAAGGCCTGCAGCTCCTCCGCGTCCGGAAGGCGCCCGGAGAGCAGCAGGAAGCAGATTTCCTCGTAGCCGAAGCGCTTCTCGGCCATGATGGCGTGGACGAGGTCCTTGACCTCATAGCCCCGGAAATAGAGCTGTCCCTCGATGGGCACGATGGTGCCGTCCTCCTTGCGGTCGTAGCCCACGACGTTGCCGATGTTGGTCAGTCCGACGAGCACGCCGGTGCCGTCCTCGTTGCGCAGGCCGCGCTTCACGTCGAGCTTCTTGAACAGCTCGGCGTCGATCCGGGTGCTCCCCTTCATGTCGTCGGAGAGCTTGTAGATCAGGTATTCCTTTTTCTTCTTCGAGGTCATAGCAGGCTGAGGATGTGGTCTGTGAAGGCGACGGTCCCGAGCGCCTTGCCGTCCGGCATCAGGCGGGCGAGGTCCGCGGTGGCGTAGCCCGCCGAGAAGCTGCGCTCCATGGCGGCGGTGATGAGCTGTCCGGCCTCGTCCCAGCCCAGGTGCTCGAGCATCATCACGCCCGAGAGTAGGTTGGAACAGGGGTTTACGATGTCCTTCCCGGCGATGTCCGGCGCGGTGCCGTGCGTGGCTTCGAAGAGCGCGGCGCCGGTGTCGTAGTTGATGTTGGCGCCCGGGGCGATCCCGATGCCGCCCACCTGCGCGGCCAGCATGTCGGAGATGTAGTCGCCGTTGAGGTTGAGCGTCGCGATGACGGAATAGTCTTCCGGCTTGAGCAGGGCATTCTGCAGGAACGCGTCCGCGATGCAGTCCTTGATCACGAGGCGCCCGGCGGCGATCTCCGCGCCGAATTCTTCCTGCGCGAGCTCGTAGCCCCAGCGCTTGAAGCCGCCTTCGGTGAATTTCATGATGTTGCCCTTGTGCACGAGGGTCACGGAAGGGCGGCCGTGCTCGAGCGCATAGCGGCAGGCGGCGCGCACCAGGCGGCGCGTGCCTTCGCGCGAGACGGGCTTCACCCCGTAGGAGGAGCTCTCCGGGAAGCGGACCTTCGTCACGCCCATCTCCTCGCGCAGGAAGCGGCCGAATTTCTCCGCCTCCGGCGTGCCGGCTTCCCATTCGATGCCGGCGTAGATGTCTTCCGTGTTCTCGCGGAAAATGACCATGTCCACCCGCTCGGGATGGCGCACGGGCGAGGCGACCCCGCGGAACCAGCGGACCGGACGCAGGCACACGTACAGGTCCAGGCCCTGGCGCAGGGCCACGTTGAGCGAGCGGATGCCGCCCCCGACGGGGGTCGTGAGCGGACCCTTGATACCGATGCCGTAGGTCCGGAAAGCCTCCATGGTCGCATCCGGCAGGTAGGTGCCGAGCGTGTCGAAGGCCTTCTGCCCGGCGGCCACTTCCAGCCAGTCCAGGCGGCGGGCTCCGCCGTAAGCCTTGGCCACGGCGGCGTCCAGGATGCGGCGCATGGACGCGGTGACCTCGGGTCCCACGCCGTCGCCGGGGATATAGGGTATCGTCTTCGCGATCATTTCGACAGGGTGTTGAGCGCGGAGCCGGCCCGGAACCAGGCCAGCTGCTGCGGGGTGTAACTGTGGCGCGCCTCGATGCTTTCCTGCGAGCCGTCGCTGTGGTGCAGGACCACCGGGACGACCTGGCCGGGGGCGATGTCGGCGCACAGGATGTCAATTTTGTCGCCGGCGCGCACCCGGGCGTAGTCCGCCGGGGCGGCGAAGGTCAGGGCGAGCACGCCCTGCTTCTTGAGGTTGGTCTCGTGGATGCGGGCGAAGCTCTTGGCGAGCACGGCGCGCACGCCGAGGAAGCGCGGCTCCATCGCCGCATGTTCGCGGCTCGAGCCCTCGCCGTAGTTGTCTTCGGCCACCACGATGCTGCCGGTGCCGGCGTCGCGCAGGGCGCGGGCGCGGGGCGCAACGGGGCCGGATTTGCCTGTAAAGGCGTCCACGGCGCCCATCAGCAGGTTCTCGGAAATATTCTCCAGGTGGCCGCGGTATTTGAGCCAGGGACCGGCCATCGAGATGTGGTCCGTGGTGCATTTTCCCTTGGTCTTGATCAGCAGCGGGAGGGCGAGGAAGTCGCGCCCGTCCCAGGGCGCAAACGGCTTCAGCTCCTGCAGGCGCTGGCTGTCGGGGGCGATCTGCGGGCCGGGGCTGCCGGGCTGCGGCGCCACGTAGCCGGAGATGTCGGCGACGAACCCGCGGGGCGGCAGTTCGGTGCCGCGCGGCGCGCGGAGCCAGCAGCCGTCCACGGTGTCGATGCGCGGGTCGAAGTCCAGCTCGCCCGCGAAGCAGAGCGCCATGGCCATCGCCGGGGAGGCGATGAAAGCGTGCGTCTCGGGGTTGCCGTCGGCGCGCTTCGCGAAATTGCGGTTGAACGTGGTCACGATGGAGTTGCGGCGCGTCGGGTCGTCCGTCTGCCGCTCCCATTGCCCGATGCACGGGCCGCAGGCGTTGGACATGATCCGGGCGCCCGCCTCGCGCAGCGTGTCCAGCAGGCCGTCGCGCTCGGCGGTGGCCTTGACCTGGGCGCTGCCCGGGATCACGATCAGGCCGGCTTTCGGCTTCAGGCCGGCGTCCAGCGCCGCCCGGGCCACGGAGGCCGCGCGCGAAAGATCCTGGTAGGAGGAATTGGTGCAGGAGCCGATCAGGCTCACCTCCACCCGGTGCGGGAAATGCTCCCGCGCCTGCCGATCCTTGAATTCGCCGACCGGGCAGGCCGCGTCGGGCGTATAGGGGCCGTTGAGATAGGGTTCGAGTTTGGAGAGGTCGATCTGGACGACCTCGTCGTAGTACTGCTCGGGGTGCGCCTGCACGGCGTCGTCCGCGCGCAGCTCGGCGCTCAGCGCGGACGCCATGGCGGCAACTTCCGCGCGGCCGGTTGCCTTGAGGTATTCGGCAATGTGCACGCCGAAGGGGAAGACCGAGCTCGTGGCGCCGACCTCGGCGCCCATGTTGCAGATCGTGGCCTTGCCGGTGCAGGTGAGATTCTCCGTGCCGGGGCCGAAATACTCCAGGATGGCGTTGGTGCCGCCCTTGACCGTGAGCAAGCCGGCGAGCTTGAGGATGACGTCCTTGGGGGCCGCCCAGCCCTTCAGCGCGCCCGTCAGGCGCACACCGATGATGCGGGGCATCCGCAGCTCCCAGGGCATGCCGGTCATCACGTCCACGGCATCCGCCCCGCCCACGCCGATGGCGAGCATGCCCATGCCGCCGGCGTTGGGGGTGTGGGAGTCCGTCCCGACCATCATGCCGCCGGGGAAGGCGTAATTCTCCAGGACGATCTGATGGATGATGCCGGCGCCGGGCTTCCAGAAACCGATTCCGTAGCGCGCCGCCGCTGCCGCGAGGAAGTCATACACTTCCGCATTGGCCTTCAGGGCCTCCGGCAAATCCGCCTCCGCGCCCTGGCGCGCACAGATCAGGTGGTCGCAGTGGACCGTGGTCGGCACGCTGACGGCCTCGCGGCCCGTGCTCATGAACTGGAGCAGGGCCATCTGCGCGGTCGCGTCCTGCATCGCCACGCGGTCCGGGCGGAATTCGCCGAAATCCTCCAGCCGCCGCAGCGGCTGCAGGGAACCCTGGTCATAGAGATGCGCGTAGAGGATCTTCTCGGACAACGCAAGCGGCCGTCCAAGCTTCCGCCGGACAGCCGCCACCCTTCTTCCGTAGTCTTCGTAAAAAGACCGGACCGCCTCCAAATCAAACATAAGGAAACACTGCTAACTAACCTTTTCGTGACAAAGATAGTGAAAATTTTGATTAATAAAACACTTTTGTCAAACTAATTGATATTCAATTTGCAAAAAGTTCCGAATGGTCGATATTTCCCGTTTTTATTAATAAACGGCATGTTTCCCGACGCAATTGCTTACAATTCGTAATCCCCGCGATTTTCAAGGAAATACGTTGTTCTTTACGGGGATTATTTGTATCTTTAGCAGCTATTTTATAGGTATCGATCACTATTAACACATTAATAACTTTATTTTCAAAACATTGGAGGACACCCATGAATAAGATCAAAAATCTCGCGGATCTCCGCAAGATCAAAGAGGGCATGCAGGGCAGGATGTCGATGCGTGAAAACAGCGACTCCTCCGAAGCCATCATTCAAATCAAGGTCGGAATGGCCACCAGCGGTATCGCCTCGGGTGCGAAAGAGACCATGAGCTACTTCATCTCCGAACTGGACAAGCGCCAAATCAAGGCGCTCGTGATGCAGGTGGGCGATATGGGCTACAGCTATGCCGAGCCTACCGTCGAGGTCACCATCCCCGGCAAGGACCCCGTCGTGTTCGGTGACGTCAAGATCCCCCGCGCCAAGGAGATCATCGAGAAGTACATCATCGGAGGCGAGCTCATCGAAGGCATCCTGCCGGCCAACTACCGATCCATCTAAACCTAACCCACAGAAGCGAATATGGCTGTCAAAATGCATATTTTGGTTTGTGGTGGTACAGGTTGCACCGCAAACGGAAGCCGCGAGGTCATCGAAGCGCTCAACAAGGAGCTCGAGGCCCACGACCTGACCGATTTCGCAAAAGTGGTCGTCACCGGCTGCTTCGGTTTCTGCGAAAGGGGTCCCATCGTCAAGATCATTCCCGACAACACCTTCTACACCCAGGTGAAGCCCTCCGATGCCAAGGAAATCATCGAAGAGCACATCATCAAGGGCCGCAAGGTGCACCGCCTCCTCTATGTCGCCCCGGACACCAACGAGAGCGTGTCCGACTCCAAGCACATGGAGTTCTACAAGAAGCAGCTCCGCATCGCCCTGCGCAACTGCGGTTTCATCGATCCTGAGAACATCGAGGAATCCATCGCGCGCGACGGCTATGCCGCCCTCGCCAAGTGCCTCACCGAGATGACCCCCGAGGAGGTCATCGCCGAGGTCAAGAAGTCCGGCCTCCGCGGACGCGGCGGCGCCGGTTTCCCCACGGGCGTGAAATGGGAGATTGCCTCCAAGAGCCGCGTCGGCGAGCAGAAGTACGTCGTCTGCAACGCCGACGAGGGTGACCCGGGCGCCTTCATGGACCGCTCGGTCCTCGAGGGAGATCCCCACTCCATCCTTGAAGCCATGGCCATCTGCGGCTACTGCATCGGGGCTGACAAGGGTCTCATCTACATCCGCGCCGAGTATCCGCTCGCCATCCACCGCCTGCAGGTCGCCATCGCGCAGGCCGAGGACTACGGCCTGCTGGGCAAGGACATCCTGGGCACCGGCTTCAACTTCGAGATCGAGCTCCGCTACGGCGCAGGCGCCTTCGTCTGCGGCGAGGAGACCGCCCTGATCCACTCCATGGAGGGCAAGCGCGGCGAGCCTACGTTCAAACCGCCGTTCCCGGCCCAGTCCGGCTACCTCGAGAAGCCGACCAACGTCAACAACGTCGAGACCTACGCCAACATCCCCGTCATCATCAACAAGGGGGCTGACTGGTTCTCGAGCATCGGCACCGAGAAGTCCAAGGGCACCAAGGTCTTCGCCCTGGCGGGCAAGATCAACAACGTCGGCCTCATCGAGGTCCCGATGGGCATCACCCTCCGCGAGATCATCTACGAGATCGGCGGCGGCATCAAGGGTGGCAAGAAGTTCAAGGCCGTCCAGACGGGCGGTCCTTCGGGCGGCTGCCTCACCGAGAAGCACCTCGACACCCCGATCGACTACGACAGCCTCGTGGCTGCCGGCTCGATGATGGGCTCCGGCGGCATGATCGTCATGGACGAAGACGACTGCATGGTCGCCATCGCCAAGTTCTACCTGGGCTTCACCGTGGACGAGTCCTGCGGCAAGTGCACCCCGTGCCGCGTCGGCAACAAGCGCCTGCTCGAGATCCTCACCAAGATCACGGACGGCAAAGGCACGATGGAGGATCTCGAGGAACTGAAGAACCTCTCCGCCGTCATCAAGGACACCGCCCTGTGCGGCCTTGGCCAGACCTCCCCGAACCCGGTCCTCTCCACCATCAACAACTTCTGGGACGAGTACGTCGAGCACGTCGTGGACAAGAAGTGCCGCGCCGGCCAGTGCAAGGCCCTGAAGAAGTATGTCATCGATCCCGAGAAGTGCAAGGGCTGTACGGCCTGCGCGAGGGCCTGCCCCGTCGGTGCCATCACCGGCGTGGTCAAGAACCCCCACGTCATCAACCAGCTCGACTGTATCAAGTGCGGCACCTGTATCGAGAAGTGCAAATTCGGCGCTATCAGCCTTAACTAAGGGAGGAATCAAATATGGATACGATCAAATTGACTATAGACAACCGGGCAGTGGAAGTACCCAAAGGTACGACCGTTTTGAAAGCTGCCGAGCAGATGGGCATCAGGATCCCCACCCTCTGCAATTTCGAACTGGACGGCCTTGCGCTCAAGAACCACCCCGGCGGATGCCGCGTCTGCGTGGTCGAAGTCGTGGGCCGCAGGAACCTGGCCCCCGCCTGTATCACCGAGTGTATGCCGGACATGGTCGTCAAGACCAACTCGTTCCGTGCGCTCAACGCCCGCAGGACCGTCCTCGAGCTGATGCTCAGCGACCACCCCAACGACTGTCTCCAGTGCCCCAAGAGCGGCAAGTGCGAACTCCAGGCCCTGGCCGCCGACATGGGTATCCGCGAGATCCCTTACAAGGGCAAGATGTCCCAGTACCCGATCGAGTTCTCGCCGTCGATCGTGCGTGACGCCAACAAGTGCATCATGTGCCGTCGCTGCGAGTCCGTGTGCCACGAGTACCAGAGCGTGGGCGCCATCGGCGCCGTCGAGCGCGGCTTCCCGGCCGTGGTCTCCACCGCCTTCGGCAAGCACCTCATCGACACCAACTGCGTCTTCTGCGGCCAGTGCGTCGCGGTCTGCCCCACCGGTGCCCTGGCGGAGGTGGACAACACCGGACGCATCCTGCGCGACATCGCCAACCCGGAGGTCAAGACGGCCGTCCAGGTGGCTCCCGCCGTGCGCGTTGCCCTCGGCGAAGAGTTCGGCATGCCCGCCGGGAGCATCGTCACCGGCAAGATCGCAGCCGCGCTCAAGGCCATCGGCTTCGACTATGTCTTCGACACCGACTGGTCCGCCGACCTCACCATCATGGAGGAAGGCACGGAGGCCATCGGCCGCTTCAAGGCATTCCTGTCCGGCGACAAGAACGTCAAGATCCCCATCATGACGTCCTGCTGCCCCGCCTGGGTCAACTTCTACGAGAAGTTCTATCCGGAGCTGCGCGATTATCCTTCCACCGCCAAGTCCCCGCAGGGCATGTTCGGCGCGACCGTGAAGACCTACTTCGCGGAAAAGATCGGCATCCCGCGCGAGAAGCTGATCTCCGTCTCCGTGATGCCTTGCGTCGCCAAGAAATACGAGTGCGGGCGCGAGGAGCTCGGCGCCAACGGTGATCCGGATGTGAACTACTCCATCACCACCCGCGAGCTGGCACGCCTGATCAAGATCTGCAACATCGACTTTGCGAACCTCCCCGAGGCCAAGTTCGACTCTCCGCTCGGCGAGTCCACGGGTGCCGCCGTCATCTTCGGCGCCACCGGCGGCGTCATGGAGGCTGCGCTCCGTACGGCGTTCGAGGTCCTGACCGGCAAGACCCTCCCGAAGGTCGACTTCGAGGAGGTCCGCGGCCTGGAAGGCATCCGCGAGGCGACCATCCCCATCCCGGGCGTCATCGACCTGAAGGTCGCCGTCGTCTACGGCCTGAAGAATGCGCGCACCATCATGGAGCAGATCAAGGCGGGCAACTGCCCTTACCACTTCGTGGAAGTCATGGCCTGCCCGGGCGGCTGCATCGACGGCGCCGGCCAGCCCTACCACCACGGCGACGCCTCCATCATCCGGGCGCGTCACGCGGCGATCTACGAAGCCGACCGGCAGATGCCGCTCCGCAAGTCCCACGAGAATCCCGAGATCATCTCGATCTACAAGGAGTTCTACGGCGAGCCTTGCTCCGAGAAGTCGCATCACCTGCTGCACACGCACTACTTCGACAAGAAATTCCAGTTTGACCTCGAAAAATAATTGAACCATGTGTGGACCCCAGATAAAAATCAGTGAAGCCAATTATCTCAAGATCAAGGAGATCTGCGCTTCCTTCAACAACAACCCGGGTGAGCTGATCAATGTCCTGCACAAGACGCAGGAGCACTTCGGCTACCTCCCTGAGGAAGTCCAGCAGGTCGTGGCAGACTGCCTCGGCATCCCTGTCGGCAAGGTGTACGGCGTCGTCTCCTTCTACAGCTTCTTCACCATGAAGCCCAAAGGAAAGTACGCCATCTCCGTCTGCCTCGGCACGGCTTGCTACGTCAAGGGCGCCGAGAAGATTCTCGATGCGCTCCAGAGCGAGCTCAAGATCACGGCGGGCGGCGTCACCGAGGACGGCAAGTTCTCCCTCGACGTCCTGCGCTGCGTGGGTGCATGCGGCCTGGCTCCGGTCATGACCATCAACGGCAAGACCTACGGCCGGCTCGTCCCCGAGCACGTCAAGGAGATCCTGGCGGAGTACGCTGACTAACACACCGTAACCGTATGCTTTTCGGGCCGGCCCTTCCCAGAGCCGGCCCGTCAAATTAACAGCAGAAAAACATGACGATCACCGAAATTGCAAAACTCGTGGACGGCGAGCTCGTCGGAGCGCCCGCCGACGACAGCTACGACGTGAAAAAGGCTTTCGCCTCCGACCTGATGAGCGACGTGCTCCGCTACTCGATGGACGAGACGGTGCTGATCACCGGCCTGTGCAACAACCAGACGATGCGCACCTCGGAAATGTCCGACCTGCGCGTGGTGCTGCTCGGCCGCGACAAGCAGCCCGACGAGGACATGCTCGAGCTCGCCGAAGAGCTGGACATCACCCTCATCAAGTCGAAATACAGTGTGTTCAAAATCAGCGGCATTCTGTATGGCGCCGGCATAGAGCCCCTCTACTGACCATGCATTACACCTTTACCATAGAGCGCGGCAACTTCGCCGACGCCGGCCAGGCCTCCAGCAGCGTCAAGCGCACGCTGAAGCACCTTGGCGTGGATCCGACCAACATCAAGCGCACCGTGGTGGCGCTCTTCGAGGCCGAGATCAACGCCATCGCGCACGCCTACGGCGGCACGATCGACGTCGACATCGACGACGGCAAGATCGTGATGGTGGTGGCCGACCAGGGCCCCGGCATCCCCGACCTCGACCTCGCGATGCAGGAGGGCTGGTCCACCGCTTCGCCGCAGGTCCGCGAGATGGGCTACGGCGCCGGCATGGGCCTGCCGAACATCAAGAAGAACACCGACGAGCTCAAGATCGACACGAAGGTGGGCGTCGGCACCACCGTGACCATGACCGTTTATTTCACCTGACACCATGGCTGAACAAGAGACTTACTTCCGCCATTCCCTCAAAGTCAACCTGGACCGCTGCCAGGGCTGCACCACCTGCATGCGTTCCTGCCCCACAGGCGCCATCCGCATCCGGGGCGGGAAGGCCGTCGTCACCGACAACAAATGCGTGGACTGCGGGCAGTGCATGAAGATCTGCCCGCACAAGGCGATCTACATCCAGCAGGACGACTTCGACCTGATCCGGGATTACGAATACCGAGTCTGCCTCGTGCCGGCCACCTTTATCGGCCAGTTCGACGAGCAGTACCGCACCAAGGAGATCTACGCCTGCCTCAAGAAACTGGGTTTCACCCACATCTATGAGGTGGAGCACGAGGTCGGCTACATGATCGACCTGTACAACCAGTACATGGACGAGCACCCGGAGGTGCGCACCTTCATCTCCCCGTACTGCCCGGCCGTGGTGCGCCTCATCCAGGTGCGCTTCCCCTCGCTGGTGGACAATGTCATCCACGTGCGGGCCCCGTTTGAGCTCGCCTCCCGCGTGATCATCCGCCGCCTGATGGACGAAGGCGCCCCGCGCGAGAAGATCGGCGTCTTCTACATCACTCCCTGCGCCGCCAAGATCGCCGCGGTCAAGTATCCGGTCAGCAAGAAGGAGACCTGCATCGCCGGCGTGATCAACATGGACTTCCTTTATAATAAGGTGCAGCTCATGCTCCACGACTCCGACAAGGACGCCCAGCCCGTCAATCACGCCCTCACCTCGCGCGACGTGCTCTGGCCCCTCGCCGGCGGCGAAGCCTGCCATTTCAAAGGCTCGCAGTATGCCGTGGACGGCCTGCAGAACGTCCTCAACTTCCTCGAGAAACTCGAGGACGAGGCGGTCGATGCCGAGGGCCTGGTGGAGATGCGCATCTGCGACCAGGGCTGCGTGGGCGGCGTGCTGGCCACCAACAACCGCTTCGTGGCCCGCAAGCGCCTGGAGCACCGGGCCAAGCTGTTCGACAGCCAGAACCGCACCAAGACGCGCTACAAACGCTACGACGATCCCGAGTTCTGCGCCTGGATCAAGGACCAGATGGCGATCCCCGAGATCAAGCCCCGCTCCATCTACAAGCTGGACGACAATTTCGCGGAAGCCTTCAAGATGGCCGAACGCATGAAGAAGATCGAGAAGGCCCTGCCGGGCGTGAACTGCTCCGCCTGCGGCGCACCTTCCTGCGCCGCCCTCGCCGAGGACATCGTGCGCGGCGACGCCAAGATGGACACCTGCATTTTCATCAACCGCCATTCGCAGGCCTCCGAGAATGCCATCCGCAGCATCTGGGGCGACCGCGTCCGGACCAAGGAAATCAACAACGACGACACCAATAATCTATAAGGACTATGACAGTCAAGGAAATCATCGAAAAACTCGACCTGCAGTGCCTCAACGAGGCCAATCTCGATACGGAAGTCACCGGCGCCTACGCCTCCGACCTGCTCAGCGACGTCATGGGCAACGCCCGCAGCGGCCAGATCTGGATCACCATGCAGACGCACAAGAACGTCACGGCCATCGCGTCCCTGCGTGACCTCGCGGCCGTGGTCATCGTGCGCGGCGGCGTGCCCGACGAGGACATGCTGGAGCACGCCAAGGACGAAGACGTCTGCATCCTCGTCAGCCAGGATCCCACCTTCCAGATCTGCGGCAAGCTCTACGAGCTGCTTAAATAACTTCTGATGAAGTTCCGTGCCGACATGCACATCCACTCGGTGCTCTCCCCGTGCGGAGACATCGACATGAGCCCCTCCGCCATTGTCGCGACGGCGAAGGAGCGCGGGATGGACATCATCGGCCTGACCGACCACAACTCCACCCTCAACGCCGACGTCACGCGCCGGCTTGGGGAGAAGGTCGGCCTGCACGTGCTGATGGGCGCGGAAGTGACCACCAAGGAGGAAGTCCACTGCCTCAGCTTCATGCCCACGGTGGAGAAGCTGGCGGAGTTCCAGGCCTTCCTGGATTCGCGGGTGATCTTCTTCGAGAACGACCCCGACAAGTTCGGCTACCAGCTGGTGGTGGACGAGGACGAGAACGTGCTGGACGAGGTGCCGCACCTGCTCATCAACGCCCTGGACCTCCCGATGCTGGAGCTCCAGCAGAAGGTCTACGAACTGGGCGGCATCTTCATCCCCGCCCACATCGACCGGCCCACCTTCAGCCTCAGCTCCCAGCTGGGTTTCGTGCCCTCCGGGCTCAAATTCCACGCGATGGAGCTCAGCTACTACTGCAAGCGCGACGGCTACAAGTTTCTCGAGGACTGCCCCTGGTTCAGCGACTTCAACTTCATCCAGAGCAGCGACGCGCACTTCGTGCAGGACATCGCCAAGATCAACAGCGTCCTGGAGATGCCCTTCTTCAGTTTCGACAATTTCAAGGACGCCCTCCGTCCGGGAGAGCCTGTCATCCTGTAGCGTATATGAAAAGTCTGGACCTCCACATCATCGACATCACCCACAACTCCATCCGTGCGGGTGCAACGCAGATCACCATCGAGATGGAAGACAGCGCCGCGCGCGACCTGCTCTCCATCAAGATCATCGACAACGGCTGCGGCATGCCGGAAGACATGATCGAAGCCATCAACGCCCGCTTCTATTCCTGCCGCAAGGAGCGCAAGATCGGCATGGGCATCGCGCTGCTGAAGTTCCATTCGCAGATGTGCAACGGGGATTTCTACCTCAAGTCGAAGGTGGGCGAAGGCACGGAGATCTACGCCTCCTACCAGCGCTCCCACATCGACCTGCAGCCCAAGGGCGACCTGTCGGGGTGCTTCGCCAACTTCATCTGCCAGTACCAGGACATCAATTTCATCATCCGCTACATCACGGACGAGGGCACCTTCGAGCTGAGCACGGCCGAGGTGAAGGAGGTGTTCGAGGGGATGAATCTCAACAACTACGAGATCATCGAGAGCCTAAAGGAGATGATCCACGAGAACATCGGGTCGTAGACCCTTTACTCCGGAATGGAGATCCGCCCCAGGATGCCGTTCAGGGCCGCCAGGGCGATGCCGTAATTGGTGATGGGCACTCCCGCAAGGAGTGCCTTTCTGATGCGGGAGCGCACCAGGCGGGCATTGGCTACGCACGCGCCGCAGTGGACGATCAGGCTGTAGGGCGACAGGTCTTCCGGGAAATCGTTGCCCGCGGCGATGTCGACGCTTATGTCCTGGCCGGCCTTTTTCCGCAGCAGCGCCGGAATCTTCACCCGACCGATGTCCTCCGTGTCCGGGACGTGGGTGCAGGCCTCCGCGATCAGCACGCGGCTGCCGGGCCGGAGCGTGTCGATGGCCCGGGCCCCTTGCACGAAGGTGCGGACATCGCCCTTGGCAGCGGCCAGCAGCACGGAGAAGGAGGTGAGGGGGCATTCTTTGGGCAGCGCCCGGTCCACCAGGGCGAACACCTGCGAATCCGTGATCACGAGGTCGGGCAGGCGGGCGAGGCTCGCCAGGGCGGCCTGCAGGGAGTCCGGCGTGCAGCTGTGCGGCACGCAGCCGCGGTCCAGCAGCTCGCGCAGCACCTGCACCTGCGGCAGGATGAGGCGGCCCTTCGGCGCCTCCGAATCCTGCGGCATCACCAGCAGGACGCTGCTGCCGGAGCGGACCAGATTTCCCGTCAGGAATTTTTCCTCTTCCTTCGGCGCCGCGGCGATGAGGCGCTCCAGCAGCGACTCGACGCTCTCTCCCCGGGTGTAGCGGATCACCGGAATCCCCGCTGCCTCCAGATTCCGGATCAAGTCCGGAATGACGCTGACAGATGATTCGGAGCGTAGCGACGCAGGGGGTTCGGGGGGAACGCCCCCCGATGAATAACCGGCATTTTCGATGAAGACGGCAACGTCCGTCTCATCGAAAATCGCCCGGGTTAGTCGCTCCCGCTCGGCGCCGAGCGCACTCGCATCGCCAAGCCCGGCCGTGTCGATCAGCACGCAGGGGCCCAGGCCGGGAAGTTCGATGACCTTCCGGACCGGGTCCGTGGTGGTGCCGGGAATGGGGCTCACCAGCGACACCTGCTGCCCCGCCAGGGCATTGACCAGGGTCGACTTGCCGCTGTTGGTCGGGCCGAAAAAGGCGATATGCAACCGGTCCATAGATTTTTCGACAGGCTCAAAATGACAGAAAGGTCAGAAGCGGAAGTCGTGCCCTCCGTTCTCGATGGCCTTCAGGTGCTCGCGGGTGATCTCGCGGGTGCGCTCCAGCGGGATGTCGGCCAGGCTCCGCTCGATGAGCGCTTCGCCTTTGGCGCGCGTCTCGGGGGAGGCGTAGTCCACGAGGTATTCCTTCAGCGTCATCAGGGCGTTGGGGGTGCAGCAGAGGCTGATCTTGCCGCTCTTGCACAGGCTCATGAAACGGTCGCCGGTGCGACCTTCGCGGTAGCAGGCCGTGCAGAAGCTCGGGATGTGGTCCTGCTCCAGCAGCCAGCGGACCACCTCGTCCAGCGAGCGCGTGTCGGACACGTCGAACTGGGAGGTCTCGTCGTGGCGCTCCTCGGTCGTGTAGCCGCCCACGCTGGTGCGGGAGCCGCCGCTGATCTGGGAGATGCCGCAGTCCAGCAGGAGCTTGCGCATCCGGGCGGACTCGCGGGTGGAGATGATCATGCCCGTATAGGGGACGGCGACGCGCAGCACGGCTACGATCTTGCGGAAGATCGCATCCGGAAGCGCATCGGGGAAGTTGTCCAGGGAAATGTCGTCCGCCGGGCAGATGCGCGGCATGCTGATGGTGTGCGGACCCACGCCGAAGCGGGCTTCGAGGTGCTCCGCGTGCATCAGCAGGCCCACCAGCTCGTAGCGGTAGCCGCTCAGGCCGAACAGCACACCCACGCCCACGTCGTCGCAGCCGCCTTCCTGGGCACGGTCCATGGCCTCGGTGTGCCAGTCGTAGTCGCTCTTGGGGCCGGTGGGGTGGAGCTGTTTGTACTGTGCTTTGTTATAGGTCTCCTGGAAGAGGATGTAGGTGCCGATGCCCGCCGCCTTGAGCTTGCGGTAGGACTCGACGTCCGTCGCAGCGATGTTGACGTTGACGCGGCGGATGGAGTTGCCGCCTTCGTGGACCGAGTAGATGGTCTTGATGGAGTCGATGATGTAGTCCAAGGGGTTGTGGACGGGGTCCTCGCCCGCCTCCAGCGCCAGGCGCTTGTGGCCGGTGCGGATCAGCGCGCGCGTCTCCGCCTCGATCTCCGTCTGGGTGAGCTTCTTGCGGGGGATGGTGCGGTTCTTGGCGTGGTACGGGCAGTAGACGCAGCCGTTGATGCAGTAGTTCGACAGGTACAGCGGGGCGAAGAGCACGATACGGTTGCCATAGAACTTGTGCTTGATCTCCTTGGCCAGGGCATAGATCTTCTCTTCGAGGACGGGGTCATCGCAGTCCAGCAGGATCGCGGCCTCGCGGTGGGTCAGGCCCTTGCAGAGGGCCGCTTTGGCGAGGATTTCCTCCACGCGGGCATGGTTGCGGCTCTCCACCTCAGCCTCTGCGAGCGTTTCCAGGATTTCTTCGTGGTTGATGAAATCGTCGGCGTGGACGGATAAAGGATTATACATGATTCGGGTCGTTTTCTGTTGCTGTTGTAGAATCCTTGCAAGTTAGCAATTTTTCCCGCGCGTTGTCCTTTTGACGGAGATTATTTCTAACTTTGTGTTGTGAGCGCGTCTTTCGAAGACATACTTTGCCGACAGGATCCGGACAGGGAGGACATCAAGGTCCTCCTCGCGGCCGAAGGCGCCCAAATGAAGCGCCTGCTGCAGCGCGCCCTGGAGGTGAAGCTCGACCATCTGGACAATTATGTCCACCTGCGGGGCCTCATCGAGTACGGCAATGTCTGCGAGAAGAACTGCCTCTACTGCGGGCTACGGAGCGGCAACGACCGGGTCGCGCGCTACTGCCTCAGCGACGAAGAGGTGCTCTCCTGCGCCCGTCTCGCCCACGAACTGGGCTACGGGTCCGTGGCCCTGCAGAGCGGCGAGCGGAGCGATCCGGCGTTTATCGACAAGATTGAGCAGCTCGTTCGGGAGATCAAGAAGATTGACGGCGGGAGCCTCGGCATCACCCTGTCGCTCGGCGAGCAGAGCGAGGAGACCTACCGCCGCTGGTTTGAAGCCGGGGCGCACCGCTATTTATTAAGGATTGAAAGCTCGACCGAGGAGCTCTATTACCAGATTCACCCAAAGAACGGCAGACACGACTTCCACCGGCGGCTGGAATGCCTGGAGACGCTCAAGCGCCTGGGCTACCAGACCGGCACCGGCGTCATGGTGGGCCTGCCCGGGCAGACGCTCGACCACCTGACGGACGACCTGCTCTTCTTCAAGCGGATGGACGTCGCGATGGTGGGCCTCGGCCCCTACATTCCCCATCCCGACACGCCCCTCTGGCGCCTGCGGGACCGCATTCCGAGCGCCAGCGAACGCATGGACCTGACCCTGAAGATGATCGCTATCCTTCGCATCATGATGCCCGAGATCAACATGGTCGCGGCCACCGCCAACCAGACCGTCGACCCGCAGGGGCGCGAAAAGGCTATCGCCGCGGGTGCCAACGTCATCATGCCGAACCTGACGCCCGGAGAGTACCGCGAAAGCTATTTCATCTACCCCGACAAAGCCTGCGTCAAGGACCGGCCCGACCAGTGCAAGAACTGCCTGGACATCCGCCTGGCCGCCATCGGCCACAAGATCCTCTACAACGCCTGGGGCGATTCGCTGGCGTTTACCAAGAAAAAATAACGGCTATTCGTGCGTCGCGAAACGCTGCTGCGCGAGGGCTTCGTACTTCGTGCCGGGGCGGCCGTAGTTGGCATACGGGTAAATGGAGATGCCGCCGCGCGGGGAGAAGAAACCCGTGACCTCGATGTACTTGGGGTCCATCAGCTTCACGAGGTCCTTCATGATCGTGTTGATGCAGTCCTCGTGGAAATCGCCGTGGCTGCGGAAGCTGAAGAGGTAGAGCTTGAGGCTCTTGCTCTCCACCATCCGGCGGTCGGGGATGTAGCTGATGCGGATCTCCGCGAAATCCGGCTGCCCGGTAATCGGGCAGAGTGTTGTGAATTCGGGGCAGTTGAAGCGCACCCAATAATCGTTGTCGGGATGCTGGTTCTCGAAAGTCTCGAGTACGCCGGGATCGTAATCCTGGCTGTATGCGGTCTCCCGGCCGAGGGCCTGGAGCTCTTCACGGTTTCGTGCCATATGCTAGATATCGTTGATTTTGAATGGATTGTAGTTGACGCCCTTGTCGTAGGTGTCGATCCCCTCGGCCTTCTTCACGCTGCGCACGACCCAGGCCGTGAGCGGCAGGACGACGATCTCGTAGAGGACCTTGGCGCAGACCTGCGTGATCGCCAGCTGGAACACGGCGCCGACGGACATGACCCCCCAGAACACCACCGGGAAGAAGATGAGCGAGTCGGCGAGTTCGCCGGCGAGCGACGAGGCGATGGCGCGCACACCGAACAGGCGGCCGTGCGAGCTGACCTTCATGCGGCTCATCACCCACGCATTCACCGTGGAGCCCGTGAAGAAGGCGACCAGCGAGGCCACCGTGGTCCTCGGGACGAGCCCGAACAGGCTGTTGAAGCTCTCGGCCACCGGCTTGCTGCCGTCCTGCAGCGGCGCGGGCAGCCAGCACACCAGCTGGGCCATGACGGCCACGAAGGCGCTGAGCAGGAACGCCAGCCAGATGACGAACCGGGCCTTGCGGTAGCCGTAGACCTCGGTCAGGCAGTCGTTCAGGATATAGGATACCGGAAACAGCAGCACGGCGCCGGAGAGCTGCAGGTGCAGCCCGGCCACCTGCCAGAGGCGCGGTACGAAGAAGTTGGAAGTAATCAGGCAGACGGTCAGCGCCGTCGCCATCACCAGAAACCTGGTGCTGAATTTCTTTGACATTTTCCTTCTTGTTTTTTACGTGGTTTCAAGAAAACACAGGGTCCGCCGCCCTGTCAAGTCCGGGCGGCGGGTCCCTTTAAACTATACTTCCGGAGCGGCGTTGAATTCCCGCAGGAACCGCATGTCGTTCTCGAAATAGTGGCGCAGGTCGTTGACCCGCCATTTCAGCATCGCGATGCGCTCCAGGCCCATGCCGAAGGCGAAGCCGCTGTACTTGGTGGAGTCGATCCCGCTGGCTTCCAGCACGTTGGGATCCACCATGCCGCAGCCCAGGATCTCCAGCCAGCCGGAGCCTTTGCAGATGTTGCAGCCCTTGCCGTGGCAGATGTTGCAGCTCACGTCCACCTCGGCGGACGGCTCGGTGAAGGGGAAGAACGACGGGCGCATCCGGATCTCGGTCTCGGGACCGAACATCTCGCGGGCAAACAGGAGAATCGCCTGCTTGAGGTCGGCGAAGGTCACGTTCTCGTCGATGTAGAGACCCTCCACCTGGTGGAAGATGCAGTGCGCGCGGGCGCTGATGGCTTCGTTGCGGAACACGCGGCCCGGGCAGATCACGCGGATGGGCGGCTTCATCCGCTCCATGGTGCGCACCTGCACGCTGGAGGTGTGGGTGCGGAGCAGCAGCGGGTTGGGATGGCCCGTGGACACGAAGAAGGTGTCCTGCATGTCGCGCGCCGGGTGGTTCGGCGGGAAGTTGAGCGCCTCGAAGACGTGGTAGTCGTCCTCGAGCTCGGGGCCTTCCGCGACGTCGTAGCCGAATTTGCGGAAGATGTCCACGATTTCCTGGCGGACGATGGACACCGGATGGCGGGAGCCCAGCTCCAGCGGGTCGCCGGGCATCGTGAGGTCCTGCTGGGGGCCCTCGGCGGCGGCCTGCTCGCCGACGGAGTCGCGCAGGCGGTCGATCGTCTCCTGCGCGAGGTTCTTCAGCTCGTTGAGCGTGCGGCCGAACTCGCGCTTCATGTCCTTGTCCACGGTGCGGAACTCCTCGAAGAGCGCCGTAATCTCACCCTTCTTGCCGAGGAAACGCACGCGCGCCTCCTCCACTTCCTTCTGGGATTTGCACTTGAGGTCCTTCAGTTCTGCAAGGACCCTGTCGATATCTTCTCTCTTCATACTATTTGCGTTTGGCGGCGCGCTTGTCGCGTGCCTTCTTGTCCCGGGCGGCCCCGGCCTTGAGGTATTTGTCCCACTGCTCCTCGTTGAACACCTTCTGCAGCGAGTTGTACATCTGCTCCATCCATTTGTCCTGGACGCGGGTGTAGGCGTCCTGGTTGGTCATCTTGGCGGACTGCAGGGCCTTGAGCTCCGCCTGCATGGCTTCGTAGTCGTGGGTCAGGATGGAATCCACGTAGAAAGTCTGCCAGATCTCGAGGTCAAACTGGTCCGTGTAGTTGTCCACCGTCTTGTCGAGGGCCTCGCGGAATTGCTTTGCCTCCTCCTCCGGGCTCTGCTGCTGCGCAAAGGCGCAAAACGGCAGGAAGGAGAGGGCGCAAATCACGAAATATTTTATAGCTTTGTAACGCATAGCCTGCAAATTTATAAAGAAAAGATAAAATGAGAAAATTTCTGTGCATCATCCTGGCCCTGACGGCCTTCGCCGCCGGCCGCACGGACGCCTGTACCAACGTGATCATCAGCCCCGGCGCCAGCGCCGACGGCTCGGCTATCGTGTCCTATGCCGCTGACTCCCACAGCCTGTTCGGCGAGCTGTATTTCCGCCCCGCGCAGCGTTTCCGCCCGGGCGGCAGCCTCGCCATCCGCGAGTGGGACACCCACAAGCCGCTCGGCAGCATCGACCAGGTGGAGCGCACTTTCCAGACCGTGGGCAACATGAACCAGCACCAGCTCATCATCGGCGAGACCACCTGGGGCGGCCGTGAGGAGCAGGCCGACCCGGCCGGCGTCATGGACTATGGTTCCCTCATCTATATCACCCTGCAGCGCGCCCGCAGCGCCCGGGAGGCCATCGAAACCATCGTGGACCTGGCGAACCGCTACGGCTACCCCTCCGAGGGCGAGACCTTCTCCATCGCCGATCCGCAGGAAGCCTGGGTCATGGACCTGGTGGGCAAGGGCCCGGACAACAAGGGCATCGTGTGGGTGGCGCGGCGCGTGCCGGACGGCTACATCTGCGCCCACGCCAACCAGGCCCGCATCACCACTTTCCCGCAGGATGATCCGGAGAACTGCCTCTATGCCCCGGACGTGATCAGCTATGCCCGCGAGCAGGGCTGGTTCGTCGGCTCCGACGAGGAGTTCAGCTTCCGCGAAGCGTACAATCCCCTCGATTTCGGCGGCGCCCGCGCCTGCGAGGCCCGCGCATGGAGCGCGTTCAACATCCTCTGCGACGGCGTGTTCACCTATGAGCTGAACGGCGAGATCCTCTCCAGCCCCGCCACCGACTGGCTGGAGTTCGTGATGGGCTACGATCTCAGCGGGGAGATGCCCCTCTTTGTCAAGCCGTCCCGCAAGATCACGGTCAAGGACGTGGCCGACGTGATGCGCGACCATTTCGAGGGCACCCCGATGGACATGACCACCGACATCGGCGCAGGCGGCAACGGCCTGCCGTACCGCTGGCGGCCGATGAATTTCACCGTGGACGGCAAGACCTACCTCAACGAGCGCGCCATCGCCACGCAGCAGACGGGCTTCTGGTTCGTCGCCCAGGCGCGGCCGAACCTCCCCGACGAGGTCGGCGCCCTGATCTGGTTCGGCTGCGACGATGCCGCCACTTCTTATCTGACCCCGATTTATGCGAATTTGACGAAAGTCCCCGAGTGCCTGCGCGAAGGCAACGGCGACATGCTCCACTACAGCCCCACCGCCCAGTTCTGGCTGTGCAACCGCGTGGCCAACGCCTGCTACAAGATGTACGACCGCATGGCCCCGCTGGCCCGCGCGGCAGCCGACCGCTTCGAGCGCTTCCAGCTGGAGAAGGGCGTCCCGGAGATGGACGCCAAGCTGGCGAAGCTCGTGGAGAAGGGCCGCATCCGCAAGGCCCGCCGCCTGATGACGAAATACAGTGTGGAGACGGCCCAGCGGCAGTTTGCCGACTGGAAGGCGCTCGAGGAGCTGCTGCTCGTCAAGTTCATCGACGGCAACGTCAAGGCCCAGGCCGAGGACGGCAGCTTCCTGCACAGCGACTACAGCGAAGGCCTCCCCAAGGGCATGGAGTACGGCGGCTACAACGACCTCTGGAAGGCCGCCGTCGCCCGCGACCCCCACGCCCCCGTCCTGGTCTCCCGCTGACCTCCCTCCGTCCTCCCGGGTCCCAGGATCCCCTCCCCGTCATTCGCCGGCCCCGACCGGCGAATCTCCTTCTCCGCCGGAAGCGGCCTTTTTCATCAAATCGCTACGGGACAAAACTGGGGACGCGAGGAGCACGGGGCGGGTCTGAGCTTCCTTCCAAATACGTTGACTTCTCCCTTTTTTGTTTCTATCTTTGCTCTTACAACATCAAACACAATCTACCGATTTACAATAGTTTACTACTATAGAAGCATAAAAAGGAGAGAAACGAAATGAGAATTATATCTTGTTTAACCGCCCTAACTTTTCTCATAATAGCATTGCAGTCATGCAGGCAAGATGTAAAGATCAGATTAAACCAAGTTGAAAACATCACATTCTATGCAATGCCCAAAGGTATTGAGCGCAGTCATTCGCTCGTATCTTTTCAAGATTTGAAAAGGGAGGGAAGAGACACCCTTATTACAGACAGTGTTTTTATTTGCGACTTCGTTGGCATGATCAACGGTCTTTCTCCAGACAATTCGATGAAATCAATTGATATTCGTTCTGTCGCTGTAATCGCGTTAGATACAAGAGATTCGTTGTTTATTGCTTTTGGAGAGAACGGGGGAACGGTAATCCTTAATGACAATGGAAAAGATAAATGGGAATATCATAAAAACCTGGATCTATATCTTCCCTCATCTTCCGTGAATGGCGTCTTTATGAAAGACAATCCATCCCTATTTCAGTTTATTGATGAATATGTTTATGGCACACACTCTAATGTATATTGGTTTAATGATAAAACACGTTCTTTGGTTGAGAGCATGACCGAAGCGTATCAAGATATGCTTCACAAATCCGAATGACATTTTTGCCTCTCGCAGGATGTCGGTCTTCTGGCGAAAGTTCCAGCAAGCGTTTTCGCATTGGTGATATTGCCCAATAATCGAAAGAGAAATCCAGCTAAGCGTCGCTATATTGGCGTTTAGCTGGATTTCTCTTTGGCGAAACGGCCCTGCAAGGCACTTTTGTCTGGGAGAAGTGCATCTGGAAGGGCGCCGGGGGCCGGTTGGGTGGATTTCTCCGGGGCGGTGGCGAGATTTCTCGACTCGCTGCGCTCGCTCGAAATGACAGGAGGTCCCGGATTCGCTATTGATTACATGTTAATCTGTTCGATCTGTTCTTTCAGCTGAGGGACGTCGAAGAGGGCGGTATACCAAAGCAGTTCTGGAAGAATGGTGGCATAGCCGTGAACCAGGACATGGCGCATCTTGATGATATCGTCCCAGGGGATCTCCCGGTGCGTCTCCTTAAACGGGAGAGATAACATATAGGCAGCTTCTCCGATAATCTCCACGTTCTTGACAACGGCATAGTACCGAAGTGAATCTTTGACAAGTTCTTCCTGGGAGAAACCTTCGGTGAATGAAATAATGCGGTTGGCGGCTTCAATGATGTCTGCCAGACGGCCGGCATCGCGTTCAGGTTCTCTCATAGATCAAGACTTTGTCGTGGTTGATGCGCTCCAGGGCGAAGGGTTTGACGGAGCCCTGTTCTACCAGATCGACGCTTTTCCCCAGCCGCTGCTCGAGGGCATTGACCATGCCGGCGAAGCGGAGAAGCCCGATGGGGGCAGTCTTGTCGAGGTCGACGAGGATGTCAATGTCGCTGTCCGGCGTCTCCTCCATCCGGGAGAAGGAGCCGAACAGCCAGGCCCTCTCAACCGGCTCCTGCCTGAAAAAGTCCTGGATGGCGCGGACAATCGCGACCCGCTGCCGGTCAACGCGCCCGACCCGCTCCTGTATCTCCTCTTTCTTTCCTTTCCTGCCGGCATACCGGAATAGCCGGGATGTGTTCACCGGATACAATTCAAAGGCGCGCTGGAACTCCCTCTGGATCTCCGCGTCCGGAAGCGCAGCGTATTCCCTGTCCGCATCGTGGTCGACCAGCAATTTTTCAAGCTCCGGGACGGAAATGCCTTCCTCCACGAACACCGGGGCTTCGGAAATGAGCGGCTTGACCAGGATGAAATCGTGCAGGTCCTCCATGAGGGGGTAGGCGTTTTTGATTAAGGCGACATCGCGGAATCCCTGCTTCAGAACCGTCCGGACGGCATCGCACATCCCTTTGGGGACTTCAACGATCAGGTTCTCCTGCGTCTCGGAAAGGCAGTGGTTCATGCCGACGAAGGCATCCAGCAGCATGTCTTCGACGGCGCGCATTTTGGGCGATATGACCACCTTGTATTCCATTTGCTTTGCAAAGATAGTCGTTTATGGCAATATTTCAAATATATTGCCAACGTGGGGTGGATATTTCTCGACTCGCTGCGCTCGCTCGAAATGACAGGAGATTCGCCGGTCGGGGCCGGCGAATGACAGAGTATTTTTGTATATTTGTTCGTTATCTAAAACTAACCGCATGATGCCCCTGCTGCTTTCTGTTCTTCTGGCTGGTTTGACCTCTTTTGTCAATCCCTTTGTCGGCACGGACGCGCACGGGCTTCCCGCCATCGCCTACACCTACACCGAGCCGTTTACCTGGTTTGAGTATATGGAGGACATCGCCGTCCTGGCGCACGGGAAGGGCCTGAAGAACATCCTGGTCTCGGCGGGCTTCGTGGAGAAGGAGCCGCTGCAGGCGCTGCTCTCCAGTCTCGACGCGGCCAACATCGACATCAAGGACATGGACGAGGCCTTTTACCGGGAGTATTGCGGCGCTTCGCCCGCGCCCGTGTTGGAGAACATCCTCCTGATGAAGGAAGCCGGCGTCCACGTCGAACTCACCAACCTGCTCGTCCCGGGGCTGAACGACGCCCCGGAGCAGGTCGCCCGACTCTGCGCCTGGATGGCGGAAAACGGTCTGCAGGACGTCCCGCTGCATTTCAGCCGCTACTTCCCCCGCTACCGGATGCCGGCGCCCGGCCCCACCCCGCGGGCCACGCTCCTCCACGCCCGCGAGATTGCCCGCTCGCACGGGATCCGGAAGGTGTATCTGGGGAATATCTGATCCGTCATGCCCGACCTGATCGGGAATGACGGAGTGGGACCGGGAATCAGTCTTCCCAGAGGACGGACTGGACGGAGCGGGCGGGGAGGCGGAGGGCGACGGCGCGGGTCGGACCGACGATGTTGAGCACGATATCGGAGCCGGTCTCGTTGAGCAGCAGGGCGGCGTAGCTGCCGTCCGGGTTCAGGTAGACCTGGCAACCCAGGCCGTTGGCCGTGTAGCCGGCCGTGCCGAGGCGGACGGCGCCGGGCTGCAGGACGCGGGAGCAATGCGCCACGTCGTAGTAGTGTGAATTCCGCACGATGGAGCCCAGCGCATAGCTGGCCGGATCGATCGACACCGCGCCGTAGCAGGTGCTGCAGCCGCGCGGGCGGAAGGGCTTGCCCTGGTTGTCCAGCATCAGGTTCCACAGCGTTACGCCCTTGCCCCAGCGGCCCAGCGTACCCAGGAAGATGTCCCGGAAGTCATTGACCAGGCAGTCGCCGAAATTGTAGTTCCACGTGCCGATGGAGGCTTCCGTGAAATAGATCTCCTTGTCCGGGAAACGGGCATGCACCCCGTCCAGCATGGCGGGGCCGCCGCCGTAGTTGTGCCAGGCGGAGCCGGCGGCATAGCGCCCGGCCTCCGGATCCTCGAAGATATGGAGCGGGTAGTCCTGCTGGGGGCCGTTGCCGTCGTAGTTGTAGTTGTGGTCGTAGAGCAGGACCTTGGTCTTCAGGCCGGCGGCCGCGAAGGCGGGGCCGATGCCGCGCTTGATGAAGTTGCTCTGCTCCTGCCAGGACATGTAGGTGGACATCGAATTGCCGCGGTGCAGCGGCTCATTCTGCAGGGTCACGGCCATGATCGGATAGCCGCGGCGCTCCATCTCCTTGATCCAGCGCACGAAGTACTCCGCATAGTCCCGGTAGAAGGCTTCGCCAAGGTGCCCGCCGTACCACTGGCTGTAGGGCGTCCTGCCGTCCTCGCCCACCTTCATCCAAAGCGGGGCGCTCCAAGGGGAGGCGATGATCTTCACCGCCGGGTTGATCGCGAAGATCTCGTCCAGGACCGGGAAGAGGTACTGCTCGTCCAGGGGATGCACGGCGAAGTGCTCCAGACCCGGCTCGTCGCACCAGGTGAATTCATCCATCGAGAAATCCGATCCGCCGATGCAGACCCGGATCAGGGAGGATCCCAGGCCGCTCTCGCGGCTGAAGAGTTCCTCCAGGAAGGCGTGGCGGTCGGCGGCGCTCATCTTCAGGAGGTTGTAGCAGCTGGCCTGCGTAACCGCGAGGCCGAATCCGTCCACGGCCTGGAACTTCTCGCCGGTCAGGGTGATGCGGTTGAAACCGGCCTCGGAAGGCTTGATAAGCATGACCTCGCTCTGCTCGAAGAGCTGGGTCCCGGACGCCGTGGTCGTAAAGACGAGAGCCTGTTCGCCGGGGGCCGGAACAGGATCAACCTGCCCCCGCCCGCACTGGCAGGCGGCCAGCGACAAGGCGAGGGCAAGCAGGAGCGATGAAAGGACGCGCATGGGCTAACGGACGATGAAGGACACCGGCTCTCCGGAGGCGCTGTCGCCGGCGACCCAGAGCTGGAATTCACCCGGCTCCACTTTCTTGACGCCGTCCAGGCCCCAGAAGGCCAGCTCGGCGACCGGGAGTTCCATCTCCACGGTCCGGCTCTCGCCGGCACGCAGGCTGATCCGCCGGAAGCCCTTGAGCTCCCGGACGGGGCGGGTGACGGAGCCGACCAGGTCGCGGACGTACAACTGCGCCACCTCCGTGCCGTCCCGGCTGCCGGTGTTGGACAGGGTGAAGCTCACCTTGACCGTCCCGTCGACAGGATATTCGCCCTTGTCCAAGGCGATGCCGGAATAGGCGAAGCTCGTGTAGCTGAGGCCGTAACCGAAGGGGAACAGCGGGTAGGCGCCGTAGTCCAGATAGTAGGAGGTGTTGCCCAGGGAGGTCTGTCCCGCCTCGGGCTCGATGTCCGCCAGAAGGGTCTCCCCGTTGTAGGGGCGGCCCGTCATGTTGTGGTTGTAGTAGAGCGGCACCTGGCCCACGGTACGCAGGAACGTGACCGGGGTCTTGCCGGACGGGGTGGCGTCGCCGAAGATCAGGTTCACCAGCGCCGGGCCGCCCATCGTGCCGGGATGGAAGGCGTACAGGAGGGCGCCGCAGTTCGGCAGGTCGCGCTCGATGGTGAGCGGCCGGCCGGCCATCACCGTGGCGACCACGGGCTTGCCGGCGCTGCGCAGCGCGGCGAGCAGCTCGCTCTGGGAGCCCATCAGGTTCAGGTCTGCGAGCGAATGGGCTTCGCCCGAAAGGATGGCTTCCTCGCCGAGGAAGGCCAGCACGACATCCGCGCGGCGCGCGACGGCGACCACCTCGTCGAAACGGTCTTTGTGTTCCCGTGTGTATTTCAGGCCGGGGACGTAGACCACCCGGCCGGGGAAGCGCTCCCGGAGCGCCTGCAGCGGCGTCACCGTGTGCTCCTTCTGTCCGTCGAAGGCCCAGGTGCCCAACTGGTCGTGCGGGGCGTCGGCCATCGGGCCCGTGACCAGGATGGTCCGGACCTTGTCGGCGGACAGCGGCAGGACGCCGTCGTTCTTGAGCAGGACCGCGGACTCCTCTGCGGTGCGCCGCGCGGCTTCCAGGTGCGCGGGGGCGTACTGCAGCGGGGCGGCCGCCTCCACGTCCACGTAAGGGTTCTCGAAAAGTCCGAGCATGATCTTGACCCGCAGGATGTTGCGTACGGCGTCGTCGATTGCGGACTGCTTCACCGCGCCGCTGCGGACCAGTTCCTCCAGGTGGGAGATGTAGCCGTAGGTCATCATGTCCATGTCCACGCCGGCATCGATCGCCTGGCGGGCCACTTCCTTGCGGTCCGCGCCGAACCCGTGGGCGATCATCTCGCCCATCGAATCCCAGTCGGTGACCACCAGCCCGTCGAAGCCCCACTCGCCGCGGAGGACGTCCTTCACCACGAAGCGGTTGCCCGTCGAAGGCACGCCGTCGTTGTCGTTGAAGGAGGTCATCAGGGTCATGGCACCCGCCCGGACCGCCGCCTCGAAGGGCGGCAGGTAGACGTTGCGAAGCTGGCGTTCCGTCAGGAAGGTGCTGTTGTAGTCACGGCCGCCCTCGGCCGCGCCGTAACCGACGAAATGCTTGACGCACGCCGCCATCGAAGTAGCATCCCACTGCGCGCCCTGATAGCCGCGCACCATGGCCTCGCCCATCCGGGCGTCCAGCCAGGTGTCCTCGCCGCTGCCTTCCGCGATCCGGCCCCAGCGGGGATCCCGGGCGATGTCCAGCATCGGAGAGAAGGTCCAGCGGATGCCCTGCGCCGTCGCTTCAACGGATGCGACGCGCGCCCCTTCCTCCACCAGGGCGGGGTCGAAAGTCGCCGCCAGGCCGAGCGGGATCGGGAACACGGTGTGGAAACCGTGGATCACGTCGCGGCCCACCAGCAGGGGGATCCCGAGCCGGGACTCCTCGACGCAGATGCGCTGGTATTCGTTGATCCGTCCGGGGTCCACCTCGTTCAGGATGGATCCGATCTGGCCGGCGCGCAGCGCGTCGGCATAGTTGGAGACGGGGCCTCCGGCGGAGACCTGGTTCATCTGGCCGACCTTCTCGGCCAGGGTCATCTGCGAGAGCAGCTGCTCCACGCGACGCTCCACCTCGGGGGTGGTGCCCACCGTGGAAGGTTTCTGTGGCTGTCCGCAGGAAGCGGCCAGGGCCAGCAGGGCCGCGAGGGCCAGGATTCGGGTACGATGGTTCATCGTGCGTCTATTTTTTGTACACGCGGACATAGTCCACCTGCATCGTGCACGGCAGGGCGCTTTCGTCGACGCCGTTCATGCCGCCCCAATCCCCGCCCCAGGCGAGGTTGAGGATAATGTAGAATTTCTTGTTGAACGGCCAGGTGCTGTCCCGGCCGGCTTTGTCGTTGTTGAACGTCAGCAGCGGCTCGCCGTCCACGAAGGTCTTGATGTAGTCCTCCGTCCACTCGAGGGCATAGACGTGGTATTCGTCCTCGGCCCCGGCGGTCAGGCGCTCGGCCGTCTTCTGGGTGTTCTTGACATGGTTGTAGGATTCGCAGTGGATCGAGGAGGAGGTGTAGTTGGCATGCGTGCCCACTTCCTCCATGATGTCGATCTCGCCGCAGGCCGGCCAGCCCTTGGAGAAGTCGTCCGGCATCATCCAGAAGGCGGGCCAGGTGCCCTTGCCTTTCGGAAGGCGGATCTTCGCCTCCACGTAGCCGTAGAGCCAGGATTCGCGGGAATTCATGCGCGCGGAGATCACCTGGCCGCCGTCCTTGCGCGCCACGATGTGCAGGGCGCCTTCTTGAACGTACGACGTACGGCGGTCGTCCGGGACGTAGCGCTGCAGTTCGTGGTTCACGCGCCCGGGCGCCCAATCTTCAAAGCGCCAGCTGTCAGCCAAGGCCTCCGAGCCGCCGGAGAAGTCGTCCTGCCAGACGAGCTTGTAGCCCGCCGGCACATAGACACCGTCTTCGACCGGCTGGCCCTCGCCCTGGACCAGCTTCAGCATCATTGTCTGATCGCCGCTGCTGAGCCGGACCAGGGCTTGGCGCCGCTCGGCCACATAGTTTCTGCCGAAGGTGACCTTCAGCTCGTTCTCCCCTTTCCCAACCACTTTCGGGGAGATGCTGAACCAGTAGTCGAGATCACTCTCCTCAACCGTCCAGACGGCATTCGCGCTCGTCTTCACGACCGCTTCGCCGCCGTCACCGCCCACCGACACTTCGTCCGGGGAAAGCGTGAGCTTCGGGACGAAGTGTTGCTGGGTCAGCGTCAGGTCCTTGACTGCCTCTCCGCTGGTGAACTTCAGCGTGGCCGTGCGCGTGGCGCCCGTCACGTTGGGTTCGGCGGACACCCGCACGAGGCTCTCGCCGGCGAAGACCTCCGGGCCGGAGACCAGGGTGTACCAGGTCTGGCCGTCGGTGCCCACCGTCCAGCGCGCGCTGGAATTGACGCGGAGCGAGGCTTCACCGCCCTCCGGGCTGATCTCCAGCGACGCGGAGGCAAAGCTGATCGTGGGCGCGGGGGCGGGTGCCGGGGCCGGAATCTTCCCCCCGCAGGCGGCCGTCAGGATGACGGCGGAAATCAAGGACAGCATTTTGTTCATAAATCGTTACTGGATGTACTCCTGGAACACGATGTCCGTGACCGTGATCTTGGTCCCGGCCGGCATGCGGCCGAAGTCGAAGATGAGCTGCAGGGCATCCGCGTCATTGGGCTTGGGATAGATATCCTTCAACTTGTAGGTCACCGTGCCGGCCGTGACGGCGACGCCGCCGTCATAGTTGAGCAGGTGCGCATCGTCCTCCTCGGGATCATTGGAGATCTTGACAGTAATCGTGCCAGCCTCGGTCGAAGTGATCTTGGCGGAGAACTCGTAGCGGTGGCTGTTCAGGGCTTTGATGTCGCTGTGGAGGGAGAACTGACCCATCCACTCGCTGCCGCCGACCCCTTCGGGGACGGTCAGTTCGAAACCGTTGCCTTCCAGCATCGTGAACGCAGCCTCCAGGCCGCCGCTCCAATCGGCGCCGCTGAACCACTGTGCGGTGGTCACCGTGGCGTCCGGCCAGAGGTTCACCACCTCGGGCTTCTCGCTGAGCGGGATGTGCTTCTGCAGGCAGAGGTTGGAGATCGTGATGACCGAACCGGCCGGGAAGCGGCCGAAGTCGAACACCAGGAGGATGCTCTCGGTCCCGTCGAAAAGCATGCGGTCGGCTTCCTCGAAGTTCACCGTGGCACCGGCTGCCACCTCGACGCCGCCGTTGTAGAAGAAGCTGTCCTCACCGTCGGCGGCGGAGGTCATCTTCACCGTGGCCGTACCGGCCTGCGTGGAATTGATGTCGCAACTGAAGTCGAAGCGCTCGCGGGCTTCGGCGGGCACGCCGGTCTTGATCTTGAACTGGCCCATCCACTCGCCGCCGCCGATGCCCTCGGGCACGGTGATGACGATGTCGTTCTTGATGGCGATGGTCGGCTCGAGGCCGCCGCCCCAGTCGGCGCCGCTGAACCACTGCTCGTAGTCCACGCTGTTGCCCAGCAGGTTGGTCGGGGCATTCGGACGGAACCATGCCGCCTCCGGCTCGGGTTTCGGATCCGGCGGGATGACAGGCTCCGGTTCGGGTTCCTTCAGTTCGTCCTTCGGGACGAGGATGAAGTACCAGGCGTTGCCGGGCTCCGCCGCGCTGCCGCACCACAGATACATCTCGTGCTCGGTCAGGCGGATGATGTGGTACTCGCTCACGCCGGTGTAGAAGCCGATGAAGGCGCCGCCGCTGAGCGTCAGCGTCATGTTGTCCTCATCCAGGGAGAAGGTCAGGTTGTCGGCGGGGACGTACGGGACGTCGAAGTCGCCCACGGCGGCGTTGGGGGTGCCCCCCTTGCCGAGGTGGTTCATGCCGTTCTCGTTGGTGTAAATGTAGCCCTGGTTCTCCCAGACGAGCTTGGTGCCCACCTGGATGAAGGTGTACTCGTTCTCATAGAGGGAGCAGCCGTTCTTGCCCTCCGGGTCGCACTGCCACCAGGCCGGGCCGTTCACTTCCGGAGCGGCGTTCACGTCGCCCACGCCGAAGTGGCCCCGGGTGTACTTCGCGAACACCCAGGTCTTGCCCTCGGTGGCGGTGGCGCCGCCGGTCAGGGCGTTGAAGCCCGGGGTGTCGAGCAGGCCGTAGTCGTCGGCGGCGATGGTCACCACCTTGGAGATGGTGGCGGAACCGCCCGTCGTGTACAGGGACATCGTCACCGTGTAGTCCCCCTTGAAGGGATACGTGGCGGTGACCTTGTCACCCTTCATCGTGGTGCCGTTGCCGAGGTCCCACAGGGCGACGCCGGCCACGCTGGAAGTGTTCTCCAACACGACGATGTTGGGCGTCGCGGCGGAAGGGCTGGTCGTGAAGGCCAGCTGGCTCTCTTCGGGAGCCGGGCCCAGGCCGTGCTTGTCCAGGTCCATCGGCTGGCAGGAGAGCAGCAGGACTCCGGCGGCCGCGATCATCAGGATGGAATTGACTATCTTTTTCATATTGCCATTCATTTATCAACGATTAATAACCAGGATTCTGCTTGAGTTCAAACTCTCCGGTGCCCTGGGTACGGCTCATCTCGCTCTGCGGGATCGGCAGGTACTTGTCCTTTTCCGGATTGAAGGTACGGACGCTCTGGGCGTCCACCAGGTTCTCGGTCAGCACGGTGGCGGCGTCGCCCCAGCGGATGAGATCCCAGAAACGCATGCCCTCGCCCACGAACTCCTTGCGGCGCTCGGATTTGATGTTGTCGGCGTTCACGGGGATGGACCCGAGGCCGGCGCGGCTGCGGACGGCGTCCATGCACTCCTGGGCGGTGATGCCCTGGGCAGCGGCGGCGCCCTCGACACCCACCAGCTCGGCATAGTTGAGCAGGGTCTCGGCGTAGCGGAAGATGATCAGGTTGTTGGGATAGTTGAGGTCCACGGTGCCGATCGGCGAACGGAGTGCGGTCCGGGCGGCGTACTTCTTCTGGAAGAGGCCGGTGTCCTGGAAACGCGGGCCGTAGGTGCCGGCCTCGAACTTGTTGATGGAACCCTCGCGGCGGACGTCGCCGTCCTCGTACATATCCCAGGTGCTCTGGCGCACGGGACCGAAGCCCCAGCCGCCGCAGAACACGTCGTCCTTGAGCTCGTTCGGCGAAATGTAGGCGGGCAGGTTGGTGCCGCAGCCGGCCCAAGCATTGCCCCAGTCGCGCTTCCCGTCGGAGATCTGGTTGGTCTCGAAGATGGACTCGCGGCAGAAATCATTCTCGTCGGCACCGGTCCAAAGGGCGTCGAAGCCGATGAGGCTGTACTGCTGGCTGGCGATGATCTTCGCCATGTCGGCGGCCACCTCGCCATATTTCGCGTTGTCCTTCTGGTACATCACCACGCGGGCCTTCAGCATGTACAGGGCGGCCAGGTTGGCGCGGGCCTGCTTGGAGGTGCCGTTGGTATAGAGCGGGAACTCGTCACCGGCGGCGGCAGCGGCCTGCTCAGCAGCCGTGATGTCCGCCATGATGTCGGCGTAGATCTGGTCGGCGGTCTTCTGCGGGGCCATGAAGGGATCCTCCAGCGGCTCGGTGAAGAAAGGAATGTTGCCGAACAGTTTCCACAGGTGGTGCAGGTAGTAGGCGCGGAGGAACAGCGCCTCGGCGCGGTAGCCTGCCAGGCGGGCCTTGGCGGCGTCGCTGTCGAAGCCGACCGCGTTGTCGATGGCCAGGACCGTGTTGTTGGCGCGGGCGATGGCCGAGTAGTACAGGGTCCAGATGCCGGTCGGGCTCTCCGAAGCGGGGATCTGGAACAGGGACAGGTGGTACATCCAGCTCTGGTCGCCGGCGTCGCCGCCACCCTTGTAGATGTCGTCGGAACGGAGGTCGGACAGCAGCAGGATATGATTGTAGTTGTAGTTGGCGTAGCTGTCCATGAGCAGCGGCTGGTAGGCTGCTGTCAGGTAGGACAGAATCGCACCTTCGGTCGCCTCTGCACCGGCCGCACCCTGGTGGGTCGTGTGGGAGGTCAGGAAATCTTCACCACAGCTGGCGAGGATCAGGCCCGCAACGGCAACTGCCAATAATTTATGGAGTTTCATATTCTTGTGCATTTATGGGATTAGAACGTAATGGAAGCGCCGAGGGTGATGGTCCGGGCCTGCGGATAGATACCGCGGTCCACGCCGATGGTGGTGTAGCCGTCGGAGGCCATTTCGGGATCGAAGCCGTCGTATTTCGTCAAGGTGAGGAGGTTCTCGCCGGCGACGTACACGCGGACGCTCTTGATGGAGACGGTGCGGAGAAGCTTCTCCGGCAGGGTGTAGCCGATCTGGGCGGTCTTCAGGCGGAGGAAAGAGCCGTCCTTGACCCATAGGTCGGAGGAACGCCAGTTCTGGTTCGGGTTGGCGTTGGTCACGCGCGGGATGCGGTTGGAAGTGCCTTCGCCGATCCAGCGGTCGAGGATCCAGGCGGGACGGTTCATCGCGGGGATGTCGCCGCGCATGGAGTAGTCGAAGATCTGGTTGCCGATGCTGCCCTGGAAGAAGAGGTTGGCGTCGAAGCCCTTCCAGTCAGCCGTGAAGGTGATACCATAGGTCCAGTCCGGCATACCCTTGCCGATCTTGGTGCGGTCGTCGTCGTTGACGTAGCCGTCGTTGTTGGTGTCGACGAACTTCACGTCACCTGGCTGCGCGCTGGGCTGCATGAGACCGCCGTCCTTGTTCTTGTAGGCGTTGATCTCGTCCCAGTTCTGGAAGATGCCGTCGGTCTTCATGCCGTAGAAGTACGGCCAGACCTCGCCGTTGGAACCCTTGACGTAGTCGCCCACGCCGGAAGCGCCGTTGCTCTGGTACACGGCCTGGCCGGACTCGTTGCCGAGGTTGATCAGGCGGTTGCGGAGCAGGGACGCGTTGGCGTTGATGCTGTAGTGGAATTCGCCCACCTGCTGCTGCCAGCCGAGTTCGAATTCATAACCCCAGTTGCGCATGTCGCCCAGGTTGGACATCGGGGCGCCCTGTCCAACGTAGGACGGGATCGGCTTGTCCATGAGCATGCCGTTGGTCTTCTTGTTGTAGTAGTCGAAGCCGAAGGTCAGCTTGTCGCCGAACAGGCGGGCGTCGAAACCGAGGTCGAGCTGCTCGGAAGCCTCCCAGCGGATGCTCGGGTTGGCCAGGGCGGCCGGGGAGGAGCCGGGGAGCATGGTGCCGTAGGCGGCGGTGCCGGTGCCGAAGTAGTACTCCTGACCGGAATCCATCAGGGACGCATAGCGGAAGTTGCCGATGTTCTCGTTACCGTTCATACCCCAGCTGGCGCGGAGCTTGAGCTGGTTGATCCAGTCGGGACGGTTGTTCCGGAACCAGGGCTCGTTGGTGACGTTCCAACCGGCGGAAACGGCGGGGAAGGTCGCCCACTTGTGGCCCGGGCCGAAACGGGAAGAACCGTCGCGGCGGATTGTGAACTCGAGCATGTAGCGCTCGTCGTAGTTGTAGTCGAAGCGGAAAAAGTAGGAGGCCAGGCGCTGGACGTCATAGCCGCCGGTGCCGCCGCTGGTGCGCTCGTCATCGGTGGGACCGATGGCGGAGTCGATGTAAGCCATGGCCGGGTTGGTCTCCTTGAGCTGGTAGTCCGTGCCGGACACATAAGTATAGGAATAGCTCATCGCCGACTGGCCGAGGACGGCCGCGAAGTGATGACGGCCGACGGCCTGGTCATACGTGAAATAGTTCTCCACCTGCCAGCGGAGGCCTTCGTTCATGCCCATGTTCACCCAGCTGGTGAGGGTCTGGTTCATCGAGCTCTTGTACTGCTCGAAACCGTAGCCGCGGTTGCGCCAGAAGGCGAGGTCCACGCCGTAGTTGCTCTTGAACTTCAGGTACGGGAGGATCTGCAGCTCGGCGCCGAAGTTCGCCACGAACTTGTGGGTCTTGTAGAGGGTGTTGCTCGGCGTGTCGAGGTTGGCGAGCGGGTTGGTGAGCTCCTGGTAGCCGGTCGGCGGCAGGGAGTACACGCGGCCGTCTTTTGCCACGATGGCCGTCGGGTGCTCGGTGAGGATGCGGGCGGCCTCGGCGTCGGAAGCGTACACCGGGATGGACGGGTTGAACGCCACGGCGGAGCCGAGGATCGAACCGAACTCGGAGTTGGTGGTGATGCCCGTCGAATTGATGTTGGAGTAGGCGATGTTGGAGGTCAGCGTCAACTTGTTGAGGAAGTCGCGGTCCGTCGTCTCGAAGGGGACGTAGGTGTTGTTGGACCGCAGCGAGAGGCGGTCGTAGTTGGACTTGCCGTAGTTGCCGCCCACGATACCGGACTGGCTGAAGTAGCCCAGGGACACGAAGTAGGTGGCCTTGTCGGTGCCGCCGCTGACGGACAGCTGGTGCTGCGTGATCGGGGCGTTGTAGTTGAAGGTCTCGTCCTGCCAGTCGGTGCCCTTGCCGGCGGCCTTGATCTCGGCCTGGGTGTAGAGCGGGGCGCCGCCGTCGTTGATGCGCGCCTCGTTCATGATCACCATGTACTCGGTGGCATTGAGGACTTCCTTCTTCCTCCACGGGTTCTGCCAGCCGTAGCTGCCGTTATAAGTAATGGAAGCCTGGCCCTTCTTGCCGCTCTTGGTCGTCACGAGGACCACGCCGTTGGCGGCGCGGGCGCCGTAGATGGCCGCGGAGGCGGCATCCTTGAGGATCTCCACGGAAGCGATGTCGGTCGGGTTGAGGTAATCGATACCGCCGTCCACCGGCATGCCGTCCACGATGTACAGCGGGTCGGAGTTGTTGACCGAACCGATACCGCGGATCTTGATCTGGGAGCCGGAACCCGGCTGGCCGGAGGCCTGGGTGATCTGCACGCCGGAGACCTTGCCCTTGAGGGCGTCGTTCACCGTGGATGCGCGGACCGTGTTGAGGGCCTCTCCGTCCACCTTGGAGATGGAGGCCGTCACGACGCTCTTCTTCTGGACGCCATAACCGATGACGACCGTCTCTTCGAGCATCTCGGCGTCATCCTGGAGGACGATGCGGAGGGTCTGCCCTGCCACGGCAGTGACATTCTGGCTCTTGTAGCCGATGCAGGAGACCTCGAGCGATGCGTTCGCGGACGCACGAAAGGAGAAGGCTCCGTCCATGTCCGTCATGGTACCGTTCGTAGTCCCGCGCTCAACGACAAAAGCGCCCACGACCGGCTCGCCGGCGGTATCCACGACAACGCCGCTGACGGCGATGCCCTGGGCCATGGCTGCCAGGCTCAATCCTAATGCAAGGATTAGGGAAGTTAATTTTTTCATACGCTTTTTTGATTGGTTGTGCGTTGTTTGTTATAAAAAATGATTGGTTTTCGACATTTTGTCTGCCGCAAATATATACAGCTTAACAACCCGCGCAGCCGACTGGAATGGAATAGTAGCGAAGTAGTAGTAGAAAGCGGCTGACAATCAGCCGCTTATCATTTTGCCATCTGGCGAAAATAGTAGTGCTTATTGAACGGTGTATCCCGCTACTTTCCGATCCGCCGGACCTGTTCCTCGAAGCGGTCCCGGTCGCCCAGGGCGGCGTTCTTCACCGAGACCTTGTAGTTGTAGATCGTGCTCTGGGAGTAATGCAGCAGGTCCGCGATCTCGCGGGAATCGTCCACGCCGAGGCGGATCAGCGCGAAGATCCGGAGCTCCGTGTTCAGGGAGCCCTCCTTCGGGCTGAAGCGGGCGTCCTCTCGGAGCAGCTCGTTGAAGCGCTCCACGAAGTCGGGGCAGATCGCCAGGAAGGTGGAATCGAAGGTCCGGTAGAATTCCTTGAGGCCCTTCTCGGACCGGGTGGACAGCGACAGCTCGCGGAGCAGCTGGTCCGCCTTGCCCTGCTTGAGCAGGTTCCTGGCGCGGTTGTCCTCGGTCTGCCAGAGCGTGACGTTGGCGGAGAACTTGCGCAGGAAGTCCACGATGTATTTCTCCTTCACCTGGTCGGCCTTGGACAGCTCGCGGTTCAGCTCGCCCAGGGTGGCGTTGGCTGCCGCAAGCTGCGAATTGCCTTCCGCGAGGGCCCACTGCATGCGGGTGAGCTTGCGGGAGCGCACGATCAGGAACCAGGCGAGCAGCAGCAGGATGAGCGTCAGCGCCGCCAGCAGGATGGATGAGACCACGGAGCCCCGGTGCACCTTCTCCAGCCGGTCGGAATAGGCTTCTTCGATGCCCAGGAAGAACTGGGAAATCTGCCACGGACGCAGCCTGGCGTTGTAGAAGATGGCGTCTTCCTGGCAGATGCGCAGGTAGTGGAACGACCGGTCCACTTCCGACTCCGGCAGCAGCTGCGAAATCATCGCCAGCGAAGCATAATCCTTGATGGCGTTGAGCAGGTCGCATTTCGCCGACTTGACCAGCCAGTTCATCCGCTCCTCATAGAGCCCTTTCTGCTCGGCGAGGACCGACATCTCATACGCATAGATGGCGTAGGTGTGCTCCTCGGGACTGACGCTGGCGATCATCACCCGGGCGAGGCTGTCGGCTTCGGACATGCGTCCGGCCGAGCTCAGCTCGTCCAGCCGGAGTTCCCTCCAATATTTGGAATCCTTCGCGATCAGCGGATAAAGTTGCCGGCGGTACACGTCCCGGTCCTCGATCTGCGGGCGCTCGACCATGCCGGAATTGCCGGCCAGGTCCCGGCTGAAGTCGTACAGCGCCATCAGGTATTCGATCCGGAGCGGCGCGGAGAGGCGGCCCGTGTCGATCTGGTTGAAAAGGCGGTTGTACGCCTCCATGTAGCTGCCGGACTTGGCGTACAGGTGTCCCAGGCGGATGGAGGCCTCGTCCTGGCGGTCCGGGTCATGGATCTTCGATGCCAGCCCGATCGCCTCCTTCAGGTAGTACTGCGTGGAGTCGAAATTGTAGGAGAAGAACTCGTCCGCGGCATACAGGCACAGGTCCAGGCGCCGGGAGGGATCCGCCGTGGCTGCGATCCAGTGGCGGATGCCGTCGAGCTGGTCCCGCTTGCGCGTCTCGTACACCGGGCGGGCGGCCACGTAGCTGTCCAGCTCCTCCAGGCCCTTGGCCAGCGAAGGGCTGACCCGCGCATCATCCCGCCCGCAGGACAGCGCCAGCGGGAGGAAAAGCAGCAGGATATGAAGGCGGGGTCGCATGTGGTCCGTGCGATTCTTCGCAAAGATAGCGACTTATTTTTATATAAGAAAACCGCCTTTTTTTTATCTTTGCATATTGCAAACCCTGACCACATGGCGCCCTTCCTGCTCTCCATCCTCCTGTCCGGCCTGACCTCCCTGGTCAATCCGTTCGTCGGCACGGATGCACACGGGCACACTTTCCCCGGCGCCGTGGCCCCCTTCGGGATGGTGCAGCTCAGCCCGGACACGCGCCCCAAGGCGGGCGACTGGGACGGCTGCAGCGGGTATCACTACAGCGACGGCGTCATCTACGGCTTCTCCCACACGCACCTGAGCGGCACCGGCTGCGACGACTGGTGCGACGTGCTGCTGCGCCCCGGCACAGCCCCTTCGACTTTCTCGCACGAGCGGGAAAAGGCCGCCCCGGGCTACTACGAGGTCTTCCTGGACGGGCCGCAGGTGCTCGTGCGCCTGACCGCCGGACGGCGAGTCGGCGTGCACGAGTACACATTTCCCGCAGGGGTGAAGCCGACCGTCACCCTGGACCTGACCCACCGCGATCCGCTGGACGCGTGGCGCATCACACCGCGCAAGGACGGCTGCAGCGGCTGGCGGCAGTCCAGCAGCTGGGCGCGCGGGCAGGACGTGTATTTCTGGATCGAGTTCTCCGCGCCGGCGAAGTGCAAGCTGCAAGACGGCGGGAAGAAGGCGGTGTTCACGTTCCCGAAGAAGGCGCGCACCATAACGGTCCGCGTGGGGATTTCCTCCGTGTCGGAGGAGAACGCCCGGCAGAACCTGCTCGCGGAGTACCCGCAGAGCTTCGAGGCGCAGCGGGCGGCGACCGAGGCCGCCTGGGAGGCGTATCTCGGCAAGCTCGAATGCCCGTGGAGCGACGAGGAGCACCTGCGCCGCTTCTATACCGCCCTGTACCACACCGGCATCCACCCCTCGCTGTATTCCGACGCCAACGGCGAATACCGCGGCATGGACCGTCAGGTCCACCGCGCCGACGGCTGGGAGCGCTACACGGTCCTCTCCCTGTGGGATACTTTCCGCGGCGAGCACCCGCTCCTGTGGGAGATCGAGCCGGAGCGTAGCCGCGATTTCCTGCAGTCCTTCCTGTCCATCTACGAGGAGGGCGGCAAGCTCCCGGTCTGGGAGCTGTCGGGCTACGAGACCAACTGCATGATCGGCTACAACGCCGCGCCCGTGATCGCCGACGCCCTGGCGCGCGGCTTCACCGATTTCGACGTGGAGAAGGCGCTGGAGGCCCTGCTGGTGAGCTCCAGGCGGCCGGAATTCGGCCTGGACAGCTTCCGCGCCAACGGCCTGGTGCTCGCCGACGACGAGCACGAGAGCGTGTCCAAGACCCTCGAATACGCCTATGACGACTGGTGCACCGCCCAGGTGGCGAAGTACCTCGGGCGCATGGACGTCTACGAAGAATACATGACCTCCGCGCAGTACTGGCGCAACGTCTTCGACCCCTCGACCGGCTTCATGCGGGCAAGGCTCAACGGCCGCTGGGTGGCGCCCTTCGACCCGCGCGAGGTCAATAACCATTATACCGAAGCCAATTCCTGGCAGTACAGCCTCTTCGTGCCGCAGGATATCGCGGGGCTGATCGACGCCCTCGGCGGGCCGGAGGCCCTGGAGCAGCGCCTGGACGACATGTTCGGGGCCGAGGAGGGCAACACCGGCCGCACGCAGGCGGACATCACGGGCACCATCGGACAGTATGCCCAGGGCAACGAGCCCAGCCACCATGTGACTTACCTGTATGATTATGCGGGCCGCCCCGACAAGCGGCAGGCGCGCGTGGAGCAGATCCTCGAGACGCTCTACTCGTCCGCGCCCGACGGCCTGTGCGGCAACGACGACTGCGGGCAAATGTCCGCGTGGTATGTTTTATCCGCGCTGGGACGCTACCCGGTTACGCCCGGAGATTCCGGCTCTTCGGCCGGAATGACGAGAATAAAGAAGACCATCGTCACCAACCCGGCGTTCGAGCTGGACAACGACATCTTCGCCGACTCCGTGCGCGTCGCCATTTCCGGCGAAGGCCGAATCTGGTACCGCATCGGCGAGGGGGCCTTCCGGCCCTACGACGGGCCGTTCACCCTGTATGAGCCCTGCTCGATGGAGGCTTATGCCGAAGTCGGGCAGCGCCGCAGCTTCACCACGCGCTGCGCCGTGCACCAGATCTCCCGCGACCGCGACATCTCCATCCATTCCCGCTACAGCCGGCAGTATACCGCCGGCGGGGACGAGGGCCTAATCGACGGCTTCCGGGGCGGCCTCAACTGGCGCACCGGCGGCTGGCAGGGCTACCAGGACACGGACTTCGAGGCCGTGGTGGACCTGCGCGAAGTGCGCCCCGTCTCCCTGATCGGCGCGGGCTTCTGCCAGGATGCCCGTTCCTGGATCTGGATGCCCACCTATGTGGAATTCTCCGTCTCCGACGACGGGGAGCACTACACCCGGGTGGCCCGCGTGGACAACACCATGGACGAGCGGGACTACGAGATCCGCATCTGGGACTGCGAGGTCCCGGCAGACGTGCGCGCACGCTATGTCAAGGTCTTCGCCAAGAACATCGGCACCATCCCCGACTGGCACCCCGGCGCCGGCAGTCCGGGCTTTATCTTCATCGACGAAATTTGGGTTAATTAAGTATCACTTTCATGAAAAAGACATTATTCCTTCTTGCGACCCTCGGAGCGTCGCTCACCCTCTCGGCCCAGCAGCCGGAAAATCCTGAAGCCCCCAAGGAGGCCCGCGCCTTCACGGGTGAATATTATGCCACCCAGCAGAGCACCTACACCCCGGATTTCAAGATCGACGGCTCGAACGCCAAGGTCAAGAACATCATCCTGCTCATCGGTGACGGCATGGGCCAGGGTGCCGTCAACGCAGCCATGTTTGCCAACGGCGGCATGCTCACGATGACCAACCTGCACACCTTCGGCTACGTCCGCACGCAGTCCGCCGACAACTTCACCACGGACTCCTCCGCCTCCGGCACCGCCTATGCCACCGGCAAGAAGACCAACAACGGCTATCTGGGCCGCGATCCGGAAAAGAAGGACCTCACGAACATTCCCGAGGTCCTCGCCCCGCTGGGCTATGCCTGCGGCGTCCTGTCCACGGACGACCTCAACGGCGCCACCCCGGCCGCTTTCTTCGCCCATCAGGATGCCCGCAACGCCAAGGAGGGCATCTGGGCCGATCTGGCCACCAGTTGCCTGACCTACGCCTCCGCCGGCTCGCAGTCCGTCTACGAGAGCATGCCGCTGAGCACGCAGGAGGCCATCCGCAAGGAGTTCACCGTGGCCTATGACCCCGCCGATCCCGCCGTAGCGGGCTCCAAGAGGCTCCTCTACCTGCCCAAGACCACGGGTGACGACCGCGGCGACTATCTGCCCGCAAACACCACGAACGCCATCGAGTACCTGGCCGCCCGCTCCAAAAAGGGCTTCTTCCTGATGGTCGAGGGCGCCCACATCGACCACGGCGAACACGCCAACAACACGGCTTACACCGTCCGGGAGACGCTCGACTTCGACAAGGCCGTGGAGGCCGCCATCCGCTTTGCCGAGCGCGACGGCCACACGCTGGTGATCATCAGCGCCGACCATGAGACCGGTGCCACCACCCTCGTCCGCGGCGAGCCCGCCGACGGCTATGTCTCCACCGTGTTCGCCTCCCGCGGCCACAGTCCGATGATGGTTCCCCTGTTTGCCTACGGTCCCCGTTCGAAGGACTTCAGCTGCGTCCAGGAAAACAGCGACGTCTCCAACAAGATCGTCGCCATCCTCACCGGCCAGAAGGCCCCCGTGGTCTCCGTACCTTCGAAGTACATCGTCAACCGTTAACCGTTTTCTGCCCTAATCGGATTATGAAAAAACTGGCAGTCACCCTTATGCTCTGCGCCCTGGCCCTTTGCTGCCGGGCGCAGGGCATTCAGTATGGCAATTACCATCAGCTCCGGCAGCCCATCCCGATGATCCTCGACACGGACTTCGGCAGCTGCACCGACGACCTGTTCGCCATCGTCATGCTCTACCACTACATCGAGGACGGCCTGGTGGACCTCAAGGGCGTCATCGTGGACCGCGAAGGCGACCGCAACGCCGTCCTGGTGGATGTCTTCAACCGTTTCTACGGCCATCCGGACATCCCCATCGCGCTGGAGCACAACGGGGTCAAAAACCCCTACGACTTCATCCCCTACAGCAAGCTCGTCGAGTTCAAGAACCCCGACGGCAGCTACCTGTATCCCCGCGACATCGACCCGTCGAAGCTCCCGGAAGGCTATAAGTTCTACCGCAAGCTTCTCAGCGAGGCCGAGGACCACTCGGTGGTCGTCGTGGCCATCGGCATGATGACCTGCCTGTCGCAGCTGTTCGAGTCCGGCGCGGATGAGTATTCCCCGCTGCGCGGGGTGGAGCTCTTCGGCCGCAAGGTCAAGGCCGTGTACGTGCAGGCGGGCCATTTCGACGGCAACGACAACCTCAGCGGCTACAACATGCGCACGGCGTCCCACGCCGCGGCGGTGTTCTATGACAATCTGCCGAAAAACGTGGACCTGATCCTGTCGCCGACCAATGTGGGCGAGATGATGGACTACACCTCCGCCGACATCCTCGCGGACCTCTCCTATGCCGACCTCAACCCCATCAAGACCGTCTACACCGACTTCGACTGCGAGGTGGGCCAGCGGATGTGGGACACCAACTGTGTGGTCAACGCGGTGCTGGGCGACGGGGAATACAACCTCTCCCCGCGCGGCTGGGTCCGCTACGTGGACCGCGACCAGGCCTCGGAGATGATCTTCACCCCCGACCCCGACGGCAATGCCCGCTACCACCTGCCCGGCGACACCTATTTCGCCGAGGGGAAGGTCATGGACATCCGCCGCCACACGCGCATGCTGCCGCAGGCTTCCGCCTATTCCATCGAAGCGCCGCAGCCGCAGCTGACGGGCGCCGCGGCCGCGAAATGGGCCCGGGAGCGCCTGGTCCAGCTGACCGACAAGTACCTCGGCGCCGCCGCCAACACCCTGGATCCCAACGAGGTGCGCAGCCTCTTCCGCCCCCTGGGCTACACGGGCACGAACGCCGCCGATTTCCGCGAAGCGGAGCAGATCGTCTATGACAACATCCTCGAGCGCATGGCGCAGAAGGCCCTCCGCGACGGGAAGAACACCCTGACCATCGTGATGGGGCCGCCGGCTTCCGGCAAGAGCAAGGCCGTCCGCGAGCTCGACCTCAAGGATTCCGGCCTGATCTGCGACGGCCTGCTGAGCGGCGAGGGCGCCCTCGCAAGCTTGATCCGCAAGGCGAAGGGCCTCGGCCTGACGCAGGTCACCGTAGTGCCGGTCTACAACGATGTGCTGAGCTGCTTCAAGAACACCCTGACCCGGTCCTCTGGCCGCGTCACCGGCGTGGACGAGCTGATCGCCGCCTACCGCGCCCAGGCCGGACAGCTGACGGACCTGCGCCGGGAATTCCCGGACGTGGTCATCAAGCCGTTCGACTGCGCACAGAACCGCGACCTGCGCCCCGTAAGCTATGCGCAGGCGCTCAAGTGGAACTACAAGGTGAGCGAGGCGGACCTGGACCGCGTGCTCCAGGCGCTGTATGATGCCGTGGATGGCGGTGACATCGGGCTGGGGTCCCTGCGGGCCGCCGCCGGCGACCTGCTCTCCATCCCGGGCCTCGGCACGAAGGGCCAGGCCCTCGCCGGCCGCATCAACGCCCGGATCGACGAGAAGCTGCAGGTCTACGTGAACCGATAGACCCCTCCGTCCTGGCAAATTTCTTTATTTCGTCAGCGTTCCGAGGAGGAGGATGGTGCCGGATGTGTTCTCGCGGATGGCGTAGGCGAAGGGCCTGTCGGCATCGACCGTGGCCCTGGGCGGGGTAACGGGCGGGAATGCGCTTGTCGCAATAGCGACGACGGTCACGGCGGCAAACTCCGTCCCCTTCTCGGTCACGTCAATCTGGACATCCTGCTTGATCATGTTGATAAGCAGCGGTGTGTCGCTGATGCCGGAGAAGTCGGCAAAACCGGTGAACGGCAGGGTCAGGCCTTGTGCCTGCAGCGCCGGGATCAGTTTGTCACCCGTTGAGTAATACGTCGACCATTTCGGCAGATATACCGTCACTTCCGCCGAACCGACCGGGTACTCGAGGTCTTCGGCCTCGATGGCCGCAAGGACGCCGGCCAGGGATTTGCCTTCTCTCGGGAGGATGATATCCATCGTATACGCGCCGTTGCCATAGGGGAGCCGGACGATCTCGAAGTCGCCGTAATCGCCGTAACGAAGGCTCTGATCCTTGATAAAGAGATAATCCTTCTTCGTTTTCGTGCCGCTGGCCGTGGTGAAGTTGCGGTTTTGCTTAATCTCCCAGTCAAGGCGCCAGGGGGCCTTGTATAGCAGTGCGTTAATCAGCATCAGTTCCGTGGCCGGATCCAACGAGTCCAGGATCTTCGGGATTTTGCCGTCCGTTTTGTCCGAGCACCATTTGTTGATCTTGTCCAGCGTCGCTGCTGCAGTGAATTCCACCTGGTAATTCTCGGTGGCAAAATATTCCTTCAGCCGGGACTCGAACGGCTTCTTGAGCGTCAGGCCCTTTGCCGCCCAGATCGAGTTGGCGCTGGAGAAGTGCACGCTGGGGTCGACCGTTTTGAGGCCTTCTACCATCGTCTTGTAGTACCCGCCCACGGTCTCGTGCGAGGCATTGCCCCAGCCGATGACGTCTGCAAACTGCTTATAGGTCTCGCCTTCCGCACCGTCGGCCACCATGGCCAGCGCCAGCGAGAGGCTCAGCGGGGAGAAGGCGACGTCTCCGCTCCTGTCATCCGCATACAGCTGCCGGAAAGTCCGGAGACCAAAGTCATTGGAGGCGTCCCGGACGCCGAGGTCACCCTTGGTCAATTCGATGGGAATGCTCTGCTGGAGATCCTCTCCGCGAAGATTCTCCTCGCGCTCCAGTTTCTGACATCCGACGGCCAGGCACACTGCCGCCAGGAATAGAACGATATGATTTCTCATGGCTATTTGTTGTTGTCCGCAGAAATAACGGATTCCGGTCCCGAAAACTGCCCGGCAAATGAAAACTATTTCAAGTCAAATGACAGACCGACGTGCAGTTGCAGCTGGAACTTGTCGTCCCAGGTGTTGGCGTAGGCGCTGTGGTTGAAGTACTGGGTGAAGACCGGGGCAGCGTAGAGCCGGATGCCGGGTGCGAGGCGGTAATCCGCGCCGCCCTGGAGGTTCCAGGAGAAGAGGAACGGGTCCTTCAAAGGCTCGCCGCCCTTGGCCAGGATGCATTTCTCGACCTTCAGGCCCCCGCCCAGATACAGGCGGAAACGTCCCTCCGGCCAGAACAGATAATGCGCTTCCAATGGGAACCCCAAATAATGGAGCGAGAGCGACTGGGGTATATCCTTGCTCAGCCAGTAGCCTGCGCGCTGGGTGTAGTCCAGACCGAGGGTCAGCGCCCAATGGCGCGACAGGTCCAGCTCTCCGCTCACGCCGAAGGAGACCGGAAGGGTCGGCGCCCGCTCGACGGGAACGACCCGGTAGACCTGTTCCTTATAGGTGACAAGAACCAACTGCGAAGACTGATTCGTTTCGTTTCCTGTATCCAAACTTGAAGCAATGGCGCCATAACCGTCCGTGGCTCCAAGGCTACCACTGATATAATCCTTCTCCACCCAACTGAAAGTCCTGAAACTGATGTCGCCGGACCTGGCGAATGTCCCCGCCGTGGCGGCATGCACCCGCAGCGCCAGCCGGGGCCGGTGGCGCGTGGTGGTCGGCTCATCGATCCAGCCGGCGAAAGACGGTCCTTCGACTGCCTCGACAGGCTCGGCAACCGACCCTGGAGCCGTCTCGTTTTTGGCCCCCGTAGTCTCGTCATTCCGGGCGAATCCTGAGCATGTCGAAGGATGATCCGGAGTCTCTTCCTCATTTTGGCCCTGTTTTGTGGACGGGGTGTCGGTTTGTGCCTTTTTCTCCACGTTTTGGGCCGTTTTTGTGGAGGAGACCTGTCCTGCATGGCCGGCGCCCTGAACTGTGGCGGGAGATTCGCCGGACGAGCCGGCGAATGACGGTGCTTCGACAGGCTCAGCAACCGAATCGGGGAGGATCGGTGCATCGACAAGCTCAGCAACCGGGGAATCGGGGATGACAGTCGTGGGGCGGAAGATCAGCAGGCCGGCGACGAGGGCGGCGGCGACACCCGCCAGGGCCCAGAGCCAGGGCGAGGCCGTCCCGAAAAAGCCGCCCTTTCCGGGAAGACCCCCTGTTTTTGCAAGGGGTTGTCCCGAAAACACCGGGGAATTCTGGACGGACTCCGGAGATTCGCCGATCAAATCGGCAAATGACGGGGAGGTCAGTTCAGCGTCCTGCAGCCGCTCCTGCAGGACCTGCGTCCAATCCTGTTTCTTAATCCTTTTCATCACTTCCATATTTCGCCGCGATTATCGCGGCCAGTTTGCGCCTCGCCTTGAGGTATTGAGTCTGTGAAGTCTTCTCCGTGATGCCGAGCATGCGTGCGATCTCCCGGTGGGAATACCCGTCCAGGCAAAAGAGGTTGAACACCGCCCGGTAACCCTCCGGCAGCGAGGCAATCAGCTCGATCAGCTCCTCGACGGGCACCTTCCGCAGGTGTTCCGGATCCACCGGGGCTTCTTCCTCCCGGGAGATTCGCCGGACGGGGCCGGCGAATGACGCATCTTCCTCCAGCACAAGCAGTTTCCGGCGCCGCAGTTCGTCCACGGCCAGGTGGGCGGCAATCTGCGAAAGCCAGGCGCCCAGCGAACCGGCCCGGCGGGGTCGGAAGGAATCCATCGTATCCCAGGCCTTGAGGAATGTGTCATGCACCAAGTCCCGGGCCCGGTCTACGTCCTGGACATACCTCCGGCACACAGCCAGCAAACGCCCTGCGTAAGTCTCGTACATCTCTCTTTTGGCTTCCGGTTCGCCGGCACGGCACCGGCGAACCAAGCCCTTCTCACTCATCAACACGCGTGTTTTGAAGAATCTTCACCAAGATAACGGAAAACTTCCGAAAAACTGCCCGAATAAAAAATCAATCCGCATGCCTCGACAGGCTCGGCAACCGGTTCAGAAAACGAGAGCTAAACGCCCAGCTCAGCCTTCAGCGAACGCAGCTTCGGAACGAAGTGACGCAGGGGAGCTTGAGGGGGTACGCCCCCTCAATCGTTGAGACCGAGTTCGACCTTCAGCGAACGCAGGAGGTCGAAGGCCTGGAGCGGGGTCATGTTGTTGAGGTCGGCGGCTTCGAGCTTCTCCTTCAGGGAGGTCAGCGTGGGATCGTCCAGCTGGAAGAAGGAGAGCTGGACGGAGCCGTCGTCCTCCATGGCCATGGCGCTGGCGTGCTTCTCGCGCCGCTCCAGGTCGCGCAGGGTCTTCTCGGCGGAGTCGATGACCTCGCGCGGCATGCCCGCGAGGCGCGCCACGTGGATGCCGAAGCTGTGCGCGACGCCGCCGGGCTGGAGTTTCCGGAGGAAAATCACATTCTTTCCTTCTTCTTTCACCGCGATGTGGTAGTTCTTGACGCGGGGGTACTGCCCCTCGAGGTCGTTGAGCTCGTGGTAGTGCGTCGCGAAGAGGGTCTTGGCGCCCTTGCCGTTGGTGTGTATGTACTCCACCAGGGCGCGGGCGATGGACATGCCGTCGTAGGTGGAGGTGCCGCGGCCGATCTCGTCGAGCAGCACCAGCGAACGGGCGCTGAGATTGTGCATGATCATCGAGGTCTCAAGCATCTCAACCATGAAGGTGGACTCCCCGCGGGAAATGTTGTCCGTCGCGCCGACGCGCGTGAAAATCTTGTCGAAATAGCCGATCTGCGCCGACGTGGCAGGGACAAACGATCCCACCTGGGCCAGCAGCACGATGAGCGCCGTCTGGCGCAGCAGGGCGGATTTGCCGGCCATGTTGGGGCCGGTCAGGATGATGATCTGCTCCCCCTTGCTGTCCATGCGGATGTCGTTGGGGACGTACTCTTCGCCCACGGGCATAAGCGTCTCGATGACGGGATGCCGCCCGGCCTTGATGTCCAGCACCAGGCTCTTGTCCACGACGGGCCGGCAGTAGGTGCGGTCGATGGCCTGGCGGGCGAAGCCCTGCAGGACGTCGAGCCGCGAGAGCAGCCGGCAGTTCTCCTGAATGTCCCGGATGGCGGCCTGCACCTGCTCCACGAGCTGTCCGTACAGGCGGCTCTCAATCTCGTAGATGGCGGCTTCGGCGCCGAGGATCTTCTCCTCGTATTCCTTCAGCTCCGGAGTGATGTAGCGCTCCGCGGAGACGAGCGTCTGCTTGCGGATCCACTCCGACGGGACCTTGTCGCGGAAGGTGTTGCGGACTTCGATATAATAGCCGAAGACGTTGTTGTAGCTGATCTTGAGGGAGGTGATCCCGGTGCGCTCGCTCTCGCGCTGCTGCATTTCCAGCAGGTACTCCTTGCCGCCGCGCGAGATGGCGCGCAGCTCGTCCAGCTGCTTATCTACACCGGGGGCGATCACGTCGCCCTTACCCAGCTGGGAGGCATCCTCCGCGAGCGTAGCGGTGATGCGGGCGAGCAGCTTGTCGGTGTTGCGCATGCCGCCGATGAGCTTGTCCAGGGCGGCGCAGCCGGTGCTGCCGCACAATTCGCGGATGGGGTCCATCCGGCCCAGCGAGCGGCCCAGCTGGCGGACCTCCCGCGGGAGAATCTTGCCCGTGGCGGCCCGGGAAATGATGCGCTCCAGGTCACCCACCTCGCCGAGGTAGCCCCGCAGCTCTTCGAGCATCTCCTCATTGTCATGGAGCAGCTGGACCACGTCGTAGCGGGCCTCCAGCTCCTTGATGTCCATCACCGGCATAGCCAGCCACTGGCGCAGCAGGCGAGCGCCCATCGGGGTGCAGCAGCGGTCGATCACATCGACCAGCGCCACCCCCTCGCGCCCGGCGTTGCTCTGGAAGATCTCGAGGTTGCGGAAGGTGAACTTGTCCATCCACACGAACTTCTCCTCGTCGATGCGGCCGATTGAACAGATGTTCCCCAGGCCCGCGTGCTCCGTCTGCTCCAGGTACACCAGCAGGGCCCCGGCGGAGCAGACCGCCAGCGGGAAACCGTCGATGGCGAAGCCCTTCAAGGACTTGACTTTCAGCTGCTTGCAGAGCCGCTCGACGGCGGCGTCCTGCACGAAGGCCCATTCGTCCAGGCCCGTGATGTAATAGTCCCCGAAACGCTCCCGGACGGCGCGCAGCACGTCGCGCTGGACCACCAGCTCGCGCGGCTGGAGCGAGCTCAGCAGGGTACCGATGTAGTCGATGGAGCCCTGCGCCACCTGGAAGGTCCCGGTGGACACGTCCAGGAAGGCGGCGCCGCAGCTCTGCCCCTCGAAGGTCAGGCCGGCGAGATAGTTGTGCTCCTTCTGGTCGAGCATGCCTTCACCGAAGGCGATGCCGGGGGTGAGGATCTCCGTGATGCCGCGCTTGACGAGCTTGTTCTTGACCAGCGCGGGATCCTCGAGCTGGTCGCAGATGGCGACCTTGTAGCCCGCGCGGACGAGCTTCTGCAGGTACCCTTCGATGGCGTGGTGCGGGAATCCCGCCATGGGCGTGTCCCCCTTGTCGCCGTTGGAGCGGCGCGTGAGCACGAGTCCGAGCACCTTGCTCGCAAGCACGGCGTCGTCGGAATACGTCTCATAGAAGTCCCCGACGCGATACAGCAGGATCGCCTCGGGGTGCTGCGCCTTGATGCTGAAATACTGCTTCAGCATCGGGGTATCTTCGCCTTTCTTTGCCATAACAGGGTTGGGAAAGACAAAGATACACAATTATTCAATGCAACGAATCCCCGTAAAGCATCATCTTTGAGTACGTATGAAAAAATTATACGCACTGATATTGACCGCGGCGTGCCTGTGTGCACCCGCCTGCGAGAAGCTGGGAGGAGGAGAAGGACCCGAGGAAGAAACCACCCCGGCGGTACCGATTGAATTGACCAAGGCCGACGGCCTCATCCGGGACGCATCCAACGTCTCCGGGCTCGATATATTCAGCCGGCTGTATGCCGTGCGCGACGGCAAGGACGTGTCCTTCTCGCCGCTGAGCCTCTCGCTTGCCTTCGCCATGGCGGCGGAAGGCGCCGAGGGCGAGACCTACCGGCAGATTGCCGACGCATTCGGCTGGGGCGACGCCTCGAAAGAGGAATTGGGCGCCTTCTACAAGAAGATGGTCGCGGGCCTGGTCGAGGCCGACCCGAAGGTCAGCTTCACCAGCAGCAACTCGCTCTGGACGGCGAACGATTTCGCCGTGAAGGACAGTTACAAGAAACTGCTCACCGACAACTTCGCCGCGGAGTGCTACCAGGTGGACTTCACCGCCGCGGCGACGCTGGACAAGATCAACAAATGGTGCTACGACAAGACGGACGGCAAGATCCAGAACATGCTCCCGCAGCTGGATCCCGCCACGCGCATGATGCTGATCAACGCCCTGCTCTACAAGGCCCCCTGGGCCACGGAATGGACGGTCGAGAAGGGCCGCTCCTTCCGCGGCGAGGGCGCCGTGTCCAAAAAGGACTTCCTCCATGCCGACAAGATGTTCGGCTATGCCGACCTGACCGAATGCGAAGCCGTGTCGCTCCCTTACGGCAACGGCGCCTACGAGATGGTGGTCTTCCTCCCGAAGGAGGGCCGCACGGTGGAGGGCATCCTTCCGCTGGTGAAGGAGAAGGCTGGCAATCTGGTCCTTCCGACCCGCACGGTGGAGGTGTACCTGCCGATGTTCTCCACGGACTATAGCACGGAAGGGGCGCTGCCCGGCATCCTGCGGGCCAAGGGCGTGCGCCTGGCATTCTCGGATGCAGCGGACTTCTCCGGCATCAGCGAAGCCGAGGCCGTGATGATCAGCCAGGTGCTGCAGAAGGTCAAAATCGACGTGACCGAGAAGGGCACGGAGTTCGCCGCCGTGACGACGATCACCTTCGTCACCTCGGCTGCGCCCACGGCTCCGCCGAAGAAGATCGTCTTCGACGCCGACCGCCCGTTCGTGTACATGATTCGCGAGACCAGCACCAACGCCATCCTGCTGATCGGTTCGCTATCCCGTTAAGATTCAGTATATTTGCAGCGTTATGAAAAGGTTTTTCAGTATCGCTCTTCTCGCCGCCGGGTGCCTGTTGGCCGCCTGCGGCGCTTTGCTTGTCCCCCAGGAAGATGATCCCGAGCCGGAAGAGAACGTCCCCGCCGTCCCCATTGAGCTGACCAAGGCCGATGCCGGTATCCGCGATGCCTCCAACGCCTCCGGACTGGACATTTTCAGCCGGCTGTATGCCGTGCGCGGGGGCAAGGACGTGTCCTTCTCGCCGCTGAGCCTCTCGCTCGCCTTCGCCATGGCGGCGGAGGGCGCCGAGGGCAATACCTATCAGCAGATCAGCGACGCGCTGGGCTGGGGAGCGGCCACGAAAGAGGACCTGGGCGCCTTCTACAGGAAGATGATCGAGGGTCTGGTCAAGGCCGACCCGAAGGTGAGCCTGACCAGCAGCAATTCGCTCTGGACGGCGCGGGGCCTGGCCCTGAAAGACGCCTACAAGAAGCTGCTTGCAGACTATTTCTCCGCGGAGAGCTACGAGGTGGACTTCGCCGACGCCGGGACGCTGGGCAAAATCAACAAATGGTGCTCCGACAAGACGGACGGCAAGATCCCGCAGATGCTCCAGGAACTCAACCCCCAGACCCGCATGATGCTGATCAACGCCCTGCTCTACAAGGCCACCTGGGCAATGACCTGGACGGTGCAGCAGAACCGGGATTTCAAGGACGAGGCCGGGACCCGCTCCAAGAAGGACTACCTTTATGCACATGGAGACTACCGCTACGCGGAATTCGACGACTGCCAGGCGATTGCGCTGCCCTACGGCGACGGCGCCTACGAGATGGTTGTCTTCCTGCCCAAAACCGGCTACACGGTGGAGAAGATCCTCCCGACCATTCGGGACAAGGGCGGCATGATGCGCCTGTATTCGCAGGACGCTGAGGTCTGGCTGCCCAAGTTCACCACGGAATACTGCACCGAGGACAAGCTGATCCCCATCCTGCAGGACAAGGGCATGGGGCTGCCGTTCTCCGACCTGGCCGATTTCTCCGGCATCAGCGCCGCCGAAGCGCTGAAGATCAGCCTCGTGATGCAGCGGGTGCGGATCGACGTCAATGAGAAGGGGACGGAATTCGCCGCCGTGACCGTGATCGGCATGGAGAAGGCCACGTCCATCGGCGCGCCGTCCAAGCCGGTCGTCTTCGACGCCGACCACCCCTTCGCCTACATGATCCGCGAGACCAGCACCAACACCATCCTGCTGGTCGGCAGCGTGTCCAAATAGTTAGACCAGGAAGTTCGTCAGGAAGATGACGAGGATGGCGGGCGGGGCGACGTAGCGCAGCAAAAACCAGAACGTATCGAAGACGGCCGCATTGAAGCGGGCCGAGCCGCCGCGGGTGAATTCGTCGCGCACCGCGGCCTTGTCCATTTTCCAGCCCACGAAGAGCACGAACAGCAGCCCGCCGAAGGTCATCAGGAAGTTGGACGTCAGGAAATCACAGAAATTGAAGAGCGTCCGGCCGAAGATCTTCACCCCGGACAGCGGCCCGAAGGAGAGTGAGCACAGTGCCCCCAGCACCCAGGTCCCGGCGAAAATGAGGAGCGTGGCGCGGCGGCGCGAGGCGCCTTTCTGCTCCACGAGGTACGCCACCCCCACCTCGAACATCGAAATGGCGGAGGTGAAGGCCGCGAACACGATGGTTACAAAAAAGAGAATGGCCACGACGGCGCTGAGCCAGGGCGCCGAGGCACCCATTTTCGCAAAAATGTAGGGCAGCGTCTCGAAGATCAGGCCCGGTCCGGCGCCCGGCTCGATCCCGGCGGCGAAGACGGCGGGCATGATGGCAAAGCCGGCGATCAGCGCAAAGAGCAGGTCGAAGAACACCGTCCCGGCCCCCGTGACCAGGATGTTTTCCTGCCGGTGGATATAGGAGGAATAGGTCAGGATGGTCCCTACGCCCAGCGACAGCGAGAAGAAGCTCTGCCCCATGGCCGCGGCGACGGCCGACGGCGTAATTTTGCTAAAATCCGGCTTCAGCAGGTAGTCCACCCCGGCCCCCGCGCCCGGCAGGCTGAGCGAATAGATCATGATGAGCACGATCAGCACAAAGAGCAGCGGCATCGTGATCTTGTTGAACTTCTCGATGCCGGACTTCACCCCGGCGGACACGATCCAGGCGCAGCCGCCCAGGAAGAGCGTGTGGCAGGCCAGCGGCCCCCAGGGCCGGGAAATGAAGCCGCTGAAGACCGACGACACGGCCCCCACCTCATCCACGTGGAAGCCCGCGGTCAGCGAGCGCCACAGATAATCGATGGACCAGCCGCCCACGACGCTGTAGTACGACAGGATGATCAGCGGGGAGAACACGGTCAGCAGCCCCAGCCATTTCCATTTCGTGCCGGGCGCGAGCTGCTCCATGGCCCCAATGGTGCCGGCATGCGTGCGGTGGCCGATGATCGCTTCCGCGAGGAAAATGGGCAGCGACAGCAGCACGCAGCAGACCAGGTAGATGATAATGAAGGCGGCGCCGCCCATCTGCCCCACCATGTAGGGGAAACGCCAGATGTTGCCCAGGCCGATGGCGGATCCCGCCAGGGCCAGGATGGCGGCGGAACGGCCGCCGAACAGTTCGCGCCTCCGCTCCATCGCCTACAAGATAAAGTTGGTGAAGAAAATGATCACGACCGCGATCGGCGCCACCCACCGGAGCAGGAAATACACCAGCGGGAAGATGCGGCCGTTCTGCGGCTGGCGCCCGCGGCTGATGAACTCGTCGTGGACCACCCGGCGCGGCAGCACCCAGCCCGCGAACACGACGGCCAGCAGCGCCATCACGAGCAGCAGGATGTTGGAACACATCCAGTCCAGCAGGTCAAACAGGCTCTTGCCGGCCACCGTCATCCCGGCGAGCGGGCCGAACGACAGCGAACACAGCACGCCCAGGCCGCCGCAGACCACGAAAACCCACAGGCAGGCGCGGCCGCGGGTCATACCCTCGCGGCGCTCCATCAGGAACGACACGCCCACCTCCACCAGCGAGATCAGCGACGTCATCGCCGCCACGATGATGGTCAGGAAAAACAGGATGGACATCACGGCGCTCAGCGCGGGCAGCGACGCGCCCATCCGGGCAAACACATACGGCACGCTCTGGAAAATCAAGCCCGGGCCGGCGCCCGGCTCAATCCCGGCGGCGAACACCGCCGGCATGATGGCAAAGCCCGCCAGGATGGCGAACAGCAGGTCGGAGACCGCCGTGCCGGCGCTCGTGGCGAGGATGTTCTCGTCCTTCTTCACATAGGAGCCGTAGGTGATAATGGCGCCCATGCCGAGCGACAGCGAATAGAAACTCTGCCCCATCGCATAGGCGAAGGTGCGCGGCGTCAGCTCGCTCCAGTCGGGGTGCAGCAGGTACTGCACGCCCTGCCGGGCGCCCGGCAGCGTGACGGAGTACGTCAGAATCATGACCACCAGCACGAAGAGGATCGGCAGGGAGACCTTGCTGAACTTCTCGATGCCCGATTTCACGCCGCCGGCCACCACGCCCACGCAGGCGCCCATGAACACGAGGTGCATCAGCACCGGCGCCCAGGCGGACGAGACGAAGGGGGCGAACAGGCCGCTGACTTCCTCCGGCGGGGTGTGGACAAAGGTCAGGCAGCAGGATTTGACCAGGTACTCGACCGACCAGCCGCCGATGACGCTGTAGTAGCTGGCGATGAGTGTGGGAATCAGGATCGTGAGGTAGCCGGCTGCCTTCCAGAAGGGGTGCTGGCGCGACAGGCGCGCAAAGGCGTCGCGGGCATTTGTGTGGCTGCGCCGGCCGATCATCACCTCAGCGATGAAGACCGGCAGCGAAATCAGGAGCGTGGCCAGGATGTAGATGATGATGAACACGGCACCACCATGCTCGCCCACCATGTAGGGGAAGCGCCAGATGTTGCCGAGGCCGATGGCGGAACCCGCCATCGCCAGGATGACGGCCAGACGGCCGCCAAAATGTTCACGCTTTTGCGACACCATACACCACTAACTTTAGATTCCGGGTCAAGCCCGGAATGAGGGCTTGCGGCGCGGACAAATATACGTCATTCCGGGCTTGACCCGGAATCTCCTACCGCCTGACGTACACCACGAACTCAAACGTGAGCCCGGTCGCCTCGTCCGTCATGAGGCCCGACCGCGACTCCACCGCCCAAATATCGGAATTTATCTCCGGAAAAAATGCATCCGCGTCAGAAATAATCGTATGAACGTGCGTAATATACAGCTTGTCCATCATGTCGATGGCCTGCCGGTACACCGACGCGCCGCCCATCACGAAGCAGCGCGGCGCCGGTTCGGCGGCCGCATAGGCCTCCTCGAAGGAGTTCACGCACACGACGTCGTCCAGGATGGGATCCCATCCCAGGTTCAAGACGATGTTCTTGCGGCCCTTCAGGGGCCGGAACGGCAAGGAGAAGTACGTGGTGCGGCCCATGATGACGGGAAGCCCCCGGGTCTGGGCCTTGAAATACTTCAAATCCTCGGAGATGTGCCAGGGCAGGTCTCCTTTGACGCCGATAGCCCCGTTGTCGGCTACGGCCACGATCAGACATTTCTCCATAATCATACGGCAACCGGGGCCTTTATCGCCGGCCAGGGGTCGTACCCCTCCAGCGTAAAGTCCTCGTAGTCAAAATCAAAAATACTCTTTACGTCCGGGTTGAGCTTCATCACCGGCAGGGGACGCGGCTCCCGCGAGAGCTGCTCGCGCACCTGGTCGAAATGGTTCAGGTAGATGTGCGTGTCGCCCGTCGTGTGGACGAAGTCGCCCGGCTGCAGGCCGCAGCTCTGGGCGATCATCATCGTCAGCAGGGCGTAGGACGCGATGTTGAACGGCACGCCCAGGAAGGTGTCGGCGCTGCGCTGGTACAGCTGGCAGGAGAGCTTCCCCTCGGCCACGTAGAACTGGAACAGGCAGTGGCAGGGCGGCAGGGCCATGCGGTCCACCTCGCCGGGATTCCAGGCGGACACGATCATGCGCCTGGAATCCGGGTTGCGGCGGATGGTGTCGACGACCTGCGACAGCTGGTCGATGCTCCGCCCGTCCGGGGCGGGCCAGCTGCGCCACTGGTGGCCGTAGACGGGGCCCAGGTCCCCGTTCTCATCGGCCCATTCGTCCCAAATGGTGACCTTGTGGTCCTGGAGATACTTGACGTTGGTGTCTCCGGCGATGAACCAGAGGAGCTCATAGATGATGGACTTGAGGTGGACCTTCTTGGTGGTCAGCAGGGGGAAGCCCTCCGACAGGTCGAAACGCATCTGGTGGCCGAAGATACTCTTGGTCCCCACCCCGGTGCGGTCGTGCTTGACCACCCCCTTGTCCATGATCTCCTGCAGGAGGTCGAGATACTGTCTCATGCTTATTTCTTGACGCCGAAGGCGAAAATGATGGCTTCGTGGAAGGTCTTGCCGGGCTTGAGGACCGTGGACGGATAGGCCTTGCGGTTGGGGCTGTCCGGGAAGTGCTGGCACTCCAGCGCCACGCCGCCGTAGTCGCGGTAGATGCGGCCGCGCTTGCCGACGGGGCAGCCGCCCAGCCAGTTGCCCGTATAGACCTGGATGCCAGGCTGGGTCGTGTAGACCTTGAGCGTGCGGCCGGTGCTGTTGGACCACAGCTCGGCGGCCTCCTGGAGCTGGCCGGGGAGGTAGCCGTCGATCACGAAGCAGGCGTCGTAGCCCTTGCCGTAGTTCAGGGCCGGGAAGTCCTTCTTGATGTCGCGGCCGAGCGTCTTGCCGTTGAGGAAGTCCATCGGGGTGCCGGCCACAGGCTCGGGATCGCCCAGCGGGATGAGCGTCGCGTCGGTGGGGAGGTACTCAGAGCAGTTGAGCTTGAGGAACTGCCGCAGGATGGAGCCGCCGCCGTTGAGGTTGAAGTAGGCGTGGTTCGTCAGGTTCACGACCGTCTTGGCGTCGGACTTGGCGCTGAAGGTGAGGCGGAGCTCATTCTCCTCGCTCCACTCATAGCGCGCCACGACCACCAGCTTGCCGGGATAGCCCATTTCGCCGTCCGGCGAGACATACTTGAACTCCACGCCGCCCTTGTGCTTGCGGGAGTCCCAAACCTGGTCGGCGAAGCCCTGCGGGCCGCCGTGGAGGTGGTTGGGGCCGTTGTTGATGGGGAGCGTGTACTCCTTGCCGTCCAGGGTGAACTTGCCCTTGGCGATGCGGTTCGCGAAGCGACCCGGGCACTTGCCGAGGAACGGACCGTCGTTGAAATACTGCTCCGGCCGGCCGTAGCCGAGCGCCACGTCGCCCAGTTTGCCGTTTTTGTCGGGGACGTTGACGGACACGATGGCCGCGCCTACGCTGCCCAGCACCACGGAAGCGCCGCTTCCGTTGGTCAGGGTGTATTTGAAGATGGCCTTGCCTTCCGGGGTCCTGCCCCAAAGTTTTCTTTTGATCGTCGTCATGGCTTTTATGGTTTTAGATTATCATGTAACCAGGAAATGACGCGCTCCTGCGGGGCGTCCTTGAGCAGGACCCGCTTGTCGCCGTCCAGCAGGTACAGCGACGGGATCGCGCGGATGTTGTAGAGGCGGTCCGAGCGGACCAGGCCGTCGGGGTCGTACCCGCACAGCCAGTTACGCGGATAGTTGGGTTCGTACGCCCGCCAGGCGTCGATGTCCTCGTCGATGTAGACGTTGACCACCGCGAGCTCGCCGCGGCGGATCCAGTCGTCGAGCCCCGGCAGGGCCTGCAGCGACTGGATGATGTCCAGGCAGGCGTAGCATCCGGGGTTGCTGAAGAACAGCAGGACGGTGCCGGCGCGCACTTCGTGCAAATGGTGCACCCGGCCGCGGGCGTCCGTGAAACGGAAGTCCGGGGCCACGGAGCCGGTGGGGCACAGGGCACACATGCGGGCCTCCCAGGCATAGCCGGCCCGCGCCGCCTCACGCGTATAGGGAGAAGACGCAAGCCCCTCTACATAAGGGAGATAAAGGTCTTCGCTGCGCACCGGGGAATTGGGGTCATAGAGGTAGCGGACCACGATCTCCTCCATCAGGAGATACACGTGCGCGGCCGTGTCGGCGGCATGGCGGGTCTCCACCTGGGAGAAGAAATGCCGCACCTTCTGCTGCGCCTGCGGCAGCGGGACCATCTCCAGCAGCTGGATGTAGGTGGCCACCTGCTTCTCCACCTCGTCGTGCGCCACACCCAGCACGGCCGTCTCGTCGCTGCGGCCGCTGCCGGCGAAGAACGCATCCCAGAAATGATCCAGCACGTAGTCCAGCCGCTCCTCCGGGTCTGTGTACAGCGCCGGCACCTCCAGGCGCGGGAAAGCGCGGAGCGGCTGCTCCGCCGCCGGCCCGCCTTTGCCCCCCGGCTGCCGGCAACTTGCCAGCAGCGCGCAGAGCACCAGCAGCGATATGAGACGGCCCGTTTTCATTCCAAAGGCTTAAAGATAACAAAAAAAACGTATTTTTGTGTATTGATGAAACGCGTCTGCGTCATATTGCTCCTGTTGCTGGCCTTTGGGGGGTCGGCGCGCGCCCAGTTCTACTCCATGGGCGCCGATCCGGGCGGGCGGCGCTGGAGCAGCGTGCTGACGCCGACCTACCAGCTCATCTATCCACGGGGGCTGGACTCGCTGGCGCGGGTGTACGCCGTCGCGCTGGAGCAGGCCGCCACGCCCGTGGGCGCGAGCCTGGGCTTCCGCCCGAACGAAGCCTACCGCACCCGCATGCCGGTGGTGCTGCACACCGCTTCCGCCCAGTCCAACGGACAGGTCACCTGGACGCCGCGGCGCCTGGAGCTGCTGACGACCCCGGATGCCTTCGCCTTTGACTCCACCCCGTGGCCGGTCATCCTCGCCGTCCACGAATCCCGCCACGTGGCGCAGATGCAGGCGGGCGGCGCGAAGCCCTTCCGCTGGCTGCGCGTGCTGGGCGGGGAGCTGGCGGCCGGCGGGCTGTGCGCCGTCTACGGCGGCCCGGCCTTCCTCGAAGGCGACGCCGTCGTGGCCGAGACGGCCCTGACCGCCGCCGGCCGCGGCCGCACGGCCGAATTTCTCGAATACTTCCGCGTCAGCTTCGCCGCGGGCGACTACCGCGACTACTGGCGCTGGCGCTACGGCTCCCAACGTTACTATACCCCCGATTATTACCGCGCGGGATACCTCGCCATCGGCGGCATCCGGGCCCTGTACGATGTCCCGGACCTGAGCGCGCGCTTCTACCGGCGCATCGCCGACCATGGCGGCGTGGCGCTTTTCAATTGGAACAAAACCGTTCGCGAAGCGACCGGCCTGTCCTTCCGGGACGCCTTCTCCGCCGTCTGCGACAGCCTGCAGCAGAGCTGGGTCGCGGACGAAGCGGCGCGCGGGCCTTTCCTGCCGGCGACCGCCGTCAGCGCCACCCCGCGCTATTTCACCGAATACCGCAGCCTGACCGGCGCGGGAGACGGATTCTATGCCGTGCGCAGCGGCCTCACCCGCCCCAACCAGCTGGTGTGGTTCGGCGCCGACGGCCGGGAGAAGACGGTTGCCCTGATGGGCAGCGGCCTCTCGCACCCCCGTTTCAGCAGCGCCGCAGGACGGCTGTTCTGGAGCGAGACCGTGAGCGATGTGCGCTGGCCGCTGCGTTCCTGGTCGGTGATCCGCAGCTTCGACGGCACCAAGCAGAAGACGGTCACGCGCCGGACGCGCTATTACCACCCGGTGCCCGAACCGGACGCCCCGCGGCTCGCCGTGACGGAGTATCCCGAAGACGGCAGCAGCCGCGTGGTCCTGCTGGACGTGGACAACGGCCGCGAGCTGCGGCACTGGACCGCACCCGACGGAATGCAGGTGGTGGAGACCGCCTGGGCGGGCGGCGAGCTGTATGCGAGCGCCATTACCCGGGAGGGAATGGGGTTGTACCGCGTGGCGGATTTCTCGCCCGTGCTCGCGCCCCGGCCACTCAGCATCACGCAGCTCTGGGCCTCGGAAGGCCGGCTGCTCTTCACCAGCGACCTGAGCGGCGTGAATGAACTATACAGCCTGGATCTCCGGACGGGGGCGGCGCAGCGCATGACCACCACACGCTTCGGCGCGACTGACTTCGAGATCCTGCGCGACACCCTTTTCTACAGCGCGCTGCAGCCCGAAGGACGGCTCGTGCAGGGGACGGCGCTGTCGGACCTGCGTCCGCAGGCGGCAGACTTCTCCAAGTTGGTGCGCTATCCTTTCGCCGAAGAGCTGGCGGCGGGCGAGCCCGCGCAGCCGGACTGGCAGGCGAGCGTGGAGGTGAGCGAGCCTAAGCCCTACAGCAAGCTCGCGCATCTCTTCCACGTCCATTCCTGGCTGCCGGTCTATTTCAAATACGACGACATCGACGACCTCTCCCTCGAATCCATCCAGCAGAATGCGGGCCTGGGCGCCACTGCCTTCTTCCAGAACGCCCTCGGCTCTTCCTGGGGCCAGGTCGGCTACCACGCCGACCCTTCCAAGGCCGGCTGGCGGCATTCCGCCCACGCCTCCTTCACCTACACCGGGCTGTATCCCGTCATCGAAGCGGGCCTGGATGTGGGCGACCGCGAGGCCTGGCGCTATTGGGTGAAAAAAGAGAACAACCAGCTCTCCTTCGAACATGAAAGCCGCGGCGTGACATCGGTGTCCGGCCACGTCCGGGCGTATATCCCCTGGACGTTCAATTCCGGCGGCTGGCTGCGCGGCCTCATCCCGACGGCCTATTTCGCGCTGACCAACGACCGCGACGAGACCGGCGCCTCCATGCAGCGCTCCATCTTCAGCCTGCGCGGCTACATGATGCAGCGCACGCCCGCCTCGCGGATGTATCCCCGCTTCGGAATCGGGGCGGAAGTCGGCTGGGGCATGCGCTGGACCACGAAATACATCGCCCCGGCGTCCTATACCTACCTGTACGGCTACCTGCCCGGCCTGTACGAGACGCACAGCCTGCGCTGGACCGCCGTGCTGGCGCAGCGCCTCGACGGCGGCACCTTCAGCGAGTCCCTCGCGAGGACGGCGCCGCGCGGCTTTGAGTCCGCCATCAGCGGCCGGATGGCGAGCTCTTCCGAGCAATTCAAGGGTTCGGTGGACTATGTGATGCCGATCTTTTCCGTGGACCGGGCCGTGCTGGGACCCGCGGCCTACCTGCGCAATTTCGAGCTCACCCTGCACGGCGACTGGTCGTCGTTCCGCTCGCCCACGCAGAGCGGCAACCTGTACAGCGTCGGCGCCGACCTGGTGGCGGTGCTGGGCAACCTCCTCTGGATCCCGTATCCCACCCGCATCGGCGTGTCCTACAACTACAACGGCGGCAGCGCCTACCAGACCTTCGCCGACCAGGACCTCCCGGTCAAGCGGCACGACGTGTCGCTGGTCTTCCGGATCGAAATGTAGATTTCTCGACTACGCTCGAAATGACAATTAATAGAACAGGCTGCGGTCGATGCCGGCGCCCATGACGGCGTAGCCGGCGGCGTTGAGGTGCAGCCAGTCGTTTTCGAAGAGGTAGGCCGGGTCCAGGCGGATCGGATCCTGCGGGTCGGCGACCAGGCGGTCGAAGTCGATGACGCCGTCGAAGACGCCGCTGCTGCGGATCCAGTCGTTGAGCTGCTGCCGGCCGCGCTCGTGGTCTTCGGAATAATAGCCGTTGCCCTTGACGGGCGTGACCGTGGCGCCGAACACCTTGATGCCCCGTTCGTGGGCCTCCTGGGCAATCTGCGTCCAGGCGGCCTGGATGCCGTTTGCCGTCTGGACGGCGTCGCGGCTGCCGCCCAGGTCGTTGATCCCCTCGAAGAGGATGATGTACTTGACCCCGCACACCTGCAGCAGGTCGTGCTTGTAGCGCGACAGGGCCGTCGGGCCCAGGCCGCCGCGCAGGATGCAGTTGCCGCCCAGGCCGAAATTCAGCACCGACAGGTGCCGGGTGCGGCGGTCCTTGAGCAGCGCGCGCGACAGCTGGTCGGTCCAGCGGTCCTGGCCGTTGGTGGTGGTGCCGCGGCCGTCCGTGATGGAGTCGCCCATCACCGCGACCGCCGCCGCGTTCCTGCGGCGCGGCTTCACGTCGATGGCGCTGATGGTGTACCAGTGGTCCGTGCGGGCCGCGGGTGCGGAGAAGTCCGTGGTGTTGCCCAGGGCGATCCAGGAGGTGGTGCGGGAGCCGGGGTGGCCGGTCATTTTGGCCGTGCCGATCTTGCCGTAGTGGATCGTGATGGCCAGGTTCTCCCGGTCGGAGGTCTTGAACTTGACCGGATCGGAGACCACGTCCACGCCGGGCATCATGCTGAAGGCGCGCTGCCCGTCGAAGGTCAGCTCCACGCTCGAGCGCTCGTCGATCTCGGGGCTCGATCCCATCGTCTTCGCCCGGGCGATCTCCACGCCGAGGATCTCCGTCTCCGTGTCCGTGTAGTAGTTGGACAGGCGCAGCTGGAGGTCCTTGCCGCCGACGGAGATCTGGATGATCTGCCGCAGGGAATTGCCCGCGATGCCGGGCTCGGGCGGGATGTTGTGGGGCTCCACCACCTGCAGGGCGGTGGCCCAGGTGGTCACGCGGTCGAAGGGCTGGGAGGCGGCGCTGCCGGCGAATGCCGCGGCGAGCGCAAAGGATAATAAGAGCTTTCTCATGGCGGTTATTGCTGAGGTCTGCGCCGCATGGGCGGCATGATGACGGGACGGTGCTGGTCGTCGTGGATGGGCATGCCGAGCCGGTCGGAGCGGATCTGGCGGAGGATCAGCGAGTCGATGGGCTGGGTGAACGGGCGCACGTCCGCGGGCAGCGGGCGGCCGGAGAGGGTCTGGAAGTAGCCTACGCAGGCGTCGCGCCACCATTCGGCGTCATGCTTCTGGATGTCGAGCTTCACGGCAGCCTCCTCCCAGAGGATGGGGCTGACGTAGGGCTTCACCTGCTCCCAGATCTGCTGGAAGTCTTCCACCTGGCGGACGCCGAGGTCGTAGTGCAGGCAGATCTCGTCCCACATCGTGCGGCCGGAGGACAGCTTGTAGTCCCACGGCACGTGGTGGAACCACAGGATCAGGTTCTCCGGGCAGGTGGCCAGGTCCGCGAAGGTCGAGGCGAGGGGCTCGTTGTACTGGTAGGCGTTGCCCGAGCCGCTGCGGGTGCGGTCGAAGCCGATTCCTTCGGCGTCGGCCTTGTGGTAATAGCGCGGCTGCCAGTCCGGGCGGGGCGGCGTGACGTCCCAGGGCATGGGGCCGTAGTGCGTGCCGCCGAAGAGGTGGTGCAGGCCCACCGGCATCTCGTAATTGACCACCGCCTCGCGCGAGGTCATCAGCATGTCGCGCACCGGCGCGATGAATTTCATTTCAAATGCCTGGCCGGAAAGGCCCTCCGGCTTCAGGAAGGTCTGGCGGATCCATTCGTCCGCAATCTGCTCCGCGCCGAGGGTCGGGTCCCAGGCGAGGCGCCCGAAGGCGTACCAGTTGGACTGGGCGAAGAAATAGCCGCAGAAATTGGGGTCCTGCCCCGTGTTGGCCACGCCGGCGATACCGGTTACCATCTTCGACACGGGGGAGCCGGGGCCGTCGCGGTAGGTGTCGGACTTCAGGCACTCCTCCCACATGGTACCGAGATAGGCGAGATGGTTGGAGAATCCGAGGTACTCCTGCGTGATCTGGAACTCCATCATCATCTGCGTGTCCTTCAGCCGGCCGAACAGCGGGCTGAAGGGCTCGCGCGGCTGGAAATCCACCGGGCCGTTCTTGATCTGGATGATGACATTGTCTGCAAACTTGCCGTCCAGCGGGAGGAATTCCTCCACGGCCTGGCTGGCCCGGTCGGGGCTGGTCGGGCTGTAGACAAACGCGCGCCACATCACGATGCCGCCGTACGGGGCAAGCGCCTCGGCGAGCATGTTGGCTCCGTCGGCATGCGTGCGGCCGTAGTCCTGCGGGCCGGTCTGGCCCTCGGAATTGGCCTTCACGAGGAAGCCGCCGAAGTCGGGGATGGCGGCGTAGATCTCGGACGCTTTATCCTTCCACCACTTGCGGAGCTTCGGGTCCAGCGGATCGGCGTTCTTCAGGCCGTCCAGCGTGATGGGGCTGTTCCACTTGATGGAAATATAGGTCCTGATGCCGTATTCGCGAAGGATCCCCGCGATCTGCGCCACGCGGGCGATGTGCTCCGCGTCGAGCATCAGGTGGTTGGAATTGACGTTGTTGAGCACCGCTCCGTTGAGGCCCACCGAGGCGCAGAGCTCGCCGTACCGGCGGATGCGCGCCTCCGGAATCTGCGGGGAGGTCCATTCCCACATGGATTCGCCGGCATAGCCGCGCTCCACGGTGTCGTCGAGGTTGTCCCAGTGGTTGAGCAGGCGCAGGTCGTAGGCGGGCGCCTCCTGCAGGTCCATGCCCGGTCCCGCCTGGCCCAGCACTTCCGCGCGCTGCAGCGCGTAGACGCCGTAGCGCAGGCCCGCTTCGGAACCGGCGTCGATATGGCGCACGGCGCCCTGGTCATAGATATGGTATCCCTCGGCCGGCAAGGCGGGGTCGATGGCCGTCTGCACCGAGGCGAGCACCTCGGCATAGGGACGGGCGGCGGCGAGCCAGAGGTCGGTGCCGTCCTGAAGGGCGGGGACGGGGCGGCTGCAGGCGGCGAGCAGCGCCGCCGAACAGACAAGGAAGAGAAGGGTTTTACGCATACGTCTCAAGCGGTTTGTACAAAGATACGGTTTTTTTCGCGGGATTTGGTATATTTGTCATGAACTGAACTAAGCCTGTTCCGTATGAAGATCCTGCGCATTTTCGCCTGTCTGGCGACCCTCCTGTCCGCCGCCCTGCCGTCCGGCGCCATCGACTTCCCGCACATTACCGGCACCGCCCCGGGCCCGGGCCGTTTTTCCCTGATTGAAGGCGGCGTGCCCGCCGCCGTCGTCACGGACCCTGCCGATCCGAAGGGGGTGCAGATCGCCGCGGAGACGCTGCGCGGGGACTTTGCCCGCGTCTGCGGGCGGAAAGCCCCTTCGGCGGGCAAGCGCGCCATCCTGGCCGGGACCGCGGACAGTCCGCTGGTCCGGGACCTGGCCGCCCGGGGGCTGGTGGATATTTCCCCGCTGCAGGGGCAGTATGAGAGCTATCTGCTCGCCACCCTCGGCGACCGCGTGCCGGGCTATGACGACGCTTTGGTGATCGTGGGCGCCGACATGCGCGGGACCATCTACGGCCTCTACGAGATCTCCGAGCAGATCGGCGTGTCGCCCTGGTACGACTGGGCCGACGTGCCAGTGAAGCATCAGGAGGAGCTCTTCCTCGCGCCGGGCGTCTACCGGACCGACCCGCCCGCCGTGCGCTACCGTGGCATCTTCCTCAACGACGAGGCGCCCTGCCTGACCGGCTGGGTCAAGAACACCTACGGCACCGACTACGGCGACCACCGCTTCTATGCCCGCGTGTTCGAGCTCCTGCTGCGCCTGAAGGCCAATTTCCTCTGGCCCGCCATGTGGGGCTGGTCCTTCTATGCCGACGATCCCGAGAACAGCCGCACGGCCGACGACATGGGCATCATCATGGGCACCTCGCACCATGAGCCCATGGCGCGCAACCACCAGGAATGGGTGCGCAAGGACGGTGCGGAGGGGCCCTGGGACTACACCGCCAACCGGAAGGTCCTCGACCGCTTCTTCACCGAAGGCATGGAGCGCGCGAAGGACACGGAGGACCTGATCACCATCGGCATGCGGGGCGACGGCGACGCCGCCCTGGGCAAGGAAGGGGAGGAAGCCAAATACATCAGCCTGCTGGAGAGCATCATCAAGAACCAGCGCAAGATCATCCGCAAGGTGACCGGCCGGCCCGCGGAGGAGCGTCCGCAGGTGTGGGCGCTGTACAAGGAAGTCCAGCAGTACTACGACCTGGGCCTGCGCGTGCCCGACGACGTCACGATCCTGCTGAGCGACGACAACTGGGGCGACGTGCGCAAGCTCCCCACCGCCGAAGAGCGCAAGCGCAAGGGCGGCTGGGGCATCTACTACCATGTCGACTACGTGGGCGCTCCGCGCAATTCCAAATGGCTGAATATCACACCGATCCAGAATATGTGGGAGCAGCTCCAGCTGACGTACGCCTACGGCGTGGACAAGCTCTGGGTGCTCAACGTCGGCGACCTCAAGCCGATGGAATATCCCATCGACCTGTTCCTGTCGATGGCCCGCCGGCCGGAGGCCTTCACCGTCGAAAACCTGCTGGACCACACGCGCGCCTTCTGCGCGTCGGCCTTCGGCGAAGACCAGGCCGACGAAGCGGCGCGCATCCTCAACCTCTACAGCAAGTACAGCGGCCGCACCACGGCCGAAATGATGGACCGCACCACCTACGACCTCGCCTCCGGCGAATTCCGCCGCGTCTGTGACGATTTCGCCCGGCTGGAAGCCGAGGCGCTGCGGCAGTTCCTCGCCCTGGACCCCGCGTGCCGTGACGCCTACCGGCAGGTCATCCTCTTCCCGGTGCAGGCCCTCGCCAACATCTATGAGATGTACTACGCGCAGGCGAAGAACCACGACCTCTACGCCAAGGGAGACCCGGCCGCCGACGCCTGGGCAGACCGCGTGGAGGCTTGTTTCGCGCGCGACGCGTTCCTGATGGAGCAGTACAACAAAGAGATGTCCGGCGGCAAGTGGGACGGCATGATGACCCAGAAGCACATCGGCTATTTCTCGTGGAACGACAACTTCCCCGCAGACCGCCTGCCGACGGTAAAACGCATCGGCGAGGTCGCGCCCGGCGGCTTCTGTTTCGAAGCCGACCCGCGCGGCTACACCGCCATCGAGGCGGAGCATTATTTCGCGGCGACCGCCGCGGAAGGCACGGCCTGGACCGTGATCCCGGACATGGGCCGGACGCTCAGCGGCGTGGCGCTGATGCCTTATACCCTGCCCGTGGAGGGCGGGGCCCTGCGCTTCCGCGTGCAGCTGCCGGAGGGCACGGCATCCGTCAAGGTACACGTCGTAACCAAGTCCACCCTCGCCTTCAACAACAGCGGCCACCGCTACGAGGTGGACCTGAGCGGGGCGAAGCAGACGCAATTCTTCAACGAACGCCTCAACGAGGATCCGCAGAACATTTATTCCGTCTATTACCCGACCGTCGCGCGCCGCGTGGTGGAGACGGTCTCCGAGCTGCCCGCGACGGGCGGCTGGACGGAGCTCGTCCTGCGTCCGCTGGACCCCGGCATCGTGTTCGAAAAGGTCGTGCTGGACTACGGCGGCTATACGCCGCAGTTCCTCTTCGGCGAGGAATCCCCCGCTAGGCGGATTGGCGAATAATTCCTATATTTGTCATTACTATGATCAAAACCTGGAGATGGTTTGGCAAGAAGGATCAGATCACGCTTGCCATGCTCAGACAAATCGGGGTGGAAGGCATCGTGACCGCCCTGCACGACGTCCCGCTGGGTCAGGTGTGGACGCGGGAAAAGATTCACGAACTTCGTTCATACATTGAAAGTTACGGCATGCGGTGGAGCGTCGTAGAGTCGCTCCCCGTGGTGGAGACCATCAAGTATGGCGGTCCCGACCGGGACGAGCAGATCGAAGTCTACAGGCAGTCCCTCCGCAACCTCGCCGCCGAGGGGATCCACTGCATCTGCTACAATTTCATGCCGGTGCTGGACTGGGCCCGGACGGATCTTTTCCACCAGAACCCGAACGGCTCGACGAACTTGTATTTCAACTACGCCGAGTTCGCTTATTTCGATATTTATATCCTCAAGCGCCCGGGCGCACGTGAGGAGTGGGCCCGGTTCCGGTTCCCGGACGGCGTGGGCGAAGGACGGAACGTTCTCGCCGAGGCCGAAGCGCTCGCGGCGACGATGACCCCGGAGAAGGACCACCAGCTGGTGGAGACCATCGTCATCAAGACCCAGGGCTTCGTGAGCGGCAATTTCAGCGAGAACGACGAGGCGCCCGTCCAGAAGTTCCGGGAGTTCCTGGACCTGTACAAGGGCATCGACAAGGCGGCCCTCCGGGCCAATATGAAATATTTCCTGGAAGCCGTCATGCCTGTTTGCGACGAGTGCGGAATGGACCTGTGCGTCCATCCGGACGACCCGCCCATCGAGATCCTGGGGCTTCCGCGCATCGTGCGCACCGAAGAGGACATCGACTGGTTCCTGAATGCAGTCCCCAACAAGCACAACGGCCTGACTTTCTGCGCTGGATCCCTTTCCGCCGGGGCCTACAACGACGTCGTCGCCCTGGCCCGGAAATTTGCCTCCCGCACCCATTTCGTGCACCTGCGCTCCTGCCACATTTTCCCCAACGGGGACTTCACCGAGGCCTCGCACCTCGGCGGCCGGGCGGACCTGGTCGAGCTGGTCCGCATCTTCGAGAAGGAGAATCCGGGCCTGCCGATGCGCGTGGACCACGGGATGACCTTCACCGACCGGCCCGGAGGCATCATGGACGAGTCGGCCCACGGCCATAACGCCGGCTATACGCTGCTCGGACGCATGTTCGCGATGGGCCAGGTCCAGGGCATCATCGCCACCGTGGACCGGGAGCTCGGCATCCCCTACAAACAACCCGGATTCTTTGACTGAGATGAGACTGAACGATATCCTGACCGGGGATTTCAACCCCGCTGAATGGGAGGCCAAAGGCTACCGCCTCCCGAAGTTCGACATCGCCGCCGTCAGGGCGAAAACCCACGCCCAGCCCACCTGGGTGCATTTCGGCGGCGGCAACATCTTCCGCGCCTTCCCGGCCGCCATGCTGAACGAAGCCTTGAATTCCGGCCGGTACGACCGCGGGGTCATCGTGGCGGAGACTTTCGATTTCGAAGTCATCGACAAGGTCTACCTCCCGTACGGGAACCTTTCCCTGTCGGTGAGCCTCCAGTCCTCCGGGACGATCGAGAAAACGGTCGTCGCCTCCGTGACGGAGGCCCTGAAGGCCGATTACGCCTTCGCGGACTGGGCCCGCCTGAAAGAGATTTTCCGCAGCCCGTCCCTGCAGATGATCTCCTTCACCATCACGGAAAAGGGATACACCGTCACCCCCGCCGACCTCGACCGGGGCCTCACGCCCGTCCTGGCCATGGGCAAGGTCGCCGTCCTCCTGCTGGAGCGCTTCCTGGCCGGGGCGCTGCCCCTGACCGTCCAGTCGATGGACAACTGCTCCCACAACGGCGACAAGGTCAAGGCCGGGATCCTGGCCTACGCGCAGCGCTGGGTGGCCGATGGACTGGTCCCCGCGCAGTTCCTTGCCTGGCTGCAGGACGGCTCGAAGGTGACCTTCCCCTGGTCCATGATCGACAAGATCACGCCCCGCCCCCACGCCAAGGTGCAGGCGATGCTCGCCGAAGACGGCTTTGAGGACACGGAAACCATTGAGACAGAGAAGCATACATTCACCGCTCCGTTCGTCAACTCCGAAGAGGTGCAGTACCTCGTCATCGAAGACAATTACACCTGCGGCCGGCCGCCGCTGGAGCTGGGCGGAACGCTCTTTACCACCCGCGAGACCGTGGACAAGGTGGAGACGATGAAGGTCACCACCTGCCTCAACCCGCTGCATACGGCGATGAGCCTGTACGGCTGCCTGCTGGGCTACACGCTCATCAGCGCCGAGATGAAGGACGAGGACATCCGGCTTTTCATCCAGAAACTCGGCTATATGGAGGCGATGCCCGTCGTGACGGACCCGGGGGTCCTGAACCCGTACGAGTTTATCGGCGCGGTCATCAACCGCCGTCTTCCCAACCCGTTCATGCCGGACGCCCCGCAGCGCATCGCGATGGACACCAGCCAGAAGATTCCCATCCGTTTTGGTGAGACCCTCAAGAAATATGTCGCCCGCGGCCTGGATAGGGACAACCTGGTGCTCATCCCGCTTGCCCTTGCCGGATACGCCCGCTACCTGAAGGGCATCCGCGACGACGGGACGCCGTTCGACCCGTCGCCGGACCCGCTGATTGAAGAACTGATGGCAATTGTGGCTCCGCTGGAAGTGGGACGGGCGGACCAGGACTACTCCTGCCTCCGGAAGCTCTTCTGCCGGAAGGACATCTTCGCGGTGGACCTGTACGAAATCGGGCTCGGCGAGCGGATCGAGGGAATGGTGAAGGAGCTCTATTCCTCCTTCGGCGCCGTGCGCGCGACCCTGCACAAATACGTTTGGGCACGCTAGTTCGGGCAAATGGCGATATTTTAAAAGATACCGACACCTTTTTGAAAGCGACGCCGCCCCGAAAAGCATATATTTGTAAGACTTATATATAACACGACTATGGCCAACAACGAATCCAAAGGCTTTTACAAGCTCAGCTGGATGCAGCGCATTGGTTTCGGCGCCGGAGACATGGCGCAAAACCTTATCTATCAGACGATCAGCATCTGGCTGCTCTTCTTCTACACCAACGTCTTCGGGCTTGACCCGGGCGCAGCCGCCCTGATGTTCCTCATCGTCCGCCTCGTGGACGTGCTCTGGGACCCGGTGGTGGGCACCATCGTGGACAAGGGCAACCCCAAATGGGGTAAATACCGCTCCTGGCTCATCCTGGGCGGCATTCCGCTGGTCGGTCTCGCCATCCTCTGCTTCTGGAACGGCTTCAGCGGATCGCTCCTGTACGCCTACATCACCTACGTCGGCATGTCGATGTGCTACACCCTGGTGAACGTCCCCTACGGCGCGCTGAACGCCTCGCTGACCCGCGACACCAACGAGATCACTATCCTCACCTCCACCCGCATGTTCATGGCGAACCTCGGCGCCCTGTGCGTGAAGTCCCTGCCGCTGATCATCGCCATCTTCGCCCCGAAGATTCTCAATCCCGAGACGGGCAAGGCGGAGGCCGTGTACAACACCCCGGATGCCGCCGGTGCCTGGTTCATCACGATGACCATCTTCGCCCTGGCGGGCCTGGCCCTGCTGTTCTTCTGCTTCTCGCAGTGCAAGGAGAAGGTCGTCATGGACCAGAAGGAAGCCGCCAACGTCAAGGTGAGCGACCTGTGGATGGAATTCGGCCGCAACAAGCCCCTGCGCGTCGTCGCCTTCTTCTTCATCACCGCCTTCGCGATGATGAGCGTGGGCAACGCCGCCGACGCCTACTTCATGAGCTACAACGTCGGCGCCACCGTGGCTCGGCACCATCCCGGCCTTCATCTTCATGCCGCTCGTGCCCGCCATCAAGCGCAAGATCGGCAAGAAGGGCATGTTCTACCTCTTCCTCGGCGTGGCCATCCTCGGCATGGCGATGATGTACACCTTCGTGTCCATCCCCGCCACCAAGAGCAACTTCGTGCTGCTCTGCATCGCCCAGTTCGTCAAGAGCACCGGCATCATCACCGCCACCGGCTACATGTGGGCCCTTGTCCCGGAGGTTATCGCCTACGGTGAATACACCACCGGCAAGCGCATCGCCGGCATCGTCAACGCCCTGACCGGCATCTTCTTCAAGGCCGGCATGGCCCTCGGCGGCGTGGTTCCGGGTCTCGTGCTCGCCTGGGTGGGCTTCAACGCCGACGCCGCCCAGCAGACCCCGATGGCCCTCCAGGGCATCCTCTGGCTGGTCTGCGTGATCCCGGCCCTGCTGCTCCTGCTCGCCATCTTCATCATCAGCAAGTATGAGCTCAGTGACGAGAAGATGGACGAGATCAACCGTGAAATCGAAGCAAGACACTTAGCAGAATAACCCCTATGGCAAAGAAAGTTCAGAAACGCTACCTCTTCCTCGACGACTACATGGCCGATCCGTCCGTGCACGTCTTCGACGGGAAGCTTTACATCTATCCTTCCCACGACTGGGAGTCCGCCGCACCGGACGACGATTTCGGCAGCGAGTACGACATGAAGGACTACCACGTCCTTTCCCTCGAAGGTCCCGACCCCATGACCTCGCCCATCAAGGACAACGGCGTCGCCCTCGACATCAAGGACATCCCCTGGGCCCGCCGCCAGCTGTGGGACAACGAGGTTGTCAAAGGCCCCGACGGACGCTACTACATGTATTTCCCGGCCAAGGACAAGACCGACATCTTCCGCTGCGGCGTGGCCGTGTCGGACAGCCCGACCGGTCCGTTCAAGGCCCAGCCGGACCCGATCCGCGGCAGCTATTCCATCGACTACGCCATCCTGCATGACGACGCTGACGGCGAGTACTACATGTACTTCGGTGGCATCTGGGGCGGCCAGCTCCAGCGCTATGAGGACAACCTCGCCAAGGACTGCGGCACCTCCTATCCCGCCGACGGCCAGCCGGCCGTGCCGGGCCGCGTAGTGCGCCTCGCCAAGGACATGCTCCAGTTCGCCGAGGATCCCAAGCCGGTCGTGCTGATCGACGAGAACGGCGACCCCATCAAGGTCGAGGACAACGAGCGCCGCTTCTTCGAGGCCAGCTGGATGCACAAATACAAGGGCAAATACTACTTCAGCTACTCCACCGGCGACACGCACAAGCTCTGCTACGCCATCGGAGACAACCCCTACGGCCCCTTCACCTACAAGGGCGTCATCCTCACCCCGGTATTCGGCTGGACCACGCACCATTCCATCGTGGAATACGGCGGCAAATGGTGGCTCTTCCACCACGACAGCGGCCCGTCCAAGGGCATCAACCGCCTGCGCAGCCTGAAGGTCTGCGAGCTGACCTACCGCGAAGACGGAACCATCGAGACCATCGAAGGCCTCGACGATTAATAAACTGTACTAAAACCGGAACGGGGACCGCGTGATGCGGTCCCCGTTTTCTATTCTGTATCAGCCGGTTAACGATAATGAGCTACCGGAAGAAGCGGGAGAGCCAGGCCTGGTCGACTTCAGCAAGGCCGGAGGCGGAGTCGCGGATCCCGGAGTTGCGGGCGAGAATGCCCGCACAGTCCTCGTAGACGTTGAAACCGACGGCCAGAAGCTCCATCTGGCCGTTCTCCGGATAGGTGAAGGTCATCTCACCGTCCGCACCGTCGCTCTTGAGGAACTTGAGGGCAACGTCTTTGCCCAGCTCCTGCGCGGTGATGAGCTTGCACATCTCGATCACGATGTCGTCGAGCCCGCAATCAAAGATCTTAACCTTCTCGATGAGGTCCCCGACACTCCGGACCAGCCGCCCGGTGTAGCCTTCCGGCACCGCCTCGGCATTGACCGGCGCATCCGTCAGGACGAGCATCAGCTTCTCTGTCGGATCATGGTAAAGAAAGGGGAATTTAAGCAGGTTCGACGCGCCGCAATGCGGGCAGGTCCAGGTGAAAAAATCTCCGTTTCGGACCCGGATTTTGAGCTCGGGAGAGGCCGCAACATTGACACTTTGCGGCACGTCAGCGGTATGTTGGGCCCCGCATCGGGAGCAGTTGGCGGCGATCAGCATAAAAATGTTTCCCGTGGAACAAATTTCTAAAAGACTTTTATGAGCGGACGAAAAATAAGTAAAATTTCGAACGAATCAGATAGGTGTCAGGGACGAATGATTTGATTACTAATAATTCTTATTGTGCTTATAATCAATTAGTTCATTTACGAAATTCCATTCCTTAAACACTTTCGTCTCACATCGATTTGGGACAAATTTCAAATCTTCGTAAAAATCGAATTTTTCGTCAATATTCGGCAATTCTTTTCTAAACGTTGAAGAGGAAGTGCATGATATCGCCGTCCTGAACGACATAATCCTTGCCTTCGACGCCCATTTTTCCGGCCGCTCGGACCGCCGCCTCCGTCTTATACTTGACGAAGTCGTCATACTTGATCACCTCGGCCCGGATAAAGCCTTTTTCGAAGTCGGAATGGATGACGCCCGCCGCCTTCGGCGCCTTGTCTCCCCGATGGATTGTCCAGGCCCGGCACTCGTCGGCTCCGGCGGTGAAGAAGGTCTGGAGTCCGAGGAGGTGGTAGGCTCCCTGGATGAGCCGGACGACGCCGGACTCATGGAGCCCCATCTCTTCGAGGAACATCTGCCGGTCTTCGTAGTCCTCCATCTCGGCAATTTCGGATTCGGTGCGGGCGGAGATCACGAGGATCTCGGCGTTCTCGTCCTTGACGGCTTCGCGGACGGCGTCCACATATTGGTTACCGCTGACGGCGGAGGCGTCGTCGACGTTGCAGACATACATAACCGGCTTGTTGGTCAGCAGGAAGAGATCGTGCGCGAGCGCGGCCTCTTCTTCGTTGAGCAGCGACACGCTGCGGCAGGACTGGCCCTGCTCAAGGGCCTCCTTATAGCGAAGCAGCAGCGCCAGGAGCTTCTTCGCCTCCTTGTCGCCGCCGGTCGTCGCCTGCTTCTGGACCTTGGCGATGCGGGCGTCGACCGTCTCAAGGTCCTTGATCTGGAGCTCCAGGTCCACGACTTCCTTGTCGCGAACAGGGTCCACGGAGCCGTCCACATGGACGACGTTGCCGTCGTCGAAGCAGCGCAGCACGTGCAGGATGGCGTCGCACTCCCGGATATTGGCCAGGAACTGGTTGCCAAGACCTTCCCCCCGGCTTGCACCGCGCACCAGGCCCGCGATGTCGACGATGTCGACCGTGGCGGGAATCGTGCGCTGCGGGTGGCAGATTTCCGTCAGCACCTCCAGGCGCTTGTCCGGGACATTGGTGGAGCCGAGGTTGGGCTCGATGGTGCAGAACGGGAAATTGGCGCTCTGGGCGCCGCCAGCGCTCACGCAGTTGAAGAGGGTGGACTTGCCGACGTTCGGCAGTCCAACGATACCGCATTTAAGGGACATAGTATCTGATATTTACAGTTTCCGGGCGCCGTCGGAGATGACGACGTCGTAGATCTTGGGGGCGTGGCCGAACTTGAGGGCGAACTCCGCCTTCGCGGCCGCCACAAACGGCAGGTAGAGCGAATCCTTGACCAGGTTGATGGTGCATCCGCCGAAGCCGCCGCCCATGACGCGGGAGCCGGTGACGCCCAGCCGGCGGGCCAGCTTGTTGAGGAAGTCGAGCTCTTCGCAGCTCACCTCATACAGACGGCTGAGGCCGAAATGGGTCTGGTACATCATCTCTCCGACGGTCTCGTAGTCGCCGCGCTCCAGGGCGTCGCAGACGTCCAGCACGCGCTGGACTTCGCCGATCACGTATTCCGCGCGGATGAAATCCTCGCCGGAGATCTCGCCCCGCACCTCGTCCAACCAGACGCGCTTGCTGTCGCTCAGGAACTCCACCTCCGGGTGGTTTTTCTTGATCGCGGCGGCGGCGCGCTCACAGCTCTGGCGGCGGAAATTGTATGCCGACGAGGCGAGCTCATGCTTGACGCAGGAGTCCACCAGGACGAGCTTGTAGCCCTTCGGGTCAAAGGGGAAGTATTTGTATTCCAAGGTCTTGCAATTGAGTCGGATCAGGCTCCCCGCCTTGCCGAAGCAGGAGGCAAACTGGTCCATAATGCCGCATTTGACCCCGCAGTAATTATGCTCCGTGCTCTGGCCGATCTTGGCCAGCTCGAAACGGTCGATGCCGTTCTGGAAGAGGTCGTTGAGCGCGAACGCGAAACAGCTCTCGAGCGCCGCGGAGGAGGAAAGGCCGGCGCCCAGGGGGACGTCGCCGGCGAAGACGGCGTCGAAGCCCTCCACCCGGCCGCCCCGCTTGATGGTCTCGCGGCAGACGCCGAAGACGTAGCGGGCCCAGGCCTCTTCGGGAAGGTCCTCTTCGTTGAGGCCGAAGGATGTCGTGGCGTCGTAGTCCATCGAGTGGAGCTGGACCTTGTCCGTGCCGTTGGGGCGGATCTCGGCCATGATCCCCTTGTCAATGGCGCCGGGGAAGACGTAGCCGCCATTGTAGTCCGTATGTTCGCCGATGAGGTTGATGCGTCCCGCGGCGGCGTACATGGTGCCGCTCTGTCCGTAGATCGCCAGGAATTTGTCGTGGATTTTGTTCTGCATATCGGATGTGGTATTTTGTCGCAACTACAAATGTATCAAAAATACAGCACAAACACAACAGGCAGGTGGTCGCTGACGCCGCCTTTGTACCGGGGGCCTACAAAGGTGCGGCGGGGTTTCCAGCCGCCGAAGGCGGCGTCCGGCTCCAGCAGCACCGGATCCGCGAACACCTCCTCTCGCACGCGGGAAAAGCCGTCCGCAAAGCCGCCGTCGATCTTTTCCCAGCCGCCGTTGTATTTGATGGTGCCGGAACCCTTCGACAGGCTCAGGGACCCGGACCACAGATCCTCATTGAAATCCCCCGCCGCCAGCGTCCGGCGCACACCGGCCGCATGCAGCGAGTCCGTCAGCGCGCGCAGGCGCTGTCGCGCCGCCAGGCGCCGGTCATCCTTGCCGCCCAGCTGCGAAGGGTGGTGGTTCACCAGGATCGCCAGGCTGTCGAACTCCGCCAACAGGATGTCCCGCGTGGGAAGGACGCCGCCGGCGCTGTCCGGGACGTGTTTCGGGGCGCTGCGGCGCAGGGGCAGCGTACTGCGGCGGCACAGCAGCGCACAGTCGATCCCCCGGTGGTCCGGGGAATCATAATGGACGAGCGTGTAATCGAGCTTGCGAAGAGCGGAAGAACCCATCAACTGCTTGAGCACAAAGGCATTCTCCACTTCCTCAAAACCCACGGCATCCGGTATCCGGCCATAGCGGTCGGCAATGCGCAGCAGGGTCTTCGCAACGGCGTCGCACTTGCGGTAAAAGCGACGTTTGGTCCAGTACTGCGGCTTGTTCGGAGAGCGGTAGTCGAAGAAGTTCTCGACATTCCAAAAGACCACCAGAAGGGAATCGCGGGGTTGTGACTTCGCCCGGGCGGGCAGTGCGAGCAGCAAGAGGAGAAGTATCGTCATAGTTCGTTTCATACTACGAATATCGTAATAAAAATGATAACAAAAAAGGCCGCAACGGCCGGAGCGCCAGCCGCGGGCCAGCCTGCGCACGGTAGCCCGTGCTGTCGGGGGCCGTGGGCCGGGTGCGGCAGGGCGGCTGTTGCAGAAATAATGGAGCCCCAAAGCAGGGAAGCTGTTTTGCCGGCATTTTATTGCCAGGCAAAACAGCTTCCCTGCTTTGGCGGTATTCAGCTAGAAGAAACGCTCGCGGTTATCCTTGACGTTGTCGTAGTCCTGCATGACGGACAGGATCATCTGGGAGAGGTACTGGGCCTTCTGGTTGGCGAGCGCCTTGGCGTCGTCCTCGGTGTAGAAGGAGCCGAGCTCCTTGCTGTTCACGCGGACCACATAGGTGCCCATCTGGCCGGCCACGGGGCCGTAGAGCTCACCCTCCTTGGCAGCGGCGATGGCACCCAGCAGGGCCGGCTCCACGCTCGAGGATCCGAGCGAGAGGGCCTCGCGGTGCTCCACCGTCGTGCCGAGCTTCTCGGCAGCCTCCTCCAGGCTCTGCGCGCCGGCGATCTGCTCGGCGATCTTCTTGCTCTCAACCTCCTGCATCTTGTTGAAATAGAGCAGGTCCTTGATCTGGGAAGCCACCTTCTGGACAGGGGCGTAGCCTTCCTTGCTGGCGTCTTTGAGGGCCACCACGAAGAAGTAGCTGTTGTCCACGGTGATGATGTTGGAAGCCTTGCCGACCTTGGCATCAAAGGCCCAGCGGGTCACCTCCTTGGCGTTTTCGATGGCACCGTAGTTGGCCGTGGCCTCGGTGATGGTGACCGGGTGGGAATAGACCTTGGTGGAATCCAGGGCCTTCTGGTAGCCTTCGTAGGTGCCGCCGGCGAGGGTGGCGAAGGTGTTGGCCTGGGCGTAGTAGCTGTTGAAGGTCTCCTTGCTCGCGATGGCTTCCTTCTCGAAGATCGCAACCTGCTTCTTGGCCACGGGCTTGGTCTTGCGGCTCACCACAACCACGTGGGAACCGTACTGGGTTTCGAGCACGAACGGCTCGCCCACCTTGGCATCGAAGATCCCCTCGAAGCCCGGAATCATGTAGCTCTGGGTCATCCAGCCGATGCTGCCGAGCTCTCCGTCGGCCATCGATCCTGTGTCGGCGGAATACGTGGCGGCCAGGTTGGCGAGGTTGCCACCCTTCTTGATCACGGTCACGAGGCTGTCGGCCGTACGGGCGGCATTCTCGCCCTGGAGAAGGATGTGCTTGACGAACGCGGAGTCAGGAAGCATCTTGCTGTCCATCACGCGGGCGGCGTAGAAGGTGTTGCCGTCGTTGACGATCTGGGACACGGCGGCGCCGCCGAAGATCTGGTCGTCCAGCTCAGCGTTGATTGTGCGCAGCTCTCCGGCCTTGTACCAGTAGTTGTCCAGGCCGCGGTCGGAATTCTTGAGCAGGAAGGTACGCATGTTGTCCGTGGTGGCGAACTCGTCGTAGGCCTCGGAAATCGCATCGCTGGCGGCAGCGATGTCGGCCTCGGACGGAACGACCTCATACACAACGTATTCGATATCGCGGTTGGCGTTCTGCTTGAAGAAATCCTTGTGGGCCTTGTAGTAGGCGCGGATCTCGTCGGAAGACACGTTCACGGTGCTGTCCTCGGCGGACATCGGGTAGTACACCATGACGTAGTCCACATCTGCGGTCGTGTTGCCGTCCTGGAGGGCCTGGGCGAGCTGCAGGGAGTTGTCCATTCCGCTGGCGGTGAACAAGGCGCCGTATTTGGCGTAGAACTGCTGGTTGTGGACCGTGTTTTGGATGTAGTTCCAGTAGGTGCGGAGCTGGCCGCTCTCGTCGCTGTCGACATTCTGGATGAAGGCCTTCAGGCGGTCGGCGGAGAAGGTGCCGGTCTCATCCACGAACACCGCGTTCTGCTCGATGACCGGGGAGACGTACTCGCCGCCCATCAGGGCCAGCATCTCGTCCTGGCCGACGGTCAGGCCGGCATTCTGGGCATTCTTGACGAACATGTACTTGTCCAGGAGCTCCTGCCACGCGGCGTTGCGGATCTGCTTCTGGGTCTCCTCGTCGCGGACGGACCCGGAGAGGAGCTCGTTGATGGTCGTGTAACGGTCGACGTCGGCCTGGAAGTCCGCGTAGGACACCCGCTTGCCTGCAATCTGGCCGACGTCGTATTTGGAAGACATCGAGTTGAGTGCAGACTCCAACGTGTTAGGGTCAATGATAAAGGAAAGGAGGGCCAGCGCGATGATAATCGAGATCAGCAGGCCAAACTTAACGCGTATTTTTTCAAGTACCGCCATAGTTATGTTATTTTATAATTTTCGATAAGGGCTGCGAATTTAGTCATTTTTTTGGAAATGGCCCAATAAAATTCACAGAATCAATGATTACCGCCGTACTATCCTGCACAACGACCCCATATCCGTCGAATGGACGGTACAGGATGGCGTTGCGGACACGGTCGCTGGCGCGCATTCCAAAGCCCTGCAGGAAGCCCTGGCGGGAATAAATCTTGACATAGCAGTCCGTGTAGACCTCCTTCTTGGCCTCGTCCCAGTAGATGGTGTCCGTCTCCATGGTCTCCTGCTCGATGACATTGTGCAGGATGACGTTGCCGAAGGCTTCCCAGACCTCGTCCCGGTTCTTGTCCTTGGGCACGATGTGCCGGGCGTCGTCCGCCAGGATGATGGATTCGAGCAGGCCTTCGTCGTTGTATCCGAACACGGAAATCCCGTGCGGGAAGGCGTCGTACGAGGCCGTGTCGGCATCGTAGTGCTCCATCAGGTCCGCCTCGATCCGCAGGCCCACCGTCCCGTTCTCGGTCCGGACGGCGAACATGTCGAAGGTCTGCTGGGTGGGCGTCCGGCTCAGGTCCAGCTTGTCCGCTTCCCCTATCTTGTTCTTGCAAGAAACGACAATGCTGGCAACCACCGTCGTGATTGCCAGCATGCGGATAATATGTCCTCTGCCGCGCAAGTTATCTGGTACGCACCGTGGTGGTGGCACGCATGCCGCCGCAGACCACCGTGTAGGACTGGCCCTTGGTGATGTCGTACATGAACGCCTCCGCCGTCTCCGGGAAGTACACGCTGTACTGGCTGATGTAGCGGTTGGCCTCGTCGGTCAGGGAAGGATCCGCGGCCTTGGCCTTGTTCATGTAGTCGCAGGCGACCCAGTACGGGGCGCGACGCTCGATCTCGTTGCCGCCGCAGCGGGTGGAGCCCCAGATGTTGCCGATCAGGAAGTAGGCCTTGCCGGCCAGGGCGTCGTTCTCGGCAGCCACCTTGGTGGCATACTCGAAGGCCTGGGAGCTCTTGCCGTTCTTGAAGCAGAAGGTCGCGAGCTCGTAGGTCCAGTCGGCCTTGCGGGTATCCTCGACGTCATCGCTGGCGAGGGCATTCTCCATGTACACGATCGCCTCGTCGACATTGCCGCGGGCGCCGTGCAGGCGGAACAGATAATAGGAGGAGCTGGCGGAAGGATCCAGGCGGTTCATCGTGGTGACGGCCTGCAGGAAGAGGTCGTTGTTGTCGCAACCGTCGGTCATGCTCATGGTCTTCACGATGCTCTGGGCTAGCTGGAGGTTGTCTGGATCGGCGGCCAGGCGCGGGGTGTAGAGCTCAAGCAGGTTGTCGCAGCTGGCTACCTTGCTGGCGGCGAACAGGCTGCCCATGTCGTTCTTGACATTGGCGATCTGCTCCTTCTCGCTGTCGTTGGCCGGGGTGGCCTTCTCCAGCAGCTCGGTATTGCGCTGATAGGCGTTGATCACGGTCTCGGCATCCAGCCCGCCGGCCTGGAAGAGGTCGATGGCGGCCTGCAGGTCGAACAGCAGGACCGTGGCGCGGGTCTGCTCCTGGTTGTTGGCGATGATGCCCTCGAAGCCGTCATAGAGCTTCTGGGGATCGTTCTTGACGTAATTCGACAGGTCCACGCCCTTGTTGTTGAGTGCGGTCACGGCATACTGGGTATAGTAGCGGGCGCGCAGGTCATGCAGGGTCAGCAGGGAGTCCACCAGGGCGGCGCGGTACTTGGCGTCCTTGGCGTTCGCGGTGATCAGGCGGCGCATCAGGGTCGTGCCGTCGATAAGCAGGTTCTGGTTGGCCGTCGGCGGGCAAACGCTATAAGCCTTGCGCCAGCTCGGCAGCGACTCATCGTAGTTCTTCTGCTTGAAGTACTCCTTGTAGAAGGAAAGATTGGTAACGCACTGCGCGCTGTCGCGGCCGTACTTGCCCTGGGCGAAAACATTGGTTCCCGCCAGCGTGGCTGAAAGGGTCAAAATGACAAGAATAAATTTTTTCATATCGCTAACTGTTAAATTAATCGTATTGGTACTTGTGGAACCATATGTCGTAGAGATTGAACCCGATGGAGAAATTGATGTAGCGTTCCCGTATCTGGTTGTTCTCTACTGAACCCCGTTGTCCAAAATCTATGCCGAGCGTGAGTCCGTTGTATCCGTTGATGACCGGAAGGGTCACGCCAAGGGTGATTCCCGTCGAGGCTATCTGATTGCCATTCAATAAGAAATAGTCTTTTTTGTGGTAGGCGCCAACCCGGTATGCGACATGGTTGAAATAGTAGCGGATGTCGTTGGGATTGGGGATAAATTCGAAGCCGAAGCGGTACGCCTCGGTCACCGAAGTGGAGAAAATCTTGCTGGCCGACAGACCGCGGATCCCGTCCAGGCCGCTCTTCGTCCAGTCGGAACGGGTGTAGTCGAACTCCGCGCGCCAGCGTCCGGCATCCCGCAGGGAAATGCCCACGCCGATCTCGCCGGCAAGCCGCACGTCGGCCGTCTTGCCCAGGTCGTCCCGGTGGTAGTAGAGGGTGTCGGCGGCGGAAGTGCTGGCCGCCAGGGAGCGGCTCGCCTCCACCGTGCCCCGCAGGGAAGCGGCGGTCGTGTAGGTCGCACCGATGCCCAGCGTCAACTTGGAGCCCAGCGGCTGCTCGTACTGGAGTCCGAATTTGCCGGCATGGCCGGTAATCTTGGCTGAGGTGCCGTTCTTGATGCTGTTGTACGAAGCGTCGTTGAAGATGGTATAATAGGTCTTCTCGATGTCGCCGAAGTAGAAATTCCACTGCGCGCCCACGGACAGGCGCTTGAAGAAGGTCACGCCCGCGGCGGCGAAAACCTTGTAGATGCTGCCCATGCCCGCCGCGGAATAGGAAATGCTGCCCGTATGGCCGATCAGCTGGGGATCCGTGTAGTCGAAGCTGTAGCCGAAGCCCGTGTCGCTGTAGGGCATGATGCCCACCATCATCGCGGAATTGCGCCAGAGCGGGAAGGACATGGCCAGGTCGTTGATGTTGACGGTGTTGCTTGCGGAAATGATGTCGCCCTGCTTGAAGATCTTGTTGTCTGCATACAGGGAGAAGTCCGTCATGAAGGGGCTGCCCAGGTAGCTCTCGTCCGCGGCGTCCCGAGCCGTGACGGCGGCGGGATTCAGGAGGTTGATGTAGCGGGGGTTGCGGGAGGCGATGCCGACGCCGCCCATGGTCTTGTTGTAGGCCGAGCCCGGCTGGCTGAGGTCTCCGACCCCGTAGATGGAATATGGTGTATAGGTGCCCGTAGCCTGCCCGAATGCGCTGAAAGCGGCGCACACGGCCAGGACTGCGGCCAATCCTGCTTTATTTAAGATTCTTCGTGACATAGTCGTCCGTTATCAGGGCCAGGCCCAGCAAAACCATGTTGGAAACTACAAATATCGAGTTTTTCGTCTTCTTGGCAAAATAAATTGCGTCTCCGCCCGTAAAAATCACGATATTTTCGGGCCGGAGCCGGATGTAGCCTTCAATTTCAAACATTATGCCCGAAATGACGCCGGACTCGATGGCGCTCTTGACGGAGTGTCCCTCCGGGGCCACCTGGTCCGGGGTATCCACGAGCGGAAGCGACCGGGAATAGCGCTCCAGGGCCTTGAAACGCGTCCGGCAGCCCGGGGAAATGTTGCCGCCCATGTAGCGGCCGTCCCGGCTCAGGAAATCGACCGTCAGGGTGGTACCGAAGTCGAAGACGGTTACCGGTTTGTCCTGGAACAGGAAGCCGGCAGCGACCAGGCCCGCGGCGCGGTCGAAGGTCAGGTACTCGGGGAAATTATGGCGCAGAAGCAGCTCCGTGTGGTTTTTGTCCAGGATGAGCAGGTGGGAGCAGCGCTCGCGCAGCAGGGCTTCCTCTTCCGGAAGCACGCCGGATGCAGACGCCACCGTGAGCACCTCGGGGCGCTCCCTGTCGAGCATGGAAAGCAGGAATTCCATCCGCTTCTCGCCCTGGTAACGGAAGGTCTTGCCCAGGGTGATACCCTCGGTCCATGCGGCTTTCAGCGCGGTGTTTCCTACTTCAACGATGAGATTGGCCATGGTCGCAAAACATACAAAGTTAATAAATTATCGCAACTTGCCCAACAGTGTGTGCGCTTCCTTGAGGGAGGAGACGCCCCGCACCACGATTTTCAGTTTGTTTTCCGTCTGCTTGAGCTCGAAACGCGGCATTTCCGCCGTCTTCTCCAGGATCTTTGCAAACACGGGGGTCTTGTAGTAGGGCGACATGGGATTGGCGATGAAGAAAGCGATCATCAGGCCGTTCTTGACGATGACTTTCTCGAAGCCGAGCGCCGCGCCGAGGTTGCGGATCTTGACCACCTCGAAGAGGTTGCCGAGTTCGGCGGGGAAGGCGCCGAAACGGTCGGCCAGCTGCGTGGCATAGCGGTCGATCTCCTTATCGGAAGACATCGCGTCGATGGTGCGGTAGATGCGTATTTTCTCCGCCGTCACGTCGATATAGTCGTCCGGGATATGGGCCGGCTGGTCCGTCTCTATCGTGCATTCCGTCACGAACTTGCTGCGTTCGCTCCGGGTCACGATGCCGGTCTCCACGCCCAGTTCCTCCATGGCTTCCGCCAGGATCTTCTGGTAGGTCTCGAAGCCCATGTCCATGATGAAGCCGCTCTGCTCGGCGCCCAGCAGGTTGCCGGCGCCGCGGATGTCCAGGTCCTGCATGGCGATGTTGAAGCCGCTGCCCAGATCGGAGAATTCCTCGATGGCCTTGAGCCGGCGGCGGGCGTCGTCGCTGATGCTCACCAGCGGCGGCACGATCAGGTAACAGAACGCCTTCTTGTTGGAACGGCCCACGCGGCCGCGCAGCTGGTGCAGGTCGCTCAGGCCGAAATTCTGCGCCTGGTTGATCAGGATCGTGTTGGCGTTGGGAATATCCAACCCGTTCTCAATCAGGGTCGTACAGAGCATCATGTCGTAGTCGCCCCGGATGAAGTCGAGCATCCGCGTCTCGAGTTCGCGCGATTCCATCTGTCCGTGGGCAACGCAGATTTTCATGTCCGGAACCAGGCGGTGCAGGATGTCGTTGATGGCGGGGAGTTCCTCCACTTTGTTGTGCAGGAAGAAGATCTGGCCGCCGCGGTTGAGTTCGTAGTTGATGATGCTGCGGATCTCCTTCTCGTCAAAGAGAATGATCTCCGTCTGCACCGGAATGCGGTTGGGCGGCGGGGTGTTGATGATGCTCAGGTCGCGGGCGCCCAGCAGGGAGAACTGCAGGGTGCGGGGGATCGGGGTGGCTGTGAGCGTAAGGGTGTCCACGGAGGCCTTGATTTCGCGAAGGCGCTCCTTCGCGGCCACGCCGAATTTCTGTTCCTCGTCGATGACGAGCAGGCCCAGGTCCTTGAATTCGAATTCCTTGCCCAGAATCTTGTGCGTGCCGATCAGGATGTCTATCTTCCCTTCCTTGAGGCGTTTCTTGATCTCCGTGACCTCTTTGGCCGTGCGCAGGCGGCTCACGTAGTCCACGTTGCAGGGCAGGTTCTGAAGGCGCTGGCGGAAGGTGTTGAAATGCTGCAGTGCGAGGATGGTCGTCGGTACGAGCACCGCCACCTGCTTGCTGTCGGAAACAGCCTTGAACGCCGCCCGGATGGCGATTTCCGTCTTGCCGAAGCCGACATCTCCACAAATGAGGCGGTCCATGGGGCAGCTGTCCTCCATGTCGTGCTTGACCGCAGCGGTGGCCGTCTCCTGGTCGGGGGTATCCTCATACATGAAGGAGGATTCCAGCTCTTCCTGCAGATAGGTGTCCGCCGAGAAGGCAAAGCCCTTGGAGGCGCGGCGCTTGGCGTACAGCTGGATCAGGTCCTTGGCAATGTCCTTAACCTTGGATTTCGCGTTGTATTTGAGGGTAATCCACGATTTGGAACCCAGTTTGTTAATCCGGGGCGCCTCTCCCTCGCGGGAGCGGAAACGGGAGATTTTGTGCAGCGCATGGACGGACACGAAGACCACGTCGCCGTCCTTGTAGGTAATCTTGACCACCTCGCGCACGCGGCCGTAATCATCCTTCAGACGTACCAGGCCGCCGAAAATGCCCACGCCGTGGTCGATATGGACCACATAATCCCCAATGTTGAAGGCATTCAGGTCGTTGATCGTGAGCTGCTCGCTCTTCTCCACCGTCCGCCGGAGATTTACCCGGTGAAAACGGTCGAAGATCTCATGGTCGGAGTAGCAGCAGACTTTGTTCTCCGCATCGATAAAGCCGTTGTGGATATTCTTCCCGACGACAAAATCCGGAATAAGGCCGCCGTTTTGGGAGAGGATGGATTTGATGCGTTCGATCTGGCTTTGCTTCTCTCCGTAAATCAGGACCTTGTAGCCGTTTTCGATACGGCTTCGTATGTCTTCCGTCAGAAGCTCGAAATTCTTGTTGAAAGTAGGCTGCGGGGAGATTTTGAACTCAAGCATATCCATCCCTCCATAAGAGAGCGGGGTGTCGATATAGACCTTCTGGAAGGGTTTCAATTCCTTGAAGAAGGGCTCCTTCGCATACATATCCGAGGAGTCCAGCCAGACCAGGGTCTCCTTCGGGAATATCTCCATGATGCTCTGTCCCTGCCTGTCTTCCTGGCTCACCAGGTCTGGGACAATCTCGATGCCGGAGACCTTTTCCTTGGACAGCTGCGTGTTGCAGTCGAAACTGTGGATGTTCTCTATCTCGTTGCCCCAGAAGGAAATTCGGTAAGGGTTATTGTCCGAGAAGGAGAAAATATCCACGATAGATCCGCGGATGGCGTACTGTCCCGGGGCGGAGACGAAGTCAACTTTTTCAAAGCCCTGTCCGGACAGGATTTTAATGATCTGTTCGTGGGATATCTCGTCGCCTTCCTTGATCTTAAATACCGCTTCCTGGATGGATTTCGTCATCGGAATGGATTCGGCCAGGGCCTCGGGGTAGGTGACGATGATCAGTAAATCGTCGGAAGCAGAAAGTATTTTGCCGATGGCGGAGGTGCGCTGGACGCCCAAGGAGGACTTGTAATTGCTGCGCTCAACGCTCTTGCCCGATTCCGGAAGGAAAAATACGCTATCGCCTTCAATCAGCGGATACAGGTCGGCGGCACAGTATTCCGCCGCCTCCCGGTTGGGAAGCACGACAACATGCATCCCCTTCTGTACCACCTGGGAAAGGACAAACCAGCGTGCGGACAAAAAGAGCCCCCGACAGAACACGTCCTGACCGGAACGGATTCTGTCTTGCAGGCATGCACTCGTTTTGTCACTTATCAACATAAACGTCTCAAAGGTCGTTGAAAACCCTGTGGAAAAGCTGTTATTTACTTCTTTCCGGATGTCGATAAGCGAAACCGGTCCTTTTTCAACAAAGGCTCAAACACGCTTTCAACCGGATTTTCAACTTTTACTCCTTTATCCAATAATCTGATTTTGAATAGCTTTGATGAATTATCAACATTTCAACATCGCTATAAGAAAACATCAAATTATCAAAATAAAAGAGTTATATTTGTATTCTGATTGTCGCTGACCCTATGCCTGATTTCGACCCTCATAACACAAACGACTGCAAAGATAAGGAATTGGACGGAATAATCCGGCCACAGGAGCTGGAAGATTTCACGGGTCAAGGTGAGATCGTGTCCCGTCTGAGGATTTACATCCAGGCAGCCAAACTGCGCGGGGAGTCCCTGGACCATACCCTTTTCCACGGCCCTCCGGGCCTGGGCAAGACCACGCTCGCGCATATCATTGCCAATGAGATGGGGGTCAACATGAAGATCACTTCCGGTCCCGTCCTCGACAGGCCGGGCGACCTGGCCGGTCTGCTGACTTCCCTGGAGACGGGCGATGTCCTGTTTATCGATGAAATCCACCGGCTTTCTCCGGAGGTGGAGGAGTATCTCTATTCCGCGATGGAGGATTTCGTGATCGATATCATGATCGACAAGGGCCCCGGGGCCCGTTCTGTGCGCATTTCCCTGAATCCTTTCACCCTGGTGGGAGCAACGACCCGGGCCGGTCTGCTGACGGCGCCGCTCAGGGCCCGTTTCGGTATTACCGAAGGACTGGAGTATTATGATACCGAGGATCTTGTGAAGATTGTAAAGCGCAGCGCGGGAATATTAAAGGTGGAGATAGAGCCGCAGGCGGCGCAGGAGATTGCGCTGAGAAGCCGCGGCACGCCGCGAATCGCCAATTCGCTGCTCCGCCGCGTGCGGGATTTCGCCCAGGTGATGGGCGACGGCCATATCGATCTGGAAATCGCCCGCTATGCCCTGGATAAATTAAATATAGATAAAAGGGGTCTGGATGCCATCGACAACAAGATTCTCCGTACCATCATATCCACCTTTAAGGGAGGTCCCGTCGGTGCCAATACGTTGTCGACGGCCATCGGAGAGGATCAGGGTACGTACGAAGAGGTCTATGAGCCTTTCCTGATCAAAGAAGGCTTCATCGTGCGCACGCAGCGCGGCCGCGTGGCGACGGAGCTCTCTTATAAGCATCTGGGACTGGATCCCTACCAGAACAATGCGAATACCCTCTTTTAACAGAAACATATACAGCAAACATGTCAGATAAATTAGATTCCAAGATTCCTGCCGGTCCGCTTGAGAGCAAGTGGACCCGCCGAAAGTCGGAAATCGGTCTCGTGAGTCCGAACAACAAGCGCAAACTTGAAATCATCGTCGTGGGTACCGGCCTCGGCGGAGCCTCTGCAGCCGCTTCCCTGGGTGAATTGGGCTACAATGTCAAAATCTTCTGCATCAGCGATTCTCCGCGCCGCGCTCACTCTATTGCGGCGCAGGGCGGTATCAATGCCGCCAAGAATTATCAGAATGACAACGACTCCGTCTACCGCCTGTTCTATGATACCATCAAGGGTGGCGACTATCGTTCCCGCGAGGCGAATGTGTACCGCCTGGCGGAAGTGAGTGCAGCCATCATTGACCAGTGCGTGGCGCAGGGGATTCCGTTTGCCCGTGAATACGGCGGATATCTGGCCAACCGCTCCTTCGGCGGCGTGCAGGTGAGCCGTACATTCTATGCCCGCGGCCAAACCGGACAGCAGCTGCTGCTTGGCGCCTATGCTTCCCTGAACAAGGAGATTTCCTTTGGCACGGTCAAGTCCTATCCGCGCCATGAGATGCTCGATCTGGTAATTGTCAATGGAGAAGCGAAGGGAATTATTGCCCGCAACCTCGTGACGGGTGCGCTGGAGCGTTTCGGTGCGCATGCGGTGGTGATTGCCACGGGCGGCTACGGCAATGCTTATTTCTTGTCCACCAATGCGATGAACAGCAATGGCTCCGCCGCGATGCAGTGCTACCGCAAGGGTGCGTTCTTCGGCAATCCCTGCTTCGCTCAGATCCATCCGACCTGTATTCCGGTCCACGGCGACCAGCAGTGCAAACTGACGCTGATGAGCGAGTCCCTGCGTAACGACGGCCGCATCTGGGTGCCCAAGAAACTGGAGGATGTGGAGCGGCTGCGCAAGCACGAGATAAAGGCTTCGCAGATTCCCGAAGAAGACCGCGACTACTACCTGGAGCGCCGTTATCCGGCCTTTGGCAACCTGGTGCCGCGCGACGTGGCTTCCCGGGCTGCGAAGGAGCGCTGCGACGCCGGATTCGGCGTCAATGAGACCGGCAAGGCCGTATTCCTCGATTTCGCGGATGCTATCAACCGCCTGGGCCGCCAGAAGGTAGCCGAGCGCTATGGCAACCTGTTCGAGATGTATGAGAAGATAACCGCTTCTTCTCCCTGGGAGGAGCCGATGATGATCTATCCGGCCATCCATTATACGATGGGCGGTATCTGGGTCGATTACGACCTTCAGACCACGATTCCGGGCTTGTACGCCATTGGTGAGGCCAATTTCTCCGACCACGGCGGCAACCGCCTGGGTGCTTCTGCGCTGATGCAGGGCCTGGCGGACGGTTATTTCATCCTGCCTGTGACCATTGGCGATTATCTGTCGCATAAGTTCGCGGAGCCGAAGACGAATGTCAATTCCCCGGAATTCAATGCGGCGGAAAAGGCCGTGCAGGCCCGGATCGACCGCCTGTTTGCCATCAAGGGCACCAAGACGGTGGATTCCATCCACAAGAAGCTCGGCAATATCATGTGGGAATATGTAGGTATGGCGCGCGACGCGGAGGGGCTTAAAAAGGCCATCGAGGAAATTAAGGCGCTCAGGAAGGATTTCTATGAGAATGTCAACGTGCCCGGTACGCAATACGAATTCAATCAGGAGCTTGAGAAGGCCCTCCGCCTGGAGGATTTCTTCGATATAGGCGAACTGATGGCACGCGATGCGCTGAACCGCGCCGAATCCTGCGGCGGCCATTTCCGCGTGGAGAGCCAGACGGAAGAGGGAGAAGCCAAGCGCGACGACGCTAACTTCATGTATGTCGCCGCCTGGGAATACAAGGGCGAAGACCAGGAGCCGGAGCTCCACAAGGAGCCGCTCAAGTATGAGTTTATCGAGGTGAAAACAAGAAACTACAAAGACTAAGCGCGATGGATTTCAATCTGAAAATATGGCGTCAGAAGAACGCCAAGGCGAAAGGCCATTTCGAGACCTATCATATTTCCGGAATTGAGGAGGATGCGTCGTTCCTGGAGATGCTCGACATTCTCAACGAGCAGCTCATCCGGGAGGGGTGCGACCCCGTCGCGGTGGAGCGCGGCTGCCAGAGCAGCGGCCCCGTTTCCTTCGACCATGACTGCCGGGAAGGCATCTGCGGCGCCTGTTCTTTGTATATCGACGGCCGCGCCCACGGTCCGGACGACCATGTGACCACCTGCCAGCTGTTCATGCGTCATTTCAAGGATGGGGCAACCATCACGGTGGAGCCCTGGCGCAGTGCCGCATTCCCCGTGATCAAGGACCTGGTGGTGGACCGCACAGCCTTTGACAAGATCCTGCAGGCCGGCGGCTTCATCTCCGTGCGCACCGGTGCGGCGCAGGACGCCAACAACATCCTGATTCCGCACGACAGGGCGGAGGAAAGCATGGATGCAGCGGCCTGCGTGGGCTGCGGCGCGTGCGTGGCGACCTGCAAGAACGGCTCTGCGATGCTGTTTGTGGCGGCGCGCGTGAGCTCCCTCGCCCTGCTTCCGCAGGGTCGTCCGGAGGCCAAGCGCCGCGCCAAGGCGATGGTCGCGAAGATGGACGAGCTGGGCTTCGGCAACTGCACCAACACGCGTGCCTGCGAACTGGAGTGCCCGAAGGGCATCACCGTCGCGCACATCGCCCGCCTGAACCGCGAGTTCCTCAAGGCGAAGTTCTCTGACTGACGCTTGTCGTCATCCCGGACTTGATCCGGGATCTCCTACCAGAGGAAATTATTGAAGGGGTAGCGCCCCGCATGAATCTCCGCGACCATCTTGTAGATGTCGTCGCGGAGTTTTTCGATGTTCTCCTTCTTGATGGCGGAGATGAAGATGCAGGGGATCTTGCGCCCGTTGATCCACTTGGCCTTGACCTCGTCCAGGGTGAAATTCTTCTCCGTCTTGGGCTCCAGGGAGAACTCGTCGTAGGGCTCGTAGGTATAGGCGTCCGTCTTGTTGAAGACCACATAGACGGGCTTGTCGGCCGCGGAAATATCCTTGAGCGTCTTGTCCACAACCTCCATCTGCTCCTCGTAGTCGGGGTGCGAGATGTCCACGACATGGACCAGAATATCGGCTTCGCGCACCTCGTCCAGGGTGCTTTTGAAGGCCTCTATGAGCTGTGTAGGGAGTTTGCGGATAAATCCTACTGTATCGCTCAGCAGGAACGGTACGTTGCCGATAACGACCTTTCTGACGGTGGTGTCCAGGGTAGCGAACAGCTTGTTCTCCGCAAAGACGTCCGACTTGGACAGAAGGTTCATCAGCGTGGACTTGCCGACATTGGTGTAGCCCACCAGCGAGAGGCGTACCAGCTGGCCGCGGTTGCTGCGCTGGGTGGCCATCTGCTTATCCACCCGCTTGAGCTGCTCTTTGAGCTTGGAAATGCGCTCACGCACGATGCGGCGGTCCACTTCGATCTGGGTCTCACCCATGCCGCCGCGGGTGCCCATGCCGCCCCGCTGGCGTTCCAGGTGGGTCCACATACCCGCGAGGCGGGGGAGCATGTAGTTGTAGCGCGCCAGCTCCACCTGTGTCTTCGCATAGGCTGTCTGGGCGCGCTGGGAGAAGATTTCGAGGATCAGGCTGGTCCGGTCGATGACGGCGGAACTCTTGATGATGTTCTCAATGTTGCGCTGCTGCATGCCGGTCAGCTCATCGTCGAAAATGACGTAGTCGATATGGTTCTCTTCGCAGTATTCGGCGATTTCCTTGAGCTTGCCGCTGCGGATGTAAGTGGCTTTGTCCGGCCGGTCCACCCGCTGGACAAACTTCTTGTCGCCCACGGCCCCGGCCGTCTCGGCCAGGAACTGCAGCTCTTCGAGATATTCGTAAATTTTGCGTTCGTCGTCATCCTGCCGGATGATACCCACGAACACGGCTTTTTCTTCTCTGTTTTCTTGCATTCTCGGTCAAAAAAAGGCCATCCGCGTACGGACGGCCTCACTCATGGTTTCGCGGGATTATCGCAGCTGGAAGATCACAGGGAACTGATACGTGACCTTGACGGCGCGGTCTCTCTGCTTGCCGGGAGTCCACTTCGGAGAGCTCTGAATCACACGGACAGCCTCCTTGTCGAGGGAAGGATCCACACCACGGAGGACCTTCACGTCGGAGACAGAACCGTTCGGGTTCACGGTGAACTGGACCATGACACGGCCGGAAACACCGTTCTCCTTGGCAATCTCAGGATACTCGAGGTGCTGGGAAACCCACTTGGAGAAGGTGTTGGCGTCGCCGCCCTGGAACTGAGGCTTCTCCTCGACGAGGGCGAACGGAATCGCCTCCTCCTCGACGACCTCTTCCTGGACCTCCTCTACGTAGTCCATAATCTCGACACCCAGGTTGGCGTCGTCCTCGAGGTTGAGGATGTTGTCATCGACTTTGATGTTGTCGTCCACGATGTCAATCTGGTCGGAAAGAATCGGGATCTTCGGTGCCTCGGGGGGCGGGGGAGGAGTCTCCTGCGTGATCGGAATAATCTCTTCCTCAATCAGTTCGGTGTTCTCCTGGGCGAAGACACTCTCTTTCTTCTCCTGGGTCTTGTACTCGAAAGCAAAGATCGTGGCCAGAAGAGACAAGACTAAACCTATCTCGACGAACAAGAGCTTCTTGTTGTTGAGGTCGGCTTTGGGTGATTTCTTGACTTCCATATCTGTGGTTATTAAATAATCTACATTCGAGTTTCAAAGATAGAAATATTTATTATCAATTCCAATTTTTTCATTTAATACTCGTAAATTTGCAAAAAAAACGTCATGATCCGCTATTTCCAGGAAGATATCCGCTTTGAGCTGAAGCAAAAAAGGCTGAATAACAGCTGGTTGAAGATGGTCGCCGGCAGCGAGGTCCGCCGCCTGGGGGAGATCAACATCATTTTCTGCTCCGACCGCTACATCCTGGATGTCAACATGCGCTATCTCCAGCACGACTATTTCACGGACATCATTACCTTTGATTATTGCGAGAAGGACGTCCTGTCGGGCGACCTCTTCATCAGCATCGACTCGGTGCGGGAGAACGCCGCCTACTATGGCGTCGACTTCGCCGACGAGCTCGACCGGGTGATGGTTCACGGGCTGCTCCACCTGATCGGCTATGACGACCACACGAAGGAGCAGACCGCCACGATGCGGAGCAAGGAGAACTACTACCTCCAGATGAAGGCCGCCCTGCGATGAAGACCGAGTATGACATCATCGTCGTCGGCGGGGGACATGCCGGCTGCGAAGCCGCCATGGCCGCCGCGACGCTCGGCTCCTCCGTGCTCCTCGTGACGATGGACATGCTGGGCTTTGCGAAGATGTCCTGCAACCCGGCGATGGGTGGAATCGCCAAAGGACAGATCGTCCGGGAGATCGACGCCCTCGGCGGATGGAGCGGCGTCGTCACCGACCGCACCACTCTCCAGTTTCGGATGCTCAACCGCTCGAAAGGGCCTGCGATGTGGAGCCCCCGGGCGCAGTGCGATAAAATCCGCTTTTCGCTGGAATGGCGCAAAATCCTCGAAAGTAATTGTAAATTAGATATTTACGCGGATTCTTCGGTCGCTTTTCTCTTTGAGAATTCAAAAATCTGCGGCGTCAAGACAAATACCGGTGCGATTTTTAGGTCTCAAGCGGTTGTTTTGACCGCCGGAACCTTCCTTTCGGGCAAACTCTTCATCGGCCGTCACCAGATGGAGGGAGGGCGGATCGGCGAGCCGGCGTCTTACGGACTGACGGAACAACTCGTCGAACGCGGACTTGTCACCGACCGGATGAAGACGGGGACCCCGCCGCGCATCGACATTTCTTCCGTCGACACATCGAAGCTTACCATCCAGCCCGGCGATCCGGATCCGGCCCGCTTCTCTTTTCTGCCGGAACCGTCGGCCGTCCAGGGGGAGGGGAAGCCGCAGATGGATTGTTTCATCCTGCACACCAACGAACGCGTCCACGAAATCCTGCGGACCGGCTTTGACGAGTCGCCGCTGTTCACCGGCATGATTCACGGGCGCGGCCCGCGTTATTGTCCGAGCATCGAAGACAAGCTCCGGGTGTTTCCGGACAACGACGCCCATCAGCTTTTCCTGGAGCCGGAAGGCCGGTGGACCAACGAATACTACCTGCAGGGATTCTCCTCCTCGCTGCCGCTGGACGTGCAGCTGGAGGCCCTCCATGCCATCGAGGGGCTGGAGAACGTCAAGATCTTCCGCCCGGCCTACGCCGTCGAATACGACTATTTCGATCCCACCCTGCTGCGTCCGACGCTGGAGTCGCGCTGCATCGAAAACCTCTTCCTGGCGGGCCAGGTCAATGGAACCACGGGTTATGAGGAAGCCGCGGCGCAGGGGATTGTGGCGGGTATCAACGCCCACAGGAAGCTGCGCGGACAGGAGGCCTTTATCCTGCGCCGGGACCAGTCTTACATCGGTGTCCTGATCGACGACCTCATTACGAAAGGGGTCGATGAACCCTACCGGATGTTCACCTCGCGGGCGGAATACCGCATCCTGCTCCGGCAGGACAATGCCGACATCCGGCTCACGCCGCTGGCGCATGAACTCGGCCTGGTGGACGAGGCGCGCTATGCCGCCACCTGTGAGAAGTATCGACGGATCGAAGAGCTGCAGGCTTACTGCGAGCGGACCAACCTGACGGCGAAAGCCGCGAATCCGTATTTGGAATCCGTCGGTTCCGCTCCGATCTCGGAGTCGAAAAAGATCGCAGATCTAGCGACGCGACCCGAGGTCACGCTTGAGGACCTCCTCCGAATCGTTCCACGTGGAACTTATCAACAGGAGGAAATCGAAAGTGTTGAAATCTCTCTTCGCTACAAAGGCTACATCGACCGCGAGCTCGCGCTGGCAGAAAAAATCCGCCGGCTGGAGAACCTGCGGATTCCGGATGGATTCGATTTTGACTCTCTGTCCGGCCTGACAATCGAATGCCGGCAGAAACTGAAGAAGTACAAGCCGCAGACCATCGCCCAGGCGTCCCGGATCTCCGGCGTGTCGCCGGCGGACATCTCTGTGCTACTGGTCTATTTCGGTCGCTAAAGCCGCTGCAGCGCGGCCTTGATGATCTCTTCGACTGAGGCCTGCGGATCCTGTTTGAGAATCGCCTGGATGGCTTTGTTGATGTTCGGTTTCGCGAAGCCGAGCATCTGCAGGGCCGTTGCGGCTTCTTCCGCAGCGGCGTTGCTGTCTGCGCGGAACAGCACGTCCATGCTGGCGCCTTCTCCTTTGACGATCTTGTCTTTCAGCTCGAGCACCATGCGCTGGGCCGTCTTGAGCCCGATGCCCTTGACGCCCTTGAGCCGATTGACATCTTCGCCCAGGATGGCGTTACGCAGCTCCTCGGCAGACATCGAGGACAGCACCATCCGGGCGGAGGCGGCGCCCATTCCGGACACGCTGGTGATCTGCCGGAAGAGCTCGCGCTCCTCCTTGGTCGCAAAACCGTAGTCCACTTCGATGCCGTCGCGCGGATTGATCTGGCGCTGGATATAGACGGTTGCTTCACTTTTGCCGTTCAGGGCGTCGTAGGTCTGGAGGGAGATCTCCACGCCCCTGGTTGTCGATCACCGCCATCGTCGGGGTCAGTGTCGTCAGCTTTCCTGAAATGTACTCTATCATATCACAAAAATAATGTTTATTTTTGCATTCCGCTATGACGCAGCTCGAAAAAATACGGCAGGAGTTCCCCGCGCTCGGGGAGCAGGTCTACGGCAAACCGCTTGTCTACCTGGACAATGCGGCGACCTCGCAGCGCCCGCTCTCCGTCGTTCGCAAGTGGGAAGAGGTGACGCTGAAATACAACGCCAACCTCCACCGCGCCGTGCATCGTTTGGCGGACCTGGCGACGCAGGAATACGAAGCGACGCGCGATGCCGTCCGGGATTATCTCAATGCCGAAAGCCGCCAGGAGATCGTTTTTACCTCCGGCGCCACGGCCGCCATCAACCTGGTGGCGTTCAGTTTTGGCGAAGCCTTTGTCCGCGAAGGCGACGAGATTGTGGTCAGCGAAGCGGAGCACCATTCCAACATCGTCCCCTGGCAGATGCTCTGCGAGCGTAAGGGCGCCAGGCTGAAAGTGCTTCCCGTGGACGACGGTGGACGGCTCTGCCTGGAGGCGCTGCCCGGGTTGCTGACGCCGCGTACGAAGCTGGTCTGCGTGGCGCATATCTCCAATGTGCTCGGCCTGGTCAATCCCGTCAAGGAGGTTGTAAAGATTTGTCATTCAGCGGGTTGTCCCGTCCTCGTGGACGGCGCGCAGGGCATTGTGCACGAGCGGGTGGATGTCCGGGACCTGGTTTGCGATTTCTACGTTTTCTCCGGCCACAAGGTCTATGCGGCGCCCGGAACAGGCGTGCTCTACGGTCGCCGCGCGCTGCTGGAGCAGATGCCGCCGTACATGGGCGGCGGCGAGATGATCGGCACGGTCCGCTGGACCGGGACGACGTATGCGCCGCTGCCGCAGAAGTTCGAGGCGGGCACGCAGAACATCGCCGGGACCCCCACCCTGCGACCGGCGCTGGAGATGGCTCAGGCGCTGCGGGATCCGGCCGTCGAGGCAGAGCAAAGGGCGATTAAAGAATTTATGCTGAATAAGTTAAGCGGAATCCCGGGGCTGCGGCTCTATGGCATTCCGGCCTCGCCGGAAGAGAAGATTCCGCTGTTTTCGTTCTCCGTGGAACAAGCCCACCACGAGGACCTGGCGCTGATTCTGGACAAGCTGGGCGTCGCCGTGCGCTCCGGCCAGATGTGCGCGGAGCCGCTGATGGACCGCTTCGGCGTGACCGGCATGCTGCGGGTGTCGTTCGCCCCGTACAACACGCTGCAGGAAGCGGAGTATTTCATACAGTCGCTGGAACGGGCGATCAAAATGCTGAGAGGATGAAATCACTGCAAGAGATTCAGGCCGAAGTCGTTGAGGATTTCTCGATGTACGACGAATGGCTGGACAAATATGAATATCTGATTGACCTTGGGCGCCGCCTGGAGCCGTTTCCCGAGGAGTTGAAGACGGACGACCGCCTCATCAAGGGCTGCCAGTCGCGCGTGTGGCTGGATACCCGCGAGGAGGACGGGCGGTTGTATTTCCGCGCCGACAGCGACGCCATCATCACCAAGGGGATCATTTCCCTGCTGATCGGCGTTTATTCCGGCCGCACGGCCGCAGAGATCGCGGCGGACGACTTCTCGTTCGTGGACAGCCTCGGCCTGCGGGAGAACCTCTCCCCGACCCGCGCAAACGGCCTCGCCTCGATGATCGAGACCCTTCGTCAGACCGCCCAAAAATGCTGTTGAGATGGCACAGGATGATGTTTTGACCCCCCAGGACGTGAAGGACCTGGCCCCGCTTTACGAAGACGTGGTACTGGCGCTCAAGCAAGTCTACGACCCGGAGATTCCGGTGAATGTCTATGACCTGGGACTGATTTACGAGCTCCACATCGACAAGGAGCACGCCGTCTATATCAAGATGACTTTCACGGCCCCGAACTGCCCGATGGCGGACTATGTGCTCGACGAGGTGAAGAAAAGCGTCGAAAACACGCCGGGCGTCACCCGCTGCGAGATCGAGCTGGTCTGGGAGCCTGCCTGGGATACCAGCCTGCTCTCCGACGAGGCCCGGGTCGCGCTGGGCTGGGATCCCGAATTCTAAATCGATGAAAGCCGTCCCCGTCTATTTCTCCCTGGGTACGAACCAGGGCGACCGCCACGCCCAGATCGATGAGGCGCTGCGGCGGCTGGACAAGGCCATCGGGCGGCCCTACGAGGCGCTTTCTTCCATTATCGAGAGCAATGCCTGGGGCTTCGAGGGGGCGGATTTCCTGAACTGCGTGGTCCGTTACCGGACGGCCCGGCGGCCCCGGACACTGCTTCGCATCTGCAAGCGCATCGAGCGTGCGATGGGCCGCCACGAGACCCTGGAATATGACGCGGAAGGGCGCCGGATCTATCACGACCGCCCCATCGACATCGACATTCTCCTGTACGGCGACGAGCGCGTGGACACCCCGGATCTGCAGATTCCGCACCCCTTGATGCACGAGCGGGAGTTCATTATGCGCCCGTTGGAGGAGATATTTCCGGAGAAATGATTACCTTTGTCAGATTGACAATTAGTTAGTATTAATAATATGACACAAGACGAACTGTTTAAAGTACTCGTCGCGCACTGCAAGGAGTACGGCTTTATTTTCCCTTCCAGCGAGATTTACGACGGCCTGGCCGCCGTGTACGACTACGGCCAGATGGGCGTCGAGCTGAAGAACAATATCAAGCAGTACTGGTGGAACGCGATGACCCGCCTGCACGAGAACATCGTGGGCATCGACTCCTGCATCTTCATGCACCCCCGCATCTGGGAGGCCTCCGGCCACGTGAGCGCGTTCAACGACCCGCTCATCGACAACAAGGACTCCAAGAAGCGCTACCGCGCCGACGTGTTGATCGAGGACTACCTCGGCAAGATCGAGGAAAAGGTCAACAAGGAGGTCGAGAAGGGCCGCAAGAAATTCGGCGAGGGCTTCGACGAGGCGCAGTTCCGCGCCACCAACCCCAACGTGCTGCGCGAGCAGGCCAAGTGGGACGAGGTGCACAACCGCTACGTGGCCGCCGAGAAGGCCTCCGACTTCGCGGAATACCGCCAGATCATCATCGACTGCGGCATCGTGTGCCCGATCAGCGGCACCTGCAACTGGACCGACGTGCGCCAGTTCAACCTCATGTTCAGCACCTCGATGGGCAGCACCTCCGAAGGCGCCAACACCATCTATCTGCGTCCGGAGACGGCCCAGGGCATCTTCGTGAACTACCTCAACGTCCAAAAGACCGGCCGCATGAAGATTCCTTTCGGCATCGCCCAGATCGGCAAGGCCTTCCGCAACGAGATCGTCGCCCGGCAGTTCATCTTCCGCATGCGCGAATTCGAGCAGATGGAGATGCAGTTCTTCATCAAGCCCGGCACGGAGCTCGACTGGTTCGCCAAGTGGAAGGAAAACCGCATGAAATGGCATGTCAACATCGGCATGGGCGCCGAGAACTACCGCTTCCACGACCATGAGAAGCTGGCCCACTACGCCAATGCCGCCACCGACATCGAATTCAACTTCCCGTTCGGTTTCAAGGAGCTCGAGGGCATCCACAGCCGCACCAACTTCGACCTGGGCAACCACCAGAAGTTCTCCGGCAAGAAGATCGAGTACTTCGACCCCGAGGAAGGCGCCGCCTACACCCCGTACGTGGTCGAGACCTCCATCGGCGTGGACCGCATGGTGCTCGCCGTGCTGTCGCACTCGCTGCACGAGGAGCAGCTCGAGAACGGCGAGACCCGCGTGGTGATGAGCATCCCCGCTCCCCTCGCCCCGGTCAAAGCCGCGGTCCTGCCGCTGGTCAAGAAAGACGGTCTGCCCGAGCTCGCACAGGAGGTCATGGACCTGCTGAAATACGATTTCAACTGCCAGTACGAGGAGAAGGACAGCATCGGCAAGCGCTACCGCCGCCAGGATGCCATCGGCACCCCGTTCTGCATCACCGTGGACCACGATTCCCTCAACGACCGCTGCGTCACCGTGCGCGACCGCGACACGATGGAGCAGCAGCGCGTGCCCATCGCGGAGCTCCGCGCCCTGATCGACGCCAAGGTCAACCTCAACAACCTGCTTCGCAACCTGTAGGGCATGGCGCAGACCTTCACGGAGCTGGGCCGGGTAGAAGCCATCCGGCAGCTGTTCGAAGGGACGCCATACCGCCCCTTCGAAGAGCCGCTGTGGTTCGAGGCGAAGCCGCAGGAATGCATCACCACGGCCTCCGGCCTGCTGCTGGAAGGGATCGACTTCAACCTTGTCTATTTCCCGCTGGGGCACCTGGGCCGCAAGGCGGTGCTGCGGGTGAGCGGCGAGCTGTATGCCGTGATGGCGCATCCCGAGACGCTCGCCGTGCAGCTCGGCATCTCCGCGAAGCTTGATTTCGAGCAGGTCAAGGATCTCTGGAAAGGCATTGTTGCTGCAGCGCAAGAATTTGGTTACAAGAGCGTTAGCTTGGATCTTGCGCCGTCGCGCAACGGCCTCGCCATCGCGCTCTCGGCCACCGGCCGCCACTGCGCCGCGACGTCCGCAGGGCGCCCGAAGGCGCAGTCCAAGGACCTGCTGGCGGTGTCGGGCCGCCTCGGGGCGGCGTTCCTGGGCCTGCAAGTCCTGGAGCGCGAGCGCCTGAAGTTCGAGCAGGGCGGCAACGACCGCACGGCGCTCGAGCAGCACCGGATGCTGGTGGGCGCCTACCTGAGGCCCGAATTAAGCCCGAATCTGGCCGCGCAGCTCGAAGAGGAGAAGATATACCCTTCCTATGGTTATTTCCTCTCCCGCGGCCTCGCAGACGGCCTGCTGCGCCTGCAGCGCGACAGCGGCTTCGGCGTCAAGGTCTATGCCGACAAGATCCCCTTCGAAGCGGGTAGTTTCGCCCTCGGCAAGGAGCTCGACATCGACCCCCTGTCCGCCGCGATGAACGGCGGCGACGACTGCCAGCTCCTCTATGTCATTCCGCTCGCGCAGTACGAGCGTTTCCGCACGGACTTCCAGACCTTCGACATCATCGGCCACCTCGCGCAGCCGTCTGCCGGCGCTGTGCTGGTCTCCCCCGACGGCCTGGAGCACCCCGTGTCTGCACCTGGATGGAATAACCAATAACCACGACGATATGAAGAAGTTAATAGCCATTTTCTGCGCCACCGCGCTCTTCGCCGCTTCCGCCGGCGCCCAGAACGTCCTGGGCGGCATCCTCAACGCCATTGGCGGCGGCAACGTCGGTGAGACCATCACCAACGTCCTCTCCAGCGTCACCGGCGCCTCGACCAACCTGGTCGGCACCTGGACCTACGGCGGCGTGGCCGCAGCAGTCCGCAGCGACAACATCCTCAGCACCGTGGCCGGCAACGCCGCGGTCAGCACCATCGAAAGCAAGGCCGACGAGATCCTGGGCAAGGCCGGTGTCGTGCCCGGCGCCGCCACCTTCACCTTCAACCAGGACGGCACCTTCTCCCTGAAGGCCGGCAATCTTCCCGCCATCACGGGCACCTACACCCAGGACGGCAACAACGTCACCTTCAGCTTCGGCAAGTCGCTTCAGTTCCTGAAGCTCAACGGCACCGTGTCCACCGCCTCCGGCGGCTGCAAGATCCTCTTCAACGGCGAGCGTTTCATGACCTTCGCCCAGCGCGTCATTGAGTTCGCGAAGAAGATCTCCACCAGCGCAGGTCTCGCCACGGTCGGCAACATCCTGTCCACCGCCAAGAGCGTCGACGCCGGCTTCAAGCTGACCAGATAACCGGGTGGCATTCCCCGTCATCCCGGGCTTGACCCGGGATCCAAAAAGGCCCCGCAGAATCCTGCGAGGCCTTTTTTGCTACCACCAGCCACCGGGGCCGCCGGGGCCCATGCCCCCCGGACCCATGCCGCCGGGGCCGAAACCGCTGCCGCTGCTGTAGGCGGACAGCGTGACTTCGCTGCCGCCCGTCGCGGCGCCGCCGTAGTAACCCATTCCTCCGAAGAGTTCGGTGCCGCCGGAGGGGCTCACGCCGGCGACCAGCGCGGGCGTGGCTTCGGTGGAGACCACCAGGGTGCTGCCGCCGCGGGAAGGCGCCTTGAAGACGAATTCGATGGTGTCGTTGGAATAGAGGGCGTACCACGTGTTCGCGTTCCAATTGGCCGCGTAGCAGGCCTGGGACAGGTGGGCGCCTTGCTCCAGGCCGCCGATGGCCACGAGCGTGCCGCCGATGATGTAGAGCGTGTGCTGTTCCTCGGTGTTGGCGTCGATGGCCACTTCCGGTGTGCCGCTGCCGACAGCATAGACCAGGCCGCCCTGGATGTAGCAGTCGCCGTTGGCGTCGATGCCGTCGTTGCCCGTGGAGATGGCGCAGACCCGACCGCCGTCGATGATCACGTTGCCGCCCGCGTTGATGGCGTCGTCGGACGAGCTGGCGTAGACGGTGCCGTCCGTGATGACCAGTTCTCCCTTTGCCTCAATGGCTTCGTGGTTCTTGGCGGACACGGTGACCTGGCCACCGGTGATGACGAGCTTGCCGTCGAACTTGATGCCCTTGGCGGAGCAGGTCGTGTCCTCCAGGCCGACGGCATCCGCGCCGGTGACCTCGTAGTTTGTACCGGAGACGGCGATGTTGAGCGTGCCGCCCGAGATCTTGCCGGCCGCGTCGCCGCTGACGCCCTTGCCGCCCTGGCCGCTGTTGGTGATGTCGAGCGTGCCGCCCGTCATCACGAATGCGGCATCGGCCTTGACGCCGGACGATCCGGAGAGGTCCGCGAGGTCGGAATCGTCCACGCCGCCGGATACCGTGATGGTGGTGGTGCCGCCCGTGAACAGGGCCGTGCCGTCGGTGGTGACGGCCTTCTTGCCCTTCTTGCTGACGGTGATGTCCAGCTTGCCGCCGTCAACCACCACGGCGTCCTTGCCGCGCAGGCCGTGGCCGCCGGTGGAGCTGATGGTGATGGTGGGGCTGCCGAGCACGCGGACGTAGTCGTCGGAGGTGATGCCGGCCTTGCCGGTGGCGGTCACTTCCAGGCTGCCGCTGCCACTGAAAATTAGCTGCGCTTCGCTGAAGAAAGCCGCTTTCTCGTCCTCGCCTTCCGGCGTGGCGCTGTACTTCTTGCCGTCGGCAAGCTTGTTGGCGCCCTGCAGGACCACGAACGTGCGCTTCTTGTTCTGGTTGTTGATGGCGGCCCCGTTGGGGTTGGTCAGGTCGAGTCCGTTGAGGACGATGGCCTGCTTCTTCTCGCCGTAAATCTTGAAGAAACCGTCGGAGGCGCTGCCGGAGAGCTCGTAGCGCACCTTCTTGCCGGTGGTGTTGTTGACGGTCACGGCATTGCCGCTGGCCGTCACGATGCCGAGATCGTCGCCCGTCACCGTGGCGCCGGCGGCGCCGAAAACGATGGACACGGTGCAGTCAAAAACGGTGTTCGCGATGTTGTCTTCGTCGTCTTCGAGCACAAAAGGATCCTCGATACCGGTGTCCGGGACCACGGGGTCGACCGGAGAATCGACATACGATTCAGGAGTGGTATTGTCTTCCGGGAAAAAGTACTCGAACCAGTCGCAGCCGCTGCAGACCAGCAGCAGCGGAATCAAAAACAGAAAAGCCAATCTTTTCATATCTAACAGGTTTTTGTCACGGTTGCCCTTAATTTCAAGGACCGTGCCAAACGCCGTACGTGCGCGCGCATCCTCATTTATGGGGATGCCGGCGAGCGGCGGATTTCACCATAATATGGGATTGTCCGCCCCGGCGGACGGAGGTATCTTTGCAGCGTCCAATAGCCATTGCTATGAAGATGAAGTGTGTGTTATCTTGTCTGGCCGGTCTGTTGGCGGCGCTTTCCCTGTCCGCCCAGACCCGGCCACAGACAGAACCCCGCCTGACGGTGGGCGGGTATGGCGAGGCGGCATTCTCCGCCAATTTCTACAGCGACAACGTCTATCGTTATTCGTCCGCGGGCGCGCATGCCGGCGAGCGCCACAGCCGCGTGGATATCCCCCACGCGGTAATCTATCTGGGCTATGATTTCGGCCACGGCTGGACCATGCAGACCGAGATCGAGTTCGAGCACACCGGCACGGGCGCGGCGGTCGAGAAAGAGTTCGAAGAGGCCGGCGAATGGGAGACCGAGATCGAGAAAGGCGGCGAGGTGGAACTGGAGCAGTTCTGGATCCAGAAATCCTTCCATCCGGCGCTGAACCTGCGCATGGGCCACATCATCGTGCCCGTGGGCGGGCTCAACAACGCCCACGAGCCGCTCAACTATTTCACGGTCTACCGTTCCGAGGGCGAATACACCATCCTCCCCTCCACCTGGCACGACACGGGCATCAGCCTCTGGGGCCGCGCGGGCGACTGGCGCTACGAGGCGCTGGCCGTCGCGGGCCTGGACGCCTACCTGTTCAACACGGAAAACTTCGTCAAATACGGCGCCGGATCGCCCTACGAGTTCAAGGTGGCCAACCAGCTGGGCTTCGCCGCCCGCATCGACAATTACTCTGTCGCGGGCCTGCGCCTGTCGCTGAGCGGCTTCTACGGCCGCGCGATGGACAATTCCTACCCCTATGAGGCCATCGCGGAGACCTCCCGCTACTACGGCGTCAAGGGCCGCACGGCCATCGGGGCCTTCGATTTCGAATACAAGGGCAAACGCTTCGTCGCCCGGGGCAACGCCGACTACGGCTCCGTGGGCGACGCCTACACCATCAGCTACATGAAGCGCAACCGCTCCGCCAACAACTCCCCTTACAAGAAGTCCGACGTGGGCCGGGCCGCGGTGGCCGCGGGCGTGGAAATGGGCTACGACATCCTGCCCTGGCTGAGCCGCCGCGCCGACGGCAAAAAGCTGTTCGCCTTCGGCCGCTACGAGTATTACAATTCCTACATCCCCGACGAGGGTTCGCCGCGCGCCGACTGGACGCAGAAGCATCGCATCGCCTTGGGCTTCAATTATTTGCCGGTGCCGGAGATCGCCATCAAGGCGGAGTACTCCTACCGTTTCCTGCCGGCGGCCTACAACCCCGAGCCGTCCATCAGCCTGGGCGTTTGCTATATGGCATTCTTCAGAAGATAAACAACTTAAAAATAGACAATTATGAAAAGAGCAATGAAATTCATCATGACGGCCGCCACCGGCGTGCTCGTCATGTCCTGCGGAGGAAACAAGATCAACACCGGCCTCTCGGCCGAGGAGCAGGCCCTGAAGGCCGCCGTCGAGGAGTATGTCCCCGGCGTGATCTATGATATCTACGGCAAACTGGCCGACGAGACGGCCAGCCTCTACACCCAGCTCGCTGCCATGAAGGCTTCGGCCAATGTCAGCAGCGCCCAGGTCAACGCCGCCTGCGCGACCTTCCTCAGCGCCCGCAGCTGGTGGGAGAAGAGCGAGGCGTTCCTGTTCGGCGCCGCCACCAATTACGGCATCGACCCGCACATCGACTCCTGGCCGCTCGACCTGGACGCGCTCGCCAACGCCCTGACCAATGCCGGCGCCATCGCCGCGCTGGACGCTGACGGCGCCGACGCCACCGGCTACGTGGGCGCCTCCGCCCTGGGCTTCCACGGCATCGAGTTCATCCTCTTCCGGGACGGCTCCCCGCGCGACGCGGGCTGCTTCAGCGCCGCTTACAACGACGACGCCCTGGGCGTGGACGGCAAAACGGAGCTGATTTTCGCGACAGCCGTCGCGGAAGACCTGCGCAACTACTGCTTCGAGCTCCAGGCCGCCTGGGATCCCGACTGCCCGGCCGACCGCGTGGCGCTGGTCGAGGACGAGCTGGAGCTCAACACCGTGATGGACAGCGGCATGACCTTCGGCGAGAACCTGCTGGGCGCAGGCGAGCCGGGCAGCACCTACCGGACCTGGCAGTTCGCCGTGTCCAACATCCTGGTGGCCGGCTGCTCCAACATCTGCAACGAGGTGGCCAACACCAAGATCGGCACGGCCTACTATGCCGCCGCCGACGACGAGGAGTCCCTGGACTACATCGAGTCGCCGTATTCCAAGAAATCCTATGTGGACTTCAAGGACAACATCCTTTCCATCCAGTACAGCCTGTACGGCCGCAACGGCGCGACGAGCGCCGGCGCAACGAGCCTGATGGCAGTCATGAAGAATAACGGCTACGCCAATGCCGCCGCGCTGGAGAACGCCCTGAAGGCCGCCGTCGCCGCCCTGGACGACTGCATCAATTCCGGCGTCGCCTTCGTGGACAACAAGAAAGCGGCGGTCGCCGGCGCCGCCATCGAGAAGATCAACGCCCTGGACGAGCAGCTGAACGCTGCGGCCGACTGGGTGGCAAAACTGTAAGCTTATGAGAAACAACACACATCTTTTCCTTCTGGGTCTTGGCTGCCTGGCGCTCCTGACAGGGTGCGAACTGGACAGGTACGGGACGAAAATGACGGGCAAGACCGAGTCTGACGCCAAATACGTCGGCCAGGCGGTCGGCAATTTCACGGCGGAGGAATGGTATCCCGGCGGGCAGCTGGGCACCACCCTCAACGTGACGGAAGGCTGCTACGAGGACGAGACGCCCGCGGTCACGCAGCAGGGCCTCACGCGGGCCTTCAACCACGGCGAGATGTTCTTCGAGCGCAATTTCACGCTCAATACGGCTCCGTTCAAGGGCCTGGGTCCCGCCGCGGTGCGCAAGTCCTGCCTGGACTGCCATCCGGGCTATGGCCACGGCCACTGGCAGCCCGCCTACATTGCCAACGGCGCCGAAGCCTGGAGCAACGGCTACCTCCTCGTGGTCTACTATGCCAATGAGCCCGGCAGCAACGACGGCGGCTATGTCGCCGAAGTCACGGGCATGCCGCAGACCATGGCGGCGGAGCCCTTCCTGCCGCCCATCGACGAGAAAGGCATCCACATCGTCTGGAACAAGGTGTCCGCGATGGACAGTGGCCTGCCGCTGAAATTCGCCGACGGCGAAAGCTACGAGCTCATCTATCCCGAGCTGACCATTGACCGCGATGCGTTCAACACGGACCCGAATCCGTACGACACCGCCGAGGAGAAGGGGCTCACGCTGGGATTCCGTCTGGAGAGCACTATCGGCATCATGGGCTCCGGCCTGATCGACGCCATTCCGGACGATGCCATCCGCGAACAGTACCGCGCCGAGGCCCCGTATGTGGAGCTTAACCCGTCCTTCTGGGACAAGGGGGCGAACGATTTCGCCGCGTCGGCGTTCTACGCCAACTACCAGGCCGGGACCAACGGGGACGGCTACCTTGCCGACGGCACCTTCGTCGCCCGGGGCGAATTCAAGCCCGTCAAGCGCTTCACCTATGCGATGACGCGCGGCACGCTGCAGGACGGCGCCGGCGCCAACGCCATCTGGAACATTACCAATGTCTCCCGCCCGGACCGCGTCTTCCTCTACACCACCAACGCGTGGGCGAAGAAGATGTCGCAGACCCCGTCCGTCATTTCCGCGATCATGGAAGCCGGCGCCTCCTCGCCCTACTATGTGGACGTGGACAAGGACGGCACCGTGACAGAGGCCGAGGTGGCCGAGGCGGTCTACGAGCTGCTCCGTCCCGGCACCAACCAGTACGACAACGCCTACCACAATTTCGAGCCGGAGATGGCCGCAGACGACTTCTACGACTTCATGGTCTGGCACCGTGGCCTGGCCATTCCGCGCGCCCGCGACCTCAATGACGAGCGGGTGCAGCGGGGCAAGAAGCTCTTCAACGAAATGGGCTGCGCCGCCTGCCACAAGCCGTCCTGGAAGACCGGCAGCGACAACTACTGGAGCCCGGCGATGAATGAGAACAAACCGCTTCCGCGTTACGCGGATCAGACCATCTGGCCGTATTCCGACCTGATCCAGCACCGCCTGTACATGAAGAACGACATCCACGGCACCTGGTGCCGCACCACCCCGCTGTGGGGACGCGGCCTGCATGCGCAGAACACCGGCCGCGGCGACCGGCTGCACGACTGCCGCGCCCGCAATGTAATCGAGGCGATTATGTGGCATGCATTTAGCAGGCAAAGTGACGCCTACGGTTCGGCCGAGAAGTTTTACAATCTGAGCAAGGAAGACCGCGACGCGGTGGTCCTGTTCATAGATTCGATTTAATGGACAAGCAGAAGACCCTGAAATGTATTAGTTACAGCGCTATGGCGGTCCTCATCGTCTCGATGATGGCCGCCACGGTGCTGGAAAGGATTTACGGAACCGACTTTGCGCTGCGCTGGGTGTACCACAACCCCGTTTTCATCGCCCTGTGGGCGGTGACGGCCGTTGCGGGCATCTGGTTCCTGCTGGAGCGCGGCGGGGCGCGGAGGCCCTGCACGCTGCTGCTGCACGGGGCCTTTGTGCTCATCCTTGCCGGTGCGCTGGTGACCCACCTGACGGGCAAGAGCGGCATGATCCACCTGCGGGAAGGCGAGCCGGCGACCGCGTTCGAACTGGATGAAGGCGGCTCCGCCACCCTGCCTTTCTCGCTGGAACTGAAGGCGTTCCGCATCGAGTACGACCCCGGGACCCGCAACATCTCGGACTACATTTCGGAGCTGACTGTTCGCCCTTCCGGGCCTTCCGGTCGTCATTCCGGGCGGATCCTGAGCTTGTCGAAGGATGACCCGGAATCTTCGTCCGTTACGATCTCGATGAACCATATATACAAGCGCGATGGCTACCGCTTCTACCAGGCCGACTACGACGAAGACGGCCTGGGCAGCATCCTGGCAGTGAGCCGCGACCCCTGGGGCGTCGGCATCACCTATGCGGGCTATCTGCTGCTTCTGGTCGCGATGCTGGGCTATTTCTTCCAGAAGGACACCACTTACGATGAGGCTCGGCGTGCCATCCGCGCCCGCCGCACGCCCGGCCGGGGACGGCGCACCGCCGTAATCGTTCTGGCTGTGGCCGGGGTAGCCCTGCTGGTCCTCTGGCTGCTGGACGCTTTCCCGAAGGGGCCGCTGATGCCGGTGCTGCGCTCGCCGCTGCTGTTTATCCACATGATTCCGATCATGGTGAGCTATGCGTTGTTCGGCGTGCTGGCCATCCTGGGCATCATCGGGCTGCTGCTGCCGAAGGAGCGCTCTGAGCGCTTGCGCGACGTGTGTATCACGATGCTGTGTCCGGCGGTGTTCCTGCTGACCTTCGGGACCTTCCTGGGGGCCGTGTGGGCCAACATTTCCTGGGGCAACTACTGGGCCTGGGACCCCAAGGAGACCTGGGCGCTGGTCACGCTCCTGGTCTATTCCTTCCCCCTGCACGGACGCGCGCTGAAGGCCTTCGGTCGCCCGCGCTTCTTCCATGCCTTCCTGCTGGCCGCCTTCCTCTGCGTGCTGGTGACCTACTTTGGTGTCAATATGCTGCTGGGCGGCATGCATAGTTACGCTTGACGCGTCAGGCCCGGAACCGAAAATGAAGTAATTTGGCGCCGACCCGGCTTTCAAAACCAGGGTCGGCGCCATTTTTAGCCCTTTCCGGCCCCGAGCCGGCGACGTATTTATTTCATGCTGCTATGTTCGGAGCCATATTCTGGAGCCTTCCCGTCGCTTAGATATTGGGGTTCACGAGGCGGAATCACATAGGTCGATTCTATTGAGAAAAGATTCTCCAGGATTCGGACCCCCAGCGCCTTCTCCAGGCGGGAAATCGTCTCAAGGGTAAGATTCAAATTGCCTTTCAGAACCAGCGAGACATACTGCTGAGTGCAGCCCATGGCCTCTGCAAGTTGCTTTTGAGTAATCCCTTTTTTGGTCATGGCCCCGCGAGCCTTGGCGGCTATCAAGAAAGAGTACTGTTGCCAATCCCAGACATCCAACTCCTCCTGCGCCTGTTTTCTCCAGGCGCCGGGATCCCCAAACGAATGGGCCTTTATAACATCGATGGTTCGTTTCATGGCTATGAGTTAAGATCCTTAAATCCTTCTATATCTACTGCGCCGGCTTCCAATAAAAAACGTCTGACGCGTTCAAGATTCATCAGCTCCCTGTGGGTATGCTCCCGTTCTTCCATTGTCCTTGTCAGCTTTATCGCTCCGCCGGTAATCAAATAAGCATCCGGTTCGAACTTCAAGGCGTAAATACGAAGCCAGGAAGGGTGTCCGAATTGTCTCGTTCCCTTTGCTTTTTCTTTTGAGAGAACCATTTCCTGTATTCGTCCATTCTCCAGGGGACGAAAGATTTGATCCAGGTTCGCTTCCGGGCGGATATCCAAAATCACGGCTTTTAGAGACATGGCATCCAAGCCCGTTTCGATGACCGCCTGCTCAATGCTCGTTATCCGGAAATACGCATTCAGGTCGCTCCAGTTCTTCTCAAAGAAAGCATACAGGTAATCCAAGTCCGTCCATTGCGAGAACAACTCCGTTAGCGCATTCTGTTGCCTGCCGTCATATACAACGGCCCAGAGTCTTTCATCTCCCAATATGTCTTCAAATCGCATAGTTTCAGTTCTCTTTCTGCAAAGATAAAAGCATTTTTTAACTTGTACAAGTTTTAATATGAAGAAAAGTTATCAACAATCAAACACCCGGCCTGCGAAGGTCGGGTGTTTTTGCGTATATTTGTGAAGCCATGTCTTTCGTACACCTGCACGTCCATACCCAGTATTCCATCCTCGACGGGATGAGCGACATCGAGAAGCTCTTCCGCCGCGCGGAGGAGTTGGGGATGCCCGGCCTGGCGATCACGGACCACGGCAACATGTACGGCGTCAAGGATTTCGCCGACGTGGCGAAGAAGCACCCGGACGTCAAGCCTGTCTTCGGCTGCGAGATCTATGTCACGCAGCACTACGACCATCATCTGAAGGACAACGACCACAAGAAGTACTACCACCTCATCCTGCTGGCGAAGAATTACACGGGGTACAGGAACCTCATGAAGATCGTGTCCACCGGGCACATCGAGGGCATGTACTACAAGCCCCGCGTGAGCCACGAGGTGCTGGAGCAGTACCACGAGGGGCTGATCTGCTGCTCCGCCTGCATGGCGGGCGAGATCCCGCGCGGCATCCTCGCGGGGGACGCCGCCGGCGTGGACAAGGCCATCGAATGGCACAAGCGCGTGTTCGGCGAAGATTATTATCTCGAAGTGATGCTCCACAAGACGGAGGTGCCCGGGATGTCGCTGGACCTCTATGAGCAGCAGAAGGAGTACACGACGCGGATCTTCGAGCTCGCGCAGAAGCACGGCGTCAAGGTCGTGGCCACCAATGACGTCCATTTCATCCGAAAGGAGGACGGTCCGGCGCACGACCGCCTGATCTGCCTGACGACCAACGCCGCCGTGGACGACCCCAAGCGCCTGCGCTACACGCAGCAGGAGTACCTCAAGAGCGAGGACGAGATGGCGGCGCTGTTCCCGGACCATCCGGAGGCCCTCGCCAACACGCTGGAGGTCCTGGACAAGGTGGAGCGCTACGAGATCGACCGCGGCCACGTCCTGCCGAAATTCGAGCTTCCGGAGGATTTCCTGGCGGACATCGACACCCACCTGCAGAAGTACGCAGACATCATCGAAAACGGCAAATACGACGTCTCGAAGGACAAGGACGGCCAGGAGGTCCGGAACTACCGCGGAGACGAATTCTGCCGCTCCGTAGCCTATCTGTGCCACCTCACTTACGAGGGTGCCCGGCGGCGCTACGGCGAGACGCTCAACGAGGAGCAGCAGACCCGCCTGCACTTCGAGCTGATGACCATCTCCTACATGGGTTTCCCGGACTACTTCCTCATCGTCCAGGACTTCATCAACTGGGGGCGGCGTCACGGCGTGTCCGTGGGCCCGGGGCGCGGCTCGGCGGCCGGTTCCTGCGTGTCCTACTGCCTCGGCATCACTAACCTCGACCCAATCCGCTACGACCTCCTGTTCGAGCGTTTCCTCAACCCGGAGCGCATCTCCATGCCGGATATCGACGTGGACTTCGACGACGAGGGCCGCTACCGCGTGATCCAGTACGTGCAGGACAAATACGGCGCCGACCACATCTCCCACGTCATCACCTTCGGCACCATGGCGGCGAAGCTCGCCGTCAAGGACGTGGCGCGCATCTCCAACCTCTCCATCCCGGAATCCAACCGCCTCACCAAGATGATCCCGGACCGCCCCATCGTGGTCCGCGAAGGCGGCGAGGACAAGGAATACAAGCCCACGCTGGCCAACTGCGTCAAATACATCAAGGAGCTCAAGCACGAATACGAGGAGGGCGAGCCGCTGGTGCGTGAGGTGCTGGACTATGCCCTCCAGCTGGAGGGCTGCATCCGCCAGACGGGCATCCACGCCTGCGCCATGATCATCGGCCGCGGCAATCTCACGGACTACATCCCCATCACGATGGGCACGGACAAGGCCACCGGCCAGGAGGTATGGGTGAGCCAGTACGAAGGCACCAAGATCGAGGACGTGGGCATGCTGAAGATGGATTTCCTGGGCCTGAAGACCCTGTCCATCATCGACCGGGCCCTCGCGATGGTCAAGAGGCGCTTCGGCAAGGACATCGACATTGAGAAGATCCCCATCGACGACCCGGAGGTCTTTGCGCTCTACGCCCGCGGCGACACCAAGAGCATCTTCCAGTTTGAATCCGGCGGCATGAAGGAATGGCTGATCCGCCTGCATCCCGAGCGTTTCGAGGACCTCATCGCTATGAACGCCCTCTACCGCCCGGGCCCGATGGACTACATCCCCGATTTCGTGGCCGGCAAGAACGACCCGTCCAAGATCCACTACGACCTCCCGGAGATGGAGGACCTGCTGAAGGAGACCTATGGCGTCACGGTCTACCAGGAGCAGGTGATGCGTCTGTCGCAGAAGCTTGCCGGCTTCTCCAAGGGCAAGGCGGACAAGCTCCGCAAGGCCATGGGCAAGAAGCAGAAATCGGTGCTCGACTCGCTCAAGGAGTCCTTCATGACCGGGGCTATCGCCAACGGGCATCCGGAGGCCGTCCTGTCGAAGATCTGGTCCGACTGGGAGGCTTTCGCGAAATACGCGTTCAACAAGTCGCACGCCACCTGCTACGCCTGGGTGAGCTACCAGACGGCCTGGATCAAGGCCCATTATCCGTCGGAATTCCAGGCCTCCAACCTGACGCAGAACATCTCCGACATGGATGAGCTGAAGGAGATCATGGCGGACTGCCGCAAGTCCGGCATCAAGGTCCTCAGCCCCGATGTCAACGAGTCCGACGCCCAGTTCTCCGTCAACCGGAACGGGGACATCCGCTACGGCCTGGGCGGCCTCAAGGGCTTTGGGGACAACGTCGTGCAGGCCATCATCCGGGAGCGCGAGGCGAACGGGGCGTTCGCGGACCTGTTCGACTTCGTGGAGCGGATGGCCGAGATGCTGAACCGCCGCAGCGTCGAGACGCTGGTGTATTCCGGCGCCCTGGATTCCTTCGGCTACAAGCGTTCGCAGTTCTTCCTGCCCTGCAAGAACGGGGAGCAGTTTATCGACGAGCTCGTCAAATACGCCAACCTCTACCGCAACGACCAGCTCGACACCGCCAATTCCCTGTTCGGCGAGGTGGAGGAGCTCAAGCCGGTGCGGCCGGAGATGCCCGTGACTTCGGCCGAGGAAGACGTCCTGGCGCTGCTCCAGCAGGAAAAGGAATTCGTGGGGATGTACCTCTCCTCGCACCCGCTGGACCGCTACAGCTTCGAGATTGACACTTTCACGGACTGCCCGCTGAGTGGCCTGCAGGGCTTGATCGACGAATGCGAAGCCGCCGACAAGACCGGCAAGGCCGCCGTCGCAGGCATCGTCACGGACGTCAAGACCATGACCACCCGCACCGGCACGCCCGGCGCCCGCGTCATGATGGAAGACTACAGCGGCACGTACGAATTCGCCCTGTTCGGCAAGGACTATCAGGCCTGGCTGCCCTTCATGCAGCTGCACGCGCAGCTCTTCATCGAGGGGGAGATTTCCGCCCGCTACTTCCTCAAGCCCGAGGAGCGCGCCCAGGGCAAGAAGGCCCCGTACTCCTTCAAAATCAAGAAGATCTCCCTGCTGGGCAATCTGAATTCAGACCTGCTCACCAGCTTCAACATCGTGCTGGAGTCCGACCGGCTCTCGCCGGATTTCCGCACCAAGCTGGTCAAGATCCTCAAGGCCAACAAGGGCGCCACGCCCCTGTCCATCCTGCTGCACGACCGCACCACCGGCTACAACCTCGACTTCCATTCCAAGAAGTTCTCCGTCGCCGTCAGCGAACCCTTCATCTCCGCCCTCCAGCGGCTGGGGGTCACCTATACCGTCACCCGGAAATAGCATCCCGGCTTCGGAGCCGAAAAGGGCTAAAAATGGCGCCGACCCTGGTTTTGAAAGCCGGGTCGGCGCCAAATTACTTCATTTTCGGTTCCGATACCTTATTTCTTCTTCGCGGCAGCGGCCTTCTTGCGGCTGCGCATCTCGGCGTCGAACATAATCGGGGTACCGATCATGATGGAGGCGTAGGTGCCAATCAGCACACCGAGGCACAGGGCGACGGACAGACCGCGGATGGACTCACCGCCGAAGAACGCGATGGCGAGCATCGGGAGGAGGGTCGAGACCGAGGTGTTGACCGTACGGGTGAGGGTCGCGTTGAGGGACTTGTTGACCGTAGACTTGAAATCGTCGCTCGGGTGGAGCGCGAGGTTCTCACGGATACGGTCGAAGATCACCACGTTGTCGTTGATGGTAACCGATGATCGTCAGGATAGCGGCGATGAAGGTCTGGTCCACGTCCAGGTTGAACGGCAGGATGCCGCTGAACAGGGAGAAGAAGCCGATGATGATGATCGCGGTATGGGCCAGCGAGACGACGCCGCCGAGACCCCAGTTCCAGCCCTTGAACCGCAGTGCGATGTAGGCGAAGATGACGATGAGGGCAAGGATGATGGAGATGATGGCGTTGCGCTTGATGTCGTTGGCGATCGAGGCGCCCACCTTGTCGGAGGAGATGATACCGTTGGGGTTCTCCAGCGTGGAGGTGAAGCCGGCGAGGTCCACGGGCTCCACGTAGAAGTCCTTCAGGGACTCGTACAGCATGCCTTCGATCTCGGCGTCGACCGTGGCGGTCTCATCCTGGAACTTGTAGGAAGTCGTGATCTTCATCTGGCTGTCGCCACCGAACTGCTTGACCTCGACGGAGGACTCGGGATCGGCCAGGTTGAAGGTCTTGTTCACGGCGGAACGGACCTCCTCGGCGGTCACGGGCTTGTCGAAGCGGACCACGTAGGTGCGGCCGCCGGTGAAGTCGACACCATAGGTGAAGCCCTTGATGAACATGGATCCGAGGGCGATCACGATGAGGGCGCCGGAGATGATGTAGGACCACTTGCGGGCACCCAGGAAGTCGATGTGCGTGTTCTTGAGGAAATCCTTCGTCAGCTTGTTCTCGAAGGTGATGTTCTTGCCGCGCTTGATGCGGCCTTCGAAGATCAGGCGGGTGACGAAGATGGCGGTCAGCATGGAGGTGATGATACCGATGATGAGCGTGGTTGCAAAGCCCTTGATCGGACCGGAGCCGAAGAAGAAGAGCACGAGACCCGTCAGGAGGGTGGTCACCTGGCCGTCGATGATGGCGGAGTAAGCGTTCTTGTAACCGTCGGCGACAGCCTTGCTCAGGCCCTTGCCGGCCTTGAGCTCTTCCTTGATGCGCTCATAGATGATCACGTTGGCATCCACAGCCATACCCAGTGTCAGGACGAGACCGGCGATACCCGGCAGCGTCAGGACGGCGCCAAAGGCGGACAGGGTGCCGAAGAGCAGCACGACGTTGGACAGCAGCGCGATGTCTGCGGCCACACCCGCTCCCTGGTAGAAGAAGAGCATGTAGATGAGGACGAGGCAGAACGCGATCAGGAAGGAAATGAGACCGGCGCGGATGGACTCGGCACCGAGGGACGGACCGACGACCTGCTCCTGGACGATCGTAGCCGGAGCGGGGAGTTTACCGGATTTGAGGACGTTGGTAAGGTCGGTGGCGTCGTCGATGGAGAACTTGCCGGTGATGGAGGAAGAACCGCCGGTGATCTCGGTCTGGACGGTCGGGTAGGAATACACGGTGCCGTCGAGCACGATGGCGACCTGGCGGCCGATGTTCTCCTTGGTCAGGCGGGCCCAGATGTTGGCGCCCTCGGCGTTCATGGTCATGGACACACCCGGATAGCCGCCGCGGCGCTGGTCGTAGTCCACGTGGGCGTCGGTCACGACACCGCCGTCCAGCGGGGCCTTGCCGTCGCGGGAGGTGGACTTGATGGCCACGAGCTCGTAGATGTTGTCGCTCTGCATGTAGTCGGACGGCTGCACGGACCACATCGGACGGAACTCGGCCGGGAAGATGGCCTCGATCTCCGGCATGCGGAGGTACTTGTTGATCTGGGCAGTGTCGGCGGCAGCGGCGAAGCCGATGCAGGCGTTGCCGCGCATGCCGGACGGGCTCAGGATCGCATAGAGCGGATTGGCCTTGCGGGCGGCCTCGAGACCGGCGTCCTCGGCGTTCTGGGCCTGGATCTCCTGGGCGACGACATCGTCGGCGGCGGGAGCGGCGGCAGCGGCCGGAGCCTCGCCGGCGGAGAGGATCTCCGCGAGGCGGGTGTTGGCCTCGTCGAGGTAGGTGGCCATCTCGTCATAGGTGAAAGTCGGCCAGAACTCGAGGGACGCGGTGCCCTGGAGCAGCTTGCGGACACGCTCAGGCTCCTTCACGCCCGGGAGCTCCACGAGGATGCGGCCGGTGTTGCCGAGCTTCTGGATGGACGGCTGCGTGACGCCGAAACGGTCGATACGGTTGCGCAGGACGTTGAACGAGTTGGCGACAGCGCTCTCGGCCTCATCCTTGATCACGGAGAGGACCTGCTCGTCGGTGGACTCGGGCTTGATGCGGTCGCGCATCTCGTAGGTACCGAAGATCTGCGCGAGGCGCATGCCGCCGGAGACCTCCTTCCAGGCGTCGCCGAACAGGGTGATGAAGTCGGACTGCGAGTTGACGCTGCGCTCCTTGGCGAGCGACAGGGCCTGCAGGAACTGCGGGGACTGGTCGTTGCCCGCGAGGGCACGCACCAGGTCCTCGAGCTGGACCTGCAGCATGACGTTCATACCGCCCTTGAGGTCGAGGCCGAGGTTGATCTCCTGGTTCTGGACCTCCTTGAATGTATAACCCAAATAAACTTTCTCGCCGGAAATGGAATCTGTGTAACGGCGGGACTCGATCTTCCGGATGGAGTCGAGATAGAAGGCACGGTCTGCTTCGGGCACGGCGGCCAGATCAACTTTCTGGGCCACCTGCTCTGCGCGCTGCTGGGCCTTCCTGTTCTGGATGGACGTCACCAGGGTGAACGACAGCTGCCAGAGACAGGCGAGCAGGAGGCAGATCGTGACAAATCTGATAGCACCTTTGCTTTGCATAAGTATGGTTAATTAAATAATATTCGTAAAATAGCCCGCAAAGTTAGTAAAATTCTCATAAGAAAGAAATTAATTGGTCAAAAAAGCACGGAAGCCCCGATTTTTCAGGACTTCCGTATGCTTTGGAAGGAGATTCCGGGTCATCCTTCGACAGGCTCAGGATCCACCCGGAATGACGGTTAATTGCGGCGGGCGTCTTTGATCAGCCCCTCCACCGCGACGTTCAGCTCGCTGGCCTCCAGCAGTGCGTGCACGTCGAAGTGCAGGCGGAAACGCCAGTGGTGGTGCGAGTCGGCGGGCTCGTTGATGCGCTCCGCCATGCGGTCGGACCGGCGCATGCCCCTGTCCAGGGCCACCCAGTCCTGCAGCGGGAAGATGGCGAGCATCGACGGCGAGTCGAGATACTCCCACAGCATGTTGCGCACCTCCCACGGCTCCGGGTCGTGGTCGCACTGCATGCGCAGCGTCTCCATGTCGTGGCTGGAGGTGGCGCACACGCTCAGGTACTTCCACTCCCCTTCCTGCTCCATGCCGCGCATCTTCAGCGAGAGGATCTTCTCGCGGTCCATCACGCCGGGCACGCAGTCCGGCACCATGCCGAGGTCTTCGCCGCAGGCCAGCATCCCGGTTGCACCGAGCAGCTCGGGGAGCTTGCGCTCCGCATTGCGGCGCCAGAACTCGTCGTGGCGGTGGTAGAAGAAGTCGTTGTACAGGGCGCCGAAGCGCTCCTGCTGCCACTGCGGCAGGCCGGCGGAGGCCGGGGCGATCAGCGGCTGGTACATGCCCGGATGGCGCGGATCGGGATGGAAGAGCCCCTCGATGGGCAGGTGCAGCGCATAGATCTCCTCCGGAGAATACGGCAGCGCCGGGTTGAAGTGGCCCAGCAGGCCGCCGGTGAACTCCTTCGGGATCTCCCAGATGCGGAAGAAGCCCAGGATGTGGTCGATGCGGAAGGCGTCAAAATAGCGGCTCATCTTGCGCAGGCGCGACTTCCACCAGGCGAAGTCGTCCTTGGCCATCTCCTCCCAGTTGTAGGTCGGGAAGCCCCAGTTCTGCCCGTCGGTGCTGAAATAATCGGGCGGGGCGCCGGTGGAGGAGTCCAGGTTGAAGAGCTCCGGGTGCCAGTAGGCCTCGGCGCTGTCGGCGCTCACCCCGATGGGCAGGTCCCCCTTCAGGGAAATGCCCTTGGCGCGGGCGTAGTCCACTTCTTCGCAGAACTGCCGGTCCAGGTGGTACTGCATCCAGCAGTAGTACTCCGGCTCCAGCTTGTCCCTGCGGGCGCAGAATTCCGCATATTCCGGCAGCCAGTCGGCGTTCTCCTTGACAAACTTCTTGCAGGCCGCGGAGGCGAGGTCCTTGGCGCCGCGGGCCTCATAGGCCTGGCGGATGTAGGCCATCTTGGCCTTGAACACCTTCGGGTAGTCGAGTTCCGGCAGGGCGTTCAGCTCCGCCTGCTGCTTCTTGAAAGCCGCGTCGGCCTTGATCCCGAGGTCCTGCAGGTGCATGTAGAGCGGGTGCAGGGCGAAGGTGGACACGGGGCTGTAGGGGTAGGAATCCGCCCACTGGCCCTTGCGGGTGGTGTCGTTGACCGGCAGCAGCTGCAGGATGCACTGCCCCGTGGCGGCGGCCCAGTCCACGAGGGGCCGCAGGTCGCGGAATTCGCCGATGCCGAAGTCGTCGGCCGTGCGCAGCGAGAACACCGGGATGGCGGTACCCGCTCCGCGGAAACCGGGACGGTCGAATTTCGCCGCCTGGTGCTCGCGGGGGAACGGGCAGCCCGGGATCGGGCAGTCGATCCATGCGTCGCTGATCTCGCGGGCGGCCTTGGCGCTGTGGTGGCTCCACTCGGTGCGCACGATGAGGCCGTCGCGCATGACCACATAGGTGTAGTCCTTGAGCGCTGCTGCGGGGCAGTCCTTGACTGTCACGCTCCAGACCGCGCCCTCGCCCCAGGTCATGGGGTGTTTCTTGTCCTGGAGGACCAGCGCAAGGCTCTCGCCCCACGCCGTCCGGTACTCTATCTTGAATGTTGTCGTCATAATTTCTTAAAGCTGATTCCGAAACCGCCGCCGGGGGCCATCGTGACGGAGAGGGTGTCGTCCGGGGAGACAGTCTGCTTCGTGATGGCGTAGGCCTGCGGATTGGTCTTGTAGTGGGCGTCGGGTGCGTCGGCGTAGATCGTGGCCTCATAGCGCCCGGGCTCCAGGAAGTCCAGTTTCACGTCAAAGCTGCGCTGCTGCCCGTCGGTCACGCCGCCGCAGAACCACTGGCCCGTGCCTTTGGCCTTGCGCGCCGCGACGATGTATTCCATCGGCTCGGCGTAGAGGTAGCGGCTCTCGCTCCAGTCCACGGCCACATCCTTGATAAACTGGAAGGCGTCCATGAAGCGGCTGTAGTGGTCCGGCGTGTCCGCCGCCATCTGCAGCGGCGAATACATCGTCACGTACAGGCCCAGCTGTCCGCCGATGGTCGAATTGACGTACGAATCGTTGCCGCACCAGTCCTTGAGGTTCTGCTCAAAGATGCCCGGGGTGTAGTCCATCGGGCCGCCGTTGAGTCGGGTGAAGGGCAGGATGGCCGTATGGCCCGGCGTGATGCCGCCGAAGGCCTGGTACTCCGTGCCCATCGCGGACTCGTTGCCGATCAGGTTGGGATATGTGCGGCACAGGCCCGTCGGGCGCACGGCCTCGTGCGCGTTGACCATGATATGATGGCGCGCGGCCTCGGTGATGCAGTACAGGTAGTGGTTGATCATCCACTGGCTGTAGTGGTGCTGGCCCTGCGGGAGGATGTCGCCCACGTAGCCGGATTTGACGGCGTCATAGCCGTAGCGGTTCATCAGCGAATAGGCCGCCTCCATGTGACGCTCGTAGTTGCGCACGCTCGAGGAGGTCTCGTGGTGCATGACCAGGCGGATGCCTTTCTTATGGGCATAGGCGTTGAGCGCGTCGATGTCGAAATCGGGATAAGGGGTCTGGAAATCAAAGACATAGTCCTTGTTGCAGTTGGCCCATTCCTCCCAGCCGATGTTCCAGCCCTCGATGAGCAGGGCGTCGAAACCGTTCGCTGCCGCGAAATCGATATACGCCCGCACGTGGTCGTTGTTGGCACTGTGGCGCCCGTTGGGCTGGGCCGCGGCGTAGTCGAAGGTCTTCAGGTCCACGCCGACCGCGTCGGTGTAGGCCCAGCTGCCTGCGCCCGCGATCATCTCCCACCACACGCCCATGTACTTGACCGGGTGGATCCAGCTCACGTCGTCCAGCGCGCAGGGGTCGTTAAGGTTGAGCACCAGGCGGGAAGCGAGCTGCTCCGTGGCGCTCCCGACCACCTGCACGGTGCGCCAAGGGGTCTTGGCGGGGGCGGTGAGGTTTCCCTTCCAGCCCTCTGCGTCCGGGGTGAGCCACGCCCGCAGCGAATGCCGCGGCCCGTCCACCAGCAGGTGCATGCAGGGATAGTCGACCAGCGCGGCCTCGTGGATGTTGACGTACAGCCCGCCGGGGGTCTTCATCTGCAGGGAGGTCTGCACGCCGGAGGTGCTGAACGGGGTCTGGCTGCTGTTGCCGCGCATCTTGTCGCGGAAACGGGCGCTGACCTCGGAGAGCTTCGTGCAGTTGTATTCGTACTCCTGGGTGTCGTAGTCGCCGGGGATCCACCAGGCGGTGCAGTCGTCCGCCATGGCAAACTCGGTCAGCTCCTCCTTGATCACGAAATGCACCAGAGGCTGCCCGGAAGGGAACTCGTAGCGGAAGCCCAGGCCGTCGTCGAACAGACGGAAACGGATGTCCAGCAGGCGGCCGCTCTCCGGCTGGCGGAGATGGACCAGCAGCTCGTTGTAGTGGTTGCGGATCTGCGACTCCTCGCCCCAGACCGGCTCCCAGACTTCGTCCAGGCCGGCGCTGTCCACGCCGGCAAACGAGAACCCGCGGTCGAAGGCAATCGTCGGGGCGTTGTCGCTCTTGGACACGCTTCCGTCGGCGGCATAGTCGAGCTGTTCGGCCTTGACGGTGCCGCGCAGCTCAAAGCCCAGGCGGCTTGGGAGCACGACGGCCACGCCGCCGCGAGAAAGGGAATAATAAGGCGTCCCGGTGTTGTCCAGGGCGAATTCCATCCGGAGTGCTCCGTCCGGGGAGGCCAGTTCCGCCTGCTTCTGCAGGGCGGGTTCGGCGGGGCGGGTGCAGGCGAAGGCCAGGGCGGCCAGCGCCAGCAGCGGGATCAGGTTTTTGGCGTACATGTTATTTTCCTAAGATTTGCCAACCCCAGGGCTCCAGGGTCACGTTATTATGGCCGATGGTCACCTCGACCGGCTGCGCGGAGAGGTTGGCGTAGACCTCGATGACATCACCGCCCTTGCTGCGGCGGAAGGCCAGCACATTGTCGGGCACGCCCTGGATCAGGACGGCCGGCGCGCCCTTCTCCCCTGCGGCGAGGCAGGGATGGTCGTGGCGGAGCGCGACGAGGGTCTTGATAAACTCGGTATACTGGTTCGGGCGCCAGTCGGTGATGGGATCCTTCTCGAAGAACTCCAGGCGGCGCGTGATGCCGATTTCCTGGCCCGTGTACACGAGCGGCTGGCCCTTGGGGAGGGTGAAGCAGAGCACTTCCATGACCTTGGCGGCCTTGCCCATGCGCTCGAATTCGCTGCCCGACCAGGAGTTCTCGTCATGGTTGGAGGTGAACATCAGGCGGAAGCCGTCGGTGCCCATCCAGAGGTCGTCCTCGGCGAGGTAGTCGCGGAGGTCCTGCGCCGTCTTGGTCCCCTGCGCGATGTCGTTCATCATGTGGTGGAGCTTCCAGGCATAGGTGGCGTCGAAGGTGACGCCGGGGTCGGCGAGCTCCGGCGTCTCGGCCTCGGCCAGCAGGTAGATATCCGGATAGTCCCGGTGGATGCCGGGGAGGACGGCCTTCCAGAAATTGGCAGGCATCTCCGCGGCGGCGTCGCAGCGGAAGCCGTCCACGCCCTTCTCGAGCCAGAAGCGCATGCACTCGTCCTGGGCGTCCCAGACGGCGGTGTTCTCATAATTGAGGCTGCGGGTGTCAGTCCAGTCGTATTCCCAGATGGCGTTGCCCAGCGAGTCGCGCTCGTAGAAGTCGGCGGGTTTGCCGTCCATCCACACGTGGTCGGGAGCCGTCTGGTTGGCCACCCAGTCCAGGATGACCTTGAATCCCGCCTCATGCGCGGCGGCGAGCAGGTCCTCGAAGTCCTGCATCGTGCCGAATTCCGGGTTGACCTTGGTATAGTCCGAGATGGCGTAGTAGGAGCCGAGGCTCCCCTTGCGCTCGACCTCGCCGATTTCGTACATCGGCATCAGCCAGAGGATGTCCACGCCGAGGTCCTTGAGGCGGGGCAACTGGGCCTCGACGCCCTTGAACGTGCCCTCCGGGGAGAACTGGCGGATGTTGACTTCGTAGACCACCGTGTTGTAGGTCCAGGCGGGGTGCAGGGTTGCGGTTTTGCAGGCTGCCAGGCAGAGAAGGGCCGCCAGCAGGAGGAGGATTTTTCTCATATACTATCTTTTGAATTCAACGATGAGGGCGCTCTTCGGCGCCACCGTGAGGCCGTTCTGCAGGGTGACCTGCTCTCCGGTGAGGACGCTGCGGCCCTGCACGGGACCGGAGACGAACTCCCGGTAGTGGTCCCAGTCGAGGGCCCGGTCTTCAAAGGTGTTGTTGATGTAGACGAACACCGCGTCCGTGTCGGTGTAGCGGAAGAAGGCGTAGGTGTTGTCGGTGATGTTGACCGAACCCACGTTGGCGCGTGACAGGAAATGCAGGGTCTTGCCCTCCTGCACGGCCTTGCAGCCCTTGCGCCACTGGAAGAGGGTGCGGGTGTAGTCGTGCAGCCCGGCCGCGTCCTTGTACAGGGCGGGCGCGTCGCGGCGTCCCTGTTCGCTGAAGAGGTCGGTTTTGTCGCCGGCCCAGCCGCCCGGGAAGTCGATGCGCTTGGCGCCGTCGTGGCTGGGGCAGTCCTTGCGCTCCAGGAACATCATCTCGTCGCCGTAGTACAGCTGCGGGATGCCGCGGAGCGTTGCCAGCAGGGTAATCGCCAGCTTCATCCGGGCCGGATCCTGCCGCAGGACGTCGCCCGTGCGGGCATGGTCATGGTTGGCGAAGAAGGTCATCATGTGGCTGAGGTCGCGGTAGGCGAAGTCCTGGGCAATGACCGTATAAATGCGCGTCATGCCTTCGTCCCAGCCCACATAATCCTCGCACAGGGCGGTGATGATGGCGTGCTCCAGCGGGAAGTCCATGATGGAGGGGAGGTTGGAGTTGAAGCCGTTCCTGTTGGGGTTGTCCTTCTGCCAGTAGGCCACCTGCGGGATGTTCATGTCCCAGCATTCGCCGACGATGTTCATGTTCGGGTATTCGTCCGTCACGGCCTTGCACCACTGCGACATGGGGCCGGGTTCGTTGTACGGGTAAGTGTCCACGCGCAGGCCGTCCAGGCCGGCGTATTCGATCCACCACACCGCCCACTGCTGGAAGTATTTCAGCACGTAGGGGTTGTCGAGGTTCATGTCCGGCATGGACGGGACGAACCAGCCGCTCTCCTGGCGCTCCAGGTCGCGCACCGAGGCGTTCGGGTCCATGTACACGGAGAAGAGGGCGTTCATCTGCACGTACGGCTCGGCCGGATGGTACCAGTCGGTGAACGGGGCGTCCTCCATCCACCAGTGGGCGGTGCCGCAGTGGTTGGTGACGATGTCCATGATAACCTTGATCCCTTTCGCGTGCGCGGCGTCCACGAATTTCCTGTAAAGTGCGTTGTCGCCGAAGCGCGGATCGATGTGGTAATAGTCGCCGCAGGCATAGCCATGGTAGGACTCATGGGGCTGGTTGTCCAGCAGCAGCGGGGTGTTCCAGATGGCCGTCGCGCCGAGGTCGGCGATGTAGTCCAGGTGGTCGATGATACCCTGGAGGTCGCCGCCGTGGCGGCTCACGGGGTCGGTGCGGTCCACATTGTCCGGGGTCTCGGGGACGGTCCAGGCACGCGCGGAGCCGTCGTCATAGGTGCCGCCCGGCCAGGCGGTGTCGTTGGCGTCGGTCGCCGAAGCGAAACGGTCGGGCATGATGAGATAAATCATGTCCGCCGTCGTGAAGCTCTCGCGCTCCCGGCTGCCGGCCTGGCGCTCGCGGATGACGTAGGGGTACTTGAAGCTTTCAGAACCCCGGGTAAACACGAGGTTGTACTCGCCCGGGGCCTTGACCGCCATGTCGAGGAAGAGGAAATTGGGGCTGTCGGCCTTGTGGACGGCCGTCACGGCGAGGCCGCGGCCCTCGACGGCCACGTCAAAGGCGCCGATGCCCGGGCCCTGCACCATCAGCTGCAGGGGCGTGTTCATGCCGGTCCACCAGCTCAGGGGTTCCACCCGCTGCACCTGGGTGGGCGCGGCTTCGGGTACCTGGGAATAATCCGCCGTCGGCTGGCAGGCGATTGCCACCGCGACGGAAAGCAGGAGGTATAGGTTTCGTTTCATCATATCGGTCAATTGTTGTCTGTCATTCTGAGCGCAGCGAAGAAGCTATTGTCCAAACGGATCCAGCGCCTCGGTCGGCTTGCCGCCGGAGAAGGCGCCGTAGTCATAGCCGCTGCGGTCGTGCTCGGTCTCCGGGGCCCAGTAGAAGATGCCGCCGAACCAGTCCAAATCCTTTGTCTTGTCCATCAGGTACTGCAGCGCGGCTTTGGCCTTGGCGGGCTCGCTGGCCGGCATGCCGAACTCCACCAGCAGGATGGGCTTGCCGTAGCTGCTGTAGAGCGTGGGCAGGTTCTGCACGAACTGCTGCACTTTCGGCGTCCAGTCGGGATAGGCGCCGTTTTCCCAGTAAGAAGGGTACAGAGAAAGTCCCAGGACGTCGTAATTCAGGCTGTGCCCCTTCATCAGCGTGAGGAACCAGTTGAGGGTCCCGAGGTTCCAGCCGTTGTCCAGGTGCAGGATCACCTTCGCCTGGGGATAGACGGCCTTCACGGCCTCCCGCCCGGCGTGGAAATAATTCACGAACTGTCCCACGGACGAGCCGGACACCTTGCCGCTGTCCCAGAGCATGCCGTTGGTGACTTCGTTGCCCACCTGCACCCAGGTGACCTCCACGCCCGCGGTCTTGAGCGCCTGCAGGACCTCCTGCGTGTGCGCACCCACGGCCGCGGCCATGCCGGCGGCATCCTTGCCCTTCCACGCGGCGGGGACGTTCTGCTTGCCGGGATCGGCCCAGGAGTCGCTGTAGTGGAAGTCGATCATGATTTTCATACCCAGCGCCTGGGCGCGTTTGGCCTTGGCGACCACGTCGGCCTTGCCGCTCCAGCCCCCCTGCGGGTCCACCCACACGCGCAACCGGACGGCGTTGCAGCCGATTTCCTTCATCAGCGCGGTGAGCTCCCGCTGCTGCCCGGCGGCGTTGTAGAATTTGAAGCCCTTGGACTCCATCTCGGTCACGCTGCTGATGTCCGCCCCCTTGACGAAGGTGCGGTCCGGCTGCGGTTCCGGCTTGGGCGTCTTGCCGCAGCAGGCGCACAGGAGCGCCAGCGCGGCAAAAACGGACAGGGAGCGCATGCGTTTCATCCTTTATTCGGCAAATACGGCGGAAGCGTAGGCGCCGAGGGTTACGGAGCTGCCGTTGGCGGTCACCACGCCATTGCGGACGAGGATGTTGTCGGCGCTGAGCTCTCCGCCCGGGATGTTGACGGTGGCGACGCCGGCGCCGAAATTGTGCGCCACGAGCACGGTCTGGCCCTCATAGCTCATGGTCCAGGCGGCCACGGCGGCGTTGGAGGTGGAAATCTCCTGCATTTCGCCTTTGGCGAGGGCCTTGTAGGTGTTGCGCGCCTGCGCGAAATCCTTATAGACATTCAGCAGCGAGGCCGGGTCGGCGGTCTGCGCTTCCACGCTGATGTTTTCGCTGAGCATGGCGTTGTCCACCTTGCCGCCGAGGGCCGCGGACGGCACGCTTCCGCCGCGCGTCCACTTGATGGGGGCGCGCACATACTCGTCGCCTCTGCTCTTGGTGCCCCAGTAGCCGAGCTCCTCGCCCTGGTAGATGTAGGGCTTGCCCGGCGAGGTCAGCAGCACGGCGGCGGCCAGTTTCTCCTTGTTGATGTCGCGTCCCAGGTCGCTCGCAGCCCGGTCCTCGTCGTGGTTGGTGAGCTTGATGGCGTCGATGAAGTCAGCGCGGTTCTGGCGGAAAAGGCCGCGGAAATAGTTCACGGTCCTGGCGAAATCATCGCCCCGGCCCCGGTTGATCCGGTCCTTGAGGGTATACCAGTAGTAGAAATTGAAATTGGACGGCAGGCCCTGGTAGTAGGGCGCCATCTGTTCGGCGTTGTCGCACCAGGCTTCGCCGACCATGTAGAAGTCTCCTTGGCCGCCGCGGGCCTTGTAGCTGGTATTGCAGCGGTCGTACCAGGCCTTCAGGAAGGCCACGTGTAAATCCAGATCACGGCGTCGAGGCGCAGGCCGGCTACGCCCAGGTTGATCCATTTGTCGGCGGAAGCCGCCAGATCCTTGAAGGCGCCGGATTCAGCGGCCTTGTCCGCCGGGCCGTAGTTGAAGTCCGGCATCGACCGGTCGAAGCTGGCGAAGTACTGGGTGCTGGTGCCTCCGAAGGTGATGTCATTGGCGGCATCTCCTTTGACGAGGGTTTTGGGTGTTCCGAACACGATGGCCTGGTCACCGGCTTTGGCGCCCCATTTGTGGTCTCCCCACTGTGTGGGGTCATCCTTGACCAGCACGCCCCAGTTGTTATCGATATTGAGCGTAATCTCGTAGAGGTTGTTTCCGGTCTTGTACATCCGGATCGCGTTGTTCTCGTAGATGAACCACTTGACAGAGGTGTCAGTATTGCCGCTCTGGGCGGAGCCGGTGGCTTCCGTGACCGTCAGTTTGGGCTGGCTGGCGTTTGAGACGTCCAGCTTGAAGTGCAACAGGCCGTGATAGCCGAGATTGCCGCCGCTGGCGGGGTACCAAGTGCCCATCCGGGTGCTCGTGGCTCCGCCGAAATTATCCACCTTGCCGTTCCTCATGTCACTGGAGGGGTCGCTGGAGAAGACGTAGTAGTCGTGATACGGGCTGCCCGGATCGGCGCATGCCTGCTTGAACCAGGCGTTCTGGTCGCCGGAATGGTTCAGCACGTAGTCCATGTAGATGTCGATTCCCTTGGCCTTCGCCTTGTCGATCAAATCCTTGAAATCGGCTTCGGTACCCAGCTTGGGATTGATCATGCTATAGTCCGAGACATCGTAGCCGTGGTAGGAGCCGGCGGCCTGGACCGGAGACAGCCAGAGGGCGCTCACGCCGAGATCCTCGAAATAGTCGAGGTGCTGCGTGACACCCTTCAGGTCTCCCCAGCCGTCCCCGTCGGAGTCGGCGAAACTGTAGACATTGACCTGGTAGGTGATGTCGGCGAGGTGCTCCCCTTTTTCGATGGGCGGGGTAGTGGTGGTGGAATAGAGGCAAAGGGCGGCCAGCGCGAGGCCGGCGACAAAGCGGAGTCTCTTCATGATGGTCATCAGTTTTGATTGGCAGACCGGGGTCCGGTCAGGGGCCCCGGTCCGAAAAGCATTCAGGCCTTATTTGACAGGCTTGGAGACCGTGATCTTGCCAGCCACAGTGTCGTAGAGGACATCGAAGCGGGTCATGTCGGTCACGGCGATGTTGGGACCGTCGGCGGTCACGCCGTCAAAGGCTTCGCCCGCCGCGGCATAGGTGCCGCCTGCACTGATGGTCCAGTCGGCGCCCTTGCGGATCTTCCAGCCGCCGGAGATCTCCTGGCTGTAGGCAGCCCACTTACCCTCGCCGAGCGGGAGCATGAAGCGGTCGCCGCTCCAGCCACTGAACTCGCCGATCAGGCTCCAGAAATCGGTGCTGAGGGTGACCTGCTCTGTAGTCGGGTCGTAGACGACCATGTAGGTTCCCTTGGCAGTGATCTTGAAGTTGCTGCCATCCTGAGCAACGGCGAAAGCTTCATCCTTAGCGGCAAAGTCGCCACCGCGGTTGGTGCCCCAGTCGGCGTTGTAGCGGAGCTTGATCTCGTCGCCCTCGTCGAGGGCAACGGGCACGCTGTACCACTTGCCGTCGGCAGCCAGGTTCATCGGGATATCGTTGTTCCAGTTGAAGCCGTTGATGGAGGCAACGCTGCCCACGACACCCCAGCCGAGCGTACCGATGGTCTGGTTCATCTCGTTGAAGACAACGCGGAACTTGCCGCCAAGATTAATGTTGTCCCCGCCCGGATAGACGGCCACGAATTCACCGGCTTTCTCCGGCGTGGCGCCGCCGCGGTTGACATCCCAGCTGTTGTTAAAGCGGATCTTCCATCCGCCATCGGTGAGTTCCAGTTCGTCACTGATCCAGATGCCCGGGGCAACCTGGGTCATGTAGGCGTCGGCGCTCCAGCCGTTGAAGTCGCCGATCACGGACCAGAGGTTGGACGGCATGGCCGCTTCCACGAGGATGGTCATCTTGTTGGTGTCGAAGGTGACGATGTACTCGCCGTCCTCTTCCAGCATAATGTTGTTGTCATCGGTTGTGGTGGCCTCGAAAGCTTCGCCGAGAGCCTTGAACTCACCGCCGTAGCTGGTGGTCCAGTCATGGTTCTTGCGGATCTTGAAGCCCTTGTTGTTCAGCGTCGTAGCAGGACTTACCCAGACACCCGTCTCGGTTTCGGTCATGTCCACGTCTCCGCTCCAACCGTTAAAATCGCCGATCAGGGACCACACCTCGCCGGTGGACACGGTGATGGTCGGGTTGGCCTCGTCGGTGAGGTTGAGTTCGGTCTTCCAGAAGCCGGCCTCGATGTTGATGTTTTCACCGCCGGCGACGGCTGCGAAGGCCGTGCCAAGGGTGTAGGTGGCGTCTTTCTCAATGCCGTAGTTCTCGTCCCAGCCGCCGTTCTTGCGCCACTTGAAGTTGGTGGCTTCGGGAGCGTTGATGTAGGCGGTCCAGACGCCGTCCTTCTCGGTGGCGATGATGTCGTTCTCCCAGTCGCCGTTGGCGCCGATGACGTTCCAGCCGGTCACCGTCTCGGGCTCCGGTTCGGGCTCGTCGCCGCCGATCTTGTTGCTGACGCCGCCGCCGAGGGTCTCGACGATGGTTGCAGATCCGTTCGGATCGAGGATGAGGTCATAGATGCCG